>NZ_JBLREB010000002.1:0-692943 GCF_048159605.1 Ectobacillus polymachus | reverse complement strand
AGCGTTCATCCTGAGCCAGGATCAAACTCTCCATAAAAGTTAAGTTTGTCTAAGCTTATTAAAAAACTGACGTTTCATGTTTTGTTTAGTTTTCAAAGAACTCTTCATCGCCTTGCAGCGACTTTTACAATATATCATTTCACAGAAATGATGTCAAATGTTTTTTGAATCGGTTTTAATTACCTTCCGAATCGACAAGAAATAATATATCATGACGTCTATATCTTTGCAAGTACTTTTTTTTAAATAAAATCTGTTATCTACCAGTAAAACATATTTTCTCACTAAGTATTAGTCAAGTTTCACTTTATAACTAGCATGTACTATGAACAATCTATCGAAGCATCATGTTTTTCCTACTCAAAAAATGGTTACACTTAGCATAAACCGAGGTGTACGATAAAGGAGTTAGTGTATGAACAACAATAGTCTTATTCTAGAAAGATTTCGCCTATCGGTTATTATTCGCATTTTTATCATGCTCGGAGCATTGGTCATTGTATTTGGATTTTCTATTCATTTTCTCGAGCCAAAGGTTTTTCCTTCTATTTTTGATGGAATCTGGTGGGCTATTGTTACTGTATTTACAGTCGGATACGGAGACTATGTACCACAAAGTACATATGCGAGACTCCTCGGAATTTTATTAATACTCCTCGGAACTGGATTCGGTTCTTATTATATGGTTTCTTTCACTACTGAACTAATTAGCAGACAATATTCAAATCAAAAAGGACAAGCTGCTGTATCTCTTAATCGACATCTCATTGTAGTTGGCTGGAATGAAAGGGCTAAACGAGTAGTGAGTCAATATAAAGTATTATATCCACATAAAGATATCGTACTAATAGATGAGACTCTTCCTACCCTACCTTCAGATTATTCTCATCTTTATTTTGTAAAGGGCTGTTCCCATCACGATAAGATTATGCTGCGAGCTGATAGTAAACATGCAGATACAATTCTGATTACAGCTGATAAAGAAAAAAGCGAGGGGGATGCAGACGTTCATTCTGTTTTAACTGTGCTAACTGTAAAAGGAATGAACCCGAATATTTATTGTATTGTAGAAATGCTTACTTCTCATCAAATTGAAAATGCAAAGCGTGCTGGTGCAGACGAAATTGTACAAGCCAATAAGTTAACTAGCTATGTTATGACGGCTTCTATGACGCTCCCATCTTCTTCAGAAACGATTATATCACTTTGTAAGCTATTTACAGCTAACAAAATACAACTCATTCCATTTTTAGAAAAGGATGATCAAAGTCTATTCAGAATATACGGAGAACAATTGTTGAAAAAAGACATGCTCCTCCTAGGAGTGCAAAGAAATGGAGAAAATATCATCCATCCATCTCACCCCTTTTTATTACAAACAGGAGATATATTTATTGTCATCAAAACATAAAAAAGGACCTTTAGCGCTCTGCTAAAGGTCCTTCCCATTCTTATTTCAAGCGTTCTTCTAATTTTACTTTTAATTCTTCAAAACCAGGTTTACCTAATAAAGCAAACATATTTTTCTTATATGCCTCTACACCTGGCTGATTAAATGGATTAACTCCTAATAAATATCCGCTCATTGCACATGCCTTTTCAAAAAAGTACACAAGATAACCGAATGAATATTCGTTAAGCTCAGGAACGTTAACAATTAAGTTTGGAACACCGCCATCATTATGCGCTAATACAGTCCCTTGGAAGGCTTTCTTGTTAACAAAGTCTACTGATTTTCCAGCTAAATAGTTTAAACCATCTAAATCAGATTCTTCCATAGGGATTTCTATTTCATGACGTGGCTTTTCAACATTAATAACTGTTTCAAATAAATCACGACGTCCTTCTTGAATATATTGTCCAAGAGAATGAAGATCTGTTGAGAAGTTAGCAGAAGATGGGAAAATTCCTTTTTGGTCTTTTCCTTCACTTTCACCAAATAGTTGTTTCCACCATTCTCCGAAATATTGAAGTGCAGGTTCATAGTTAACTAACATTTCAATCGTTTTTCCTTTATTGTAAAGGGCATTACGAACAGTTGCATATTGATAAGCAGCATTTTCTTCAAGCTCAGATTTATTGAAATCTTCAAATGCAGCTGCTGCCCCATTCATCATCTCTTGAATGTTTAATCCACTTACGGCAATTGGAAGTAAACCTACAGCCGTAAGAACAGAGAATCTTCCGCCAACATCATCAGGAATAACAAAGGATTCGTATCCTTCTTCATTAGCCAATGTTTTTAATGCACCGCGTGCCTTATCAGTAGTTGCATAGATACGTTTTGTCGCTTCTTCTTTACCGTATTTTGTTTCAAGCATCTTTCTGAAGATACGAAATGCAATCGCAGGCTCAGTTGTTGTACCAGATTTAGAAATGACATTAATAGAAAAGTCTTTTCCTTCTAAAACATCCATAACGTCTTGCAAATAAGATGAACTAATATTTTGACCAACAAAGATAATTTGTGGTAATTTACGTTGCTCTTTAGAAAGGACATTGTAGAAAGAATGATTTAACATTTCAATAGCTGCACGTGCTCCTAGATAGGAACCACCAATACCAATAACAAGCAGTATATCAGAATCTGCTTTAATTTTTTCAGCACTTTGTTGAATTCGTGCAAATTCATCACGATCATAAGCAACAGGTAGATCTACCCAACCTAAGAAATCGCTACCTGCTCCTGTTTTTTCGTGAATTGCATGGTGTGATACCTTAACTGCATCACGCAAATATGTAAGTTCATGTTCACTAATAAACGATAACGCTTTTGAATAATCAAATGTTACGTGTGTCATGTTATTCCCTCCAATAATAGAATACCCATTTCCATATCCACTTTAACGAAACAAAACTTGTAAATCAAGCATACTTCTTTTTGTAAGCGTGTCCATTATAAAGGTTTTATAAAATAGACAAATATTGGATTTTTATGGAATTTACAACGTAAAAAGAGGACGATTGTAATCGCCCTCTTTTTTACAAGGATGCTCGGTAAATGGCAAGAACATCTTCTTTCGTTAGTTTCTTAAAGTTACCAAATGGTCCATTAACGACCGTCTTCTCTGCCATAAGCTCTAACTTATCATCCTGTATACCGTAATCTAAAAGTCGAGATGGTGCACCAATGGAATCCCAAAAATTACGTAAGGCTTCAATTCCTTCTATTGCTATATCACGATCTGATTTTCCCTCGGTATCAACATGAAAGACTCGAACTGCTAATTGTTTAAAACGAGATACGTCTTGATCCAATACATGCTTCATCCAATTCGGGAACAGAATAGCTAGTCCCCCGCCATGTGGAATATCATATACTGCGGATACAGCGTGCTCGATATTGTGAGTAGCCCAATCACCACGAAGACCCATAGAAAGTGTACCATTAAGTGCCATTGTTCCAATATACATAATCGTTGAACGATACTCATAGTTTTGTAAATCGTTGATTAGCTTTGGTGCTGTCTCAATGGCTGTTTGTAATAATGATTCACAGTAGCGATCTTGAACAGGTGTATTTGTTTCTTGATGAAAATAAGATTCCAATACATGACTCATCATATCCACAATTCCATAAACAGTTTGCTTAACAGGAACTGTAAACGTATAGGTTGGATCTAAAATAGAAAACTTCGGATAGGTAACAGGACTTCCCCATCCATATTTTTCATTTGTTTCCCAATTTGTAATAACGGAACCAGCATTCATTTCAGATCCTGTTGCTGCATGGGTTAGTACAGTAGCAAATGGCAGAGCTTCAGCAGCAACTACCTTTTGTATTACTATGTCCCATGCATCTCCTTCATATTTAGAGCCTGCAGCAATTGCTTTTGTGCAGTCAATTACACTTCCGCCGCCTAATGCAAGAATAAACTCAACTCCATTTTTCTTACAAATCTCTACACCTTTACGAACAGTAGAAAGGCGGGGATTCGGTTCAACACCAGCTAATTCCCAGACTGTGGTATGTAAATCCTGCAAAATTTTCGTTACGGCTTCGTATACACCATTACGTTTTATACTTCCCCCACCATATACAAGTAAAACTTTTTTTCCGTACTTCGGAACCTCTATACGCAATTGTTCTATTTGATCTTTCCCAAATATTAGTTTCGTTGGATTTTGAAATGCAAAATTTTGCATAGATTTATCTCCTTTTCTACATTCTTTTATAACCATAACAAAAAAGATACAAATCCCCAAAAAATTTGCATAAGAAATTCTTTTTTAAAACATTCTATAAGTGAAGCAATAATTATTTAGGAGGGAATTAAGATGAGTACACTACAAAGAATTGCTTTAGTGTTTACAATAATTGGTGCAATCAACTGGGGATTAATTGGATTTTTTCAATTTGACTTAATTGCTTCTATTTTTGGAGGAATGGATTCAGCTATAGCTCGTATCGTATACGGTATCGTCGGTATTGCAGGTTTAATTAATTTAGGATTGCTGTTTAAACCTTCCGAAGAGTTTTCTAGAAATCCAGAACCAAGAAACGTTCGATAAGTAATAGGTAAAACAAAAGAGCCCCTTTGGTAGGCTCTTTTGTTTTAGGCAGCATCCTTGCATATGTACAGACATCTACACTTGTTTGATCCATTCGTTCAATTTTTCGCGAAGTGTTTGAAAGCCATCTGGAGAGGGCTTTAGAACTTTCATCGTTGTCTGCTTCATGGATCTCGTCTGTTCTTCAACCGCTTTTAAGGATAAGCTAATTTTTCCGTTCTCCTCATTCACTACTAACACTTTTACTTTAATTTTGTCGCCTACTTTAAGAAAATCATGAATATCCTTCACATATCCATTTGTGATTTCAGATATATGAATCAATCCTTGTGTATGTTCATCTAAAGCTACGAATGCACCGTATGCCTGAATGCCTGTTACAACTCCACTAACTACTGTTCCAGACTGATAAATACGTGTCATAAAAACACTCCTATAAAGTGAAACTTCCCTTACATTATCCCTTAAATACAGGATAATAAAATAAATATTAATGAATTATAACACGTATATTCATTACCTTCAAAAGAATAACAACATCGCTCCATTATTAGCTATTAGCAAAAATATTTTCTATTTTTACGTATATTTTAAAAAAAGGAGGGATACACTGATAGCACATGGCTTTCTAGTATTCCCCCCTTTTTTTAAGACAAAACAGAAATTGTTTTGTCTTTTTTTTGTAAAAATTTCTTAATACGTGAAACAGCTTCTAATAATTGATCCATAGATGTTGCATAAGAACATCGGACATACCCTTCTCCGCTTTTTCCAAATACTGAACCTGGTACAACAGCAACCTTTTCCTCCACAAGCAATTGCTCTGCAAATTCCTCTGAGGTTAACCCGGTAGATTTAATGGAAGGAAACGCATAAAAGGCACCCCCAGGTACATGACAAGAAAGTCCCATTTCATTAAAGGATTTGGTAATAAAATTACGACGTTGGCGATAGCTCTTTCTCATTTCTATCACATCTTGTTCACCATGACGAAGCGCTTCCAAAGCTGCATGTTGAGACATGGTCGGAGCACACATAATTGTATATTGATGAATTTTAAGCATTGGCTCGATAAAATACTTCGGTGCAGCAACAATTCCAAGACGCCAACCAGTCATCGCAAATCCCTTTGAAAATCCAGAAATTAATATCGTATTTTCATACATGTTACGAATAGCTGCAAAGCTTGTAAAGGATTCATCATACACTAGCTCTCCATATATTTCATCTGCAAGTACAATTAAATTGTATTTATCTACAATCTCAGCAATTCCTTCTAAATCATCCTTACTTAATAGTGTACCTGTTGGATTGTTTGGTGAACAAAGAATCATCGCCTTCGTTCTCGGTGTAATCGCTTCCTCAAGTTCTTCAGGTTGAAGCTTAAAATTATGTTCTGGAGAAGTAGAAATAGTTACAGGAATTCCCCCTGCAAGCGATACAGTCGGTGCATACGATACAAAGCATGGCTCTACAACAATGACTTCATCACCAGGATTAATAACAGTTCGAAGCGCAGCATCAAGTGCTTGGCTTGCTCCAATCGTAATAATGATTTGCGACGCATCATAAGATACATCAAATTGTTTTTTTAAATAATGCGACACTTCTTGACGTAATTCAAGTAACCCTGCATTTGCTGTATAGGCTGTAAATCCTTCCTCTAAAGAACGTATGCATGCTTCACGTACATGCCATGCAGTTACAAAATCAGGCTCGCCAACACCAAGGGAAACAACACCTTTCATGCCGGAAGCTAGATCAAAAAATTTCCGAATGCCGGATGGTTGTAAATCTACCGCTGTTTTAGATAGAGTAAAGCTTTTCATGGTGTCACCACAATCCGTTTATCATCATCTGGTTGGTCAAAAATAATGCCATCATGCTTATACTTCTTCAATATAAAATGAGTTGTAGTTGAAACGACGGAATCTAAAGTAGATAACTTATGTGCAACGAAAGCTGCAACTTCAGACATCGTTTTCCCCTCAATTACAATTGATAAATCATAAGCACCAGACATTAAATATACAGATTTCACTTCTGGATAACGATATATTTTCTCTGCAATTTCATTAAAGCCTACATTGCGCTTTGGTGTTACTTTCACATCAATCATGGCTGTTAAGCCTTCTTGTTCTTTTACCTTCGTCCAATCTACTAGTGTTACGTAGTCAACGATGATTTTTTCGTGCTCAAGCTTTTTTATCATCGCCTCGGCTTCTGCCACTTCTATGTCTAGCATTTTTGCTAGCGCATCGATCGGGAGGCGGCTATTTTTTTCTAAGCAATCAAGAAGCTCTAGTTCTTTTTCAGTCATACATGTCATTTCCTTTCTTCAACATAACATTTTATCACAGCGGATAAAATAAGTACCCTTGAATTGAGTATACAAACAATTCTCTATTTTGCAACTTCTTGTTCTATAACATTGTAATAATTTTTTTATTATTATATGACAAAACGGGTGGAAAAGGAGTGCAAGACACTGCATCTAAATGTATATGACAACTAAAAATAGTTAGTAATCATTTCAGAAGATTGCGACAATTATGACACGATTGTAATGTAAGCGCATAAAATAGTAACAAATAAAACTCCTTGCCGCTTTATGTGAACAAGTCTTTTTATAAACAAAAGCCCTGCAAAAGGATGGATTAGAAAGAGTATGAATTGAATCTTATAAAACGTACAGCTATTATGAAAACCTTTACTTAGAAATTACCGTTGATAAATATAAAGGAGATTACTTCAATTTTTAAACAAAGCTCTACGCCTCAGACAGATCCCTTTACATAGAGCCTGCTGATCATGGTTATAACACTTCTGCATTTTGGCTCTACAGCTTATAAAAGATATTATAGCATCGCAATAACTATAACAAAAAATAGCCAGCCTATTCATTATATAAAAAAAATCCTATATATAGTAACAGGATATTTTACAAAACATGAAATGAGCATAGAACAAAAATAGGATGGGGATGATAGTAACAAAAAAACAATGAGGTGATAACCATGACAGCAGAGATTTCTCTTTCACACCACTCCTCTTATTCCATTAAAGGGATAACTGTTCACTATGAGTTATACAACTATAATCCGGATACATCGCAACCCACATTCATTCTCGTTCACGGTTTTCTTTCGTCTACCTTTAGCTATCGTAGACTCATCCCGCTCCTAGTTAAAAAAGGGACGGTTATCGCTCTAGACCTTCCACCTTTCGGAAAAAGTGAAAAATCCACTACATTCACCTATTCCTACAAAAATTTAGCGAATCTTGTTATATCTCTTATTGAGGATTTACAGCTTTGCAACATCATATTAGTTGGCCATTCAATGGGAGGACAAATTTCACTTTACGTAAACCGCATACGTCCAGACCTAATAAGTCACTCTGTACTTCTATGTAGTTCAGGCTACCTTTCTCGTTCCTCTTTACCATTGATCTATTCGTCATACATGCCGTTCTTTTATTTATATATGAAAAATTGGTTCATACGAAGAGGCGTGCTACGTAATCTGTTAAATGTTGTTCATGATACCCAGCTAATCGATGAGGAAATGATGCATGGATATGCCGCACCATTTTATGATGATCGTATCTTCCAAGCATTAACGCGAATGATTCGTGACCGAGAAGGAGATTTACCGACACACGAATTACGAAAAATCCAAACGCCAACTCTTCTTATTTGGGGAGAAGAAGACCGAGTCGTCCCAATCTCCATTGGAAAAAGACTGCATAACGATTTAGAAAACTCAACCTTCATCTCTTACGAAAAAGCTGGGCATTTACTACCAGAGGAAAAGCCAGAACATATTTACGAAAATATCTTACACTTTGTTGAGATGTAGAAAAGCGTAACCGGCTCGCTTTTGCTCCGCAGGACAGAGGTTCTCTGGCTGAAAATGAGCTTTTCCTTTTAAGACAGAGGGTTCTCTTAACACGATTCCCTTTATAGTAGACAGTTAAAAGCTAATACTGTCTACTATAAGGGGAAGGTTTTATATAGAGAAAATGAGAAGAGAGGATCAACAGAACTCACAGAAAAACGGGGAGAATTTCTTAAAAAGACAAAAACGAAAAACACTAGAATGGAAGATACATCTAAATAAAAGTCATCATTATTATTTATGATAAATCTTACAGCTATGTGAGAGTGAATTTTTTAATTCAACGAGCTTTTGTGCCAGCTGCTTGCATCTTTCTATGGCGATTTTTTCCTCAAACGATAAAAAATAAATACGTTGAATTTTCGTTGCTATGTAATCAATATCATCAAACTTTGTCACAATCTGTACAATGTCACTTGCTTCTGTTTCATAAAATTCAGGTCCAAATTGAAACGGGTCCCATTCTTTTACAACTTCAACAAGCTTTGCATACACACCACCGCTCATCGTATTCCTCCTATCTTTCTTATTCTGTTTCTTATGCTATGAGAAATTATGATTCGTTTTTACAAACTGTGTCATAATTGGAGTATAGAATAGTTTCGTGCATCGTCATATTCCATTCAAACGAATAGAAATGTAACACATTGTCTTATTATTAATTGTACCCCTCATAATCATGCAAGTGAAGAAAAAACGATGAATATGTAATTAAAATTATCTCCCTAAGATTCTTTTACTTTTTCAGTAATAACGCCGCATATAATTCGCTTTCCAGAATTTCCTGCTGGCTGTGTCATACCATCATCAGGACTTTCTGTAATGATGAGAGACGTTCCACTTTTACGCCGTAATGTCTTCTTTCCTTCCAGAAAGGAAATGTTAGTCGCTACAATTTTTGAATTAATTTCACCCGCACTCGTCGCAGTTACATTCGGTAAATCCCCATTCTCTGGACCTTTTTCATTTAATAAACCATGCTCCTTCTGATCTGGATTAAAATGGTTTCCAGCTGAACTAAACAAGGGTCCTTCACATTGTCCAATTTCATGCACGTGTAAACCGTGTGGCCCTGGTGAAACCCCTTTTACTTTTAATTTTATTTCTACCCCATTCGGTTGTTCTGACATTTTGGCTGTTCCCATTTCATCACCGGTAGAATTATATAGCTTTAGTTCCACTTGCTTTGGCTGACCTTTATCACAGCCACCAGCAATGATAATAGATAAAGCGACAAAAGCATACTTCATTTTCATATGATGTTCCTCCAGCATATCCGTTTTTCATTATGTTTACCGGATAAGGGAGAAACATACAAAGAAAAAATAAAACGATGCGTTATTTTCCCTCCTTTTTTTTCTCGCTCTGTAGCATGATCTTCTCTTCAATTCTTGTAAACGTCCTCATTTCTTTTTTTGAAATCATTATAAAAATTCGTACAGTTATGAATGCTGCTAAGCAAAACAGTAAGCACAACAAAACAGCAGGAATATACTCAGTTTTATCTTGAGGAAAATAAAGATCGGGAATCATGACATCACCATCCTTTTATTTCCATTATATTAGAAATCCCAAGAAAACTATACGATAAAGTTGACCTAACCCTATTCAACTTTGTACGATAAATAAAAAGGAGGCATACATATGGAAGACACATTGCAAATCGGAGATATTGTCACTGGCATTTATAAAACAGGGAAATATATTGGAGAAATAACGGACATACGTCAAGGTCAATACTTACTTAAGGTTCTTGCAGTACGAAAGCATCCAATCCAAGGAGATCTGCATCACGTAAAGCAGGTGAATGTCCCTTTTTTTCATGAACGCCGTGCACTTTCTTATCAAGAGCAAGCCTTTGTTCCAAAACAAATGGTAAAGCGTTATGAACATACCGTTCCAACCTATAAAGAATCCTTGCAGCAGGCAATTTCAGAGCAAATAGAAACATTGCAAAAAGAACATACTGAATGGGCAGAGCGCTGCCTTGAAAACTTATACAATTTAAAAAATGATTATAAGTTATAAAGTGAAACTTCCCTCGGTGGGGGTTTTCTCTCACCGAGGGTTAGCCCGCCCCATTCGGACTTTTACGGGCAGTTGTCCCCCACTTAGCCTTCTTCGAGCTCTCTAAGCCTTGAAGGGGGGCTTACTGCCCGTTAAAGCGGGATAAAAAACAAGGCCAGATTATCAATTCCCTGTTAATTTGGCCTTTATTGTGCTCTTGCCTTTTTTAGTAGCTTCGATAGATCAACTAACTCTCCAATAGTAGTAGGGGCAGGCTTTACTAAATATTCTTTATCCTTCTCTACCAGTTGAAAAATACTATACGTTGTTAATGCGTCATCAAGAGCTCGGTGATGCTTCCCCGTTCCTTTCTTTCCATAGGCTTCGATGGCCTTCCTAAGTCCCGTTTGATTACGATCACCGAAGAAATGCTTGTATTCGAGGGATAAATCACGATGTTTTCCTTTAAATGGATACAAAACCCCTGCTACTTCACAATTATTCTTTAATACCTTCATATCCATATTCCCCCATGTAATCACAGTACTAGACTCCCCCTGCTCATAACCCCGTAACGTATCTACAAACTGCGAAAACGGTATACCTTCTTCAATATCTTCTTGCTTAATATTTAAAAATTTCTTGCAGCGCTCCGTTAATATAGAAAATTTTTCAGGCTTAATAAAGCTAGAAAATGTATCTGCAATCTCACTGTCTACTACTGCGACTAATCCGACTTCAATAATTTCAGGATAAAACCCAGACGGTTTTCGTTTATTTTCCGGCATCGTAAACTCAAAGTCTATAAATAAATAGTTATGTTCATTCATTCGATCCCTTCCTTATGCTTCATTCCACACATCAACTTACGAACAAATGTATGTGGTCTGAGACGTTTTTCCGACAGTTATGTATTTTATATATATGAGAAAAAATAATTAAATATTTTTATAAAATGCAATTCTTAAAAATGAATTTATGTTTGTAGATGAACCCTAACCGAATCACTGTTTTTTTATGTAGCTGTAATAAAGTTCATGTATAATAATTAAAAATTAGAATAAAGGAGTAAGCATTATGCATCCATTCGTACAAGCTCTGCAGCTTCATTACGATCCTTACCGCAATACAGAAAATGCCGAATATATGAAACGCTATATGAAAAACCAATTTCCGTTTCTTGGAGTCAGAGCACCTGAACGAAAAGAGCTTCTAAAGTCGTTTTTATCAACTAGGCCTAAGCCCTTAGCAGCGGAACTTCCCATTATCATACGTTCCCTCTGGGGATTGCCTGAACGAGAATTTACTTACATAGCCCTTGATATATTGGAAAAAAATAAAAAGTGTCTGGACTCTTCCTTTTTACCGTTACTTGAAGAAATGATCATAACAAACTCGTGGTGGGATACGGTGGACTATATAGCCTCTCGCCTTATAGGCCCAATATTTTCTGCACATCCTGATTTAATTGAATCCTTCATTCACGAGTGGATGCATTCAGAAAATATTTGGTTACAACGAACATGTATTTTATTTCAATTAAAATATAAAGAGAAAACCAATGAAACTCTACTTTTTTCGATTATAGAAAAGCTTACAGATCAGAAAGAATTTTTCATTCAAAAAGCAATCGGTTGGGCACTTCGTGAATATGCAAAAACAAATGAGGCTTCTGTTTTGCAATTTGTTAAAACACATTCCCTTGCTCCTTTAAGTAAACGGGAAGCATTAAAACACATCGTACAAATAGATGGAACTCTTTAAAATCTTCATTGTTGTCCTCGTCTTGTGTATTTTTTCAGAACATGTTAGAATAGCCTCATCTAATTTTATACTGTTGCAATGAAGGATACATAAGTACTTGCAAACAAAGCGATCTAGGGACGGTGAAAGCCTAGAAAGCAAGGAAACGGCAATCCTGAGCTATACATGCTACAAGGGGACATACAATATGTATGTCAACTAGGGTGGAACCGCGAGTATAACGCTCGTCCCTAGGCTATATGCCTAGAGACGAGCGTTTTTTATTTAGAAAAGCAGAACCGGCTCGCTCAGCTCCGCAGGACAGAGGTTCTTTGACCAAAAAGGCGCTTTTTGCCTTTTAAGGGCAAAGGTTCTCTGGCCGGATGGAGCTAGCCGGTGTAGCTGGACACTAGAAAAGTGAAACTCGGCTCACCCATTTTTTATCATTCTTTATGAATTTATTTTAAAACTTAGGGAGGAAAGAATATGTCTTCTATGGAACAAATCGTAAATTTAGCAAAGCATCGTGGTTTTGTGTTTCCTGGCTCTGAAATTTATGGTGGTTTAGCAAACACTTGGGATTATGGTCCGCTTGGCGTAGAATTGAAAAACAATGTAAAAAAAGCATGGTGGAAAAAGTTCATACAAGAGTCTCCGTACAATGTAGGCTTAGATGCAGCGATTTTAATGAATCCACAAACTTGGGTTGCATCTGGTCACGTTGGCAACTTTAACGATCCAATGATCGATTGTAAGCATTGTAAAGCACGTCATCGCGCTGACAAACTTATCGAAAACGCATTAGAAGCAAAAGGCATTGAAATGGTTGTAGATGGTCTATCCTTTGATCAAATGAAGGATTTGATTAAAGAGCATGAAATTAAATGTACCGAATGCGGCAGTGATGATTTCACAGAAATCCGTCAATTTAATCTTATGTTTAAAACCCATCAAGGCGTTACGCAAACAAGCACAAGCGAAATTTTTCTTCGTCCAGAAACTGCACAAGGAATTTTTGTTAACTTTAAGAATGTACAACGCTCGATGAGAAAGAAATTACCATTTGGTATCGGACAAATTGGTAAGAGCTTTCGTAATGAAATTACACCTGGTAACTTTACGTTCCGTACGAGAGAATTCGAACAAATGGAGCTTGAATTTTTCTGTAAGCCTGGTGAAGATTTAGAATGGTTCTCCTTCTGGCGTGAATATTGCAAAAACTGGTTGCTTTCTCTCGCATTAAAGGAAACAAGTATCCGTCTTCGCGATCATGGCGAAGAAGAATTGTCTCACTACAGCAATGCCACGACAGACATTGAATTCCAATTCCCATTCGGATGGGGTGAACTATGGGGTGTTGCTAGTCGTACAGATTTTGACTTAAAACGTCATATGGAACATTCAAATGAAGACTTTAACTATATCGATCCACAAACAAATGAACGCTTTGTACCATATTGTATTGAGCCTTCTCTTGGTGCAGACCGTGTAACCTTAGCCTTTTTATGTGATGCCTATGAAGAAGAACAATTGGAAAATGAAACGCGTACTGTGCTTCACTTCCATCCTGCATTGGCTCCGTTCAAGGCAGCGATTCTTCCATTATCTAAGAAATTAGCTGAAGGTGCAGGAGAAGTATATGCTGAGCTTTCCAAGCATTTCATGATCGATTACGATGAAACAGGATCAATTGGGAAACGCTATCGTCGTCAAGACGAAATTGGAACACCTTATTGCATTACATTTGACTTTGATTCACTCGAAGATCACCAAGTAACTGTTCGTGATCGTGATACAATGGAACAAGTTCGCATGCCAATTAGCGAATTACGAGCATTCTTAGAAAGCAAAATTGAATTTTAAAAAAACAAGAGGAAATCTGTAATAGGATTTCCTCTTTTCTCCATCTGCTTTCATATTGATATCATTTCAAATTATCATAAGCGTTTGGGTTTAATAGCTACTGTACAACGTGATATACATACTAAGGCATTGTCTTCATCCATAATTTTAATATCCCATACCATGGTCGTTTTTCCCTTATGTAGAGGAATTGCAATAGCTGTAACGATTCCGTCACGCTTTGAACGAAGATGATTCGCATTTATTTCCAAACCGAAGCATATCTCATTTTCCTGATCAATAGCATGATAAGTTCCCATACTTGCTACCGTTTCCGCCAATGCCACTGACGCTCCTCCATGTAAATACCCAAAAGGCTGATGAGTACTCTCATTCACTGGCATCGTCGCTTCAACAAGGTCCTCTGCAAGCTTCGTAATCTTAATACCTAACGCTTCCATTAATGTTTGCTCCACTATCGCTTCTCCCCTTTTCTATTTATTACTAGAATAAACTCTTTTATTTATTAATTCTCTTATGCCACATACTTTCCTTCTACACATATGGGATAAAGTGAAACTTCTTTTTAGGGTAGTAAGCCCTTAAATATATTAGCATTAGAGCTAATATATTTACAAAGATAGCGATTACAATTTTCCTGTTGACAAGTTAACTTTATATTTGTACGATATTGTTAACTTTTATTATTTGGAGGTTAACATAATATGCGTAAGTTTCGTACACTTGACATGACACTTGCTGCCATGTTCGTTGCTCTTATGGCAATTGGAGCAAATATTACTTCTTGGGCTCCGTTTCTTCAAGTAGGAGGGATTCCACTCTCTATGCAACCATTTTTTGCAATTCTAGCAGGCTTATTATTAGGTAGCCGTTTAGGTGCTACTTCAATGATTGTTTACATGTTAGTTGGAATCGCAGGAGCACCTGTATTTGCAAATTTTTCCGGAGGCATCGGCACTCTTTTTAAATTATCAGGCGGATTCATTCTTGCTTATATCGTTGTAGCCTATGTAGTCGGAAAAATCGTTGAGAGTAAAAAAGACCCACAGTTTTCAACCTTTCTAATCGCTTCTTTAGTCGGAATTGTTCTTATCTACTTAATTGGTACGAATTACATGTATCTTGCAGCAAAGGCATGGCTAGCATTACCACTGACCTATGCAGCCGTTTGGAAAACAATGACTTGGTTTATGGTGAAAGATCTCGTATTTACTATTATCGGTGCCGTGATCGCTCCTCGTATTTACCAATCTGTTGTAACGAACACATCTTATTCCCGTACTGCTTAAGTAATATGCTCGCCAATTGGCGAGCATATTTTTCTTATTCCTCTCAAAAAAGCATAACTCTCACACGTATAATGGCTTATAATACATATAGATATAATCCTTTCTTTAAATGGATTACATGGACTTTCCAAACAAGCAACTGCATAACATACGTTGCTTTTTATCTCCAAATAAATTATTCTTGAGAAAGATGAACTTACTGTATGAAGATTATTTTTATAAGAAAATCTTAAAAGAACGCTAACAATTTGTGTAATTGTCACCTTCTTTTTCACGCTTGGCGTTTGCTCTGGAAAAGCTGCTTTGTACATTCCATCATTATGCAATAGACTCCTCTTCGGACTCTATAAGAGTACAAGCATGACAACAACGACGAGCTGTATTTTTTCTATAGGGAAGGAATAAAGATGACAAAGATAATGTACATATTAAATTATATAGGAGATGGAGGAACTGAAAAATATGTAATGAATTTAATCGAAGCTGTAGGGCGCGATCATTGCATATTTGTCTATTCAACTCCAGGTCCCCTTTTAAAAAAATTTAAACAAATGAATATTCCAATATATCAAGTTAAAATGCGTCATCCGTTTGATTTACAGGCTGCATGGAAAATTCGTCAAATTGTATTACGTGAAAACATTGACATTATTCATACTCAATTTTTAAGAGAAAACTTTATATCTATATTAGCCAAAAAACTTGGAGCGAATGTACGTGTAATTTGGACCTATCATGTGGATGTTCCGATGCCGTTTTTTCTAAAAAATATAAATGAATTGTTTACAAAAAATAATGATACAATCATTTGTGTTTCTCAGTTTATGAAAAACAGGCTCCTCGAGAAAGGGGCAACTAGTCATAAACTTCAAGTGATCTACAATGGTGTTGAAGACCCCCTCGTTACCAAACCTACTTTCCAAAACAATGTCAAACAGATCGGAGTAATCGGGCGACTAAGCAAGGAAAAGGGACATTATTTTTTATTACACGCATTACGGAACTTACAAAACGCTAGGCCATCTTTTCAGTGGCACTGCAACATCATTGGAGAAGGTCCATTAAAGCTGGCATTAGAAGAAGAAACAATATCTTTAGGTTTGTCTGGCAGTGTTTCTTTTAAAGGCTTCTGCGAAAATGTTGTAGAAGAATATATAAACAACGACATCATTGTTATTCCATCAGAAAATGAGTCGCTTTCCTATGTTGCTATTGAATCTTTAGCAATGGAAAAACCTGTTATTGCAACAAGAATTGGCGGTCTACCTGAGGTAGTCATACACAATGAAACTGGTCTACTCGTTCCATATGGAGATCATAAAGAGTTAGCTCATGCAATTCAGGAGCTTCTCGAAAATGAGGAGCTTTATGCTCGCATAGCAAATCAAGGTAGAAACCATTACTTACAACACTTCACCTTCGCCAATATGATTCATAAAACGTTTGAAGTATATAATCATTCGGATTGTAACGAATAAATGGACAAGCATATACGGACTTATCTATCTTGAAGCATTCACATGTTATACTTCTAGACAAAAAGTAGGCTCCTCTGAAGAGGAGCCTACTTTTTTTGCTACATGTTCTATTTTTCCTCGTTCTTTCCCTCTTGCAAGGTTTTCTTTAATCTGTCATTTTCGAACTGATAGAGGGCAACCTTTTGCGTCAATTCTTTCACTCGGACCGATAGCTTAGAAATTGTCACAGATATTGAAAATAACAAACAGGATACAAAGATAAAGCCAAAGAAAAATAAAGAATTCATTGGTGTTTCAATTCCTAATAAGCTTGATACCGAATCTATTATACTTGGAAACAAGCATACAATCGCAATGCCTATTAATACAGCAAACCAAACGAGCACATATTTTAGTTCCATCTTTTCTTTGCGCAGTAAGTTAATAAATTGAATAAACATAATGAGTACTGCAATTAAAATCAGTGCCTGAAGGCGAATCGTCATTTCAAAGCACCCTTTCTCGCTGGCTTTAGCTTGTCAATGACAATGGCAAGCGTCACCTTAATCATATAATAAACAGCCTTTAGATTAACGATAGAAGAAGTGCCTCCGAGGCGTTCTCTCATAATAACTGGTGCTTCTTCTATTTTATATTGATTTCGTATAATCGATACTATACTTTCTGGCTCAGGATAATCTGTCGGATAATACGAACAAAAATCAGTGATTATTTTTTGATTCACGATTCTAAATCCCGAGGTCGCATCCGTAATATGCTTTCTCGTAATGGCATAGATAAGAAACTCGAAAAAACGAATACCTAGTCTTCTAGAAAAAGAGGATTGAAAGCCTTCCTTCGTAATAAACCGAGAACCAATTACCATGTCAGCCTGCTTATCTTCCATCGTTCGAAGCAGGACATCTATATACGATGCATCATGTTGACCATCTCCGTCAAATTGCACAGCCATATCATAGCCATACTTTTTAGCATATTTGTATCCCGTTTGCATAGCTCCACCGATTCCTAAATTAATTGGCAGATTCACGTAATTAAAACCGTTTTCCTTACAAATTTCTTCCGTATCATCCTTAGAACAATCATTAATGATGACATAATCAAAATCCTTTGCATAGCATTCTATATCTTTAACAACATGAATTAAGTTCATAGATTCATTGTAGGCTGGAATGATGATAAGTTTTTTCTTCTCCAACAGATATCCCTTCCCTCTCTTTTAACGAATTTAAAACATCTTTGCAAACCAAAATAAGAACGAATAGGCTAAAAACAAGGTGGCAGCACGTGATGCAAAAATCGGTATAGAAGGCTTATCCACTTGTAATGTAAAATGTTGTCTTATCAGTAGTAACAAAGGAGGAATAATTGGTATAAAATATCTTCCTTGAACTCCGTAAATATATTGATATCCAACTGGTGTCCAAGTTAAATATAAACTTAGCATCACTAAAAATGTAACCGCCATAACACTTACACGTAATCCCCAAACCTGAAATTTATGCAAAGGCAACGGACGATCTTGATGATCTAAAATAGCAAGCAATACGATTACTATCGGGTATATATATAAAATTGCCTTTAATGGAGTTGAGAGAAAACCAAACGTATTGTACATTTGAACCCATTCACTTAATCCATGATCAAGTGATACCGTAAACACATGCAGCGTTTCAGCCGGATGACTCAACATAAATGAAAGCTGCTTGCTAGCAGATACATTACCGCCTGCAACAGCATCTCCTACATAACTCATGACAAATAAGTTCCATGCAGCAACTGTAAGGGTTGTTATCCCAATGAAGATACTAGAAAATCGAATAAATTCTTTTTTGCTTCCCAATCGTGCAGAAGGTGCAAGTAAAACAAGTAATATTAGCGGCCAATACGTAAATTTGCAAAGTACCATGATGAAGCCAGACAATCCCAGAAGTATTTTCTCTTTTCTGCTCATCGTTTCCTTTTCAAACCAGAGCTTCATTAATAATGCGAAAAACATAAAGCTAGATCCCATTAATACGGTGTCTGCCGATAGACTACTTGCATGGAACATAATAATTGGACCAAGCATAAAAAACATAAACGTTCGTTTCATAATTGGCATAAGCTTCAGAGCATATGTAGACATCAATACGAATGTAAATAAATTTGCTAAGCGGCCGAAAATATTCGCAGTCCATATATCCGTATTGAATAGCATGGCTATTTTAATACCAATAGCTTGCGGGATATACGGAATAAACGTATATACAGCTGTTGTAGGTTGATTTGTAAATACTTGCTTAGAAAGATCATCAGGCTTTACGCTACTGCCGCTTATGAAATGATACACATCTGGATTAAATTTTTCATCCTTTTCAACAGGGGCAACTTCCGTATCTAAGATTTTTGGTGATACGAAATAGCCAACATACCCATTATATTTCGGTGTTATAAAATGACCAGCTGCTACATCTTGGCTTTTCAAATAATGTACATATTCATCTGAAGATTGATAAATCGGAGTAAAAATCGCAAACAGCAGACCAAATAGTGTAGCAATAAGTGCATATTCACGGATTAGATTTGATCCAGCAAAAGATAAACACCAAGTCACACAAACTGCTAACAATAGCAAAACAAACCATTTCAAATAAGGAATGGATGATAGCGTGTAAGACACAACTACTGCTGCATTTTTGCTTGTCTCCTTATTTATTGTCATTACCGTATTCTCAAGCGGCTGGGCAGTTTTAATAGATACAGGTTTCCTGCTATCATAATGAATATTAGAAATCACAAGGTCTAACTTCTGTTCACTACCTTGGACATTCTTTGAAAGTGGTAAGGACATCTGTCCAAGAATATCCATCTGAGCAGAAGATATATGAAAAAGATCTACACCATTAGCAGAACGTACTTCAACATCAGCAGTAAAATTTGTATCCTTCACTTCTGGATTAAATGCTATTGTTAGCCCCTCTACATTGGTGTGTTTCGGATACAATATCTGTGAAACAGTATCTCCTGGCATAATAGTAACAAATTCTCTCGTATTTTTTGCATTTCCTCCCTGTGCATGCATAATATCTCCTCTTGCAGAGGCATACACAAAAATAATCGTTGTAATAACCAAAAACATAATAAACGATTTTGCTAATCGTTTCATATTTGTTAAAATCCCCCTTCTGACTGTCGACCCGTTCTATTACAAAAGTACATAAACCATAATACCTATAACGATAATGATATTACCAAGTACCTTTCGTTTTGTAATAGGCTCGCCTAGAAACAATCTACTAAATATAAGCATAATAATATAACTACATGATTCTAGTACAGAGACTAAGGCAACAGACATTCCTTTCATTGCAATGATATTGATACCTGCATTTATCGTAAAAAGCATGTACCCTGCAATAACATATCGATTCGCATACTCTCTCAACTTTGAATCATATTTCTGTAAGGTAGCTTTTTTTAATAATATTTGTGAATAATTCGCTATAAGTACACCAAACAAAAATAGGAGGACATATTTATTCATCACGTGTCACCACACCAATTCCGAAAATAATAATGCAGATTCCAAGAATTTGATTCCAATGTATGCTTTCATGAAAAAAGAGCACAGACCACAATAGTGTCCATACAATAATAACACCTCTATGGGAATAGGCCTTGGAAATGTCAAAATGGGCGATGACTTGCTGCCAAATAACAGCATATACAAACAATAACCCAATAAGCACTGCGTATGCTAAATAAAAGAATATAGATGCAATAGAAAAATGAGAACTCCATTTCATATATAGCATAATGAGAGAGTACAATAAAAAGGTTGCATGTAAATACAGATAATTCGTAAACGATGATTTCACTCTTGTTTCACTCATTTCTATCAGTTACTCCATTTACAAAATGAACGATACCCCTGTCTATATGGTATCGAAAAAGTAAAATAAATATGGCAATGTAACGTTATGTCACAATCTCTAGTTTGCCATATTTATATAATAGGTGTAAATACATTTTAAAAATAAAAAAGTAAGCGTTTTCTTCCGCTTTATATATGTATTACCTCTATTCTACTATACAAACTCCTTTCAAACACGACAAAACGAGTAC
The DNA here is from genome assembly GCF_048159605.1 of Ectobacillus polymachus. NCBI lineage: Bacteria > Bacillati > Bacillota > Bacilli > Caryophanales > Bacillaceae > Ectobacillus > Ectobacillus polymachus. Next base: position 672,045 of record NZ_JBLREB010000002.1, on the reverse strand, counting down.
AACTAGCAGTGGATCTCTAGATGCACTCGTCATCACCTTGAACTTAAAGAAGTTTTCCTTTATTTTTTCCGTTGCCTTCTATACTGCCAAACTAACAATCCGGCAAAGATAACCACACCAAAAATGGATATCATAATTCCATCTCGTAATCCTGGAGATTGATAGGTTAGCACGATGGAATGCTCGCCCTTTTGCAGCTTCGTTCCGATTAAACCTTTCGCAACGGATTCAACCGGTGTTTTCTTTCCATCTACAAGTACTGTCCAACCGGTGTCATATGGAATAGGAAATACATATAGACTGTTATCATCTACATGAATCGTACCTTGAATCGTTGTACCTTTTCGATTTTCTATATTCATTGAATTTCGTTGTAAATCTTTTACCGTATTTTCAAATGTATGAACATCTAAACCGTGAAAAACGAAATCATTTAGTGATAACGTATCCTGGTCTACCTTCAATGAAACCGTTACAGGAGTATTAGCAGTCATATACCCAAAATCCGTTATACTCCGTTCATTTTTAGAAGGAATATATACATGGTAATTATGATTTACTTCAGCTTGTGTAGAAGTGTTTAATCCACCAATATAGCCGTATATTTGCATATCAGCGGGTGCTGTTACTTGGACGGTTATAGAAGCAGGTTTATTTTTACTTATTCGATTGTACTTTCCTGGCTCGGAAGCAGGCTTCAGATTATCATAGGAAACAAGTAACGGGGTTAGATTTTGAAATAGGTCACCTTTATTTTTTCCTATTAGCATTTCCTGCATTGCAAACGGATCCTGTTCCTTGTTTATATCATCATTTAATTCTTTTACCGCATACCCAAACGGAACCAATAATCTATTTTTCGATACTGTTACATAGTCAAATGTTTGTAGCGTATCATACCCATATTTGTGAATACTACTATCATTAATGGTATACCCCACTCTTAAAATTGCATCGAATAGCAATGTATCTCCCGAATTATTTGCAACAATAAAATCTGGAGATGTCGAATATCCTACATTATGTAAGAAACGATTAAAAGAACCATTTGCCATTGAATTAAAATTTTGAAAAGAAGGATAGTCATATTGTAATGAATTATTTAATGTTCGATAAAACATCGAAGCTACCTGATATTGCTGTATATTATCCTTATTTACATATTGAAAGGCTTGTTCCACTTCCGTCTTCATCGCATACTCATTTCGAGATGTATACTGCATTTCTTTATTTAAATATCGAATCGTTGCATATGTATTGAAACCTACATCTGCTACCATTACAAGAACGAGTAGAATCAATGTTGCTTTCATAAAGGATACTGACATACAGCGAATTGTTAATAAAATCGCAAGTACTGTTAATAAAGCAATATTTATCAGAAGTATTTTTTTATTTAGCACTGGTCTTTTCACCCAAAGCAGGCCAATCAAAACGATATGGATACCATAAACAGTCCATAGTGGGCGGATATATTGCTTTGACATATACATAAAAGCACGAGCAGCCATGAAAATAATAAGAAACGAAAATGCGAACGCATAGCGATACGGATAAGCATTCGGCCATTTCAATCCATGCCAGATTAAATTAAAAAAGGGAAATCCAAAACTAACAAATACAAAGAGAGTGGCTAAGGTTACAAGTAGCTTTTCTCGCTTAGGAATTTCCTTCATCCACACATAAAGTGGAAATAGCAATAATACAAGAAGTGACGCATACACATTAGGTGCGCCAAATATACTGGAATCAAATCCACCTGATAGAAGCTTCCAATAAAAATCTAGTATGTTGAGTTTCCATTCCAGCTTAAAGTGCAATGTCTGTACATTATATGGATTGTTTCCTAATGCTTTATAGGCAGGGAGGATAACCCAGGAAGCTAATGCTCCCGAAACGGCAGTACCGACTACAAACATTCCAACGTATTTCAGCCACTTGGTAATTTCATTGATGCGATAAATAGAAAACAAACGGATAAGAAAATATAGGAACGTAAGAATACCGATCATGTAAGAAAGATAGAAATTACTCATAAATGTAGCAGCAAGTGCAATAATAAACAATCCAAGCTTTCTCTCATGAAGAATCCGATCAATGGATAAGAAAATGATAGGTAACCAAATCATACCGTCCAGCCACATAATATGAAAAGAATAATCCATAATAAAGCCCATTAAAGCAAAGGCCGTCGAAAACAAAACAATTTCTAAGCGCTTCTTTCCCATTAGAACATGAAAATAAATAGAAGCTGTTAAACCTGCACATCCAACCTTTAATAACGTGATTAAAAATATTGTATCCGGAAGATGCTTCGGAAATAAAAATATAAGCAGAGAAAATGGGCTTGCTAAATAATAAGCAAAGGTACCGAAGAAATTGGTTCCGCCGCCTAGTTCAAATGAATATTGTAAGCTTTTTCCCTCTGTTAGGACATGATTTAGATAAGTATAAAATTGAATATATTGCGTGTTTAAGTCACTAATAAGAACGGAATAATGACCAGCTGGATATACACCGAACAGAAAATAGGAGCATAGTAAAATAGTAAAAGGTATAAAAAAGCTAAGCAGATAAACTCTAAAATGCGTTATATATTTCATTCTTAACCCCCTTCACATAGTAAATGACAAAACAAATCAATGTGAAGCCTAGACATAGAATGCGGTTTGTCTTGACATTCTTCTGTTATTCATAAAAGAGCAAAACATGTCAGAAAATAAAAAATCCTCCTAAAGAAGGCATCTGAATAGAATGTCTACTTTAAGAGGAGCGTATATTTACAATCGTTTCCTCTTCATCCACCATCCTGCACCTGCAGTAAGGATTACGCTAAATAAGGATATAATAGCTCCTACCGTAAACCCAGGCGAAGTATATTTCAATTGTATATTGTGTTGCCCTTGTGGAAGATTCACACCCAAAAAGGCATCATTTAATTTAAGTGGTTTGGTTTTTTGTCCATCAACCATGACACTCCATCCCTTATCATATGGAATGGATAAAAACATTGTTCCTGGTTGTTTTACGTTAATGGTACCTGCAACAGAACGACTATCATAACTTGTAACTTGCAAGGATTGACTCTTCAACTGATCGATCCGATTTTGAAACGAATTTACATCAAGTCCATAGACTAGATTTTGATTTACATCAATCGCACTGCGATCAACTTGAATTTCTACTTCTACCTTTTCATCCTTAAATAAGCCTAAATCTAAAACCCCATTGTTCCAATAATATTGAGGATATTGTGTAAACTTTTCTCCAAGCGACTTGCCGTTTACATATATTTTTGTGAAATCTGTCGGATCTGTTCGCAGTTGCATATAGAGCTGCTGCTGTCCTTTCACATCATATTCATACTTAATACTTGCAGGCTTATACTGTTGCTGCTTTGCCAAGTATAATTGCTTAGTATCCTTTGGCAACATAGTATCCGTATTTGTGGCAGCAGAAGCAGTTGTTGTATTCGTGCTAGTTGTTCCATTTGCTGCAACTGTTTTCGTACTAGACGCAGGTAAAACATCTAAATTAATATATTCCTCTTTTAAAGGAGAAAGTGGTTTAAAGTAATTTTCCGTACCTGTAACATCCAAAGGTCCAATTAATTGATTTTGTGATTCGAATGCATTATTATAATCTACTTTTTGAATCTTAAGCTTGTCTTTCCCAACAGTATCAAACTTTGTACCATTCATCATATAACCAAGCGGCAATGCATTTTTATTTTCATACACTCGATTATTACCAACTTGATTAATCTGCTCAAATCCATATTTATCTAGAGGAATGTCAGACACCATATATTTCACACCAAATAGAGAATCTGTCGTTACGATTCCTTTCCCATTTTGTAAAATAAGAGCATCCAAAAATCCGTATCCTAAATCCTGCATATATAAGTTTAGATGTCCATTTGCAACGGAGTTAAAATGGGTAATTCCTTTATAATCAAATCGCATTGCGTCATTCCAAGTACTTTCTTCCGTCGTTTCAACACGATAAAAACCAGTATCTTTCTTCGCAATAGAATCAAATGTTTCCGCATAATTTGGATGAACAACTGCATACGTATCACGAGGAATGTAGCCATACTCTAAACCCATAAGCTTTATGGAATATAACGTACTAAATCCAACATCTAATGAAACGACTGCCACCAATAAATAGGAAACAATTGTTTTCTTATCGGCGCGAATAGCCTTCCAGTAAAGAAGCAACGTATAAGCCAAAATAAGCCCAACATTAATAAGAATTTTATTTGAAGGCATGTAATAATGCGCCACTTTAGAAATAAATAAAATCATAAAAATGTTAAAGATAACAACTTTACGAAGAACAGGAAGCAACTCTTTATCAAATATTAAATATACACGAAATGCCATATATATAAGTAAAAAAGAAAATAAAAATGAATAGCGATATGGAAAATTTGTTGGTGGTTCAAATCCATGCCAAGCAATATTCAATAGAGGAATTTCCATAGATATAAGCAAGATCAATACTAAAATTCCATATACTATTTTTTCTTTTCTAGTTATTTTTTTCGTAATAAAAAACAATGGAACGAGTAAAATCGTTAATACACCACAATATAAATTCGGCAATCCATTTACAGTTGTATCAATTACTCCACTAAAGAAGCGACCGTACACAGTTAATAAATCAAAATTAAATTCCATTGTCCATGGCAAGGCCGCACGTTCTGCAAAGTTGCTTTTTAAATCGAGGTAAGTCGGCAATGTTACAATTGCAGAAATACCTACTGCTAATGCTGTAATTAGCATAAATATTCCTAGCTTCTTTAAACCGAACTTTACATTGCGAATATCGTGCACAATTGCGAATCGTGCAACAAAGTAAAGAAACGTGAAAACTCCTACCATATAAGCTATGTAAAAATTCGAAATAAACATAAGGGCCAAACTGCATGTTAACAAGAGAAATTTATTTTTTTGAACTAAATTTTCCACCCCTAGTAAAATAAGAGGAAGTAAATAAATGCCATCAAGCCACATCACGCAAAATGAGTATACTGTAACAAATGACATTAGCGCATAAAAAGTTGAAAAGAAAATGATAGGTAAGTCACGATATTTTGTAACCTTGCTGAGAAAATAAGCCATCGTAACTCCAGCTAATCCTACCTTCAGCAATGTGATAAGAAGTAATGCCTCAGGAATATGGCTACGATCAAATAAAAGGATCAACAAGGAAAATGGGCTAGCTAAATAATATGCAAACACGCCAAAAAAGTTAAGTCCCATTCCTGCTTCCCAGCTGTAGAAAATACTCTTTCCATTTCGCATAACATCGTAAAGATACGTATAGAACTGAACGTATTGTGTATGCATATCCGTAACAAGTATGGATTTCGGACCGAATGGTGCTATCCCAAGCAGCATAAATAAAATTCCATAAATAGCAAACGGTAGCAAGAACGCAGATCCATATAATACATATTTGTTCTTTTTAAAGAGTTGCAATAAGTGCTGCATTATACTCCTCCATAAAATCTGTAAATTGTAGTTAACAGCTAATACATGACTCTCCTTAGCCTCGTGTTCAAATGAAAGTGAAACTTCTCTTAAGTAAGAGAGACTTTCATTCTCCTACTTAAGGGTTAGCCCCACACGCGAACCTTACATTTACGAGCAGTTTCCCCATCTTGCCCTTACTACCCATAAATAGCGGGATAAACTCCACACAGGAAAAGAAATAAAAAACAAAACTAGGCGGGGTGCCCAGCTTGTCTATGTTTATTATGTGTGTGATTTTTCGCGTAATTGTGTCTTATGTTTAAAGATCACATACTTGCTTGCAAAGTAATTGAACACAACAACAACTACATTTGCGATAATTTTTGAAAGTAAATCATTTACGTGAAGTACTCCTACAAAAAGAATCATGGAAAAAATGTCGATAAAATAGGATAGAATACGAAATCCCATAAAATAGAAAAATTCTTTAAACAATTGCGTCATAGAGCTGTGTTGACTATTGAAAACATATTTTTTATTTGTAATATATGCAAATAGCACAGACACAATCCATGCAATTGTAGTTGCTACTTTATAGTCTACATGAAAAAACTTTACAAACAAATAATAGGTAACAATGTTAACGAGAGTCGTCAAGCCACCAAAAAGTAAGTAGTTGAAAACCTCTTTTCTTCTATTCAACATGTAACTCTCCTATCTACCAACTTTTTCTCGTTGATCTTTTACCACGTATGGTGGTTGAATTCCACCATTTAGGTTTGTAGCTTTTTGATCGTTATACTCATCTACAAAGTAAAGTGGACGATTCTTTGTCTCATTAAAGACACGTCCTAAATATTCTCCAATTATTCCTAGAGCAATTAATTGAACACCGCCAAAGAATAAAATAACAGCCATCATGGAAGGATAGCCTGATACATGTTCTCCAAAAGCTAACGTTTTGATAATAATCCAAACCATATATAGGAAAGCAAGAAGAGACGCAGAAAATCCTAAATAAGTAGCAATACGAAGCGGGAATGTTGTAAAAGAAGTAATTCCTTCAATCGCAAGCTCCATTAGCTTAAAGAAATTCCATTTTGTTTCACCTGCTGCACGAGGATCGCGGTCAAACAATATTTCTTTCTTATTATAGCCAATCCAGCTAAACATACCTTTTGTGTATCGTTGCGTTTCACGAATTTGTTTTAATGCCTCTACACATCTGCGATCAAGCAGACGGAAATCCCCAGTATTCTCTTGGATAGGAATACGGGTTGTACGTTTTAATAAGCTGTAGAACTTAGCAGCTGTCCATTTCTTAGCCCATGATTCACCAGCTCTTGATCTTCGCTTTGCATATACATCATCATAGCCTTGTTCCCAATATTTTATCATTTCTGGGATTAATTCTGGAGGATCCTGCAGGTCTGCATCAATGATGATTACGGCATCGCCACTAGCATGGTCTAACCCAGCCATCATAGCCGTTTCCTTACCAAAGTTACGAGCTAAATCTACATACGAAATACGCGCATCTCTTAAACGAAATTCTTTAATAATATTTAGCGTATTATCTTTACTTCCGTCATTTACAAACAAGATTTCAAAATTATATGCTGGAATTCCGTTCACTACACCAGTTACCCGATTATATAATTGATCTAAAACTTCTTCCTCATTATAGGCTGGAACTAAAATCGTGATGGTTTTCAAAGAAGACGCTCCTTTCCTGTTCTATTCTTCTAAAACCCATTCTTTTTCTATAAGCACATAGGAGACATAGGAAATTAGGCCTTGAATTTCTCCAATTTCCTATGCCTACTTTACGTTCATTCATTACCCTTTAATTGAAGGTGTTTGTGAATCAACAAGTTCACTCATAATGCGTAATAAATCATCTTTTAATTCTTCATGCTGAAGTGCCATTTCAATCGTAGTTTGAATGAATCCAAGCTTTTCTCCTACGTCATAACGTTTCCCTTCAAAGTCGTAAGCAAATACACGTTGGATTTCATTTAAACGTTGAATCGCATCCGTTAGCTGGATTTCACCGCCAGCTCCAATTTGTTGTTCTTCAAGAAACATGAAAATTTCTGGACTTAAAACATAACGTCCCATAATTGCTAAATTAGAAGGAGCTGTCCCTGGTGCTGGCTTTTCTACAAAGCGTTTCACTTGATAACGGCGACCTTCCTTTTCTAATGGGTCAATGATTCCATAACGATGTGTATCAGAATCATTCACTTGTTGCACGCCAATTACAGAAGAAAGAGTTTTATCATACTCATCGATTAATTGACGTAAGCAAGGAGTTTCTGCCTGAACAATATCATCACCTAAGAGAACAGCGAACGGTTCATTTCCAATAAACTTACGAGCACACCAAACCGCGTGACCAAGTCCCTTTGGTTCTTTTTGACGAATATAATGAATGTCGACCATATTAGAAGATGCCTGTACCTTTTCAAGCAACTCAAATTTTTTCTTTTCTAATAAATTTTGTTCTAGTTCAAATGCGTGATCGAAATGATCTTCAATTGCACGCTTTCCTTTTCCTGTAACAATAATAATATCTTCAATACCTGATTCAATTGCTTCTTCTACTATATATTGTATAGTTGGTTTATCTACGATTGGCAACATTTCTTTAGGCATCGCTTTGGTTGCCGGTAAAAAGCGAGTTCCTAATCCAGCAGCTGGAATAATCGCTTTTTTTACTTTTTTCATGTCTATAACCTCTTTCTCTACATACAATTTTATCCTTCAATAATTTACATTGCTATAGATTAGTTTAAACTACAAGTGAAGGTGATATTCGTTACAAACACATACCATTCTATTATACAACTAATAGACTTTAGAAAATTGTTAAGTTTCGTTAACAATTCTTGGTATAAATCATATGGCAAAAACGCTTCCTTCAAATTCTACATGATTGCTTTTTTATCCGTCAAGGTATACTAGGATTTTCTTAACAATTTTCAAACGTTTTCTCACATTTATTTCATTGATTTTGGCTCAAATATTTTGATTGAGAGGATTGCTTCGAAGGTACAGGCTACTTCAAGAAGCATAAAAAAATAGATGTCCGATAATGGACATCTATTTTTGTTAAAATCGCTCTATCAATGTTGCAAGCGTTCGTACCATAACACCTGTTGCACCAGCCGGGCCTAGATCATGACTACTTTTCGTTTCAGATGTACCTGCAATATCAAGATGAACCCAAGGAGTATCCTCAGCAAATTCACCTATAAAAGTTCCTGCCATAACGGCATGGCCATCACGACCAGGCGAATTATTTAAATCAGCAAATTTACTATTTCGTACTCGCATCTTATCACGTTCAAATATTGGCAACTGCCAAATTGGTTCATCCGTTTCTAACGATGCTTCCACAACCTGTTCATAAAAGGCTGGATTATTTGTCATGGCACCTGTCGTATGGTTTCCAAGTGCTACAATAACTCCACCTGTCAAAGTCGCAATATCAACAAGATGCGTAGCACCAAGCTTCTTTGCATACGTAATCCCATCTGCTAAAGCCAATCTACCTTCTGCATCTGTATTTAACACTTCAATCGTCTTTCCGCTCATTGACGTAATAACGTCATCAGGCTTAAAGGCATCTGCACTAATCATATTGTCCGTAGACGGAATAACCGCTATCACATTTTTTTCTGGACGAAGCTCTCCGATGATTTCCATCGCACCCAAAACAGCAGCAGCTCCTCCCATATCTCCTTTCATCCCAATCATACTTTCTCGCGGCTTCAAGGAATAACCACCCGTATCATAGGTAATGCCTTTTCCGACAAGACCGATCACGTCCGTCCATTCTTCTTTTCCTTTATATAGAAGAGCAATCATCTTAGGAGGATTTACGGAACCACGATTTACAGCTAGAAGGGCACCCATTCCTAGTTCTTCCATTTCTTCCTTATCCAAAACTTTATAATCCATATCATATTTTTCAGCAAGTGATACTGCATAGTTTGCCAGTTCTTCTGCTGTTAACATATTAGGAGGCATATTCACAAGCGTACGTGCTTCATTCGTTGCACGGCCATGAATATAGCCCACTGATAAAGCCGCCTTCGTTTCTTCCTTATCGAAGGAGGTGACAACAGCTATCGTTTGTAATGTTTTTTCTTTTTTCTTAGCTGTTTTATACGTTTGTAATTCATATGTTCCTAAACAGAATGTTTCTCCCACCATATGAGCAACATCTAGATGTTGTATATCATCTGCAACGAATGAATCCAATAAAATAGCAACATCTGATAGGCTTGTTTCCTTCAACATTTTAAACAGCTTACCTAGTGCTCCTCTCAATACGTCCGAGCTATAAGAATCCTTTTTTCCAAGTCCAACAAAATAATATCGTTGCATACAATTATTTTGCAGTATATGTATAGCAGAAATTTTCTTTTGCTTTGGAGATAGCTCCCCTTCTTTTACTAACGTAGTGATTTGTGCTTCTAATTCTAGTTCTTTCATATATATGCATTGTTCATCTTCAAATAGTGCGACAACAATGGCATCGTGACTGCTCAGCTTTTCTTTTATCTCAAACATATCCAGTACCCCCCATACTTTTTTTGATTCCATTATAGTCTTCTTTATTAAAATATGCGACTGCTTACTACTCCATGTATAAGACAAGGTCAGGTAGAACCGGGAGCCTCTTACTTTCTTCAAATGAAACACGATCGATATCAGCAGGAATAATTGCGAGACATTTCTCTACGAAATGCAGTACATACTCTACATCCAATGACCAATAATGCGGGCGGTAAGGCTGTAAATATCGCTTTGCAGCACCCATCATAGCTCGTGCCCCCTTCACATTTCCATATCCATAATGATATAAAGCCACTGTCATTTGCAACAAACCCTTTAAAAAGAAATTATCTGTTTCTATTAACCATATTTCTTCGAGCAAATCATGACAAGTATAATAATCATCCTCATTAAATTTCACAAAAAACTCATAGTACTCAAGTGGATAGTCCTTCATCTTATCCCTCTATTCCCTTTATCTCTATCTTCAGTATAACAAAAGCAAAGAAACAAAAAAGACCATCACTAAAATGATAGTCCAATCTAAAATCCGCCTACTGCTTCTTTATATATTGCTGTCTAAATACCTGCATAGCTTTGTCTTCATTTAACTGCTTTAATTCTTCCTCTGTTAAGGTTCCTGTTCCTTTTTTTACAATATATACCTTCAGTTGTTTCTTTCCCCACTGTTCATACACATCGTGAACGGTTTCGTAATACAAGTCTAATGCTTTTCCCTTAATAGCTCCCCCTTTATCAGCTACAACTCCGTAGCCGTAGCCTGGAATAAAGAGCACTGATCCGATTGGAAATACTCGTAAATCAGCTGCTATAGTGGAATATAAGTCCCGTTTTACTTTTACTCCAGAGTAGGTGATGCCATATTGGGGATGCTTCGGATGTTTTCCTGTTGATTCAACACCGGCTGTATAGCCTGTAGCCGTAACCTCAACTGCATCATATTTTGACCAATCCACAGCTTGTTCAAGTGGTTTCGATTCTGGCTGATTTTCTATATTACCATTAATCATTGGCTTTACTTTCGGCTGTTTTTCTATAGTTACACTTGTCAAAGTTTGAACATTCTCCGTTTTTACATTTCCTTTTATAAAATCAGAGATTGTTAGATGCGAAATCGCTTGAAAGGTAACGAGTACAGCCATGCAGAATAGACACGTCATGAACAGGCGAATCGCAATTATTCGTATCGTCATGTTTATTTCAACACTCCTTCATCTGTAGTGTTGACCAAGACGATTTTCTTTTATGCACAAAAAATAAAAAAAGTGAATAGGTTGTTTCCCATTCACATCGTCAAAACATACGATAGCCACTATTTCGAAGCGCTTTCATTGAAAATCCAGAAGCAAGCGCTCCAATCATTCCAGAAGTCAATATAAACAAATCTGCCTGACCAAGAGAAGATAGATGAGTAAGAAGAGAAGAGAAAGCTGAGGAAGGTTGTTGAAAGTATGCCGTAATATGTATTCGATTAATAATGAATATACACACAATCGGGTAAAGCATACTCATCACCCAGGTCTGACGCAACAGCATATTTAATAAAAAACCAATACCAAAAAATAAAATAAAAAAAAGCAACATAGAAATGAGTAGAACAGGAATGCTCAATGTACATTCTCCTTCCAATCATCATTTCCTTAAGTTTACAAAAATAGGTATTATAGGTCAATTGCTATTTTCATTAAGAAATACACGATATGATGTATAGCCAAAATGATCACCAGGATTAACGGCATCATTCATCTGAAATATCGTATTGGACATTGTTTCTAATAAATGCCGAACCAATACAGAAGTATCTTCATCTTGTAAAATTGCATCACGTGATAGGAATGCAGCTTGTGATAGCTCTTTCTTTTGTATTGTGATTCTCTCATCTTCAGGTTTCAGCAAAAATATAACCATATTATCACTAATTTTTCCTTTAATAACTCCTGAACGTATACCTAAAACTCCGTGAATGATCGTAGTAATCCCTGTTTCTTCTTTTATTTCTCTTCTTACCGCTTCATCAATCGTTTCCCCTTCCTTTACAAATCCTGCCGGGAACGACCATTTTCCTTTTAATCCACCATACGTTTTTTTCACAACTAACCATCTTCCATCGTCTGTTCGTACTAAGCCGCTAACCGCCAACCAAACATTTCCTCGTTTATTCAAGATGAATTTCTCCCCCTATTTCCGCTAGCTTATCCTTCTACTTTGACGGGATAAAAAAAGGGCAATAGTAGCTTGAAGCTACCTTGCCCTTTCTTATTTTAATCCTTTTTGTATCTTACAAAAAGTTTAATTTACCTTTTTTCAAGACAAGCATAGGTCCGCCAAGAATGTATAAGTAACGATTGTCAATTACCTTCTTCATAATTGAAGCCTTCCAGCCTGTTACTTTCTTACCAAAGACAACCCCAATTCCGTTATCTTCTCCTAAAGAACATACCGTTCCTTTATTATCAAATGAAAATTTCTTCATTTCACCTTTACCGCGAACAAGAACGGCAATATTTCCCGCAACATTTTGACCTTCTTGAATAGCGATTTGAGCTGTTGGAGGGAATGGACGATTAATTGCTTCGTTAATAATTAAAGCAGCGTCACCTACCATGAATACATCGTCATGGCCTGGAGCTCTCATATATTCATCTACCTTAACACGGCCACGCATTGCTTCAAAGCCAGATTCCTCTACAAGAGAGTTACCACGAACACCGGCAGCCCATACAACTGTTTCTGCCTTAATTTGTTCAACATCGTCACCTTTTGCAACGATAATTCCTTCCGCTGTTGCTTCCTTAATTGCTGTTCCGATTTTGAACTCTACGCCTTTATCTTCTAGATATTTCACAGCAAAACTTACAAGCTCAGGATCAAAGCCAGGAAGAACAGTTGGAGCGGCTTCTACACAAACTATGTGCACTTTTTCACGAGGAAGGTCATACTCTTTTACAAGTTCAGGGATACGGTTTGCAAGCTCGCCGAGAAACTCAATACCTGTGAAACCAGCTCCACCTACAACAATTGTTAACAGCTCATCGCGTTTTTCAGTAGCATATTTAGAGAATGTATATTCGATATGTTCACGAATATGACGAGCAGCATTAATATTTCCAATTGAAAAAGCATGTTCCTTTAATCCTTTAATGCCGAATGTTTCAGATTCGAATCCTAATCCGATAACAAGATAATCATATTCAAGCTCACCATTTTGTAATTGTACACGTTTTTCTGCAGCATTAATGTTTACTACTGTATCTTGTACAAAATGAACCTTGTTTGTATCAATAACATCTGTAATATTGATACGAGTTTTATCTTGATGTAATGTTCCTGCTGCATTTTCATGTAACCATGTTGTTTGATAATGATAGCTGTTATTATTTACAAGTGTAATCTCAGCTTCATTAATAGATAATTCCTTTTGTAAGTTTACAGTAGTAATCATACCACCGTACCCAGCGCCCAAAACAACGATCTTTGGTTTACTCACCCTAATCACAACCCTTTTTTCTTATTAGTAAATATAAACAAATGCAAAATCGTTTGTAAAAAAATTGTACCAAATATAAATGCACACGACAAAAAAAATTCAATAAAAAGTTATAAAATTGTCGTAATTAATATTTCTACCTTCATATTAGTTTTTTTTTCGTCAATTTTCAAGAAACTTAGCATATAAAAAACCTCTAAATCCTAAGAAAAGGCTTTCAACTTTATTCTTTGATTGTTAATAAAATTTATACAAAATGGACAATTTATGTTGAGCTTCGGATTACGTTTATTTAGGTATTTTTATTTGAAATATGGTATCATTTTTCTATGAGCACGGAAATGTAAGAATAGTTAGTAAATCCAGTTTAAACTATACATTTTATTATTTCTATCGGGGGGAAATGTTTTGGTAGATCAAAAAGTTTACGATGTGACAATTATCGGTGGGGGTCCGATTGGATTATTCACTGCGTTTTATGGCGGAATGCGACAATTAAGTGTAAAAATTATCGAAAGCTTACCTCAACTTGGCGGACAGCTTTCAGCACTATATCCTGAAAAATTTATTTATGACGTTGCAGGATTTCCAAAAGTTCGAGCTGCCGAGCTTATTGCAAATTTAAAGGAACAAATGAGTAAATTTGAACCAACTATTTGTTTAGAAGAATCTGTACAAGCATTAGATAAACAAGAGGATGGTACAATTAAGCTTGTAACAAATGTCGGAACACATTATTCCAAAGCTGTCATCATTACAGCTGGAAACGGTGCATTCCAACCAAGAAGATTAGAAATTGAAAGTGCTGTACAATATGAAAAGAAAAATCTTCATTATTTTGTTGATGATATGAGCAAGTTTACAGATAAAAGAGTTGTTGTATTTGGTGGTGGGGATTCTGCAGTTGACTGGACTCTTATGCTAGAACCAATTGCAAAACAAGTAACCATTGTACACCGCCGTGATAAATTCCGTGCCCATGAGCATAGTGTAGAAACATTGATGAATTCACGGGTAGATGTAAAAACACCATATGTACCTGTAGAGCTAATTGGTGATGACAAAATTGAGCAAGTTGTTATTCGAGATTCAAAAACCGAAGAAACCGTAGTAATCGATGTTGACGATGTCATTGTAAATTATGGTTTCGTCTCTTCCCTTGGTCCAATCAAGGATTGGGGTCTAACAATTGAAAAAAATAGTATAGTTGTAAACTCAAAGATGGAAACTAATATTCCTGGCGTGTATGCTGCTGGCGATATTTGTACTTATGATGGAAAAGTAAAATTAATAGCGGCTGGATTTGGTGAAGCACCAACTGCTATTAACGCAATTAGATCTTACATTGATCCAACTGCAAAGACACAACATCTCCATAGCTCCAGTTTATTTTAATAGCTGAATTCTTCTAGATGTTACAATAGAAAACAAAATAGAGATTGATTTTGTTCTCTGATTAACAACGAAAAAGAGGCAGCATTTGCTGGCTCTTTTTTGTTTCCATAGAAAGGAATGTACAATTTCCATATTTTTGTCTACAATGAATAATGAAATTCAACTTGTCTACATTTGTATCGAAATCTCATATGAAAGGAAACAAAATGGAAGAATTGGAACAACGTAATCCCATATCTGTTTCAAAACCGAACACAACGCTATTTCGAAACTCGAATTTCCTTTATTTATGGGCAGCTACTCTTTGTTCAAGCTTTGCTTTAGCCTTTTTTACGTTCTCCCAAACCTGGTATATCGTAAAAAAACTGGATCTAGAAGCATCCCTTGGTCTTGTCCTTGTTGCATCGAGTGTTCCACGTCTTGTTTTTATGATAATTGGCGGTGCGACTGCTGATAAGTTCCCAAAAAAGAACATCATGTTCTATTCCAATATTATTCGGGCTTGTTTAGTTGCAGGGCTGATCATATGGCTAGTTAGTGATGGTGTTACATTATATACGTTTGCCCTCTTTGCATTATTTTTTGGACTAGCAGATGCTTTTTTCTGGTCTGCCGATGGTTCCATCCTACCAGAGATCGTATCAAAGATTCGACTGACACAAGCGAACTCAATTACACAGATGACCAATCAGTCCTCAACTATTTTTGGACCCATGCTAGCTGGATATTTAATTAAAGTAAGTAATTATACAACGGTTTTTGCTATTACCATTTGTATGCTACTTATGGCAGCGATTCTCGTACGTAAAATCCAGATGTCTGTTACAAAAGAAGAAGACAAGCAAGAACGAAACATGCTAACCTCTATTAAAGAAGGAATTTTATACGTAAAGAAATCAGCTTTTCTATCGACGCTATTAATTTGTAGCGCCTTTTTGAATATGTTCTTAATCGGTCCTATGCAAATTGGCTTCCCGATCTTTGTGAAAAATGTATTACATGGAGATTCCCTCTTATTTAGTTATTTAGAAGGATCGGTTGGTGGAGGAATGGCCGTAGGAGCTATTTTTGTAGCTATTTTAAATATAAAGCGGCACCGCGGATTGTTCTGTATCATCATGATTTTCATATCTGGTTTATCCTTCTTTGTACTAACGGAAAGCCAAGTCGTATGGCATGCCTTACTAGCAGGTAGTATATATGGTGCTACGTTAGCGATGGGAGCTATTCCTCTTATGGCAGTTATTCAATCCAGTGTGCAGGAAGACATGATGGGGCGCGTGATGAGCTTACTGATGCTATCCTCGATGGGACTGATTCCGGTATCCTATACGATAACTTCACTCCTCATTACGATGCATCTTTCTGTTACAACCATTATGAAAGGCGGTGCACTTTTCGTAATCTTATTTATCGTATTCGTAGCAATACGTGTACCAACTGTACGAAAATTTGATTAGAAAAGGCAATGATTACAAAATCAACGAAAAAAAGAACGAAGCGTAGCTCTTTGCTAGGCTTCGTTTCTTAATATGGATATATTCTACATTAACACTCTTCAGGAGCACCTGCATTCGTTGCAGTACGGAAAGATGATCCACATCCACATGTCGCAATCGCGTTCGGATTGTCAATGGTGAATCCCCCGCCTAGCATAGATTCCTTATAATCGATTGTTACCCCTTTTAGAATGGGCATATCTTTTTTATCAACTACAAATTTCACCCCGAAAAAGTCAAACTTCTCATCTGTTTCATAAATGTCATTGTCAAACCCAAGACCATAAGAAAGTCCACTACATCCTCCGCCTTGAACAGCAAGGCGAACAAACTGATTCATATCTCCACTTTCCTTAAGCATATCTTGTATATGAAGTGCTGCTTGTTCCGTAACTATAATCATACGTAACACCCTTCCTTTCAAACCTCATTATACTCTTATATCGCTCATCCACAAACCCAAAGCTTAGTAATAGTATACCCCATCACAAATCGTAACCGCTGGTCCCTTCATAAGCACATTGCCTTGCTCTGTCCACGTGATTTGCAAATCTCCACCAGCTAAATGAACGGTAATTTCCTGTCCCTTTTTCATCTTTTCCTGTAAAATAGCTGCTACTACTGCAGCACACGCTCCTGTACCACATGCTTGTGTAACGCCAGAGCCTCTTTCCCAAACGCGAAAGTTCATTTCAGATTCACTAATTAGTTCAATAAATTCAACATTGACTCCTTCTGGAAACATAGCGTGTTTTTCTAATACGGGACCTAATGTAGTAAGAGGTGCTTGTTCTACTTTATCCACCATGATGACCGCATGGGGATTTCCCATCGAAATAGCCGTTAAATCGTAGCGATCTCCTTCAAATTCATATGGCTCCATGATAAACGGATTATCACCCGCACCTAGCATAGGAAGTTCATTTCGCTTTAAGCGCGGCTTACCCATATCAACTGTCACATACATCACATTTCCATTCACGACTTCTACCTGTGCCTGAACCGGTCCTGATACGGTATCAATTAGAAATGTTGTTTCATCTACTAGATTATGTTCATAGGCATACTTTGCCACACAGCGAAGACCATTTCCACAGCTTTTCGCTTCGGATCCATCTCGATTAAAAATTCTCATTTTTACAGGTGCTTGTTCCGATGGGCAAATGAGAATCATCCCGTCTGATCCAATACCTGTATATATATTCGAAACCTGGCGTGCAATATCCGGAAGCTGACTTTCATCTAAATATTCATCAAACATATTCACATATATATAATTATTACCTAGACCGTGCATTTTCGTAAACGCAAACTTCTTCATGATTATTCACCCCAAACAAAATAATGATTTGTCCTAAGTATAAAATGCCAAGATGTTGAACACAATAGGAACATCCCCTGTTTCTCATAAAGGTGAAAAGTAATATTTTCACCTAATAAACAAGACCGTATGTAAAACTCATAACTTGAGTTTTTACATACGGTCTTGTTTTATAGTCTTTAAAAAATCTCATTTTCTTCTAAATATTCATATATATTTTCAACCAGTTCATCTGGTGTTGTTCCAGATACAACTTCACCATTTACAAGAGCATAAGGTCCTTCATAACAAATTCCACAATGACCGAGACAGCCATATTCAATAACATCTAAATTCGAATCTTTTTCTAATACAGCTCGGGCTTGTTGTGAACCGTTTGCTAAGTTACTAACACAAAATTCAATTAATGGCTTAATCACCGAATATTCACCTCACTATTTACAGCTAATGTAATTGTTTTTAAAGCACTCGTCAAGCAATTCCTACATTTATAAGTTGCAAAAAGGACTAGATATTAATTGTTATTTATCTGAGGATTCGATATAATTTTGATGGGTAATGTTCAAAAAATTTTATCAATATAAGACTAGATTAAGTGAATCTTCTCTAAAGTTGGGGGACTACTCCCGTTAAAACGGGATACCATTCGTTTTATGGAACTAAATTGCAAAGGGGAAATCCATCATGAAGCACCTCGTTATTCTCGGTGGCGGATACGGTGGGATGAGAATTTTACAGCGTTTTCTTACAAATGACAAGCTTCCGGACGATGTCCAAATTACTCTTGTTGACAAAGTGCCGTACCACAGTTTTAAAACTGAATTCTACGCATTAGTTGCAGGAACAATTAGTGAGACAAACATTCGCATTCCATTTCCAGAGCACCCACGCCTTACCGTAAAATACGGTACAGTCGTAAATATTAATCTTGATCGTAAAGAAGTAGAGCTTAAAGATGATAGCGCGATACGATATGATGATTTAATTATCGGCCTCGGCTGCGATGATAAGTACCATAACGTACCAGGAGCAAAAGAGTACACTTGTAGCATTCAATCTATTGAAAAAGCAAGACATACGTACCAGTTGTTAAATAGTCTATCTGCAAATGCAACTGTTACCATTGTTGGTGCAGGATTAAGCGGTGTGGAAGTTGCAAGTGAACTTCGTGAAAGTAGACCAGATTTAAGAATTATTTTATTTGACCGAGGCGATCGTATTCTACCGGCATTCCCAGAAAAACTAAGCTATTATGTCGAAGATTGGTTTATTAAAAACAATGTTGAAATCGTTCGCAACTCCAATATTACAAAAGTAGAACCGAACATCGTTTACAATCATGACGAAGCCCTTCCTTGTGATGCGGTTGTTTGGACTGCTGGCATTCAAGCAAACGCCGTTGTACAACAGCTACCTGTTGAAAAAGATAAAGGCGGACGAATTGTTATAACGAAGCACCACAATATTCCTAATAATGAAAACGTATACGCTCTCGGAGACTGTGCAAGTCTTCCTCATGCACCATCTGCACAATTAGCAGAAGGACAAGCTGAACAAATCGTAACAATTTTATTAAAACGTTGGAACGGTGAAGAGCTACCAGAGGAAATGCCTATTATTAAGCTAAAAGGAATCCTTGGCGCACTCGGTAAGAAGCACGGCTTTGGATTATTAGCAAATCAACCTCTTATGGGACGCGTGCCACGATTGTTAAAATCCGGGATATTATGGATGTATAAATATCATAATGGATAATATTCAAAATCCTTAATGAGGTCTTGTGAATTAACACAGACCTCTTTTTTTACCTTCAAAAAGAATAGAATAGCTGGATAGACAGATTTGTTTATGTAGCACTCCCCTGCAACTCACCTCCTTTTACTTATAATGTCTTGTGTCAGAAGTGAATTTTCTTCATAATAAACATGACAAAGGAGGCTCTTTCATGTTTCAACTACAAGACGTGAAGTTTAAACACATTTTACATATTCCACAACTGAAGATCCGTAACGGAAAAATAACGTGTATTCTTGGTGAAAGTGGCAGCGGCAAATCGACTCTGTTGAAGCTGCTAAATGATCTTCATTCTCCAGATTGCGGGACCATTCTCTATCAGGGCAAGCCTCTTTCTTCCTATGATCCTATCGCACTTCGAAGAGAGATCGTGATGTTAGGTCAAACACCACCTATGTTTGAAGGCAATGTGAGAGACAATCTTCTTATTGGACTCCGTTTTTCCGATCAAGAGGAGAAAGACGACGAAGCACTTAGCCATGCACTTGCAAATGTACAACTAAATAAAAAGCTAGATGACAAAATCGAAGTTTTATCTGGAGGGGAAAAGCAGCGGTTAGCATTAGCGAGAATTGCACTGATGAAGCCAAACGTCTATTTATTAGATGAACCTACCTCTGCTCTTGATGAGCAAACAGCGCATACGGTCATGTCTCAATTTTTAGAAAATGCTAAAAAGGAGCAGAAAACCGTCATTATGATTACTCATTTGCGCAGTCTTGCAGAGGATGAAGCAGATGACATCATCGAAATCGATAAAGAGCATCGCATTACACGAAAGGAACTTGTGAAATGAAAGGAATCATTACACTTCAAATTTGGCAGCTGTCTGCTGCGTATATCTTTATTCTAATCCTGCTTGGCCTTGTTCGTTGGATGGGGATTCCTAGGGAAAAAGAAATTACGATTGCAACCATTCGTATGACAGTGCAGCTCGTTCTCGTCGCTTATATTTTGACGTATGTATTTGACAACAGCAATCCCTTCTACACCATACTTATTATTTCAATCATGCTTGGCTTTGCGATTCATAATGCCCACAAACGGGTAAAGATTCCGCTATCGCAACCGCTAAAGAAAATAATGGCCCTTTCCATGATAGGCGGGACGCTTATTCCTCTCCTATTTTTCATTTTCGTTGTCATTGGACACTCGCCTTGGTATGAGCCCCAGTACGTTGTTCCGATTGCAGGTATGATTATTGGAAATGCGATGACAGGCGTTTCACTTGGTGCTACTGCTCTTGTGAACGGAATGAGAGATAATCGAAGCATAATCGAAGGCGCTCTTATGCTTGGTGCAACCCCAAAGCAAGCAGCTAAAGAAGTCGTAAAGCAAGCCTTTGATACCGCTATTTTACCAACTATAAATAGTATGGTGGGCATGGGCATTGTAACGCTCCCCGGGATGATGACCGGTCAAATCCTTTCAGGCGTTTCGCCGCTTATCGCCATTCAATATCAAATCGCCATCATGCTCGGTATTACAGGCAGTGTATCTTTCACCGTCATTGCCCTTGTCCAGTTCGGCTACCAAACATTTTTCACAAAACGGGCGCAACTAATGTAAGCAGCCTGAAGGCTTGACAGACTGTTTGTTTATCTAAGGAGAAAAAGTAAAGGAGGTGAAAAAACCCTCCTTTACTTTTTCTTTAACAAAGCCCATTTACAAACTTTTCTCAATCTCCGCATACACGTCCTTCAACCTAGGATTCCCTTCCCCTACAATGGTTCCATTCACCAAAACAACGGGATAAAATAAATCTTCGTCAATCACTCGTTGCGAAAAGGCGCGTTTTTCTTCTTCCACCTGCGGATCAAAAATATTAACATACTCAAAATGAAACTGGTAATTTGGATATTTCCTACCAATCGCCGCTTGCAGCCATTCATAGGTTTCCTTTGAAGATGGCATTCCAACACAGCTTGCACATGTTACCTCTGCTCCGTAAACACTAATTTTCATAACTCCCATACCTCCACATCGTATCCATCATTTTCATGTAGAAAAAAGTAAAAACTCAATTTTATTCGTTCGCTTTTTCTCACTAACCTGATTATAATAAAACTAAAGAAAGGAGTCGATAAAATGAATAACGAAACACTGTTTAATGAAGTTCAAGAAGTTCTAGATAAATTACGTCCTTACTTACTTAGAGATGGTGGAGACGTTGAATTAGTGGATATCGAAGAAGGTATCGTAAAATTACGACTTATGGGCGCATGTGGCAGCTGCCCAAGTTCTACTATTACACTAAAGGCTGGTATTGAACGTGCACTATTAGAAGAAGTTCCTGGTGTAATTGAAGTGGAACAAGTATTCTAAACAAAGGTGTAACATTCCCTATACAATAACCCTCGTGTCAATGCTATTTGCTTTTTTGGACCCGAGGGTTATTAAGATAATGGAGCAGTTTCTGTTCATTTCGATAACCAATCAATTTCACGAATACCTAATTTTTCTGTAGGAATTCGAACCATTTCGTAAAAATTGCGAAGAAACGCTTCTATTCTATTAGAGTTTTCTACGATGGTCTCTAATTGGTCAGCGTATATACTTCTTATCTCTTCAGTTCCCGCTAAATAGTATCCTTCAACCGCTTCAAAATAAGGAAGAGGGAATAACAGCCTTCCATAGAGAAGTCGCCAACCAAATGAGGTAAGTGGTTGAACACTTTCATAGTCCTGCAAAAATTGAAGAATGTTCCCTTCTACATTCTCGCTTTCCTCCCATAGAACGTAACGAATCCATTCAGCTATATCCCTTGTTCCATGATCATATACCCATTCTGTAGGAATTTTTAACCGTTTCGTAGCAGGCCATGTTTGGGATGTAAACCGCTCTTGACATATAGTTGCTGCATCAAAGTGCTTTGGTTCATCATCAATTTCTGTATCTACCACATATTGTATTGCATTTTCTGCTAAACCTAGATAATAAGGAAATGAATCAATAAACAGCGTTTCAAAAGGTGTTGTAGGATGGCTATAGAGCTTGCCCTGCCAAAATCTTTCGAGTTGATCAAGGCGCGTTTCCCATAGCGCTTTCCATTTTCCAATCCGGTTCAATTGCTCTACTTCACTAGGGTATACTCTTCCACGCTGATGAAATAGAGATAACTCCTTTCCATCTGGAAGCTGTTGCCTCTCAGCCAATCGTGTTCCTTTTAACAGGCTGTATTGTACCTTTTGTATCTCACTCACATAATAACCTTGCATATTTGGTACAAACGTAACAACCGAGAGATCACCCTGCTGCGCCATGAAATCACTTAGCTTTTTCATTTCAACCAGTTCCTCTTCCTTAAAGGAACCAACCTCAGCCAGAATGTATACTTTATTTCGTATCCAAAAACTCTTATAATTTCCTAATGTAACAAGTTCATTTACTTGTAACTGATAATAATCAAACAATTCTTGTATCATATATTCACCACCCTGCTATGATATATATGAGATTATCTTTACCTTTATTTTCATACGCCATTTTCTATGTAACTGAAAAAAGGAGTTCTCAATAAGTAAAATCGGATAAAAAATACCATACTAAGAAGAAAAGGTGATTGAATGTCAACTGGCAATGAAATTCAGGACAAAGCATTAGAACTATTACAACAGCGCGGCGTAAAAACAGAAGATATTGCTGAGCTCGTTTATTTTTTACAAGAACAATATCACGAAAACTTAACGATGGAAGAATGCCGGTTTAACGTGAGTCGTGTGTTAGCAAAACGAGAAGTGCAAAACGCAATTGTGACAGGTATTCAGCTTGATATGCTGGCTGAAAAAAAGATGTTAGATGAACCATTGCAAAGTATCGTGGCACGTGATGAAGGGCTATATGGGATTGATGAGGTTATCGCATTGTCTATTGTAAACGTCTATGGATCGATTGGTTTTACGAATTTCGGCTATGTAGACAAAGTAAAACCTGGTATATTAAAACATTTAAATGATAAATCAACTGGTTCTATTCATACTTTTTTAGATGACATTGTCGGCGCTATCGCTGCAGCAGCTTCTAGCCGATTAGCACACCGCATTGCGAATAACGAATAAAGGAAGGAGCTGACGTAAAGGGAGATCATCATCCCCATTTGCGTCAGCTCTTTTTTGCATACCCTACATTTTGATCCTAATTTGCCTTCTTTTTATTTCTTCTCATAATAAAAATATAATAAAAAACGATTGGGAACGGAAATTGTATTAAACCAATAATCCCCCAAAACCATGCATGTAACTGTAACCCCCTTTTTCTTGCATCAATAAATAAGAAAACTCCTTGGGAAAGCAATATACTAACTAATAATGTAATCTGTAACCCGCTCATCTTTCCTCCCACCAATTGATCCGTTTACTATACTGCTTATCAAAATACGTCAATAAAGGAAGGAAGACAAACACGATAAATTGTAATGCAATGAAAACGATGGACATTTTTAACAAGGATACGATAAGCCCGGTCAGCAAAACACTTGCTACCAATAAGAATATCAATATGTCGTTTCTCAGCTTGGCCTTTTGCCGCTGTTCTTGCTCGCTCATGTTCATCATAATTTCTTCTATTGTTACATTTCTTGTGGGGATTTGATCCAATTTCTGCAATTCGGTTCTTAGAGAATGATTTTGTTCATTCATCATGTGTAAGCTCCTTTCTTACATGTGCGATTCCATAATGGACGCGTGATTTAATCGTGCCGCACTTTTCCCCCGTCATCTGCGCAATTTCATCGTAAGAATAATCATAATAATGTTTTAATAACAAAGCACATCTTACATCCGGCTTCAGTTCACTAAAGCTTTCCATCATATCCGACCAACGCTCATTGATCGATTGGAGCTGCCAACTTAGCTGATGCTTTCCAGCTTCCATTTGATGATTGATCCATTCTCTTTCGTGTTTCTTCTTACGTAATAAATCAAAATACGTGCGGGTCGCTATCGTAATTAACCAGGAAGAAAAAGAAGAAGATGCATTGTACTTGTTAATATATAAAAAACATTTCATCATTGTTTCTTGAATGATGTCTTCAGTCGTTTCATGATGTAACGTCAATTTCAACAAGTACCGATACAAAAACAAATAATGCATTTGAAAGAGCGTTGCAAATGCTTCTTTGTCCTTCTGTTTAGCCCGTTCTATTAATTCTTGTTTAGACATTGTAGGTTTATGAACTCCCTCCTAAATCGTGTTCGCCAATAGGAATTGTTTTATAGCTGCTGATAAAGATGGACTCCCTTTGTTTTCAGTACACGCCATACAATCGCGTTAACAGCCAATAGGAAGAGAATAAGGCCGCAAGAAAAAGCTAGAAAATTTTGCGGTTGAAAAATCATAAAACAGCCGAAAGACAAAACGGCAACAAGAAAACCAAACAACATGGAAAGAAGTACACTTGAACTTTGTTTCACGACTATCATTGGAGAACTCCAAATAAGTTTTGGAACATATAGATTGATTAACAATCCGACGCTTGCAATTAATAGTGCATATAAAGAAGGGACAACCAGTAATAGGATGGAAGAAATAAATGATACATGATAGGTTACAGCTACAATACCTGTATCTATTACTAACAATGGCATAATGACTATTAAATTGACAGTAATTTTACTTTTAAAAATGGACCATGGATCAAGCGGTAACGATTTTGCAATCCAATAAGTTTGCCCCTCAATCGAAATGGAACAAGCTGTTGTACAACTTAAGCAGACAGAGGCTGTAAATATTGCCATGAAAATAGGAAGCTCCATTGGATAGTTAGTGGATATACCAATGAATTGTTTTAACATATCCGAACCCAAAAACGTTGTCATAATGACGAAAAATGTAAGTAATACCATGCCAAAAGAAGTGTTCAATACGTAAATATAGGAGCTAAAATACGTCCGAAGTTCTTTTCTTACTAAGGCATTGAAAATTGAGCTAGTTTTTAATGAAGTCAACTGAAACGTTTCTGCTTTATATGTTTCGGTCATTTGAGCATTAATTGACATAAACCCTTTCGAAAATACAGCAGTAAGCAACACAAAGGGAACAACGTTAATTCCTGCAAATAATAGTAAATCACCTACATGTAAATCACGTAATCCTTGCATAAATACGGCTGGTAAAAACAATAGATTTACTGTTTTTTCAATGACAGGTAACAGAGCTGTTACCTGGGTAGTAGTATTTCCACCTATAAATAATGGACCTGCAAAGAAAGCTAATAAAAGAATAAAGGAACCGATAAGCAGGACCGTATTCTGGGATCGAAATTTGGTAGAGAGTTTGCCTAATAGAAACGATACGAAAGCCCCTATCTCCATTGGTATCAATGGAATAAAAATGGTCGTGATGAGAGCAAATAGATAAAATAAAAGATTGGCATTGGTTTCGGTGCCATAGATTACAACGATTGGAATCGTAATAAGCAATGTAATTAGATAGTTCAATAGATACAGAAACAACATTTTACTAAGCAAAATAGCTGTAGAGTTCAATGGTAACGCCCATAATAAATGAAAATCTTTAAAAGCTAATAAATAGCCGGGCATCATATAAAGACATACACAAAAAATAGAGATCCAAGCAAGAATGACTGCAAAGGAAAGAAAGTACTGAAATGCCCCAATTGATTTCAGTAACGTAGCTAAACCAAACATATATAGGAAGGACATCATAAATGTGAACAGTAGCCCAACTATTAAAATAGAGGTTACCAAAGCGATGCGTCCTTTTTCGCTTTTTGTTCTTATATTAAGTAGTTTATTGAGACCGAGAGATTGGAGGATATTTGCTTTGAGTAATACCCATACATTATGCATGATTCGTCAACCCCAAAAACAGACTTTCTAATGAACCATTTCCTTTTACCTGTTGCGTTTCACCACTAGCGATAAGATGTCCATCCTTAATAATAGCAATTTTATTGCATAGTTTTTCTACAACCTCAAGTACATGGGAGGAGAAAAAGACAGCTGTTCCATTTTGACAGCATTCTTTCATAAGTTGTTTCAATTGAAAGGCTGCTTTTGGATCTAAGCCAACAAACGGTTCATCTAATATTAATAATTTTGGCTCGTGAATCAAAGCCGAAATAATGGCTAATTTTTGTTTCATCCCATGTGAATAAGCGGTCAATACATCTCCCAGCCGTTCCGTAATTTCAAATAGGTTCGCATATTGTTCAATTCGCTTCTCACGTTCGTACTTTGGAATTTTAAAAACGTCAGCAATAAAATTCAAATATTGAATACCGGTCATATTTTCGTATAAATCCGGATTATCCGGAATATAGGCAGTCACTCTTTTGCACGCTAACGGATCTGATTTTACAGACTTTCCATCAATATATATTTCCCCTTCTGAAAACTCCAGTATTCCTGCCACGCACTTCAGAGTTGTCGTTTTCCCTGCGCCATTTGGTCCGATAAAGCCATAAATATCTCCGTTTTCTATTGTCAGATTTATATCATGTATTGCCTGTTTACCACCTTTATACGCTTTGGATAAATGTTTGATATGAAGCATCGTGTTCCCTCCTTTAATCCGTATATTCGTAATACGTTTCAAGTAGGCGAATCGTTCATTTTATTTTAAAGAAAATCTTCTTAACGATGTTGTTCACCATTTCGAACTTTTACATCGAGAGGAATTTGACATATACTAATAGTTGTTTCATTACATGTTAAAGAGCATAAACTTATTCGAAGTAAACAGGGTGAAAAATGTGTCTAATTCAAAAATATTAAAAGGAACGATGCTTCTTAGCGGAGCAACGATGATTTCCCGCATTTTAGGATTTATTTACTTCTTTCCGTTTCAGCTATTGGTTGGAAAAGAAGGCGTCGCGTTATATTCGTATGCCTATTCTTGGTATGGGATACTGCTTAGCTTCTCTACAGCTGGTGTACCGATTGCCGTTTCAAAATTTGTTGCAAAGTACAACGCATTAGATGACTACAACACAAGTAAAAAGCTATATCGCTCTAGCTTGAAATTAATGCTGTTACTAGGGTTTATAGGGTTTGCCATTTTATATTTCGGAGCTCCTTACGTATCCAAGCTAATCATTCGTTCGACAACACCAGAACCTGGATTTGTGGAAAATGTAACACTTACGATGCGTGCGCTTAGTTTCGCACTTATCATCGTACCTGCTATGAGTGTAACGAGAGGATATTTCCAAGGCTTTCAACATATGAAGCCAAGTGCGCTGTCACAGGTAATTGAACAAATTGCCCGCGTCCTGTTCATATTAATTGGGAGTTTTGTAGTCACGAAAATATGGAATGGCTCGATTGCTTATTCTGTTTCGGTTGCAACATTTGGCGCAACCATTGGCGCAATAGCAAGCATAGTCGTTTTAATTATCTATTGGAGAAAATACAATGGACTGAAACCAAAGCCTGGCCAGTTGAAGACTCGTTCGTCCTACGTCCCTCTTCCCAATATGTATAAAGAATTGCTTCGCTACGCTATCCCTATTGTATTTGTAGGAATTGCGATTCCACTTTATACGCTGATTGACCAATATACCGTTGCAGATGTATTAAAGAGTACCGGTATGCCCCAGGAGCAAGCAAATGGAATATTTGCTTATGTTACGAACTATGCGCAAAAGCTGATTATGATTCCTGCTTCTCTAGCAACAGGCTTTTCCCTTAGTATCATACCTGCTATCACACAGTCCCATACAATGGGACAAACAGAAGAGCTAAAGCAACAAATTTCAAAAATTTATCAAATTCTATTGTTATTCACAATACCTGCATCTGTTGGCTTAGCTTGTATCGCCCACGATGCATTTCGAATCGTTTATGTAAATCCACAGGTCGCCTTAGAAGGATCTCCTTATTTAATTTCCTATGCGCCTTCTGCCGTTTTTAGTGCGATATTCACTGTATCTGCCGCTATCTTGCAGGGAATTGATTATCAAAAAAGAACGATGGTTGCATTTTCGATTGGAATTTTAGTTAAACTGCTTTTAAATGTACCTCTTTTATATATGTTTGGCGGCCATGGTGCTGTAATTGGTACGATACTTGGCTATTTGGTATCCGATGTCATTATGATATATTCGATAATCAAATATACAGAGTTTGATTATCGAAAGACCAGTAAGGTTATTCTTTCCATTTTGACATACTCTTTCATTATGGCTGCTATCGTTATAGTAGCTCGTCTTCTGCTATCATCATTGATTCCAGGACAAACCTATTTCAAATCATTCATTATTGTGATTGTCTGCGGTGGATTGGGTGCAATTACTTTCCTATGGCTATCCTTACGAGGCTCGTTAACTTCCGGTATACTCGGTAGCCAAATCAAGCGTATTCCTATGCTAAAACGCTTTGCAAAATCCTAACAAAAAACAGTAGCCTAGGCTACTGTTTTTTTTATTATATGTTCTCTAACCATTCTGTTAACGAATGGACAACATGGGTTGGTTGTATTTCATATTGTGACAGCTTTTCCACTGTCGTTACGCCTGTATGAACAAGAAGCGTGTTCATTCCAGCTCGTATCCCTGCTAAAATATCTGTATCATAATTATCCCCAACCATGACGGTCTCCTCGCGCTTCGTTCCAATAACCTTTAAAGCTTGATCCATAATGATGGCTTCCGGCTTTCCTATAAAGATTGGTTCTACTTGCGTAGAGATTGCGATGACCGATGTTAACGCGCCGTTGCCTGGAAGCATACCTTGCTCAGTTGGCAGTGCAATGTCTCCATTCGTGGAAATAAAAGTAGCACCATTTCGCACAGATAAGCATGCCTTCGTCAATTTTTCATAGGTAATTTCTCGATCAATACCCATTACTACATAATCAGGATTTTCATCGGTAAGAATAAAACCCTTCTCCTGTAAAGCGGCGCGTAATCCTTCTTCCCCAATCATATACACAGCAGCCTGCGGCTTACGCTCCATCATATAGTTTGCAGTTGCCATACTCGTTGTAAAGACATGATCAGGTGTTGCCGGAATATCCAAGCTCATTAATTTCTCAGCAACCTGCTCTGGCTTACGCGAAGAATTATTCGTTACAAATAAATACGGAATGTTCTTTTCCACTAATACCTTTATAAAATNCAGGTGTTGCCGGAATATCCAAGCTCATTAATTTCTCAGCAACCTGCTCTGGCTTACGCGAAGAATTATTCGTTACAAATAAATACGGAATGTTCTTTTCCACTAATACCTTTATAAAATCGCTCGCTTCTTCGATTTTCTCTTCTCCACGATACATGGTACCGTCTAAGTCGATTAAATATCCTTTATATGATTTCATATTGTTTACTCCTTCTTCAATAAGCTACATTTCTATGATAATCGATTTTATGACAGAAAAAAAACGCCTCGACTGAAGCGTTCTTGTTTTGTCACTTTTTTTGTTGGTTTTCCATTCAAGAATTACTAAAAGCAGATACCGGACCAAGCTCTTTTTCTAAATAATTACGAATACGGGAAGGATATGCTTGAATCGCTTGTATATTTGCATTCACAACAGATTCAACATGCTCATGATCCATATTCATATAATCTTGCATGAGTATTTTCCGAAGCTTGATTATTTCTTTAAGCTGTTTCCCCTGTTCTTCTAGCACAACCTTTTCATCCATTAAAATATCGATGATATCCTCATAGCTGCCAGGATCTCGCATAATAAAGCCATCAATCATACTGTTTCCAACATCTAAAATGGAATCTATCATTAGAAGTACAATTCGCTCTAATGCAAGCTTTTCAATTGATGTTTTATATTGCTTTTCATTTGTAAAAATAGTAGTAACCTCTTCTAGGCATTGAAGCATTAGTTCAATCTTCTTACGATCAACGAAATACATGAAACCACTCCTTAATAGGAAATTAAAGCCTTTTCATTCACTATTTATCTATATTTTACTTCTTTCCTTAAAAAAAATCGACTCCTTTGGATTTTATCTTTTCCCATATCTCTGATATAGTTATAATGTTGGATTTCTGAAATTGGAGGAATGTCATCTTGGATCGTGAACTTGCGTTAGAAATTGTCCGTGTAACAGAAGCAGCTGCTTTAGCTTCCGCCCAGTGGATGGGTCGAGGCAAAAAAATGGAAGCAGATGATGCCGCAACTACTGCGATGCGCACTATGTTTGATTCTGTAAATATGAATGGAACAGTCGTCATCGGTGAAGGTGAGCTTGACGAAGCACCGATGTTGTATATTGGAGAAAAACTAGGAACTACAAATGGACCAGATGTAGATATTGCTGTTGATCCGCTAGAAGGAACGAATATTGTTGCAAAAGGTGTGGCAAATGCAATGGCAGTTATTGCGATTGCAGATAAAGGAAACCTATTGCATGCACCTGATATGTACATGGAAAAAATAGCAGTAGGACCAAATTCAGCCGGTAAAATAAGCTTGGATGATCCAATCGAAAAGACTATTGAAACCGTTGCAAAGGCAAATAACAAACGAATTCGTGATTTAACCGTCATTGTTCAAGAACGTGAACGACATCAAGATATCATTGACCGTGTACGTGCGAAAGGAGCTCGTGTTAAACTATTTAGCGATGGTGACGTTGGAGCTTCTATTGCTACCGCTATCCCTACTACGGGCATTGACTTATTCGTTGGCATCGGTGGTGCTCCTGAAGGCGTAATTTCTGCTGCCGCTTTAAAATGTCTAGGAGGAGAAATGCAAGCAAGACTTGTTCCTATGACAGATGAAGAAGAGGCTCGCTGCCGAAAAATGGGACTTGAAAATCCACGCCAACTGTTAACTATGGAAGACTTGGTTGCTGGTGACGATGCCATTTTTGCAGCATCAGGTGTGTCTGATGGAGAGCTATTAGAAGGGGTTAAATTTCTAGGCGGAGATTTAGCTGAAACGTATTCCATCGTAATGCGTGCAAAAACGAGAACCGTACGATTTATTCGTGCTCATCACCATTTAGATCATAAGCCGCATTTAAATTTAAACATATAAAGGAGCGGGAATATGGGAGAACGTTTTTTTCTGTACGATGATACGGCAGTAACAAAAACGCGTTTTGTAAGCTTTATGGGGGAAAATGTAAGACATGATTTAGCATTAATCTTCTCTGATCACTACTACAATAAAGTGCTGGTCCTTGATATTCAGCGTAATAAATTTGCAATCATCGGCTCTGATGATTTAGATGAACCGGGTTATTTAGAGGTTGCGTTTGGTGTAGATGAAGATACTGCAAACGAGCTTCGTGACTTTCTTTATGAGGCTGTGCAGTAAAGTACGGAGGCTGTCTCTAGTCTATTTCAGACTAGAAGACAGCTTTTTTATTGGTTCTGGTTACATAAAAAAAACCTACGGAGAAATCATTCATTTCACCATGGGTTCCTTTTTTTAAAAGTTTATTTTTTCACCTTTTTTAAAACAAAGTATGCACATCCAAAATTACA
This sequence comes from Ectobacillus polymachus, assembly GCF_048159605.1. Classification (NCBI taxonomy): domain Bacteria; kingdom Bacillati; phylum Bacillota; class Bacilli; order Caryophanales; family Bacillaceae; genus Ectobacillus; species Ectobacillus polymachus. Next base: position 640,063 of record NZ_JBLREB010000002.1, on the reverse strand, counting down.
ATACTCATACAAATATTCCGATAATGTGCTAATACGTGTGTCATACGTTGCACGTTGATTGTTATCATCAAAAAATCCGCGAAGACGAAGCTGACTATAGCCCCAATCTCCAAGGATATAATCGTATTTATTTAAAATGTCCGCATAGCGGTTTTTAAATGCTTCTTCATTAAAGGCATTGTGAACTTCTTCAACCACTTCATAGAGTGTATTATTAACAATTATGCTTTTCTTCACCTCAGGCTTTTCCATCTTTCCATATTCCTTTCTATACTACTTTATCCTAATCCTATCACAAATGGCACCATCCAACAATTTCTAAATTGTAATAGACGGTGCTTAATCGATTCCTTCATTCTAATCAATCCATAACTCCGTATCAAATAAAAGGACTGTCAAACAGAAAAAGAAAGCCTTCTGTGACAGTCCCTATTGTTAATTAGCTTTCAGTTTTTCTTCCTGAGCAGCTTTCACTTGCTCATCTGCATGATACGAAGAGCGCACGAGCGGACCCGCTTCACAATGACTAAATCCTTTACTTAGAGCTACTTCCTTTAATTCTGCGAATTCTGCAGGTGTCCAATATTTTTCAACCGTTAAATGTTTCTTCGTTGGCTGCAAATATTGTCCAAGTGTCACAATATCTACAGCATTTGCACGTAAATCGTCCAATGCTTCGATAATTTCTTCCTTTGTTTCACCAAGACCAATCATAATGCTTGATTTTGTAGGAATAGTAGGCTGCATTTCTTTCGCACGACGTAAAAACTCGAGAGAACGATCATATTTTGCTTTTGCACGAACTTGATCTGATAAACGACGGACGGTTTCAATATTATGATTTAATATATCTGGTTTAGCATCCATTAGCATTTGCAAGTTTTCACGCACGCCTCCCATGTCAGAAGGAAGAACTTCAATAGAAGTGAATGGGCTTTTTCTCCGTACCGCCCGAATTGTCTCTGCAAAAATAGAAGCTCCGCCATCCTTTAAATCATCGCGTGCCACTGCAGTAATGACAACATGCTTTAAATTCATTTGTAGAACAGAATCAGCAACCCGCTCTGGCTCTTGTAAATCCAGCTCTGTCGGCAAGCCTGTTTTTACTGCGCAAAATCTGCACGCACGCGTACAAATATCTCCTAAAATCATAAACGTAGCCGTACGACGCATCGCCCAGCATTCATGGATATTCGGACATTTTGCTTCCTCACACACCGTATGAAGTCCTTCTGAACGCATCATTTGCTTCAAATTTTTATAATTATCATTCGTGTTTAGCTTAATTTTTAACCAATCTGGTTTTCGTTTATATTCATTAGATTGCATCAAATCACCCGAGCTTTCTATCATATAAGTGATATTAAATATATCATACACATTATATCGAAAGGAAGAAAAACTCCTCAATTATCTCACGCGAAAATAATTACCATCTATTTACTATTATGAAAATAAACATATATTCCACAATATAAATAGAGATGCTGTGGAAAGGATTTGATCTTGTGCTCAAAAAAATATGTCTCGTACTTTGTATCAGTATGCTTCTACCACTGGAAGAAGTATATGGTGAACCAAATAAGCAATCTATTTATACAGAAAGAATGGCTTTATATAAACAAATGGAAGCTCTATCGCTCGTACCTTGGGAATATTTTGCAGCTGTAGATCAATACGAGCGCAATATTCGAAAAGTGAGACGCGATATTCCGAAAAAAGAAAATGGTGCTATTAGCATTTACTTTAAGCCAGAGGTATGGTCTGGGCTAATCAATCCAAATCAACAAGATCAGAGCCTGTATACAATTGGCTTATTCGGTGGAATTGGACAAGATGGAGACGGCGATGGCTTTGCAGATCAATCGAATGATAAAGATGTGCTCTATACAATGGCTACGGTTCTTAGCCATTTTGGAAGCGATAAGGATCATATTAAAATCATGCTTTGGGAGCATTACAAACGCGGGAAAACCGTTGACATGATTATGGAATATGCCAATATATTTAAACACTACGGGCGCTTAGACATCGAAGGAAACGTCTTTCCACTTCCAATAAACAGCAGTCATAGCTATCGGAGTACCTTCGGGGACAAACGAAGCTTCGGAGGGAGAAGAGTACATGAAGGGACAGATATTTTTGCCAATTACGGTGTACCCGTTCGGTCAACCTGCTACGGAACGATTGAACTAAAAGGATGGAATCGCCTCGGAGGATGGCGTATCGGTATTCGTGACCTGCAAAATAATTATCATTATTATGCACACTTAGGGGGCTTTGCTAAGGATAAGGATTTACGAGTGGGACAAATTGTCGAGCCCGGAACGGTAATTGGGTATGTAGGAAGCACGGGCTACGGTCCTCCAGGAACATCAGGAAAGTTTCCACCACATCTTCATTATGGTCTCTACAAAGATAACGGCATAAACGAATGGGCTTTTGATCCCTATGCGTATTTATCGGTATGGGAAAGACAGGAACGACAGAAAAAGAAAAGATAACCACGTAGGGGCTATCCCACAATCAAAATACTGTGAAGCCCCTTTTATTTTTTACAAAGTTATAAGCTTGGTCAATCATCATGTAATAGAAAAGCCGAATCACTTCAAAAGCAGTGATTCGACTTCTTCCTTACTATGGCTGTTTTGGATTTGGAACGGGCAAAGCTGGTGTACCTCCATCTTTACTACCGCTATAATACGTCGGCACTTCTCCTTGAATTACACGCATTGCAATCGGTACATCGGTCGTTACAATCGTTTCCTTCGATTGAAACGGAATGATGACTTGCATCGTCACGTTTACCTCTAACGCAATATCCACCATAACATTGTTAATCCCATAGGGCTTCACGTCACGCTTGATATTCGTATGTACATCCCCAATGGTCGTAAAGGAAACGGGAATCTTTGGCCCTAAATTTCCTATTAACGCATTGTTTGTAATTTGACCAAGCGGAATCGCAAATACTGCCCCATTTCCTTCTTTTTGTTTTAATGTAAGCTGTGTGTTATCATCCAGTCCAAGCTTCGCCATATCTCCTTTTTCTGCTAAGCGTAAATATTGTTCAATTGACGCTGTTGTCGAAGATGAAATTCCATTCACAACCTCCGGATTGAAGTCAATCGTTGTTATCTTCCCTTGATTATCACGTTCTACAGCAATCAGCTTATCAACAGAAAAACCCGATTGAACTCTATCCTGTACAGCTTTCGTAATGATAACTGTCGCTAATCGTTTCGTTTGTGATTGTGCATACAGCATAAGCGTAGGGGTGATGCTTCGACTAATAATCCACAGACCTTGAACCGTTAATAGTAAGAAAATAAGAAAGGAAATGAGCAATACGTATCGAAACGGGAGCGGCCCTCGCCGAAATCGTGAAGTTCGAAACACACGCAAAAAAAATCCCCCCTTCTCACTTCATATGTATGCAAGATGAGGGGACATTATCTAAATCATTTTGAGCAGAGCATCTTTTCCCATCATTCCTACGGTAATGCCACGTTTTTCTGCCTCATAGGTGACAGATTCAAGCGGTGCTTCCAATAGATCCTGAATCGTTCGAACACCAACTGCTCTTGCAGCAAGTATTTCTCTATCCTTTAACTTATCATTTAATAGAGCAACATCAAGGGCACCACACATGATGTATCCTTTATCGGTAGTTACTGCTAACAGATTTGTTTTCGGTAAATGTACCGTAACTGCTAAACAAGTATGCCCGTTAATTACGAGCGGCTCTAAACTCATCATGACAAACCCACACTCCTCTTCGTACTAGACATCGTACATACACCTATAAATGTTTCTCTTTATTTCTATGAAGAAGAGTGTTCGTTTGTTACGATTTTACAGAGTGTCCTACCTCAATCAACTTTTCTCTTAATACATCACGCAATAGCTCCGGCATAAAATAGTGCTTTTCTTTCGCCACTAACAGCTCTGGATACAAATAACCAAACGTGAACATGTCAACCGTGCCAACGCTATACAGGCGCTCTAGTTCTAGCGGTTCCCCATTAATTAATACCTCTTCAAGTAAGCGTTTGTTCCCAGGAATCGTATCGGGGATAATTTCAACCCCTTCATAGATCATCTTCCCCATCACTTTCCCGCGAAAGCCTAGACCCTTAACCTCTATATGTTCAGTCTGTGGCCGCTGTGCTTTTAAGATAACCTCCCGCAACGTTTTTCCCTTTACCACAAGCCTACATGGATTAATTGGATGCGGGCAAACTCGGTGAATATCTCCTCTTGTAACAATTCCCTTCGGCAAAGAATCTAAGATTATGCCGGCATTGACCATACCTATATCAGCATGACACCATTCTTTTAAAGAAACTGCCAATAGCTTGGAAAAGTTAGAATCAGCAAACCAATCTATGACGAGGTCTTCCTTTAGCTCTACGACCTGTTCATTCATGATATGCTCACTTTCTTCTTGCAGTCTCAAAAGCATCGTTCCGGTATCTGTATAGCCATGTAGCTTCGAAGTGGCAAGAGTGCGAGCCTTCTTACGAATAATTTTCTTCGTTACGGGATTCAATCCGATTTGAACATGACCAACATGTCTTCCCCATTTGCCAACACAACATAGTAATGTACCATGCAATAGTAAGCCTTGTTCAAAAAAATGATGAGTGTGGGCACCTAAAATGACGTCTATATCATAATGCTCCGCAATATATTCATCTTCATTTCGACCTAAATGCGACAATAAGACGACGACATCCGCTTTCTCTCGCACCTCGTCCATACATGCTTCTAATGCTTCGTAAGGATCTGTAATACTCCAGCCAAGCAGCGAATAAAATACAGGATATGCTACCGTTACCCCAATACATGCTATCGTAATTCCACTTGGCAGCGTGCGAAGCTCATAGGGCTTTGCCCAAGCCGGACGAGTTCCATCCTTGTAAAATAAATTTGCTACGAGCACCGAAAATTCCGCTTCATCGTATAAATGATCTAAATCTTCCTTCTTCAGCGTAATTCCTTCATTATTTCCAATTGTAGCAAAATCGTATTTTGCTTCATTTAATAACTGGACGTTCGCTTTTCCTGCGGTCGCTTCTGTAATAGTATGAAAACGATCCACATGATCTCCTATATCTAACGTAAATACGTCTTCTCCCCTATTTACTAACCGTTCTTTTTCTTTTCGAAAAAATTGAGAGATTGGTTTCCAATTTTCAAAGTGGCTATGTAAATCATTCGTATGATACAGATGTATCGTAATCTCCTGTTCCCGCTTCAGAAAAACCCCCTCCTCTCACAACGAGTTTATCTATCCTTTATATCCTTGTTTAAAGCATATAGCTTGTACGCTTTACGGTTTCTATTACTTTATGAGCAATCATTCCGAATTATTATATACGTAAGAAAATAGTCCTTTCTTACTATTATACAAAGAAGGGGCAGCTTCTGAAAGCAAACCCTCCTGTATATTCATAAAGTAACTATTACTAACCATTACTAACATAAAGTGAAACTTCCCTCGGTGGGGGTTTTTTCTCATCCCCCACCGAGGGTTAGCCCGCCCAATTCGGGCTTTTACGGGCAGTTATCCCCCACTTAGCCCTTTTCTGATTTCTCTAAGCCTTGAAGTGGGGGTGTTACTGCCCTTAAATAGCGGGATAAGGATAAATAAAGCCGGCTCCCTAAGGAACCGGCTATTTTCTAATTGAAACGAGATGTTTTCGAACAAATGACATGATGATGAAGCTTAACCGATACTACCTTCCATCTCGAACTTGATAAGACGGTTCATTTCGACTGCGTATTCCATTGGAAGCTCACGAGTGAATGGTTCAATGAAGCCCATTACGATCATTTCCGTTGCTTCTTGTTCTGAAATACCACGGCTCATTAAATAGAACAATTGCTCTTCTGATACTTTTGATACTTTTGCTTCGTGCTCTAACGAAATATTATCGTTTAAAATTTCGTTATATGGCACTGTATCAGATGTAGATTGATTATCCATAATTAACGTATCACATTCAACATTAGCACGAGAGTTTGTTGCTTTACGGCCAAAGTGAACAATACCACGATACGTTACTTTACCGCCATGCTTAGAAATCGATTTGGAAACAATCGTAGAAGAAGTGTTTGGAGCAAGGTGAATCATTTTTGCCCCAGCGTCTTGGTGTTGTCCTTTACCAGCGATGGCAATAGATAAGGTTAAACCACGTGCACCTTCGCCTTTTAAGATAACAGCTGGATATTTCATCGTTAATTTAGAACCGATGTTTCCATCAATCCATTCCATTGTAGCATTTTCATCACAGGTTGCACGCTTCGTAACAAGATTGAATACGTTATTTGCCCAGTTTTGAATTGTTGTATAACGGCAGTATGCATTCTTTTTAATGAAAATTTCAACAACAGCGCTATGAAGGGAATTCGTTGTATAAACAGGTGCTGTACAACCTTCTACGTAGTGAACGTGTGCACCTTCATCTACGATAATAAGAGTACGTTCGAATTGACCCATATTTTCAGAGTTAATACGGAAGTATGCTTGAAGAGGTGTTTCAACCTTGATACCCTTTGGAACATAGATGAAAGAGCCGCCAGACCAAACTGCAGAGTTAAGTGCTGCAAATTTATTATCTGTAGGCGGAATAACTTTTCCGAAGTGCTCGCGGAAGATGTCTTCATTTTCACGAAGGGCACTATCTGTATCTTTAAAGACAATCCCTTGTGCTTCAAGATCTTCCTTCATATTGTGATAAACAACTTCTGATTCATACTGCGCTGAAACACCTGCTAAATACTTTTGTTCAGCTTCTGGGATACCGAGCTTATCGAATGTTGCTTTAATTTCATCTGGCACTTCATCCCAAGACTTCTCGGATTTTTCAGATGGCTTAACATAATACGTAATTTCATCAAAGTTTAAATCAGAAAGGTCCCCGCCCCATTGTGGCATGGGTAGCTTATAGAATGTATCTAACGCCTTTAAGCGGAAGTCTAACATCCAAGCAGGTTCCTCTTTCATTCGAGAAATTTCCTCTACGATTTCTTTTGTAAGACCTCGCTTCGCACGGAAAATTGAAACGTCCTTATCTCTAAAACCATATTTATAATCACCAATATCAGGCATTTGCTTCGCCATTTCTTATCCCTCCTTGTGATTCTTAATGGTGCTCATGCAATCCTTTTTCCATCGCTTTCCAAGCAAGTGTCGCACACTTAATTCGTGCTGGAAATTTGGAAACACCTTGCAACGCTTCTATATCACCTAAATCTATATTGTCATCATATTCTTTTCCAAGCATCATGTCAGAAAATACGGTTGCTAAATGCAGTGCATCTTCCACTTTCTTACCTTTAATTGCTTGTGTCATCATCGATGCAGATGACATCGAGATGGAACAGCCTTCGCCTTCAAACTTCGCATCCGTTACGATATCATTTTCTACCTTCATTGTAAGCTGAATGCGATCCCCGCATGTTGGATTATTCATATTCACAACAAGTGCATTATCTTCTAAAACACCACGATTACGCGGTTTTTTATAATGATCCATGATGACTTGTCGATATAATGTATCGAGATTATTAAAAGACATTTGTGAAATACTCCTTTGTTTTAACTAGTGATTCAACAAATGTGTCGATCTCTTCCTTCGTATTATATAAATAGAAGCTTGCACGAGCTGTTGCCGAAACATTAAGCCATTTCATTAACGGTTGTGCACAGTGGTGACCGGCACGAATAGCAACGCCTTCCATATCTACTACAGTTGCTACATCATGCGGATGAACGTCATCCATATTAAATGTAACAAGACCCGCACGATGTTTTGGACCATATATGGTAAGTCCATCTATATCTTTTAAGCGTTCCATAGCATATTGAGCCATTTCATGCTCATGTTGTTCAATGTTTTCCATACCAATTTGCTGTAAGAAATCGATCGCAACACCAAGTCCAATAGCTCCGCCGATAATCGGAGTTCCCGCTTCAAACTTCCAAGGAAGTTCTTTCCAGGTTGACTCGTATAATCCAACGAAATCAATCATTTCTCCGCCAAACTCAGCTGGCTCCATATTTTCTAAGATTGCTTTCTTTCCGTACATAACCCCAACACCAGTAGGACCGCACATTTTATGGCTGGATAAGGCATAGAAATCACAATCTAAATCCTGTACATCGATTTTCATATGCGGAGTACTTTGCGCACCATCGACTACCATAACAGCCCCATTTTTATGAGCAATCTTCGCAAGCTCTTTAATCGGGTTGATTGTGCCAAGAACATTGGAAACATAGGCAATCGAAACAATCTTCGTATTCGAAGTGATCGTTTTTTCTGCATCCTCAAGAGAGATTGTTCCATCTTCTTGAAGAGGGATATATTTTAACGTTGCTCCCTTTTTCTTTGCAACCTGCTGCCATGGAATAATGTTTGCATGATGCTCCATGTAAGAGATGACAATTTCATCGCCCTCATGAACATTGTCCATACCGTAGCTGCTGGCAATCATATTTATAGAAGTCGTTGTTCCACGAGTAAATACAATTTCTTCTACCTGACGAGCATTAAGAAAGTTTCGAACCTTTTCACGAGCTGCTTCATAAGCATCTGTTGCTTTTGTTCCTAATGTGTGCACCCCGCGGTGTACATTAGAATTATATTCTTTATAGTACGTACTAAGCGCTTCAATCACTTGAATTGGCTTTTGCGACGTTGCCGCATTATCTAAATAAACAAGCTTTTTTCCATTGACTTGTTGATCTAATATAGGAAACTGCTTACGTATTGCTTGCACATCCATTAGCGAACTTTCCTTTCTATAACCTCAGTAAGCTGAGTTTTCACTCCTTCGATTGGAAATTCATTCACAACTGGAGCTAAGAAACCATGAATGACTAGACGTTCCGCTTCTACTTTGTGAATGCCTCGGCTCATAAGATAGTATAATTGTGTAGGATCTACACGACCAACCGATGCTGCATGGCCAGCCATTACATCATCTTCATCAATAAGAAGCATTGGATTTGCATCACCACGTGCTTTCTCATTTAACATAAGAATACGAGATGCTTGTTCTGCATTGGCTTTAGATGCGCCATGTTCAATTTTCCCAATTCCATTAAAAATAGCTGTTGCGTTATCTTTTTGAACACCATGTTTTAAAATAAATCCTTCAGAATGCTTTCCATGGTGAATGATTTTTGTTGTAAAGTTTTGCGTTTGCTCACCGCGGCCGATTGTAACCATTTTTGTATCTCCAAATGAACCGTCGCCTTTTAATTGCGTTGTGTTCTCGGAAATCGTATTGCCATCATTCATTAATCCAAGTGCCCACTCTAGTCTTGCATCGCGACCTACAATACCAGCTCGATTCACATAGGTTGTAATCCCTTTCGCAAGCAAGTCTACTGCGCCAAATTTCACTTGGGCACCTTGCTCAAGCACAACTTCAGCTACAATATTTGCAACACCTGTAATGGATTCATTTGCTATATAGTTTTCTACATAAGTAAAGGAACTATTAGTATCCCCAACAACTAACACATGGTTGTAAACGTTTGCTACCTCTCCATCAACAATATAAATCGCTTGAAGAGGGGATTCTAATACAACATTTTTTGGAACATAAACGAACGCTCCGCCGTTTAAAAATGCTGCATGTAGTGCAGAAAGACGATTTGTATCTACTTTTACTGCATCCTTCATGATATATTTTTGCAACAATTCACTATGCTCTTGTGCTGCTGTAAGAATATCTGTAAAAATAACGCCTTTTTCTTTTGCCTCAGCAGATAATTCTACATAAGCTTTCGTATTGCTACGTTGTACAAGTATATTCTTTGTATCTTCAGTTAATAGCTTCTTTATATCATCAGATAGCTCATCTAAAGAACGAATAGGCTCTTGGTTGGATGGCTTACTTACACCAACAAAGTTCCATTTATCAATCTTTGTTTTGTCAGGCTTTGGCATTGGTAGATTTTCAGCTTGTGCAAGAGCTTGCAAACGGAACTCTGTCAACCAAGCTGGCTCTGTGCTTGCTAGCTGACGAATATATTCTTGATCCTGTGCTGTACCGATTGTCATGGTTATCCTCCTCACTTACGCTTCTTGCTCTACGTCGTCTTCAATTCCTAGTTCTTTTTTAATCCAATCGTATCCTTCTGCTTCCAAACGCTCTGCAAGCTCAGAACCGCCAGATTTCACAACTTTTCCGTTCATCATGATGTGTACAAAGTCTGGAGTAATGTAGTTTAACAAGCGTTGATAGTGAGTGATAATTAAGCAGCCTAGCTCTTCTCCGCGCATTTCGTTAACACCTTTGGAAACAACCTTTAGTGCATCGATATCAAGACCGGAGTCAATTTCATCAAGAATTGCAAATCTTGGCTGGATCATCATCATTTGTAGAATTTCGTTACGTTTTTTCTCGCCACCAGAGAATCCTTCATTTAAATAACGTTGTGCCATCGCAGAATCCATTTCAAGGAATTCCATCTTCTTATCTAGCATACGAATAAATTTCATAAGAGAAATTTCATCGCCTTCTTCACGGCGCGCATTTATTGCAGAACGTAAGAAGTCTGCGTTTGTTACTCCGCTAATTTCACTTGGGTATTGCATAGCTAAAAATAGACCTGCACGAGCACGTTCGTCTACTTCCATTTCTAATACATTTTTGCCGTCAAGCGTAATGCTTCCAGATGTAACTTCATATTTTGGATGTCCCATAATTGCAGAAGATAGAGTAGATTTACCTGTTCCGTTCGGTCCCATGATTGCATGGATTTCTCCGCCCTTAATTTCCAAGTTAACTCCCTTTAAAATCTCCTTGCCATCAATGGATACATGCAAGTCTTTAATCGTTAAAGTAGAACTAGCCATCATATTACCTCCATTTATCTCTATCTAAAATGATAATTAGTTTAAAACGTTTCTAATTCTCATTGTATTCTCAATACAATATTATATCAAATGAAAAGATTTATCAAACCGAAAAATGTTAAAAAAAATTCAAAATTCATCTTGTGAAACTCTTTACATTTCATAAATATATTTATCCATTCTTTTCAATTCAAAACATCCCGATAGAAAAAGCCAAGATAGCTCTACCCGAGTCAATCTTGGCTTCATTCTTTTTTAAATTATTCATTTACAGGAATTACGGCACCTTTATATTTCGTGTTAATGAAGTCTTGGATTTCTTTTGAATGCAATACTTTTACAAGTTCTTTCACTTCTGGTTTATTTTCATCACCTTTTCGAACTACCAGTACGTTTGCATAAGGAGAATCTTGTCCTTCAAGTGCAATTGCGTCTTTTACAGGGTTTAAACCAGCATCAATCGCGTAATTCGAATTAATCATAACGGCATCGCCTTCGTTATTTTTATAAATTTGAGGCAATAAACCAGGTTCAACATCCGTTTTAAATTTTAGGTTTTTAGGATTTTCTGCAATATCTTTAAAAGTTGCGTTAACAGGATCTACGCCGTCTTTTAGTTTAATTACCCCAGCTTTTTGTAGTAAAGCTAATCCACGGCCGTGGTCTGTAACAGAGTTACTCATAATGATCAATGCATTATTCGGTAGATCTTTTATATTCTTATATTTTTGAGAGTAGAATCCAATTGGTTCAAGATGAATTTTGCTTGCTATTGCAAAATCGTACCCCTTATCTTTCATTTCCTTTTCTAAATATGGAATATGTTGAAAGTAATTTGCATCTAGTTCTTTGCCCGCTAATGCTTGATTTGGCAATACATAATCTTGGAATTTCTTAATTTGCAGATCAATGCCCTCTTTAGCTAATATTGGCTTTGCCTGCTCAAGAATTTCAGCATGCGGAACGTTCGACGCACCGACTACTAATTTCTTTTGCGGAGTACTACTACCACAAGCTGATAACGCGAATACAATAATTGCAATAAGACTTAAAGATAATAGTTTTTTCATTTGCATACTCCCCTTTTACCTTTTTATATAAAAGCTCTAGAAGTTACTAGAGTATTTACCGTTTATCAATACGAGCTGTAATAAAATCGCCAATAAATTGAATGATAAAAACAATAAGCAAAACCAAAATAGTTGCAACGAATGTTACATCATTATGAGAACGCTGAAAACCATCTAAATAAGCTAATGTTCCTAATCCTCCAGCACCTACAACACCGGCCATCGCTGTATAGCCAACGAGTGCAATTGTTGTTACTGTAATACCTGATACCAATGCAGGAAGTGATTCTGGGATAAGTACTTTAAAAATAATCGTACTCGTTTTCGCTCCCATTGCTCTTGATGCCTCAATCACTCCTTTATCAATTTCACGGAGTGCCATTTCCACCATCCGTCCATAAAACGGGGCAGCGCCAATAATTAAGGCTGGCAATGCTGCTTCTGCTCCAAGCATGGTACCTACAATCAACTTCGTAAATGGTATGAGTAAAATAATGAGAATAATAAAGGGTATGGAACGAAAGATATTTACAAAAGCGCCAATTATTTTATTGAGCACACTGTTTTCCCATAGGTTTCCCTTTGCTGTCATAAATAGTAGCAATCCAAGTAAAAGTCCAAACACAAAGGTTGCCAATGTTGAAATGGCTGTCATGTATAGGGTCTCACCTGTAGCTTGCCATATGTCGCCCCAATCAACGTTTGGAAATAGACTATCCATGGTAAATTACCTCCATCTCAATCTTCTGCTGTTTAATGTAGCTCAGTGCCTGTTCAATTTCTTCCGATGATCCATTCAAATGAACGACTAAATTGCCATAAGAGCCGTTTGATGTTGGAGAGATTTTACCTTGTAAAATACTGACGTTAACTACGGTGTTACGAATGAGTTCAGTAATAAAAGGTTGCTGAATATGATCCCGTACAAATTGCAAGCGAAGGACAACACCACTAGGATATTTTTGTAACAATGCTTCAATCGTTTCTTCTGCACCTGAAGTCGTTGTAACTTGCGATACAAAACGTTTCGTAATCTCTTGTTGTGGTTTGCGAAATACTTCTAATACCTCGCCGATTTCCACGATCTTTCCTGCATCCATAACAGTTACACGGCTACAAACCTTTTGAATGACATGCATCTCATGGGTAATTAACACAATAGTTAAGCCAAGACGTTTATTTATATCGAGAAGTAAATCTAAAATTTGATCAGTCGTTTCCGGATCCAGCGCAGAGGTTGCTTCATCGCATAGCAGCACCTTTGGATTATTGGCTAGTGCCCTAGCAATGCCAACCCGCTGTTTTTGACCACCGCTCAGTTGCGAAGGATAAGCATTTTCGCGTCCTTCTAGTCCTACAAGATGAATTAATTCATTTACCCTTCGTTCCCGTTCTTCTTTGCCTACACCAGCTATTTCCAAAGGAAAAGCTATATTTTCACAAACTGTTCTTGACCAAAGCAAATTGAAATGTTGAAAAATCATCCCGATTTCCCTGCGTGCAAGGCGTAATTCTTTTCCTTTAATAGCCGAAATAACCCGTCCTGCTACTGTAATTTTCCCCTCAGTAGGTTGTTCCAATTGATTTAGCATACGTAATAAAGAGCTTTTTCCCGCACCGCTATAACCGATAATACCGAAGATTTCACCTTGATGAATTTCTAAATTCACATCTTGTACTGCTGTAATGTTGCTATTTTTCGTACGGTACAACTTTTGTACTTGTTCTAATAGAATCATTTGTATTTCCCCCCAAGCTGTCTAAGAATAATAAAAAACCCTTTCTACAAAAAATGAGCAGAAAGGGTTAAAGCATTCTATATCCTTTCTCTCATCTCTCAAAGCATACTTGCTTTGCAGGAATTGGCACCATATCAGCCGAATGCTGACGGTTGCCGGGTTTCACAGGGCACAGTCCCTCCACCTCTCTTGATAAGAGCAAATCAGATTGTTACGTCTGATTTCGTATTGTTATGAAATTTTCACGATTGCATTTTTAATATTCTATCAATTTTATAACTAGATGTCAATATGTTGATGTAACATTTACGTACAATTAGTAGAATTATGACAAATAAAGAATACGGACTCTAATAAAAGTAAGATACGAAGTGAACCCTCATAAACGATTCCCTGCCTTCGAAGTAATGTTTGTAAAGGAATCTCTCCTGTAAATAAAGAATGAAGATCGCGTTCTGTTTTAATATGTAACGTATAGGTGGCAGGTTCTTCCTTAAATACAGAAAGGCCGTACTGAGAAATATGCAGATTATAGCGTTCCTCCTCGTATCGAAGTATTACATGAAATGGCTCTGAAGGAAGAAGAGGTTGAATAAGCTGTTGTTCATTTGCATCACCCACAAAGACTTGCAATAATGAATAAAGTTTCATTTTATTCACTCCCGCATGCTTAGATTGTAGCGGTTCTTGTCACTTCTTTCTTATTATCCCGCTTTAACGGGCAGTAAGACCCCCACTTCAATGCTTATAGAAATGCGAGAAGGCTAAGTGGGGGACAACTGCCCGTAAAAGTCCGTATTGGCCTTTGCTAACCGAGGGAAGTTTCACTTTATTTCCTAAGAAATATGTCGAAGCGACAATAGATGTCGCCTATGCAATTAATGATTTTAACTCATAATACAAATACTCTACTGATTGAAACGCATATACCCTTTTTTGTAACTGACCATTTTGAAAAATAAACAAGCACGGAACACTCTCTATTTGATACGTAGTAGCAAGATGAGGTGCATAATTTAGGTTAATCTTTCCGATAGACAGTGATGGCAAGGTGGCTTCGACTATCGTGATCATTTTACTAGCAAGCTGGCATGTCCCACATAAAGGTGTGTACACATACAATATTGCTAGCTCATCCTGTTCAATTCGTTCCGTAACTTCATCTGCTGTCCATTCATGCATGGTAATCATCCTTACTATAAATATTCCGGATAAATGTCGATATCCGCTTTTACTAATACGGTTGCAAGATGCTGAAGTGGGGCCGTTGCAACTTCTCGATACGACCGATCAATGTATAAATGCTCTGCCTCTGGAAGCTCCCGCATAAATTGTTTTCTCAGCTTTTCTCCGGAATCGTCTGAGTCTACCAGTATATATACTTCTTTATCTTGAACTTCATCAACTAATTCATCAAGCTTTGCCAAACTAATCGTTCCATTTGTACATACAATTTCAACAGGCTCTTTAATAATCGATGCAATTTTTTGTTTATCAGATTTACCTTCTACAATAATTACTTTTTCTACTTCTTTCACGCAGCATCACCTGACTAATATGGACTATAGTTCACCTTTAGTATATAGTATATTCTTTCTTTTCATGTTGTTTCCTGTTTGATTTTTCCGAATCAGATAGCAAATATCTTTGGGACCATCATGTACGTATAAATGCAAAAGAGGAAGCAGCACATGTGCTGCTTCCTCTTTTGCTTGGGTAAACAGCACCCACGCCAATATTCCTATTCTATTCTTCGCTTATTAATGCTTCGTATTTTTCAGCTGAAAGAAGATCTTCCAACTCACTAGCATTACTAGGCTCTAACACAACCATCCAAGCATTCTCATATGGAGACTCGTTAACAAGCTCAGGACTATCATTTAATTCTTCGTTTATTTCTATAACCTTACCGCTAATAGGCGCATATAATTCAGAAACAGTTTTCACAGATTCTACGCTGCCAAATGGCTCATTTACTTTCAATTCTGTGCCAACCTCAGGTAGTTCTACAAATACAATATCGCCTAATTCATGTTGTGCAAAATCCGTAATACCTACCACTACTTTATTACCATCAACCTTTACCCACTCATGTTCTTCAGAATAACGATATTCTTTTGGAATACTCATCCAATTCCCCTCCATATAACGTTAAAATTATAGTAATACCAAATCGGTGATCACTAACTATTTTTTCCACATATCCCCAAATTGTTCTTCATTGAAACCTACTGTTACATGATTACCATCTGTTATGATTGGGCGTTTAATTAGCATGCCATCTGATGCTAGCAGTTCCAGCATCTCATCTTCGTTCATTGCCTTTACCTTATCCTTTAATCCAAGATCCCGGTACTTCATACCGCTCGTATTAAAAAATTTCTTAAGCTCTAAACCGCTTTTTGTATAGAACTGCTGTAGCAATTCTTTACTTGGCGGATTTTCTATTAGATGAATTGCCTCATAGGAAACATGATTCGCATCTAGCCACTTTTTTGCTTTCTGACACGTTCCACACTTTGGATATGTATAGAATGTTACCGTCATTCTTTCACCCACCTTTTCTTATCATCCATTCTATCATACGTATATCTATTTTTCCTATACAGCTATTTCACAAAATATTCGTAATCCTGAAAAACATAATAACCCACGGCGAAAATAGGATTTTCACCATGGGTCACGTTTAGAGCTACCTCTTCAGTTCTTATTAGATGTAGCTTCTACAAAACTACAACGCGAATGCTTCTTCCTCAATTATCTTTGCAGCGATAGCACGCTTTTTCGTAATCACATCTACTGGCGTAAAGCGGGTAAATTTACGAAGCGCGGCTAGCATCATCCGGAGAGAATCTCCGCTTTCGACTGCTACTAATGTTTCCTTCGCATGTGCTTCAATTTGCAAGAATGCCTCTTGGCAAAATACTTCCGTATAGAGAAGCTTTTGCCGGCTCTTTTCAAGTCCTTTTCTAGCAATGGCTTTTTCCGTCCGAAGCAAGATAGATTCCATCGCATATATATTGCTGACAATATCGGCAATATTAACAAGGATTTCCTGCTGCTTATCGAGCTGCTTTCCATACTTTTGCGCTGCAAGGCCTGTAATAAGAATACCGATCTTTTTGGAGTTGCGAACAAGATATTTCTCTTGTTCGAGTGGTGCATCTCCTACCTCTTCTGGCGCTAGCATCATAAGCTCTTCTTGCAGCTGCTGTGCTTTTTGCAACAATGGCAATTCACCTTTTAACGCTTTGCGAAGAAATGTACCTGGTACGAGCAGGCGGTTAATTTCATTCGTACCTTCAAAAATGCGGTTAATACGAGAATCACGGTACATTCTTTCAATCTCGTATTCAGCCATAAAGCCATAGCCGCCATGAATTTGCAAACCTTCATCTACAACATAATCAAGGACTTCCGAGCCGAATATTTTATTCAATGAACATTCAATCGCATATTCTGCAATGCTATCTGCAACTGCTTTTCCGTTTTTCACTTCTTCATCTGTTAGCGTACCCATACGCGCTTCAAACAGTCCGACCGTACGATAGACCGAGCTTTCCGCTGCATAGATCTTCATCGCCATATTTGCTAATTTTTCTTGAATAAGCGGGAAGTTCACAATTGGCTGCTTAAACTGCTGCCGTTGCTTTGCATATTGTGCCGAAATTTCAAGGGCGCGCTTCGATGAACCGACTGTGCCTACCCCTAATTTATAGCGACCAATATTTAAAATATTAAAGGCAATGATGTGTCCTTTTCCAACCTCTCCTAATACATTTTCTACCGGTACGAGTGCATCCTGAAAGATTACCGTACGAGTTGATGACGACTTAATTCCCATTTTCTTTTCTTCTGAACCAGTGGAGATACCAGGGAATTCTCGTTCGACAATAAAGGCTGTAAAATGCTCGCCATCAATTTTCGCATATACGATGAAAACATCAGCAAATGCCGAATTTGTAATCCACTGCTTTTCTCCATTCAAAATATAATGCGTGCCATTCGGATGCAAACGTGCTGTCGTTTTTGCACCGAGTGCATCCGATCCGGAACCCGGCTCGGTAAGTGCATAAGCGGCTAGTTTTTCACCCGTTGCAAGAGCTGGCAAGTATTTTTTCTTTTGCTCTTCATTACCAAACAAGACAATTGGTAATGATCCAATACCTACGTGTGCTCCGTGGGAAATAGCGAACCCTCCTGCACGAGAAAATTTTTCTGCAATTAAAGCAGAACTAATTTTATCTAGTCCGATTCCACCGTATTCCTCAGGCACATCTGCCCCAAGAAGCCCTAGCTGACCAGCAGCCTTTAATAATCGTACAGAGCGGTCAAATTCATGCTGTTCCAAATACTCAAGCTCAGGCAACACTTCATTTACGATAAAGTTCTCCGTGGTTTTCGCAATTAATTCATGCTCTTCTGTGTAATCCTCTGGAGTAAACACTTGCTGTGGTGTAATTTCATCAAGTAGAAAACTTCCGCCCTTGACTGCACTTCCAACCGTTCTTTCCATTCATACTCCTCCTTATTGGATTCAATCTATTTGGCATTACAATAGCTCAAATACACCAGCTGCGCCCATTCCTCCGCCAATACACATCGTCACGATACCGAATTGCTCGCCGCGGCGTTTCATTTCATGGATAAGAGATAGCGTAAGCTTCGTACCTGTACATCCAAGTGGATGGCCAAAAGCAATCGCCCCGCCATTTACATTTACCTTCTCTTCATCTAGGCCGAGCTCACGTATAACTTGAATAGACTGCGATGCAAAGGCTTCATTAAGTTCAAATAAGCCAATATCGGAAAGCTCTAAACCTGCAAGACGCAGTGCTTTCGGAATCGCAGCAACCGGTCCAATCCCCATAACTTCTGGAGGAACTCCTGCTACAGCAAACGAACGAAATTTCGCAAGCGGCTGTTGACCTTCTGCTATCGCCTTTTCCAGGTCCATCAGTAGAACAGCGGCAGCTCCGTCGCTCAACTGTGAAGAATTTCCAGCTGTAACAGATCCACGTACATGAAAGGATGGACGAAGCTGACTAAGGATCGCTTGGGTTGTCTCCTGACGAACTCCTTCATCTTTCGTAAACGTAAATGTTTTTTCATATGGTTTATTACGGTCATCTACTCCTCGAATGGTTACTTCAACCGGAACCGTTTCTTTGTCAAATCTTCCGTTTTCTAGTGCTGCTGCTGCACGCTGATGACTTCGAACTGCAAATGTATCCTGATCCTCACGGCTTATTCCATACTTATTCGCGACTTGTTCCGCTGTATGTCCCATGCTCATATAATATTCAGGTGCATGCTCTGCTAATTTACTATTAAGCCTTACGACATGTCCCGTCATCGGCACAAGACTCATCGACTCTGCTCCTCCTGCAAGAATCGTGTCTGCATGCCCTAGCATAATCCGCTCCGCACCGTAAGCAATGCTTTGTAAGCCAGATGAACAAAAACGGTTGATGGTAACAGCAGGAACGGTATGTGAGATACCTGCCAGCGCTCCGATATTACGAGCCATATTCATCCCTTGCTCAGCTTCCGGTATAGCACAGCCGAAAATAATATCATCGATGTCTCCTTCATAGTTATTTGCCCTTTTCAACGTTTCCTTTACAACAAGCGCACCTAAGTCATCTGGACGAACGGTAGCAAGCGCCCCTTTTTTTGCTTTTCCAACTGGCGTTCTCGCACCTGCAACAATTACAGCTTCTCTCATCTACTCATCCCCCTAATTACGTAGCGGTTTTCCTTTTATTAGCATGTGCTGCATTCTTGCTTGTGATTTCATATCTTGAATGAGACTTACAAATGCTTCACGCTCTAAATCGAGTAAATATTGCTCATCAACCTCTGTTCCATATGGGACCTTTCCTCCAGCAATGACATAAGCAAGCTTTTTCGCAATTTCCAAATCGTACTTAGAAATATATCCAGATTGGTACATCGCTTGTGCACCAATTACTAACGTTGCGTACCCCGTTTCTCCTACTACAGGAATCTTTCCTCGTACTGGCGGCTTATAGCCGGCTTCGTACAAAGCAAGAGCCTTCTGCTTCGCATCATATAATAAATGATCAGGATTAACACTAATCGCATCCTTATCTCCTAAAAAGTTCGTTGCTATCGCTTCCTGTGCAGATGTCGACACCTTTGCCATTGCAATCGTTTCAAATACTTTATTTGCAACCTTCTGCAAGTCAAAATCTACCCCGTTAGCCATTTTATTAAGATGCTTGATATACAATTCCTTATTGCCTCCGCCGCCAGGAATTAATCCTACACCGACCTCAACAAGACCGATATACGTTTCACTAGAAGCTTGGATGCTGGCGGCCGGCAAACAAACTTCAGCGCCGCCACCAAGTGTCATGCCATGCGGAGCTACGACAACAGGCTTCGAACTATACTTTACTTTCATAAGAGTATTTTGAAATTGCTTAACTACTAAGCTAATTTCATCATAGTTTTCATCCTGTGCTTCCATTAACATCATCGCAAGATTTGCCCCGACGCAGAAATTCTTCCCTTGATTTCCGATTACGAGTCCTTTATAATTCCGTTCCACTTCGTCGATTGCATAGGAAAGCATTTGTGTAATATCCGTTCCAATCGCATTATTTTGGGAATGAAATTCAAGGCATAGTACTCCATCCCCGATGTCAATCAAGCTTGCACCGCTGTTCTTCTTTATTACACCTTCTTTTACTTGCCGCAGTACAATGTTCTTTTTATTTTGTTCGACTGCTTTATATGCACCGGTATCATAATAAAAGGTATTTCCATTATCCTGTTTATAAAATGTTTCGAACCCTTTTGCCAGCATCTCCTCGACCCAATTTGGTACTTTCATACCGTTCTCTTTCATCTTCTCTACGGAACGGCGAACACCGATAGCATCCCACGTTTCAAACGGACCAAGCTCCCAGCCAAATCCCCATTTCATCGCCTGATCAATAGAAACAATGGAATCTGCTATATCTTTATATAATTTTGCTGCATACAGCAGCGTTGGCATAATAATAGCTTGCAGCAATTTACCTGCACGATCTTCTGCATAGATAAGTGCTTTAATCCGGTTTTCTACTTTCTTTTCTTGCTTGCTCATTTCAACCGAATCGGTAACAAGTTTCTTTCTTGGCTCATATTGAAGCGTACTTGGATTCAACTCGAGAATGTCTTTCCCTTGCTTCAAGAAAAATCCTTGCCCTGATTTGCTGCCAAGCCAATTGTTTTTAAGCATCGTCAGCATGAATTCCGGTACTTTGAATATATTACGTTCTTCTTCTCGAACATTTTCATACACGTTATTCGATACATGAACGAATGTATCAAGCCCAACAACATCAAGTGTACGGAATGTTGCACTTTTTGGACGTCCAATTAGCGGACCTGTGATAGAATCAACCTCGCCTGCACTGTATCCTCGTGCAACCATTTCCTGTACAGTCACGAGTAAGCCGTAAGTACCTATACGGTTTGCAATAAAATTCGGTGTATCCTTTGCAATGACAACACCTTTACCAAGAATATCTTCTCCGAATCTTTTCATAAATGCTACTACGCTAGGATTTGTCTTCTGTGTTGGAATCATTTCAAGTAATTTTAAATATCGAGGCGGATTAAAAAAGTGTGTACCTAAAAAATGTGCTTGAAAGTCTTCTGAACGACCTTCTACCATTGCTTCTATAGAAATACCGGAAGTATTCGAGCTTACAATCGTGCCTGGCTTACGAACACGATCTATTTTTTCAAATAATTGCTGCTTAACTTCCAGCTTCTCCACCACAACTTCAATAATCCAATCGACATCTTTCAGGCGGACCAAATCATCTTCGATATTCCCTGCTTCAATCAAGATACTATTTTTTTTCGCAGTAAGAGGTGCGGGCTTTTGTTTCGCTAACTTTTCTATAGCGCTAAGGCTGAATCGATTACGTACTTCTTTGCTCTCCAGTGTTAATCCTTTGACAATTTCCTTATCTGTAAGCGTTTTCGGAACAATGTCTAATAAAAGTGTCGGAATCCCTATGTTTGCTAAGTGCGCTGCAATTCCAGACCCCATTACACCTGAACCAAGAACAGCAGCCTTTTGAATTTGAAACATCCCTTTTCCCCCTTAACACTTGAATGAATACTCATTCATTTTTTCTGTAAAAAAAATGCTGCTCTATTGAATGAGTTATCTACTTTAAAATATAATCCATCGGCTGAAAATTCGCAATATATTCACTAATAAATTTTATCAAAGCTTACATAATTTAACTTTGTTTGGTGAATATACAAACGGGAGGTGATCGTAATGGCCAAAATGAAAAAAAATCCTTCTAAAGGTGCTATTAGTGCAGCAAGCGCAAAAGGAAGTGCTTCTTTTGGAAAGCAGCCAGTAGAAAAAGGACGACAAAGCAACAACCAGCAGTACGGGAAGCAAAATATGGGAGAAGAATAGGCGAAACTCATGCATAATGGAATTTAGAGCTTTGACTTTTTACGAGCGGATGTGAATACATGATGATGCGGAAATTGATCTGGATAAGCGGGATGGTATTCTTTTTTATACTCCTTTCCTTTTTCTTCTTTGTAAGAACGGAAACGAGGGCGTTCCCTTCTGAGCCAGATATTACGGGAAAATACGGTGTTGTAATGGATGCTGCTTCTGGGGAGATCCTGTACGGAAAAAATGAAAGGTCCTCCTCTCCCCCTGCAAGTCTAGCTAAAGTGATGACCGCCTTATTGTTACTAGAGAAAGTAGGACCTGAGGAAGAAATCACGATAACCAAGCATGCAATTGATACAGAGGCAGGTACTTCGAAGCTTACACTGCATACAGGTGAAAAGCTAAAACGGGATGAAGCATTAAAGCTTATGCTAACGATTAGTGTAGATCAAGTAGCAGAATCGGTTGCTGAGCATATAGCTGGCTCTAAAGAAAAGTTTGTTCAGCTAATGAATGAACGTGCGAAAGAGCTTGGTGCAATGAACACAAGCTTTCGTAATGCCAGTGGTGCAGATGCATTAGGTATGCAAGTAACTCCCTATGATATTGCTTGTATTACGAAAGAAGCCATTATTCATCCCGAAGTACTGCAAGCAATGGGTATGGTATCAGCGACGGTTCATACATCCGAGCAACAAAAAGAAATTACAAACAGCGGGAGAATAGCTCTCTTTCATGATCCCTATGCCATTGCTAGTAAAAGCGGACGAACCGACATGTCTGGTTACACTCTCGTTGCCATTGAAGAAAAAAATGGTCGAAAAATTATTACAGTCCTCTTAAAGTCAGATAAGGACCATCTTTACCAAGACGCAGAAAAAATGGCTCACTATGCTCTAAAATAAGAAAAATAGACCACTCCGGTCTATTTTTCTTATTTTTTGGCTATGTTAAAGCTTGTTGTTGATTTTGCCACGAGGTTGATTGGAGCGGAAATCAACAAGCGAATGTAACAGAGCCTATTTTTTAAACAAACTTTTCAAGACAAACTTAACATTTGCAGGTCGCTCTGCAAGGCGACGCATAAAATAACCATACCAATCCTTTCCGTATGGTACATATACACGCATATTATAGCCTTCATTTGCAAGCTCAGCTTGTCTTTCTGGCCGAATTCCATACAACATTTGAAACTCAAAGCTAGAACGTGGAATTTGATACTCCTGGGTAAACTGCTTTACATATTCGATGATGGAATCATCATGGGTCGCAATAGCTGTAAAGTTACCATTAAGAAGATGAATCCGAACTAATCGCTTATAGTTTTCATCCACATCTTTTTTATCTGGAAATGCTACCTGCGGCGACTCTTTGTAAGCCCCTTTTACAATGCGCAAATTGGGATGATACTCGTTCAATTCTTCCATATCTTTTTCCGACCGAAATAAATAAGCTTGCAGAACAGTTCCTACATTATCATACTCCGCCTTTAATAATCTAAAAATATCCAATGTTCTTTGACAGCGAGTATAATCCTCCATATCAATCGTTACAAAGACTCCGTTTTCCCTCGCAGCCTTTAATATGCGACGCATATGAAATAAAGCAAGATTTTCAGAAAGATCGAGTCCCAATGAGGTTAATTTTATTGAGAGCTGTGCCTGTAATGACAGCTTCCCTATTGCGTAAATAGCTGCAATCGCTTGATCTGCCATTTCTCTTGCCTCATGCTCATCGTTAATAAACTCTCCTAAATAATCAACGGTTACAGCCAAATTCTTTTTATTTAAACTTCGAATCACCGCAATCGTAGATTGAATTGTTTCACCAGCAACAAAGCGTGATGCACCGAAGCGTAAGCCAAACCGCTTTGCTATTTTTATTAACGTTTTATTTTTAGATAATAGCAAAAAAAAGTCGTGAAGCAGCTGATTCATTTCATTCACCTCTGTGCGTAAGATCGTTACAAACGAATCAGTATCCATCTACTTTCTTACTTCTTGTTACGTTTTTCTTCATTCTTTTCTTTTATCTCTTGCACGATATGCAGCATCATGTTTTTCGCTTCTGGGTACTCTGTATTCCAATGCTTCGCTAACGCTGGCATAGACTTCGCAATTTGTGAATATAAAGCCCAAATTTTCACTTTCTCCTTCCATTCCTCACTGCTTTCCCCTAGTAAAAGCTCTGTATATTTTTCCAGTAAACCGTCGATTTGCTCCTGAAATGTTTGATCCATTCTTTTCATCCTTTCGTTACTTCTATTATATTGGGAATTGGATAGAAGCAGGAATAGCCGCTATACAGAAGTCTATGTAGCGGTTATTCAATATATATCCCTATTAACTGGGGAAGATCCCCTTTGCAAAAGTTTCATTATTTAAGTTTTGACTGTACAGATTGAAGCTTCTTTTCCATCGTACTTTCCTGATCACGTCGATCATCAATACGAATCGTCGTAGAAACACGAGCTGCGCCTTTTTGGAACGGCACTTCATGCATCTGTTGGATTACTTCCATTAAAACGGGTAGTTCTCCTTCTATTACCGTGTTCATTGGAGTAAGCTTATATTTCACACGATTTGCATATTGCTCCAGCACTTTATGCACCTCTGCAACATATGAGCTTACACTCGTTGAGCCTGTGCCAATAGGTATAATACTAATGTCAACAATAGCCACTCTTAATTCCTCCTTATTCTTCTTTCAGTGCTACTACTCACTCGCTATTCATTGTAACGCAAGAGATGAGAGAATGTAAAAAGAGGCTTACCCAAATGGTCGCCTCTTTGAATTGTACGCTCTATTTTTAAATGAGATTTATTTATTAAGCGAAAAGAACAGAAAACACTACGATAATAGCTGAAAGTGCCGCTGTTGCTCCACCATATCCAATCCAATCCATTTTTTTGCTTACTAATACTTGTTCGTTTTCCATGCTTCTCGCTCTCCTCACGGTTTTATTTTTGTAATGTTTATTAGAATTTATCAAGATTCTGTTACGTAATCTTATCTCCTGTAACTTTTGTAACATTAATGTAACACAACGAATTCTTTAGAGCAATACAAAATTACATATTTTTTCGCTTTTTTTATACACAATATTTACCATTTCATTTTCTAAAAACATAAGGTAGCGTGAAAACCTGTATGTCCCTACAGATAGGTAGGAAAATTTCCTATAATTTTTTCTTCCCACTTGTATGAACATCATGTAGTATATTTATATAGATTTTTTGTTTAGAAGAAACAACTAAGTGTATCTATTTCATCATCTAAACTGAAATTCACATATACTTGTGAGACGTTTCATAAAATGAAAAAGAACCAAGTTATCCATATGTTATTGAACAAGCAGCCTTCGTTAGCATACTATAAAAAGACTTTTCTCCTCCCTTTATACAAGCTAGAGTGAGAAAAAGTCTTTTATTCTATCTATTAGATATACACGTTTTAATAAGCAATACCTGAATAAAATAGCAAGTTTATGGAAATCTTCAGAAATTCTTAAGGATTATGTTACAATTTCTTTAGCTTTTTGCTATACAATGAATCATGAACACTATAATTCAAATCCTTCAAGGAGGACAAAATGAGAGCACAGCCTAAAGTACTACTCATTACAGCTAGCTTTGGGAACGGCCATAACCAAGTATCTCATGCGTTAAAACATACGTTTGAGGAATTTGGAATTGGCACTGTTGAAATTTTTGACCTATATGCCGAAGCTTATCCGTATTGGAATGAAGCTGCGAAATTTTTATACAAGCAATCTTTCTCGATTGGTTCTTCCCTTTATAAAATGTTTTTCTATGGTATGAATAAAATGTACACTACGAAAGCTGGAAAGCTGTATTGTAAGCTAGGCGAAAAACAATTGGAGACCATTATTCAATCCAAGCAGCCTGACATTGTCATTACTACTTTCCCTGTAGGAACCGTACCTGAATGGCGAAGAAAATCGCAAAATAAATTTCGTATCTATACTGTTGTAACAGACTATTGCCTGCACAGTACTTGGGTACATTCTGAAATTGATCGTTATTATGTTGCTACGGAAGATGTAAAACAAAAGATTGTTCAAAGCGGTATTCCTGCAGAAAAGATTTATGTCAGCGGTATTCCGATTCGCAAAGCATTTGAAACGGAGCGAGACATCTCTTCTCTATTACAGAAATATCAATTACACCCAAATAAGAAAAAGCTTCTTATTATGGCAGGTGCGCAAGGGGTTGTAAAAGATTTAAAGTGGATTGCATCCCAGCTCTTAGACCGCAGTGACATGGAAATGATTATTGTATGCGGCCGTAATCAAAAGCTTTACAATCAATTAAGCAAATTAAAAAGCCGTTATGATAATCAGTTGAAATTATTTGGCTATGTCGATGATGTTCACGAATTATACGAGTTAGCGGATATTATGATTACAAAACCAGGCGGCATTACCTTATCGGAATCGATTGCGACAAATCTTCCTACTATTTTATATAAGCCAGTACCTGGCCAAGAAAATGAAAATTCACTTTACTTCTGTAAAATCGGCGCTTCCGTTACTGTTCGAGATAAAGAAAGCATCGTTACAGAAACACTGTACCTATTAAATCATTCCAATAAACTAACAGAAATGCGCCAAGCTTTAAATCATTTGCATCGTCATGAAAGTTCTCAACAAATCGTAACAGACATTCTGCAATCCTTTGCATAAGCGAAAGCATCCAACCTATACTTGGCCTAGCATCAGCAATCATACGGTTTATTTCTTCCTTATATATAGTAAAAAAAAGAAGATAGAATCATCTATCTTCTTTTTTTAATAAGAATGGATCATTTGCATGATACGCTCTGTTTACTTTCGGTACATATAGCATCATTTTCTCCCTCGCAAAGTCCCTAGCATCACGCTCCATCGTTCTCGCTTCGTATGGAAGATAGCGTTCCATTTTAAATCGTTTCTGTCCGTGTTTGCTCTGATACTCAATATGATGATGAATTTCATGAAGAAGTGTAACAAGCAGCTGCTCGTAAGTATCCCAAGCAAAAATAAAAATAATTTTCTTTCCTAGATGGTAGAAGCCATTCATAGGAAGAAGAAATTCCTCCTCCTCTTCTCCAAGCGCCAGCAATATTTCGTTGGCATCACAAGTATCACAGAATATAACAGGAGCATCGTAGTGCGGATATAAAGACATAATGTCAGTTTTTACTTGCCCAATCTCCCACGGAAAATCCTCATCAATCACATACCAGTTTTCGACTTGCATATATTCTTTATGCAGCGAGAACTTCATCTGATCTCTCCTTCCTTCTTAGCAAAGTACGAGTGGATTCCGATATTATGAAAAAAAAAATCTCACATACAATTATGTTTCACAATTTGGTTGATTTTTAGTAAAAACGATGCAAAAAAATCTTTCCTATTCTGTACGTAAATTCCTTGAAAGGGTTTTCAAAAATTATATGAAGATTAAAATAATTCCGCCTTAATGAAAAGTAGTTGTGTTAACTGGCAAAAAGATTTATTCTCGTCTTGTAGAATGAAAAGCGGACATCGTTCGCTAGAAAATTCTAAAACTATATTCTTTCTTAATCTTTAAAAAAAGAACTTGGAGATGACAATTTTTATGGCGCATTTAGGCGATGCCGACTTCGTTCCTGAGACATCTTTCTTATCCTTACCCATCTTGAAAACAAGACACGCAGAGCTTATTATTCAGCTGGCTGTCATATTCATTGCCTCTATTCTATATGCAATATCAATGAATATGTTTTTTATTCCTCACAAAATGATTAGTGGTGGTTTTGCAGGAATCGGGATGATTATTGGGTATCTCACACATGCCAATATAGGAACGTTGATTTTCATGTTAAACATTCCCTTATTTTATTTTAGTTATAAATATTTAGGGAAAAAAATTACGTATTTAACTATTTATTTTATTGCGGTATCAACTATCGCCATGGCAGTTATTCCCGTACAACAGCTTTCGAATGATATCTTATTATCCTCTATTTTTGGTGGTATTTTGTGCGGAGCATCAACTGGTATCATATTTCGATATGCTTCCTCTACTGGGGGCTTTGATATTATCGGACTATTGGTAGCAAAACGCAGAGATATTTCGATTGGTGAGCTTATTTTTATCTTTAATAGTTTACTGCTAGTAGTGGCTGGATTTATTTTTGGATGGGATATTACACTATACACATTGATTAGTAGATTCGTTGTTGGTAAAGTAACGGACACGATTCATACGAAGCATATTAAATTAACAGTTATGATTGTGACAGAACAAGGTGCAGCTGTGAAACAAACATTACTCAATCAATGCATTCGCGGCATCACGATGGTAGATGCTGTCGGAGCGTATACTGATCATGTGAAGAAAGTCATCTACACCGTTATCACCCGTTACGAATTAGGTGAAGTAAAGCGACTCGTTCGTGAGGTGGATCCAACTGCGTTTATTAATATTACCGAAACAGTTGAGGTAGTAGGCCGATTTAAACGAATATGAAGTAAAAATGGATAATTAATCCAATTTTATAATAAAAAGAGACCGTTAGCTAGAGCATCTTTGAAATATAAGGTGCTAGCTAACGGTTTTTCTTTAGCATCTAGGAATAAAAACATTCCTTACTTTTTATAATGAATCGAATACAAGTCACGTCTACGATCTTTAAGCTGACGCACCGTACCAGACTGACGCTGTCTTCGCAAAATCTCTAAATCAACATCTCCTATAACAACCATTTCAATGTTTGGATTGCATTCTCCGACAATACCATCGCGTGCAAATTCAAAATCAGACGGCGAGAAAATGGCTGATTGAGCATATTGAATATCCATATTTTTAACCTGTGGCAAGTTTCCGACTGTGCCTGTGATAACCGTATATACTTGATTTTCGATTGCGCGTGCTTGGGAACAATAGCGGACACGCAAATAACCTTGACGATCTTCTGTGCAAAACGGCGTAAAAATGATTCGAGCTCCTTTATCGACTGCAATGCGAGCCAGTTCTGGGAATTCGATATCATAACATATTTGAATAGCAATTTTCCCACAATCCGTATCAAATACTTTCACTTCGTCGCCTTCACTAATTCCCCACCATTTTGTTTCATTTGGTGTAATATGAAGTTTGTATTGCTTCTCAATCGTTCCATCCCGGCGGAATAGATAGGATATATTGAATATTTCCCCATCCTCTTCGACAAAGTGGGAGCCGCCTATAATATTGACGTTATATTTCACAGCTAAATCAGTAAACAAGTTAATATAGTCCTCGGTATATTCGCTAATCCGTTGAACTGCAAGGCTTGGAGACTTCTCCTGCATAAACGACATCAGCTGGGTTGTAAATATTTCTGGAAATACAGCAAAGTCAGAGCCCGCATCAGAAGCAACACCAGTGTAATATTCTACCTGCGTTGCAAATTCTTCGAAGGAATGAATTTGCTTCATCATATATTGGACTGCACAAATTCGAACTGGTAATGAAGTTTTATAATAACGCTTTGTATTCGGCTGATAATCCACATTATTCCATTCCATCAAGGTAGCATACTGCTTCGATGCTTTATCATCAGGAAGGTATCCTGGGTTAATTCGCATCAGCATAAAACCGTTTAATGCTTGAAAGGATAAAACGGGGTCATATATTTTATGATGAATGACTTCATCTACATATTCTCTCGGAGATAAGGTATTTGCATATTTATGATAATTAGGAATCCGCCCGCCAATGATAATACTCTTTAAATTCAGCATGCGAGCTAGATCCTTACGCGCCTCATACAAGCGATAGCCAATTTTCATACGACGGTATTCAGGATGTACCATAACCTCAATTCCATACATATTGTAGCCATCCGGATTGTGATTTGTAATATAACCGTTATCTGTAATATCATCCCATGTATGGCGATCATCATATTCATCAAAGTTAATTAACAAACTAGAGCAAGATCCTATTATTTTTCCTTCGAATTCTGCACAAAATTGTCCTTCTGGAAAATGCACGATATGGCTCTCTAATTGCCCCTTTGTCCATGGATCCATTCCTGGAAAACAAGAAGCTTGCATAGCAATAATACTATCGATATCCTTATTTTCAATATTACGAATTAGAATCTTCTTCTCGAATTTTTTTAAATCCAATTGATCAGACATACTATATACTCCTTTTATTCCGTTCAAAAAAGAATTTTGAGAACGGTGTACTACATTCCATTTCTTAGTATACCTCAATTAAAGGGAGGATTACATGAGATCTAGAATTGTACTTTTCATCTAAATGAATACGAATCACTTTATTGACTTTCATGAAAAGAGATGATAGGATAAAACCAACTATACCAATATGAATATTTGTAATTTTATCAAGAGTGAACGAGAGATCTGGCTCTATGACTTCACAGCAACCTCCTTTAGGAAAGGTGCTCCTACCAGCAAAGCAACTGCTTTGGTTGATAAAAATGGAGGAAACTCTTTTTGCAACCAAAAGCAGAGAGAGTTTTTTATTTTGTTAATAAGGAGGATATGCATATGAAAAACTCATATTCGATACTATCAGGAGCAGAACCATTTTTCTTTGCAGGCAATGACATTGGTATTTTAGTTTCGCACGGATTTAATGGCACACCACAAAGCATGCGATACGTTGGAGAAAGGCTTGCAGAAAGTGGATATACTGTTTTAGGAGTTAGGTTGGCGGGACATGGTACGCATTACAAGGATTTGGAGCGATGCTGCTACGAGGATTGGATGCAAAGCCTTAAGGAAGGGTATGAACGCCTTGCAAAGCATTGTAAGTACATTTACATTGTCGGACAATCTATGGGCGGCACACTCGCCCTCACGCTCGCCAGTTCTTATAGATTTGCTGGCGTAATTACCATTAATGCTGCATTCTCGGTTCCGTGCTATGAAGCCTATGAATCTACAAGCTCACCAAAATATATTGATGAATCACTTCCAGACACGAAAGACTCTTCTGTGCATGAGATTGTTTACGATACAGTTCCTGTGTCATCTATTAGACAGCTCCTTCGCTTTATACAGGATGCAAAAACAAGCCTATCATCCGTTCTCTGTCCTGTCTTACTGCTTCATTCGGTAGAAGATCATGTCGTCCCTGCCTCATCTGCACATCAAGTCTATGATACGATTGGCTCTACCGAAAAAAAATCTATTCCTCTAATGAATTCCTACCATGTTGCATCAATGGATTTTGATAAGGACCTCATTGTAAGCTACTGCAGGCAATTCATCGAAGGGAAAGGAAGCCTTCTGAATTCTTGCGGGCGCAAACTTAACACATCAACCATCTAAAAAACGAGCATCGGATTATTCCGATGCTCGTTTTGTTACATGAGGTTTAAGATAGATCTTCCGATTAGTTGCTGACTAGGAGAATCCTGCTCCTCTTTACCCTTTATTTGTTCCATTTCATCTTTAATTCGTTTCATCTTTGCATCTAAATATTGAATCATTTCCGCAGTTTCTTTTAATTGATTGGTCAGCCGCTCCGGAACCGTCTTATCAAACTTGTAATAAATTTTATGCTCTAGGCTTGCCCAGAAATCCATCGCTACCGTTCGAATTTGAATTTCCACCTTCACATGCTCCGTTCGTGTTGAAAGAAACACTGGTATTTCCACAATAAGATGCAAGCTTTGATAGCCATTTGGCTTTGGATGCTGAATATAATCCTTCACCCGTAAAATATTGATATCATCCTGGCTCTGAATAATTTCAAAAATTTCATAGATATCCGAAACGAAGGAACACGTAACACGAACACCAGCAATATCATGAATATGTTCTTTTGCATTCGCTACTGTTATCTCTAGCTCTTTGCGTTCCAGTTTGTTGACGATGCTTTCAGGGCTCTTAATTCTCGATTTAATATGTTCAATTGGATTATGCTGATGTACAAATTGAAATTCTTCATTTAGTATGGTTAACTTTGTATCTATTTCATCTAATGCGAATTTATATATAAATAAAAAATTCTTCCATTCTGCAATTTGTTCTTGAATCATTTGACGCATACATGTATCACCTTTTCTTCTATTTTCTGATACTACTTATACTGTATCAAATTCTTATGAACTTTTCATGAAATCTATATGACTAGTTCATGACAAACAGATTGCAAAGAAGAAAGATAAAGTGAAACTAACTTTGAGTTATCCGCCCAAAGCTTAGTTTTGTAACTGGATAGCACGGCGTTCCTTACTGCTTTGCATAGCTGCATGAATGATACGAATCGTTTGTAAGCCTTCCTCTGGCGTAACGGGATTGGGCTTTCCAAAACGAATATGCTCAAAAATTCCTCTGTAGTAGGCGGCATAATTGCCAGGTACCGTTTCAATTTGTTGCAGGGTTTCTGTCCCGTCCTCTTCCGTTATAAGGCGTCCATACATCTCTGGATCATCATTACCGAAGTCCTTTTTTGTTGGATTTTCTCCAGCCTTCAGTTTGCTTTCTTGACCATCTAATCCGTACTTAATAAAGCTTCCTTTGCTTCCATGTACTAGAAATTTTGGTCCTTGGCCCATTACAATTGAACCAGAATGAAGCAAAACACGCAAGGTCTCATAGCCCATAATAATATGGAAATAATCATCAGTAAGTCCGCCTTTACGCTGGGCAAATACGTCTGCCATCACAAACTGCGGCATGCCAAACAAATGCAAGGCTTGGTCAATTAAATGAGCGCCTAGATCATATAACATGCCGGATCCTCGTTCTGCTCTTTCTCTCCAGCGATCCCGTACATTCGGACGAAAGCGATCGAAATGAGCTTCGTAAGTCGTAATCTCTCCTAATGTACCTTCTTTCATCAATTTTTTTATCGTTAGAAAATCATGATCCCAGCGTCTATTTTGATATACGCTAACCATAACACCCTGTTCGTTTGCTAATGTAATCAGATCTTCGGCCTCTTTAGGATCAATAACCATCGGCTTTTCTATAATCACGTGCTTGCCGTGCATAATACTTTGTTTTGCCATTTCGTAGTGAAGCACATTAGGCGTTGTTATAACAACTAGTTCGATTGAATCATCGTGCAGGATCTCATCTATTGTAGAAACAACCTCAACCTTTTCTATATCACGGCTAACCCTCTCCGCATCGCTTGACATCACTTTTACTAGCTCAAATTCATCTAACACGCGTAAAAAGGGCGCATGAAAGGTAGCACCTGAAAACCCATATCCGACTAGACCAACTTTAATTGCATTCATTTCGTTTCCTCCTGTGTTTCATCTGTAATGATAAGCGTAATATGATATTCTTGTAACTTTGCTTGTAATTCTTCTGGCGGTGCCTCATCGGTTATTACAACATCAATGTCTTGCCAGCTGCCTACCTTATGTAAAAATTCTTTTTGAAATTTCGAATGGTCCGTTACTAAAATAACCTGATTTGCTGCTTGAATCATGCCTTTTTTTACGTAGGCTTCCTCCTCATCTGGGGATGTTAATCCTTGAATTCCTATCCCGCAAGTACCTAAAAACAATGTATTTACACGATATGAACGAAGTTCTTCCGTTGTGCGCGGCCCAATAAAGTTCCGATGAAATGGATTAAACTTACCGCCAAGCGCATAAAGTATCACATTCTCATTATCACTAAGCACCGTTACGATATCGATAGAATTTGTAACGACTTTCACCCTCCGTTCCCCAATCTGATGTGCAACTAATCCGACCGTAGTTGACGTATCAAGCAAAATCGTATCTTCATCGTGAATATACAAGCTTGCTGCTTTTGCAATTCTCTCCTTCCTACTTGATATCTCTCGCTGTAAATACGAAGTAAGTTGGGGGTGACTTGAAGGAATAGCTCCGCCTTTAATACGAACAATGGCTCCTGTTTCCTCAAGTTTTACGAGATCTCGTCTTGCTGTATCACGAGAAACATGAAATACATCAATAATATCTTCCATGCTAATTTCCGGTTTGATTTTTAGTATTCCCATAATCTGCTTAAGCCGTTCTCTTTGTAGCATTGTAATCCTCCGTTCTTATTATTACCTTAAGAATATCTATACCCCTAACTATAATCAAGTAAAATAATTAAAATTATATATAAAATTAATTTTTATACTTAAAAATCTCCTCAAAAAAATTCCTGAAACAATTTGTTTCAGGAATCTTAGTAATCTATAACTCATCTTATCTCGTTTTCGCATAGATACAAGTATCTCGCAAGCCCGTTCCATCGATAGAGACCATATCATTCTTTAATATACCTTCCAATATAAATCCTAAGCGTTCTGGAACTCTACGACTCTTCAAGTTGTTTGAATCACAGCGAATTTCTATACGTCTTGCTCCTAGCTCCTGCATCGCAAAACGATTTATGCCTTCCACCGCTTCTGTGATATATCCTTGCCCGCTCTTAGTCGAACGAATCCAATACCCGATTTCAAACTTCGGTACGCTCCAATCAATTCGATGCAGCCCCGAGGATGCCACAAACTCTCCTGTTTCTTTCAAGAAGACAAGAAGTCGTAAATCTTCACGCTTCCAATATTGAATAATGGCTTCACGCAGATTTTCCTCTGTTTTTTGATCCGTTTGTTCCTCGCTTGCAAAGGGTAGCCATGGTTTTAAATCCTCGATAGATTCCATAATCGCCTCATACACCGCTTTGCCATCTCCTGGCCTTGGCATGCGAATATAGAGCCGCTCTGTATACAATTCAGTTGGTACCTCAATCAATAACGGATTCATAGGAAGCCCTCCATCTTTTTCATTCATGGTAGTACTTCCTAATTTTTCCGTCAAGAGAACGGATGCTTATTTTGATAATTTACTATGCTTATATCCATACAGCATGTAGAAAATAATCCCTATCACAAACCAAATGAAAAATCCAATCCATGTAATGACGGATAAATGAACCATTAAATAGCCACAAGAAAAAACAGCTAACAGAGGAATAATTGGTACGAACGGAACTCGAAATCCCCGTTTTAAATCCGGATTTGTTTTACGTAAAACAATTACACCAATCGATACGACAATGAAAGCAAACAACGTACCGATATTCGTTAAATCTGCAAGTTGTCCAATTGGAATAAGTCCAGAGAAAATAGATGCCATAATTGCCGTGACCCAAATGCTCTTCGTCGGCGTTTTCGTTTTCGGATGAACAGTAGATAAACCCTTCGGTAAAAGTCCATCACGGCTAATCGCAAAGAATAGACGGGTTTGTCCATACATCATAACAAACAATACGGTAGTAATCCCTAAAATTGCACCAAGCGAGATGAGACCAGCTGCCCAATCTTGATGAACATATTGGAGAGCAAACGCTACAGGATTTTTCACATCCAATAGCGTATAAGGAACCATCCCTGTTAATACAGCAGATACACCTACATATAACACTGTACAAATGAGTAAGGAAGTGATAATACCAATAGGCATATTCCGCTGCGGATTTCGAACCTCTTCTGCTGCTGATGATACCGCATCGAAACCAATATAAGCAAGAAAGGCTGTAGCTGCCCCATTAATAACGCCAGAAAATCCGAATGGCATAAACGGCGTCCAGTTTGCTGGCTTTACAAATTTAGCCCCTACTACAATAAACAACAATACAACCGAAATCTTAATAATTACCATAATATTATTTAAACGTGCTGATTCTTTCGTTCCGATTGTTAAAATTGAAGCTAACACTAAGATAATCACAATAGCAACAACATCTACATACGTTCCCTTTGCAGGATTGTAGGCATTGCTAATTGCAGTCGGAATGGAAATGCCAAAGCCTGAAAGGAGCCCTTGAAAATATCCAGACCAGCCACTTGCTACGACCGAGCAGGCAAGTCCGTATTCCAATACGAGATCCCATCCAAGAATCCAAGCGATCAGCTCGCCAAATACAGCATAGCTATACGTATACGCGCTTCCAGATACAGGGACAACAGAGGCAAATTCTGCATAACACAGTGCAGCAAATACACAGGCTAATCCTGATAGGATAAAGGAAAGAATAATAGCAGGACCAGCATGCTCTGCAGCTACGACTCCTGTTAAAACAAAAATACCTGTGCCAATTACCGCACCAACCCCGAGCATCGTTAAATCAAACGCTCCAAGTGATTGCTTTAAACGCGTTTCTGCCTTACCTGACAGCAACATGGTAATTGATTTCTTCCGAAACAAGTTCATATATCATAACTCCTTATTAAATAGTTAAGATGCATACTATGCAAAAAGTTTAGAATTTACAGAAAATTTAAAATATAAAAATATTCATATGAATTATTTTACAATACTATCACTCCTATGTAAAGATATAATCTTTATACAAAATATTCCTAGACACACAAGAAAAAGACTATCATGACTGATAGTCTTTCATTCTTTCATTTTCACTCCACTGATTTTCCTTGTAATTGCTTGAATGAGACGGATCAACTGTTATCATCAATTCTAGCTTAACTATGCAAATTACTACTATTTCATACTTGATATTCCTATATTAGTAAAAGTTATTACTTTGCTTAATAATCTTATCGAAATGATTAGGTATAACTAATTGCTTGACTGCCCATTTGTACCCATGCCTGTTCGAATGCTTGCCGTGATACCGCTGTTTTGGGACCGTCTGCAAGAGGGTCATTAATATATACATATTGTTCATCATAGCCTACGATTACAACGCTATGTTCACTGTACGTAATTTTGACATCACCATCATTTGTATTCCAAGTGGTAAATTCATCATCACTTAGCGGCGCAAAGGTACTATTCGTAATAACCCAAACTGGCGCTCCCTTGTCTATATACGTATATAATTCCTTCACATCTTTTCCTGTCAAATCAACCGCACGTGATGGCAAATATTGTTGTGCCAATTGGAATATAGGTCCATGATAGACGCCATAGCCTGAGTTATCTAAAGAATATATATCTCCAACAAACCCATCATTAGGATTCCCGCGCACATCATCATTATCCATAAAAGGAACGGTTGGAATCTCTTTGGCAAGCGTCATTTTATCTACAGATACACCTGCTGATTGGAGAAGCATCGCTAGACTCGTCACCTCGCAGCCGCGCTCAAGTTCTGGCAATTGCTGAATAAACGGAACATTGCTCACCATTGAGCTTGTTTGGGCGTCTGTTACCGTAGACTGCTTCATTTCCGTGACCGGTTGATTCTCGGTAGCTGGTACTCCTTCTTTATTCTCTGATGCCTGTACCACGTCCTTATTCTCTGGTGCTGTCGTTTCTTTTGGATGGCTTACTGCTTGTGCCTGATTGGTAGCTATCTTTTTTAAAGATAAGTCATGATATATATATACGCCTGCTGAAATAAGCAGAATAATTAAGAATCCGATACTATATAGGAACCGATGAGAACGCATAGCTTCTGTCACTTCCTTATCATTACGATATTCTGTTACATCTATATTTTCAAATAATCAGCTTAATTTTTGCTTAAAAAATGCAAAAAAGAAGGAAACAATCGACTTCCAATTGTTTCCTTCTTCTAAATCGGCTCATAGCTTATTGCTTGGCTCCCCATTTGCACCCATGCCTGTTCAAAGCTTTGCCGAGGCACAATCGTTCTTGGTGAATCCGCAAGCGGGTCATTTATGTATACATTCTGTTCGTCATAGCCTACAATTACAACACTATGCTCATAATATGTAATTTTAATTGTTCCAGAGCTCGTATCCCATGTTTCAAATTGATTATCATTCAGCGGTGAGAATGTTGTATTGGTAATTACCAGTACAGGTACTCCTTGATCAAGCATATTATAGATTTTTTTTATATCTTGTCCTGTTAAATCTATGGCTGGCCGCGGTAAGTATTTTTTTGCTAATTGGAAAAGTGGACCATGATAGACACCAAGCCCTGCTTTCGTATGAGAATAAATATCCCCGACAAATCCTTCACTTGGATTCCCATAGTGATTTCCTTGATGAAACGGAACTTTCGGAATTTCATTTGCTAATGTCATTTTATCAACTGAAACTCCCGAGGATTGAATCAACATCGCAAGACTCGTTACCTCACAGCCACGTTCTAGCTCAGGAAGCTGCTTTATAAATGGAACGGTATCTACGAATGCCCGCTTCGATATAGAAATCGGCTCATTCTTTAAAACGGGCTGGCTTTGCGTTGGAGTGCTAATCTCTTGTTTGACATCTTGCTTTTCTTGCTTGGCATCTACGATTTTAGGAAAATGTAGTTGTAAATGGATAGTAGGAATCTGAGGTAATGATCTGCTAAACAATACGAGGAAAGCAGCCATCACCATACTACTTATATAATGGATTGTACGCATTCAAGATACCCTTTCCTATAAGACGGTTTCTGCAATGATTAGAACGAATTTTTTTTAGGCATTTCTTCGTAGGAGACTGGCTAAAGTACTTCTCCCTATTCTTCATTCTATAGCAATAATGAATGGAAAAGGTATTATATTTCATTATATCACAAAAAATTCCTTTTTCCGGTCATCTAAACGTTATCTCGATTTGAATAATCTCGGATCTGCTGCCGAGCCGCAAAGGTGGACCCCAAAATCCAAAGCCAGATGAAACAATGGCATGGAAGGTGTCCCGCTTGAGAAAGCCCCAGTCTAATTCAAAGACTCTTTGTGTGATTAGATGATTTGGCGCCATTTGTCCTCTATGCGTATGTCCAGATAATAATACATCCACCCCTGCTGCTTGTGCTTGCTTCAGTTCAGCTGGTTGATGATCCATAGCGATAATGGGGAGAGATTTATCTAGAGAACGCATGATTTCTTCAAAGCTTTGGCGATTTCGGTCTGTTTTATCTTTTCTACCCACAAGTAAAAAGCTATCATCAATTCGTACAACTTCATCGAGTAAGATGTGTACCCCAATGTTCTTCATTTCTTGTAAAAACACTGGAATCTCCCCGCCATAGTATTCATGATTGCCTAAAACTCCATATATACCAAGGGGTGCATGCATCTGTTTCATCACTTGTCCCATATTCCTTTTTATAAAATACGTTGGACGATCATCAATAATATCGCCAGGTAACAAAATGATGTCTGGTTTCATTTTATTTACATGCTGTACCAATCGTTTCAGATGAGCTATGCCCGACAATTGACCAAAATGCATATCGGAAGCCATTGCAATTCGTAAAGATGTACGGTTCGTTACTTGCTTTGGAATATGTACCTCATAGGTTCGAATAATCGGACTATACGCATTCCACGTTCCATAGGCAAAAATAATAATAAATGCAAGAATCGTTACGATGCCTGACCAAAAAACAGCCTGCTCCTTTGAGAAAGACAGCAAACGTAAGAAAAATACAATTCCATCTGCGATTGGTAATAGCAATACTGCATATTGTAAAATGGCGAACCAATACGAACCAATAACGCGAAAGACAGGTACAAATCGTCCTAACCAAAAGGAACAAGAGAGAACTGCCAGGACAATCGGATATCCTGCCCAGTATGGCAAGGAAAACGTTGTATGTAACCAAGCCCATCCGTTCCATCCTATATAAAATGTAAGCAGTATATATAAAACAATCATACCTATTGTATGCACAAATTGACGCACTCGCATATCATGCTTCCCTCCTCTAATGTGAACAATATACCATACAATGAATGATAGCGAGACTTTCACGTTCTCATATGATAACCTCCTTTCATGTTATCCCCAACTTATCGCTGACTTATAAAGTTAGCCCGACCCCACTTAGGAGCACATAAAAAAACGATCGCAAGATACGATCGTTTCATCTTATAACCTTATATGTGTAAAGCTATCAGGCATGAGATATTCAGCAAATAGATTTTGTTAAAAAAATAGAATTATTGCTGTGTTGTAGAAGGTTGGCTTTGCGTGCTGTCATTGTTTTGTGAATTTCCATTCGGATTCTTAAACTGTCCGCCTCTTGCTCCTGCATGTTGCGAAAAAGCTGGTTTTTGATTTTGTTTCACAACTAAATATCCTACCCCAATCGCTGACAATGCGCTAAACACCATGCTAACAGTAAGTAAAATTACCATCAATTTTTGTTTCTCCATCATAATACCTCCTCATTCTTACTGGAACATGTTTATTATGAGAAGGATAGCTTAATTTTCCCTTAACTTATTTCTGTCCTTATATTTTATATTTTGGCTCTGTTAAATTCGCTTGTTGATTTCCGCTCCAGGTGCGAGCTTTCCGCGGGCGGCTCGGGAGCCTCCCCGGCACTATGCGCCTGCGGGGTCTCCCTTAACCCGTTTTTCCCGCAGGAGTCTCGCACCTTCCGCTCCAATCAACATCATGGCAAAATCAACAACAAGCTTTAACATAGCCTATATTTTAAATGCGAAAAGGCCCTAGAAGGAGATCCTTCTAGGGCCTTTTCATAATTTTGAATTATAATCCACATTTTAGCTGTACGCCGCAGTTGTTGCACGTGTTACAGCCGCCGATTTCTTTTACTTCTCCTTTGAGGCAGACAGGACAAGTATCCCCTACTTCAGAACCGATTACGTTCGTGGAACGTAGTTCATTGATCGTATCTACGAGCACTACCTTGTTCTCTTTTGTACTCGTTTCGTGTTCATGATGATGATGATCCATTTCATTTTCTTCTGCTTTCAAGGTTAACACTTGGCTGTCACGGCTACCATCTACATACACCGTACCGCCCTTTGCTCCGCCTCTATACAAGCGTTCGTACACCTTTTCTACTTGATTTACTGAGTATCCTTTCGGAGCATTTACAGTTTTACTAATGGAACTATCTACCCAACGCTGAATAATACACTGAACATCCGCATGAGCTTCCGGAGACAATTCCATTGCTGAAATGAACCATTTTGGAAGCTGATTTGGATCCGCTTCTGGATGCTGATCTAAATATTCCTGCACAATATCCGCTTTCACTTCAATAAACTTACCTAATCGTCCGCTGCGGAAGTATACGAATGAGAAGTAAGGCTCAAGTCCAGTTGAAACGCCGACCATCGTTCCCGTGCTGCCGGTTGGCGCAACAGTTAACAGGTGGGAATTACGAATACCATATTGTAAAATGCTTTCGCGAATATCCTCTGGCATATTTTTCATATATCCTGTATTGATAAACTTTCTACGCAATTCTTGTGTTTCTTCATCCGTTGAGCCAATCAAGAACGGGAAGCTTCCCTTTTCCTTTGCTAACTCTACAGATGTACGATAAGCCGTCGTTGCAATTGTTTCGAATACTTTATCAACAAGTTGGTTGCCTTCCTCAGATCCGTATTCTGTTTCACAATAGATTAATAAATCATGTAGTCCCATAACACCTAGACCAACACGTCGTTCCCCTAATGCTTGTTTTTTATTTTCTTCTAAGAAATAAGGAGTTGCATCGATTACGTTATCTTGCATACGTACGCCGATTTCTACCGTTTTCTGTAATTTAGCAAAATCAACCGTTTTATTCTTTTTATCAGCCATGGCAGCTAGATTTACGGCAGCTAGATTACATACGGAAAACGGAGCAAGCGGCTGCTCTCCGCATGGATTCGTTGCGACAACCTGCTGACCGTATGCCTTAGCATTAGTCATATCGTTAGCATTATCGATAAAGAAAATACCAGGCTCTGCTGAATACGTCGCACATATATTGATTAAATTCCATAGCTCTTTCGCACGAATTTGACGATAAACACGAACCTGATGGCCAAGCTTTTCCCATTCACGAACATCACCAATTTTATGCCACTGTGCATTGTACAATTCCATTTCTTCTTGGTTGTAGCTTTCGGTAGCTGGGAATCGAAGTTCATAGCTTTCATCGTTTTCAGCAGCTTCCATAAATTCCTTCGTCAAGCAAACGGAAATATTTGCACCTGTTAAAAATTCAGGATGATGGACGCTATAATTGCCACCCGTACGTAGCTTTTCTTCCGCTTCCTTGCGAATGCTTTCGCTAAATCCATGTTTAAAGGCTACAATACCTTCATACATCTCTTTCTCTTGCTCCGTAAGCGGCGTGAATTTCAATTTTTCACTCGCATACTTCTTAATCATTTCATCGTTCGTATTTTCGATTAAATAGCGAAGGATACGCGGATTTTGCATCTTAGAGATAATAAATTCGATGATATCTGGATGCCAGTCTGCTAGCATAATCATTTGCGCGCCGCGTCTACTTCCCCCTTGTTCTACAAGATGCGTCAGCTTTGCAATATCATCAAGCCATGAAACAGATCCGGATGACTTTCCGTTTACCCCTTTTGCCAATGTATTTCTTGGACGAAGCGTCGAACCATTTGTTCCGACCCCGCCGCCACGGCTCATAATTTCCATCACTTGCTTGCGATGCTCGGAAATGCCTTCTCTCGAATCCGGTACAAACGGCATCACATAACAGTTAAAATATGTAACATCCGTATCTGCGCCTGCTCCGTACAGTACCCGTCCAGCAGGAATAAAGTTCAAATCTGCTAATTCTTTATTAAAGGAATCGAACCATTTTTTACGATTTTCTTCCGTCTCTTCTACCGCAGAAAGACCTGCTGCATTTCGTTTTGCAATTTGCTCATAATATATTTCAAGAGGTTTCTCAATTACATCTAAAGATCGAGTAATGATACCCGTTTCAATCTCTTCAGGCTTTGTAAGCACACCGCGATATTCCTCTTCAATCCAAACGCTTGCCTTCTTGTTTTCCCAATCTATATTTTTAATAAAACCAAGGCCTCTTGCTGGAAAGGTAGGATCTTCTTTTATGGTTAATACAACAAAGTCCCCAGCTGCTAGTGTTACTTTTTCAGTATCTTTAAAAGAATAACGGTCAATCATTACAAGTCTAGATACCCCTTTATGGGTAAGGTTCATATCTGATGTAATGGGATGAACTTGAGGAAATAAAGAAATATCTTTATTTAATCTGTCAACGTTAATTGTCATTTCTTCTTTAGATAAAACAGGCATCATTACCTCTCCTTTGATTCTCAATTCTCTATTTTTTCTTTCCTAACTTATATATTCGTTTTTTAAAATGCATTCTAAACTTATCACACATAGTCCCTAATATCAATATACAGTAGCTAAAACATTTTTTATTACGATATATAGTGTATTTTCTATGTAATATAAGTTAAATGTGGTATACGTACGTTTTTTAAGAGGAAACGTATGGAGGGATACTTTGAGGATTCTGAATGCGAAACCTTCTGTTTTTGCAAAAGCACTCTTGAAAATACCCACAATAAAACGGACTCGCCGCAAGCAGCAAGTCCGTATAGTATCAGTTTAACCACCAAACTATGTATTGGTGGAGACGGTGGGAGTCGAACCCACGTCCAGAAATATCGTCACTTAAGCTTCTACGAGTGTAGTCGACATATTGGCGCTTCGCGAACTCTTTTGCCTATCGACAGGCGGCAGGGCTCGCTAGTCTGGTTGTTCTCTTCCTTTGCCCTCAGACGGTGGGCGCCGGCGTAGTCTGCTTAGAGTGAGCCCCTTACCCTACCACACAGACAATGGAGGGAGGAGCAGCTGCGTTTATTAGGCAGCTAAAGCTAAATTATTTTTGCCAGTTATAGGCGTTGACGTTTTTACGAGGCCGATCCCCTCGACTCGCAACCTAAGCTCGAACTACCCCTGTCGAATCCGTAACGTCCCCATTATAAAAGGGAGCCTTACGAGAAAGTGTAGCTTTATGAGCTATTTTTCAAAGTTCAGCTGTTTGGTACATTTCATATTATAGCCTATGATTGTTACGGACGCAATTGTAAAATACTGTATTAGATTTTTTGACGCTCGCGGAATGCTCGTTCCACTTCACGTTTTGCTTCTTTCTTCTTTATATCCTCACGTTTGTCGTAGTTTTTCTTCCCTTTTCCAAGTCCAAGACTAATCTTAGCGTAGCCGTTTTTCAAAAAGATTTTTAGCGGCACTAATGTGTATCCAACTTCTTTTGTGTCACCCATAAGCTTGGCAATTTCTTTTTTATGTAAAAGCAGCTTTCGCGGACGAAGTGGATCGTGGTTAAAACGATTTCCTTGTTCGTATGGGCTAATATGCATGCTGTACACCCACACTTCTCCGTTTTGCACACGCGCATAGGAATCCTTTAGATTCACACGGCCAGCACGAATCGATTTAATTTCGGTTCCTTGAAGGACGAGACCGGCTTCATATGTTTCTTCAATGAAATAATCATGGAAT
This sequence comes from Ectobacillus polymachus, assembly GCF_048159605.1. Classification (NCBI taxonomy): domain Bacteria; kingdom Bacillati; phylum Bacillota; class Bacilli; order Caryophanales; family Bacillaceae; genus Ectobacillus; species Ectobacillus polymachus. The sequence continues at coordinate 595,732 of NZ_JBLREB010000002.1, read as the reverse complement.
CCTTTTTTGTTTTGTGCGACTGTTTTTCCGTATCCTTTTGGCATGAGGTTATCCCTCCTTTATTCATCCTATTTTAACAAAAACAACGCTTATTCACAATGTAACAATACGTTTTCACAAAAATGAAAAAAAGGTCTTTACCAAACTAATAATATTAGTTAAAATACTAATTAGATTAGAATATAAGCAAGGAGGGGTTACATGCGTCTTATACAAAACGGGTATTTATACCAACTTATTTTTTTGCCGAATGTATTTCCTGTGAATTGCTATCTTATAGAAGAAGATAAGGAGTTAACGTTAATTGATGCAGCCTTATCATACAGTCATAAAGCTATTTTACAAGCTGCTTCAACCATTGGTAAGCCAATTACACGTATTGTTTTAACCCATGCTCACGAAGACCATGTTGGATCGCTTGATGTACTAAAAAAAGCACTTCCCAATGCAAAGGTATATATTTCAAAGCGAGATGCGAGACTAATGGAAAATGATCGATCTCTTGATGAACATGAGCCGCAAACACCAATTAAAGGGGGAGTACCAAAGTCTCTGCAAACTCGTCCAGATATTCTCCTGCAGGATGGGGATCGTATTGGCTCTTTAATCGCAATCGCTGCGCCTGGTCATACACCTGGACTCATGGCGTTCCTTGATGAGCGAAACAGTTTTTTAATTGCCGGTGACGCTATGCAAACGCGCGGCGGCATTGCGGTATCTGGAAAGATGAAACTCACCTTTCCGTTCCCAGCATTTGCAACCTGGAATTTCGAAGTTGCAATCGAAAGTGCTAAGAAGCTCGTGCAAAAGAACCCGAAGCTGTTAGCAGTTGGACATGGGAAAATGCTAGCAGAACCGATACAACAGATGGAAACTGCTATTTCAGCAGCTATAAAACGTTTGGAGGCACAAAATGGCAAGAAAAGCAATTGATTTACCAACTATTATTCAAACAGCTGTGAAGCTCGCAAATGCAAATGGACTGGCGAATGTGACACTTGCCGCCCTTGCTAACGAACTCGGCATTAAAACACCTTCGCTATATAACCATATTGATGGGATGAACGGGCTTCGAAAACAACTTGCTTTATATGGGATGAAGGAGCTTTATGACCGGATGGTGGTAGCTTCTATCGGTAAGGCAGGGGACAAAGCGTTACATTCCCTCGGTTTTGCCTACGTGGCCTTTGCTAGGGAAAATCCCGGCTTATACGAAGCAACTCTTTCTGCATCCGTAGATCCTGACATAGGAGCAGCAGGTGATACGATTATCCAATTATTACTTCGAGTCCTTGAAGAATACAATCTTACAACTGAAGATGCCTATCACATTATAAGAGGAGTCCGAAGTCTACTTCATGGATTTGCTTCACTTGAACGAGTAGGCGGATTTGGCTTATCTTTAGATCATGATGAAAGTCTCGATCGACTACTACGAACTTATTTGCTTGGATTGCAGCATTCATAGAAAAAAACGGAGGATGAGATCCTCCGTTTTTTTCTTTCCTCTTTATTTTTTCTTCTTTTTTCGTTTCACGCCTGGGACGCCTTCATAAAAGGCTTTCTTCTTCTTATTTTTTCCTTCTTTACGATGGCTATGGCCGTGGTCTTTATGATTTGATCCATTGTCATTTTTCTTCTTGCGTCTTCCGCCTCCAGACTCAACGACTACTGGACGTGGTTTGAATTCACGCTTGCGGCTGCCTTTCATTCCGACAACTTCAAAGTCAACGGAGCGTTCGTCTTTATTTACATTTACAACGCGAACGGTTATTTCATCGCCAATACGGAATACATGTCCGGTACGTTCTCCAATCATGGCCATGTGCTGCTCATCATAACGATAGTAATCATCAGTTAGATAGCTGACATGAACGAGACCTTCTACTGTATTCGGAAGCTCTACGAATAGACCGAAATTGGTAACGGAGTTAATGATACCATCGTATACTTCTCCGATTTTATCAAGCATATATTCGGCTTTCTTAAGATCGTCTGTTTCTCGCTCTGCTTCAACAGCGCGGCGCTCCATATTGGAGGAGTGCTCTGCAATATTCGGCAGTTTTTCTCGCCAATCCTCTAGTGTAGCCTTGTCCATCTTCCCATTAATTAAATACGTCCGGATGAGACGATGTACGATCGTATCTGGATAACGCCGAATTGGTGATGTAAAGTGTGTATAATACTCGGTCGATAGACCAAAGTGACCGAGACTGTTTTCATCATAGCGCGCTTGCTTCATGCTTCGAAGCATAACAGTTGAGATGACCATTTCTTCTGGCTGACCTTTTACTAGTTCTAATATTTGCTGAAGCGCTCTAGGATGAATATCGTTTGCTTTTCCTTTTACTGCGTAACCGAAGTTTGTAATGAATTGGAAAAAACGTTCGAGTTTGTCTTCTTTCGGATCTTCGTGCACACGATACATAAACGGTACGTTCAGCCAAAAAAAGTGCTCAGCAACGGTTTCATTTGCTGCTAGCATAAATTCTTCAATTAGCTTTTCCGCCGTGGAACGTTCGCGAAGTACAATGTCTGTCGGATGTCCTTCTTCGTCAACGAGCACCTTTGCTTCTTTAAAATCAAAGTCAATGGCACCACGTCTCATCCGTTTTTCACGAAGAATTTCTGCAAGCTTGGCCATATCCTGAAACATCGGTACGAGCGGCTCATAGCGAGTGATGAGCTCTTCATCATGATCCTCTAGGATGCGGTTCACATCAAAGTACGTCATACGTTCCGTCGTTTTAATGACACTTTGGAAAATTTCATGACTTACTACTTCCCCGCTATCCGTAATTTCCATTTCACAGGATAAAGTAAGACGATCTACCTTCGGATTGAGCGAGCATATTCCGTTCGACAGACGATGCGGAATCATTGGAATCACACGGTCAACAAGGTACACACTTGTAGCACGATCTGCGGCTTCTTTGTCAATTGGTGAACCTTCTGTTACATAATAGCTAACATCAGCAATATGAACCCCAAGCTTATAATTTCCATTGTCTAGCTTTGTAACTGTTACAGCATCATCTAAGTCCTTTGCATCTGCACCATCAATTGTAACAATCATTTCATCGCGTAAATCTCGGCGATTCTTACGATCTTCGTCACTAATCGTATCTGGTACACTGTTTGCATGTTCCATTACTTCAGGAGGGAATTCTTGCGGCAACCCGTGCTTATGGATAACGGACAAAATATCAACACCTGGATCATTTTTGTGACCAAGTATTTGAATGATTTCCCCTTCGGCACTATTTTTGTGCTGCGGATAGCTTATAATATGAACAACAACCTTATGTCCATCAACAGCTCCCATTGACGCTGCCTTAGGAATAAAGATATCACTGCCAATCCGCTTATCATCCGGAATTACAAAACCGAAATTTTTCGATTCTGTATATGTACCTACTACATCTGTAATTCCCCGCTCTAGAATGCGGACAACTGTTCCTTCTTTCCGGTTGCCGCCATGCTCGGTGCTCACACGAACGAGCACGACATCACCGTGCATAGCACTATTTAATTCATTTGGCGGAATAAAGATATCGTCCAGCCCTTTTTCTTCTTGCTGTACAAAGGCAAAGCCACGTGCATGTCCAATCACCTTACCACGCACCAAATTCATTTTTTCCGGTAATCCGAAGCGATTGCTGCGTGTACGAACGACGAGACCTCTCTCTTCCATCGTAACAAGTGCCTTTATAAATTCTTTAAAATCTGCTGCACTCTCTATTCCAAATGCCAATTCCAGCTCCTGTACCGTAAGTGGCTTATAGGCATCTTCCTTCATAAAAACAAGTAGTTTCTGAATCGTTTCTTCCATAAAAATCCCTCCCTTTCGAGGTAGCTAGTATCTATTTTGACCAATTTTCACAATATGTATAAGAAACTCGGCAAGGCCCTTTGCTTTTACCAGTCAAGCCGTTCTAAAAACTGGTACACATCCTCGTGAAGCTCGTTCTTTTGTTTGTCCATTGTAATGACGTGTGAGGATTCTTCATACCACTTAATTTGTTTTACATTCGATTCGACTTCATTATAAATAATCGTCGCACTTTCCGGATTAATCATTTCATCATGACGAGCTTGTACCACGAATGTTGGCGCGTAGATCATATCCACGTTATTTCGCACATCACGAATTAACTGCTGCAACGCTCTTAATGTACTCATCGGTGTTTCTTGAAATGCTAGCATTTCTTTTTCAATCTGGTGCGGCGCTTTTCCTTCACGGCGTTTATACTCCCTTGCGTACGCTAGCACACCCTTATACATTACTTCCTCACTTTTAATCGTCATCGGAGCACACATCGGAACGACCCCAATTACAGGAACGGAGTAAGCAAGCTTTAACGAGAATACACCACCTAATGATAGCCCGACTACTGCAATCTTTTCGTGACCCATCTCTTTTAGAAATTGGTAGGCCTGCCTAACATCCTTCCACCAATCCTCTGGTCCTGTATGTACAAGCTGCTCGGGTCCTGCACCATGTCCCTTATAAATAGGGGCATGACACGTATAGCCTCGCTGCTCTAAATATCTTCCGAGCATACGTACATCGCCGGAATGTCCAGTAAACCCATGTAGCATTAATACGGCCCGTTCGCCGCCTTCAAACGTGAACGGTTGGGGAGCCTTTATTTTCATAATCGTTGTCCTCTTTCTCTATTAAAAAAATGACGCATTTTAGCTACTTCTAGTGTATCATAGTCCGCTTTGATACACACTGTAGGTTACATCCGTACAATAAAAAAAGACCCATCTTATTAGATGAATCCTTTCCACGAGCAAAGATTTAAGATAAGTAGCTTATCTTAAAATTTAAAATAAGCCACTGCTACTGCTAATACAAAAAATAATACCGAAAATACAACCGTTATGCGTTGCAGCACCGCTTCGATACCACGCGCTTTTTGCTTGCCAAATAATTGCTCTGCACCGCCTGAAATCGCACCTGAAAGCCCTGAACTATTAGAAGATTGAAGCAGAACAAGTACAATTAACACTACGGATACGATGACCAATAAGATTGATAAAAACGTATGCACGCGATAAACCTCCTATATATAGACACAATAAGTTAGCTTAACTGTAACACAAAGAAGGGTTTGTCACAAGTAGTCATACTGCGTTAGCGATGTGAATGATCTCCTTCTAACATAACTTGATTCATCTCTCCATTTCGTTCTATAACAGTAAGACTCGTATCATGTATATAAGGGGGATCCCACAATTTTTCAAGCGGGATATCTTTAAAATAAGCTAATAAATATTTAATAACAACCGTATGCGTGACAACCAGTACATTCCCCTCTTGCTGTTCCATTTGCTTTAAAAAGAGGAACACTCTTTTTTGAAAATCAGTAAAGCTCTCTCCACCTACTACAGTAAAACGAGCTGGTGCATACCAAAAATCATGGTACTCTGTCGGATAATGTTCTTCAACATAAGATTGCGTCTTCCCTTCCCACTCTCCTAGTTTTAACTCTCTAAGATTGTCATTCACTATAATAGAAGGTGTATTTCTATTTTGCATAATTAACTCAGCTGTATGTACCGCTCTTTTACTTGGACTTGCGTACACAGCTTGAAATGGTACGTCTTTTAATCTATTTCCTAATGAAATAGCATGGCGAATGCCACTTTCCGTTAACTCTGAATTACTCCAACCTTGCATGATTTGTTGTGTATTCCATAGTGTTTCCCCATGTCTTGCTAGGTAAAGTATTACCATTGGTTGTCTCTCCTTTTTTGAACAGGATTCTTTATATGATGCAGTTGTACTTTTGTCGAAAAATCGATAAACACCCCATTTTCGTCGATAAACACGTGATTTTCGTTGATAAATTTTAATTTTCGTCGATAAAACAGTTTGTTTCGTCGATAAATTTTAATTTTCGTCAATATACTACTTTTAGTATACATTTTTAGAAAGATTTGTCATACTAATGAAGAATTCCTTTTATAAATCAAATTGTGGAGTGATGAAATGATCGTTAAAAAACGAGAAGTTCCTCTTATTCTATTACAATTACAAGCTTTACTTCGAAGACCCCCTCTCCATCATCCGAAGATTCCAGTTTTAACTGAAGAACTCAAAAAACGACAATCCGGCTATAACGGGGAATGTGCAATTGATTATCAGCTAAGCTTTCTTGATCAGAACAACTATTTTATTTTTCATGATCTTCGACTACAGGATCAAGCACATTTTTTTCAAATGGACACATTGTTGGTATCTTCTAAATTTGTTCTTATTATCGAAGTAAAAAATATTGCTGGTACCTTATACTTCGATCCTTTATTCCAACAAATGATTCGTACTAAAGATGGCGAGGAGACCGCTTTTCCAAATCCAATTCTCCAAATCCAGCGCCAAGAACATCAACTGAAGAACTGGATTGGAGAAAAACTAAAAAACGTTCCAATCTTTTCACTAGTGGTAATTAGTAATCCGCAAACTATTATTCGAACTTCATCTAAATACCGTAATCTTTCTCAAAAACTTATTCACCGAGATGTACTCCCCGTAACAATCAAGCAAATGGAGCAAAAAATACAAGAACCTACTCTTTCAGAAAGAGAATTAAAAAAAGTTGTTCGCCTACTGAAGAAACACCATACGGAAGCTGATACCTCAATTTTAGATAGATATCAAATATCCCCAAACGAACTGATTATCGGCGTTTTCTGCCCCTCCTGTCAATTCAATCCCTTAACAAAAATTCATGGAGCATGGTTTTGTCCCGGATGTAAAAACAGCTGGAAAGAAGCTCATGTCAACGCACTTACCGACTACAAACTTCTTATTGGGTCTACCATTACAAATCGCCAAGCAAGACAATTTTTACAATTACCCTCTTCGGCTACCACAAAACGGTTGCTTCTTTCTATGAATCTCTCCTTTACGGGAGATAATAAAAGTAGGATTTACGAGCTTTAAAAAATAAATGATCATCCGTCTATGAACTTACATTACACATTTTGCACGTATAAAAAAAACACGTAATCCGTTAGAATTCGTGTTCTTTTTATTCATTTACACCCTTTTATTCCCATTTTCCTTCTCATTAACAATAACACCCGTTCCTATATGTACGTCACTTCCACTAGGGTGAGCATCGGGGGATACAGTCAAGCTGTCACTCGATTCAGCTGTATGGCTAGAGCCATGATAAGATAAGTTATTTTCAACGATTCCATCCGGATTTGTACTTACATATGAATCCACATGAACGGTGGGTGTATTCGGAATTTTACCTGGGCCATGGTAGGATAAATTGTTTTCAACGATTCCATCCGGGGCGGTTCTCATATAAGAGTTTACATGATGAACTCCCGCTGCAGGTACTTCTGTTTGTGCTCCCGTTACATGTGTAGTGCCATCAGAAAAGTGACCATGAAACAGAGTAAGGTCGGCGAAATCAAACATCTTTAAGAAAGGTAAAAGTAACGCTAGTAGTACAACTGGCACTGCGCCCATAATTTCCAATGCCTGACTTGCGCTATATCCATGATTGTAAAGAACTTTCATATAAAAATGAAGGAAAACAGATCCTAACCCACAGGCAATTAGTGCCTGCAAAAAATTAAGGTAGACATGGGAGGCGTTAGAAATCATCCAGAAAAATGAACCGTATACAAGAATTCCGCCAATGATAGCCTTCCAATTTTGAAAAATATAGTTTAATCGCATAAAGAAAAAGACGATCATCAAAATAACTGCTACAGGAGCCAAGAAAGGCAGGATGGTTACAATAGCAGCGGTGATAGCTAAGAATAGTAACATTCTCCATAACCTAGGTAATGCAGTAAAGCAAAAGAATACTACCAATCCGATCACCGGAAAAATCATAGAATAAAAGGATAGAAATGCAGAAACGCCAAAAACGCTAACTGCGACTTTATGTAAGGTAGACGATGTATTTTGTTGAATCCATGATGTCCTAATAAAAATAACCCCTTTTTAATTTTAATATCTAATTATAACAAATTCAGGATTCAGGGCATATAGAAAAAACCTCCTATCATGTGCGCACATGATAGGAGGTAATTGGTTGTATTTTACAATACGGTCTGTACGAGGTGCAGAATTCTTCTCACCGTAATTTCTTAAAAATCCACACAAGACCAAATGTTAACATAGATAAAAGAACGAGGATAAACTTTATGTCTACTACCGGCTTGAATGTTGTTTCATCTTCTGTAATTTCATAAACCCCTAATGGCGTTACAGATACAAGTCCACTGCCGCCTCCACCCTCTCCTTGTATAATAGGCGAAGTTTCTTCTTTTGAAAGCCGTCCACCTCCGCCTCCGCCCCCAAAATTCCTAACTTTTGCAACAGGGAGAATGCGTTTGTTCTCTAAAACAATCGGGTCACCGTATACTAAAGAGACATCCTTTTGTTTAAAAATGTTATCAAATATCGTTTTAATAGGTGATGTAGAAGTAGTTTGCGTTTGTTTATCCATGGATTGTTAGCCCCTTTTGCTCATTTTTTATATGTATTCGTTCCTTTCTGGTCAAAATCCTATTGAAAAAGTATGAATCTTGATAAGACTCATTCTAGCAACCAAGCATACATCTTTGATACTGGATATATTAAAATTGTCTGTCTGATTTCGCTTTTTCGCGGTGAGGCTATGCGCCTGTAACCTGTTTCTCTCGCACATTCCGCTCAAATCAGGCATAGCTGTAAAAACAACAATGTGCTTACATAGCCTATAAAAAAAGACTCACCTTTGTAGATGAATCTTTCCTCGGATCCTCGATGCCACGATCATTCTGCTTGCCAAATAATCGATTTCGATAATAAACACGCTAGTTTCGATAATAAATTTTGAATTTCGATAATAAACCTTGGCGTTTCGATAATAAATGAAATGGCTCCAGTTTTATTACACAAAAAACCCCCTATCATGTGCGCACATGATAGGAGGTTTTTATCTACAAGGTTTCTGCAGTTATTATTTCTTTAAGTTATAGAAAGATTTTAAACCACCGTATACTGCGATGTCACCAAGTTCGTCTTCGATGCGAAGTAATTGGTTGTATTTAGCGATACGGTCTGTACGGCTAAGTGAACCTGTTTTGATTTGGCCAGCGTTTGTTGCAACAGCGATGTCAGCGATTGTAGCATCTTCTGTTTCACCAGAGCGGTGAGATACAACTGCAGTGTAGCCAGCGCGTTTTGCCATTTCGATTGCTTCGAATGTTTCTGTAAGTGTACCGATTTGGTTAACTTTGATAAGGATTGAGTTACCAACGCCTTGTTCGATACCTTGTGCAAGCTTCTTCGTGTTTGTAACGAATAAGTCGTCACCAACAAGTTGAACTTTCTTGCCTAGGCGTTCTGTTAATAATTTGTGACCTTCCCAGTCGTTTTCGTCTAAGCCGTCTTCGATTGAAAGGATTGGGAATTCTGCTACTAGTCCTTCGAAGAATGTTACCATTTCTTCAGAAGTTAAACCTGTGCGGCCTTCGCCAGCTAGATCGTATTTGCCTGTTTCTCTGTTGTAGAATTCAGAAGATGCAACGTCCATTCCTAAGAATACGTCTTTACCAGGTACATAGCCAGCTTTTTCGATTGCTTCTACGATTACTTCAAGTGCTTCACGGTTAGATCCAAGGTTAGGAGCGAAACCACCTTCGTCACCAACTGCTGTGTTTAAGCCTTTGCCTTTAAGTACTTTAGCAAGTGTATGGAATACTTCTGCGCCCATACGTAATGCTTCTTTGAATGTTGGAGCTCCAACTGGTAGGATCATGAATTCTTGGAAGTCAACGTTGTTGTCAGCGTGAGATCCACCGTTGATGATGTTCATCATTGGAGTTGGAAGTTGTTTTGCGTTGAATCCACCAAAGTAACGGTACAATGGAAGACCTACATAGTCAGCTGCTGCGATAGCTACTGCCATAGATACGCCAAGGATTGCGTTAGCGCCTAATTTACCTTTGTTTTCAGTTCCGTCTAATTCGATCATAACGCGGTCGATTAAAGCTTGGTCAGTTACGTCAAGACCTACAACTTCAGGAGCGATTAATTCATTTACATTATTTACAGCTTTGATTACACCTTTACCGCCATAACGAGATTTGTCACCGTCACGAAGTTCTACTGCTTCGTATTCACCAGTAGATGCACCACTTGGTACTAAAGCACGGCCAAATGAACCAGATTCAGTGTAAACTTCTACTTCTACAGTTGGATTACCGCGGGAATCAAGTACTTCACGAGCATAAACATCAACGATTGTTGGCATAAAAAATCTCTCCTTTTAATTAAAAAATTATTTTACGATAATTGATTTACCTGTCATTTCTTTTGGTTGTTCTACACCTAAAACAGTCAGAATAGTTGGTGCAATATCACCTAAAATTCCGCCATCGCGAAGCTTCACAGATTCATCTGTTACGATGAAAGGAACAGGGTTTGTTGTATGAGCTGTCATTGGCTTGCCTTCAGGAGTTAACTCTACATCGGCATTACCATGGTCTGCCGTAATAAGAGCAGTACCACCCTTAGCAAGAAGGGCATCAACAACTTTACCTACGCATTCATCTGTTGCTTCTACTGCCTTGATCGTAGGTTCCATCATTCCGGAGTGACCTACCATATCACAGTTTGCGAAGTTCAAGATGATCACATCGTGATTTTCTGCCTCGATGTCCTTAACAAGTGCATCTGTTACTTCGTAGATGCTCATTTCCGGTTTTAAGTCGTATGTAGCGACTTTCGGAGAATTGATAAGGATACGGTCCTCTCCAGGAAATTCTGCCTCACGACCTCCGCTAAAGAAGAAGGTAACATGTGGATACTTTTCTGTTTCCGCAATGCGAAGCTGTTTTAATCCGGCTTGAGAAACAACTTCCCCTAATGTATTATCTAAGTTTGTTGGCTTAAATGCAACATACCCGCCAACTGTTTCACTAAATTTCGTCATACACACGAATTCTGGAATGTGTGGTACTTTTTCACCACGATCGAATTCACGGAAATCTTCGTTCGTGAATACACGAGAAATTTGAATGGCACGGTCAGGACGGAAGTTATAGAAGATGATTGAGTCATCATTTGAAATCGTCGCAACTGGTGAACCGTCTTCCTTCGTCATAACAGAAGGTAATACGAATTCATCATAGATGCCGTTTTCGTAAGAATCCTTTACACATTCGTATGGATCTTTGTAAGATGGGCCTTCTCCGTATACCATTGCACGGTAGCATTTTTCAACGCGGTCCCATCTCTTATCACGGTCCATGCTGTAGTAACGTCCAGAAACAGTAGCAAATTGTCCTACTCCTGTTTCTTTGAATACATCATATGTTGCATCAATATAACCTTTTGCTGTTTGCGGACCAACATCACGTCCATCAAGGAACGCATGGACGTATACATTCTTTACGCCTTCCTTTGCAGCTAAGCGGATTAGCGCAAACATATGATTGATGTGGCTATGTACACCACCATCAGATAGAAGTCCGAACAAATGAAGACTTGTACCTTTTTCTTTCACGTTTTTAATTGCATTTAGGAAGGTTTCATTTCTTTCAAATTCACCTTCACGAATAGCAACGTTCACACGTGTTAAGCTTTGATAAACAATGCGGCCTGCACCGATGTTTAAGTGGCCTACTTCAGAGTTACCCATTTGGCCTTCTGGAAGACCTACTGCTTCTCCACATGCTGTTAGCGTTGTATGTGGATACTTCGCCCATAAGCGGTCAAAGTTTGGTTTTTTTGCTTGTGCAACAGCATTACCATATGTTTCTTCACGTAAACCAAAACCATCCATAATAATTAATGCAGTTGGTTTTCTAGTCATTATTTTACAGCCTCCAATAGTTGCAAGAACGAAGCTGGATCTAAGCTTGCGCCGCCAACTAATGCTCCGTCAATATCTGGTTGCGCCATATATTCTTTGATGTTACCTGGCTTCACGCTGCCGCCGTATTGGATACGGATTGCTTCAGCAACATCTGTAGAGAATGTAGCTGCAACAACACTGCGGATATGAGCACATACTTCGTTTGCATCTTCTTTCGAAGAAGATTTTCCAGTACCGATTGCCCAGATTGGTTCATAAGCAATAACAGTAGCCTTAAGTTGTTCTTCTGTTAAGCCTTCTAATGCTTTCTTCACTTGATCTCCTACAAGATCAAATGTCTTGCCGCTTTCGCGTTGTTCTAGCGTTTCTCCGCAACATACGATTGGAGTTAAACCATGAGCAAACGCTGCTTTCGTTTTCTTGTTCACTGTTTCGTCTGTTTCTGCAAACATTTCACGACGCTCTGAGTGACCAAGGATAACATAATTTACTTTTAAATCTTGCAATGCAACTGGGCTAATTTCGCCTGTGAACGCACCGCTTTCTTCAAAATGCATGTTTTGAGCGCCTACTTTTAATTCCGTACCTGCTGCAGTTGCAACTAGGCGTTCTAAAAATAGAGCTGGTGAGCATACAACAGAGTCTACTAATGTTGAAGAAGGGATTTGTCCTTTTACTTCTTCGGCAAAGCTCACTGCTTCAGATAATGTTTTGTTCATTTTCCAGTTACCAGCGATAATTGGTTTACGCATGAGATGCACCATCCTTTTGATTACTTATCGTTTAAACAAACAACGCCTGGAAGTTCTTTTCCTTCCATGAATTCAAGAGATGCGCCGCCGCCTGTAGAGATGTGGCTCATTTTGTCAGCTAAACCGAATTTTTCTACTGCTGCTGCAGAGTCACCGCCGCCAATTACAGAATATACATCTTTAGATTCAGCTAAAGCTACACCTACTGCTTTTGTACCATTTGCAAATTTATCAAATTCGAATACACCCATAGGTCCATTCCAAATTACTAATTTGCTGTTTTTGATAACATCAGCATAAATCTTTTCTGTTTTTGGACCGATATCTAATGCTTGCCATTCACTTGGAATTGCATCGATGTCTACTACATCTGTATTTGGATTTTCACCAAACTCATCAGCAATAACAGCGTCAACTGGCATATAGAAGTTAACTCCTTTTTCTTTAGCCAATTGCATAAATTCTTTTGCAAGATCTAATTTATCGTTTTCACAAAGAGATTTTCCGATTTCATGTCCTTGTGCTTTTACGAAAGTATAAGCTAATCCGCCGCCAATAATTAAATTGTCTACCATGTCAAGCAAGTTGCGGATTACACCAATTTTGTCTTTTACTTTTGCTCCACCAATGATTGCTGTGAAAGGACGTTCTGGATTTGATAATGCTTTTCCTAACACTTCTAGTTCTTTTTCCATTAGAAGTCCAGATACGGCAGGTAAAAATTCTGCAATTCCAGCTGTAGAAGCGTGTGCACGGTGAGCAGCACCGAATGCATCGTTTACAAATAAGTCAGCTAATGCTGCAAATTCTTTTGCAAGCGTAAGATCGTTCTTTTCTTCTCCAGGATAAAAACGTACGTTTTCAAGAAGAAGAATATCGCCTTCTTGCATGCCGTTTACAACAGCTTGTACTTCAGGTCCAAACGCTTCGTCAGTCTTTTTCACTTCTTTTCCAAGAAGCTCGCTTAAACGCTTTGCAACTGGTGTTAAACGCATTTCTTCTACCACTTGACCTTTTGGACGACCAAGATGGCTTGCAAGAATCACTTTCGCACCTTTTTCTACTAAGAACTGAATAGTAGGAAGCGCAGCGCGAATACGAGTTTCGTCAGTAATTTGACCGTCTTTCATAGGTACGTTAAAGTCAACACGACAAAATACACGTTTGCCCTTTACATCTACATCACGAATTGATTTTTTGTTCATTTGGATTTCCTCCATCTTTAATAGGACTTACAAAACCCATTCATCAGCTTATCACAATTTTCTATAAAGTTGAATAATACGAAGGGGTTTTGTTTAGAAAAGCATGAACATAAAGCAAACACGGTCGCTCTTTTCCATGTAAGCCAGATTGAAAATAAAGAAAAGAGAGGGAACAGTCCCTCTCTTCCCTAAGAAGTCATATATGATTGGCTAAGAATTAAAGACCTTTAGAAGCGATATAAGCAACTAGGTCAACTACACGGTTAGAGTAACCAGTTTCGTTATCGTACCAAGAAAGTACTTTTACCATGTTACCTTCCATAACCATTGTGCTAAGTGCATCGATTGTAGAAGAGTTTGTGCAACCATTGTAGTCAATTGATACAAGTGGTTGTTCGCTGTATCCAAGGATTCCTTTTAATTCGCCTTCAGCTGCTTCTTTGAATGCTGCATTTAATTCTTCAACTGTTACAGATTTGTCAAGTTCAGCAACTAGGTCAACAAGTGATACGTTTGGAGTTGGAACACGTACAGCACCACCGTTTAATTTACCTTTAAGTTCAGGTAATACAAGAGCAACGGCTTTAGCAGCACCAGTTGTTGTAGGGATCATGCTCATTGCAGCTGCACGTGCACGACGTAAATCTTTATGTGGTAAGTCTAGAATTTGTTGGTCATTTGTGTATGAGTGAATAGTAGTCATCATACCGCGTTTGATACCGAATTTTTCGTTTAATACTTTAGCAAATGGTGCTAAGCAGTTTGTAGTACAAGAAGCGTTTGAAAGAACATTGTGGCTAGCTGCATCGTATTTGTCTTGGTTAACGCCCATTACGATCGTAATATCTTCGCCACTAGCAGGAGCTGAGATAACTACTTTCTTAACAGATCCGCCTAAGTGTTTTTCAGCATCTTCTTTTTTCGTGAAACGGCCAGTAGATTCAACAACTACTTCTACACCGTAATCGCTCCAAGGAAGTTGAGCTGGGTCACGTTCAGCAATAACCTTAATTTCTTTACCGTTAACAACAATGCTGTCGCCGTTTACAGAAACTTCAGCTTTTAATGAACCATGTACTGAATCATATTGTAAAAGATGTGCTAATGTTGCAGCGTTTGTTAAATCGTTAATTGCTACAATTTCTACATTTGCATTATTTAGAGCCGCGCGGAATACATTACGACCAATACGTCCAAATCCATTAATACCAACTTTAACCATTTGATATTCCTCCTCAAGAAAATGAATAAATATTATATTAAGGGTTTCCCCTTAGTAACTCTTTTGCTGCACCTTCATCTGTCACAAGCAGTGAAGTGTGCCCTTGCCTGATAACTGCCTGAATTGCTTTCGCCTTTGAAGTACCGCCAGCAACTGCAATGACATGAGGAATATGTTCTAAATCCTCTAGCTGCATGCCGACCGTTAATACTTTGTGAATCACTTCGCCTTGCTCGTTGAAATAATACCCAAATGCTTCTCCAACAGCCTTGCCATCTTCAATTTTGTTCCAGTTTGCTTCAGGTGTTTTACGTCTGTGTGCCATCGTAAATGCATCACCAATCCCATGAACCACAATCGACGAAGAATGAATCAATTCTAAAATCGATTTCACAGATGGCTCTGACATAATGGATGAGTATACCTCAATACCAACATGATCTGGGACATACAGTAGACGATAGCTGCTGTTCGTGTTCTTTGCCATCTTGGCACAGATTGTATTGGCCTCGTTTTCAACACTTTCTCCGATACCTCCACGTGCAGGTACAAACAAAATGTCTAAGCTTTTAAGGTCAATGTCCATCATTTCAGCTACAGATGCAAGCGTTGTTCCACCAGTCACAGCAACAATATTGTGTGCTTCCAGACGCTTCCTTATGCAAGAAACAGTTGCACGTCCCATTTCTTGTTTCACCCACTTCGATTCGTCGCTGTCGCCAGCAACCACGAAAACATCCTGTAAACCAAGCTTTTCTTTAAGCTTTTCTTCCAACACTTTCAAGCCGGATATTTCGCGAATAAAATCTTCAAGGGCTAGCACAAGGGATTCACCTTCGTCTGTAACAGACATACCTGAAGATGTAACGTGAATCAGGTTTTGTGTTTTTAACACTTGAACTTCACTTCGTAAAACTCGTTCTGTCATGTGTAAACTAGCTGATAAGTTTCTGCGGCCAATCGGCTGTGAAAGCCGTATGTACTGCAAAATTTTCATTCTAGTTTGCATAACAGGTAGCAGATCAGGTAATAATTTGTTTGCGTATTCAATCCATGAACGCATTGCTTTTCTCCTCACTTACATCGTTCATTGAGTTGGGCACTATACGTCCCGTGGTGACATATTGTGTCCCACATGTTCTAAAAAAATATCCCTGCTACGGTTATTATTATAACAGGGGCTTTTCTCTTATTCAACCCGCAACTCTTTGGTTAAGCGCTTACTTATGACACATTTGTGAATCTCTCCATATTCTACTATTTCACCGTTCATTTCTATAACCGGGATCATCATTCCATAGCGCTCAATCAAGCTTTCGTCCTCGTATATATCTATTTCCTCGTATTCAAATTTGTATGCATATTTCAATTGATTTAATATGAATTTTGCTTCTTCACATAGACCACAATTTCTTTTTCCATACAATACAAGTTTCATCGATAATCACGATCCAATCTGCTTGCGGTGGGCAGCACAAGGAATGTTACATTGTTCACGGTATTTTGCCACTGTTCTTCTCGAGAGAGAAATGCCATACGATGATTCTAATAGCCCTGCAAGCTTCTGATCCGAGTAAGGCTTCCTCTTATTTTCAGTTTCAATAAAACCCTTTACTAGTTCTTTCACTCGTTTCGTCGAAATCTCTTCCGCAGCCGAATGGATAGCATAACTAAAAAACGATTTCATTTCAACAACTCCATAAGGTGTCGCTACATATTTATGCCTTGTAGCACGACTAACGGTTGATTCATGAATGTGTAATTCATTCGCAATTTCTTTTAATGAAAGCGGCTTAATATAGGATGGACCCTTTTGAAAAAAATCCTCCTGTCTACGAACAATAGCTTCCATAACTTGCAGCAGCGTACGATCTCGCTGCTCTAAGCTTCGTAGAATCCAATTCACATGTTGATATTTGTCTGATAAATAGGTCGTAACATCTCGTTCTGTACTTTTCGCTAAAAGATCTCGATAGTCAGAATGAATTTTCACCTTTGGAATGTAAGATTGTTGCAATTCTACTACATACGTATCCTTCACCTTTTCAACTCGTATATCAGGAATGATATACTGTGGCAGTTCTTGACTATAGGCTAGACCTGGCTTCGGCTGCAAGGACAATATGGTATCCACCGCCGCTTGGAGCTCTGACATTTTCACATGTAGTTCCTGCGAAAGACGTCTCCAATCCCTTCTTGCTACCTCTTGAAAATAATGAAAAACAAGCTGCTCCGCTAACGTATTTCGGTTTTGTAAACGCTTTAATTGTAAACCAAGACATTCCTGAAGGGAACGTGCTCCAACCCCTGCAGGTTCCAGCATTTGTAAAATTTCGATACTTTGTTCTACTTCAGCATGTGATACTTGTAATAAAGCAGCAAGCTCTTCCTCAGTCTCTTCTAGATATCCGCTTTCATTCAAGCTATCAATCAGACATACAACTACTTTCCGCAAATAACTCGGCACGGCCATCTCACTTAATTGACTCCGTAAATGTTGCAAAAGGGTAACAGGACGCGCACTATATATATCCATTTGGTTATCCACGACACGTTTTTCTTTTCTCTGATGAAAGCTGCTAAGATCAACCAATGGGTTTTCTAGTATCTGCTCGTACAGAAATTCTGTTAGCTCTTGCGCATTGTATTGGAGCATCGTAATGGACTGGCGTAATTCCTGGGTCATCACGAACCGCAATGATTGTTCCTGCGAAAGGACCAGATTCAAGCTCATCTCTCCCTTACAATGTAATGAACGGCAAATTTTTAAAAAGGGAAATACACTTCATAACAAAGCTTACCATATATTGTACAATAAATTGTCAAAAAAATCGCACAAAAATGATTGAAATCTTCTTACATTATATGTATGGCCGCTAGGCGGTGGTTACAAATAAAACCGTTCCAGCTTGAAATTGACCGTAGAAGTCTCTCTTACTTAAAATAAAAAAACTCAACCTACGATAGGTTGAGTTTTTTTGAACGCGCTCGAAGGGATTCGAACCCCCGACAGACGTGGTACCGGAAACCACCGCTCTATCCAACTGAGCTACGAGCGCAAATGGTCATAACGATATTATAAAGACTTTTTGACAAAAATGCAATGTTTAAAATCAGTTCATTCGGTTATGATGATGAATAGTAGAAAAGAAGGGATACCGTCCCAAGTAGCGAATACAAGTACATGGATACATATTTTATAAAAGGTTAAATTCTAAGTGGTTTCGTTTGACCTTTTTTGACCATAATTGTATCATAAGGATGAAAGATTTTTTCTATTAAAGGAGGAATACGAATGAATTTAATTCCTACAGTTATTGAACAAACAAACCGCGGAGAACGCGCGTATGACATTTACTCTCGTCTTTTAAAAGACCGTATCATCATGCTTGGTAGTGCCATTGATGATAATGTTTCAAACTCAATTGTAGCACAGCTTTTGTTCTTAGAAGCACAGGATTCTGAAAAGGATATCCATTTATACATTAACAGCCCTGGTGGTTCCATTACAGCTGGTATGGCTATTTATGATACGATGCAATTTATTAAAGCTCCTGTTTCAACCATTTGTATCGGTATGGCAGCATCTATGGGTGCATTTTTATTAGCTGCAGGAGAAAAAGGCAAACGCTTTGCACTTCCTAACAGTGAAGTTATGATTCACCAACCGCTTGGTGGTGCGCAAGGTCAAGCAACAGAAATTGAAATTGCTGCAAAACGGATTCTTTTCTTACGTGATAAATTGAATGGCATTTTAGCAGAACGCACAGGTCAACCTTTAGAAGTTATCCAACGTGATACAGAGCGTGATAATTTCATGACAGCAGAAAGAGCACTAGAATACGGTTTGATTGACAAAATCGTTGCGAAGAAATAAATAGTACGTTAAACGGAAAGCCCACAAAATTGTAAGTGATTTTGTGGGCTTTTGTATGTTTTCTAAAAGCGAAAAAACCCACGAAGAAAAAATAATTTCCTCCACGGGTTCGCTTTTAATGTTCTTTTTGTACAAATTTTATTAATGCCTCTACTGCTTCTGCTTCGTCAGAACCATCAGCAGTAATGGTCACCTCACTATTTGCTCCAACTGCCAAGCTCATAATCCCCATAATGCTTTTCGCATTAACTTTCTTGCCGTCTTTCTCCACATAAACATCTGCATGAAATCGATTTGCTTCTTGCACAAACAACGCCGCTGGACGTGCTTGCAATCCAGACTTTAATGATACTGTTACTTGTTTGTTTACCACTTTCATTTACCCCCTTATTTCTTAAGTGCTGGTTCTCCAGCTCGCAGTTTCTCCGCTAGTTCATCTATTTTTCTTAAACGATGATTTATGCCGGATTTACTTATTGTTCCTCCGGACATCATCTCCCCTAATTCCTTTAAGGTAACATCCTGATAGGTAATACGCAATTCTGCAATTTCGCGCAGCTTGTCAGGAAGAGAATCGAGTCCCACGGCCCGATCAATGTATTTAATATTCTCGATTTGCCTAAGGGCTGCCCCAATGGTTTTGTTTAAATTAGCGGTTTCACAATTAACAAGACGATTTACTGAATTTCTCATATCTCGTAAAATTCGAATATCCTCAAAGCGAAGCAAGGCATTATGAGCACCGATAATATTCAGAAATTCTGTAATCTTCTCCGCTTCCTTTAAATAGGTGATGTATCCCTTTCGACGTTCGAGCGTTTTGCTATTTAAATCAAACTCGTTCATGAGTTCACATATACTATCATTGTGTTCTTCGTATAGTGAGAATATTTCTAGATGATAGGAGGAAGTTTCCGGGTTATTCACCGATCCTCCCGCCAAAAACGCTCCGCGTAAATAAGAGCGTTTGCAACACTTCTTGCGAATAAGATCATGTGAAATATTATGAACGAGTGAAAAATCACCTTGAATAATTTGCAAGTCATCCAGAATTTCTTTCGCCTTTTCCACGAGTCGCACAATGTACACATTGTTTTTCTTTAAACGCATTTTCTTTCGAACGAGCAACTCTACCGTCACTTCATAGCTTCTTTTCAATAGCACATAAATACGCCTGGCAATTGCCGCATTTTCCGTTTGAATATCTATAATAAGACGACGATTTGAAAAGGAAAGTGAGCCGTTCATACGAATAAGAGCTGACAATTCTGCCCTAACACAACAGTCCTTTATGGCTATATTCGTCAGTTCTTTCTTCGTCTCTGATGCAAATGACATGTTCTCACCTCCCGTAAAATCCTATAATAGCGCATACAAAATTGATGCTAATTTAGCTGTATTATGACGAATAACATCATCATTATATTTGACCAGCTTATCTTGAATGACTTCAATTCCAAGAGACTTTAGTTTATCTTCATCACACGCTACTGGCTCTGACTCCCGCTTCTGATATCGTATTAACAAATGATCGGGTATTTCCCCGTTATTTAAGATAACAGTATTAATAAAAGATGTTCCGAGATGATCATGGAGTGCCTGAACGTGATCAGATGCAGCATATCCTATTGTTTCTCCTGGTTGCGTCATTACATTGCATACGTAAATTTTCTTTGCTTTTGCAGCAAGAACAGCCTTTCCAATTTTCTTAACAAGAAGATTCGGTAATATACTCGTGTATAGGCTGCCAGGACCAAATACAAGCAGGTCGGCTTTTTTAATTTCATTTAATGTTTCTGAAAGCGGCTCAACCTGTTCTGGTGTTAAAAAGACACGCTTAATCTTTTCACCAGAGTCAGGAATTTTCGATTCACCTGAAATAATTGTGCCATCTGCATATTCAGCATGTAACACAACGCTTTGATTTGCTGCCGGGAGGACACGCCCTCTTACATTTAATACTTTACTCATTTCCGTAATGGCGTGGAAAAAATCCCCTGTAATCGATGTCATTCCAGCAAGCAATAAATTGCCTAGCGCATGACCTGACAAACCATCTCCGGTAGTAAAGCGATGCTGGAACAATGCCTCTACTAAAGGTTCTACATCGGAAAGCGCAACGAGAACGTTGCGAACATCTCCTGGAGGTGGAATTTCTAATGCATCTCTCAGCCTGCCTGAGCTTCCTCCATCATCGGCAACCGTCACAATGGCGGTAATGTCGACGGGATATTTTTTTAGCCCCCGCAAGAGGACGGATAATCCTGTTCCCCCTCCAAAAATGACCATTTTTGGTTTTCTCTCTTTTACCATACCTTAATGTCCCTTTCTTTTATCAACATCACGATGAGACACATGCGTACTATAATCCTGTTCAAAATACTTTGCTAAATACTCAGCAATCGTTACAGAGCGATGTTGTCCGCCTGTACAACCAATCGCTATGACAAGCTGGCTTTTTCCCTCTCTCTTAAAGTGAGGCAACATAAATCCAATCAAGTCAGTAAGCTTTTCTAAAAATTTATGTGTTTCAGAAAACTTCATTACATAAGTTGAAACTTCTTCATCTAAACCTGTAAGAGGTTTCATATGAGGAATATAAAATGGATTCGGTAAAAAGCGAACATCAAAGACTAAATCTGCATCAATTGGCACACCATATTTAAATCCAAAGGATGTTACATTTACACGAAATCCCGTTTCATCTTCCGTAGAAAATAAACCTATAATCTTTTCTCGTAATTCCTTCGGCTTCAAGTCTGTAGTATCCAGTACGATATTTGCTCGCGCCTTCATATCTAGTAACAAATCCCGTTCTAGCATAATGCCCTTTAATGGCAAATCGTTTGGAGCTAATGGGTGCGATCGTCTCGTTTCCTTATAACGCGTAACAAGTGTCGTATCCTTTGCATCTAAAAATAGGATATGCGGCATCACCCATGTTCGTTCCGTAAGATCATCTAAGGCTCCCCATAAATGGTCGAAAAATTCTCGTCCGCGTAAATCAATCCCAAGTGCTACTTTATCCATTTTATTTGTTGATTCGGACATAAGCTCTACAAACTTAGGTAACAGTGCAGGCGGTAAGTTGTCTACACAAAAATAACCTAAATCTTCAAAGCTTTGTAATGCCACTGTTTTACCAGCACCCGACATCCCGGTGATAATGACCATTTTTATATTGTTCTTCTCTTCCACAGTCGTCTCCCCTTTAGCTCGGATCCAGGCGATATGAAATCAACTCAAAATCCGGTGTATATACAAACGTTCCATATAAAATTCCGTTACCATGCAACACATAATCTATAATACGACGATCTCCTGCTGCCATAGGTAACGAGGCAATCGCTTCCGTAGAATGCCATTCTAACGTACCTTCATCACATATATGGTTGTTGTTTCCGATATGCTCTGCAGCAAGAAAGGAAAACATCATCCACTCAGATACCGTTTGATTGTTTTCCTGAATGACGAAAGTAAATACACCTTTAAGAGTAGGATTTTTTATCTCTATCGCAGTTTCTTCTTGAAACTCGCGTACAACTGCTTCACGGATATGTTCTCCACTTTCCATCTTTCCACCGGGAGCCACCCACCAGCCACGACGCGGCTTTTGCAATAAAAGAACCCTATTATCCTTCACTAAAATACAGTTTGTAATTCTTTGCATAGATTTTCACCTCAACTAAAACGAGCAAGTCTACTTTCGTGATTATCTTCCCCTTATTATACTATCAAAAGTAGTTTGTCACAATGAAGGCGATGTTGTGGCATTGTAAAAAATACGACTCATTACTTTACATAAAAAGGCATAGGATATACACCTATGCCTTTTTTGCTGTATTTGATTTTAGTAGTTCAGCTTCCTATTACGGTAGGAAAATTACATCTTATTTAACAGCTTTTAATTCTTCTACTAGTTCTTCCACATAATGCTGGGCTGCTTGTGCAGCAATGCTGCCGTCACCCGTAGCAGTTACAACTTGACGAAGTGTTTTTTCACGAACGTCTCCTGCTGCAAAGATTCCCGGAATCTTCGTTTCCATTTGATCGTTCGTTACGATATAGCCCACTTCATTGGTAATTTGTAAGCTTTCAAATGGCTTAGTAAGAGGAAGCATCCCTACATAAATAAATGCACCGTCAGCATTAAATTCTTGCTCTTCCCCTGTATTCACATCAACTAATGTTAAGCTGCCTACTTTACCGTCTTTTTCATTGATTTGCTTTACTGTGTGATTCCAAATAAACGAAATTTTTTCATTTTCAAAGGCGCGGTCTTGTAGAATTTTTTGCGCACGAAGTTTATCACGGCGATGAACAATCGTAACCTTCTTCGCAAATCGAGTTAAATACACGCCTTCTTCAACCGCTGAGTCTCCGCCGCCGACAACAACAAGTTCTTTTTCTTTAAAGAACGCTCCGTCACATACCGCACAATAAGAAACACCGCGTCCGCCTAGTTCTTTCTCACCAGGAACGCCAATCTTTCTATATTCAGCACCGCTGGCAATAATGATGGCACGCGCTTTATATTCTTTCTTACCGGCAACAATCGTTTTGTATTCTTTCCCGTCAATTACTTCCTTAACATCACCATACGCATATTCAGCACCAAAGAACTTAGCGTGGTCAAACATTTTTGTAGATAAATCAGGTCCTAGAATGCTTTCATAACCTGGATAATTTTCAATTGCTTCGGTATTTGCCATTTGGCCGCCTGGAATACCTCGTTCAATCATTAATGTACTCATATTCGCACGAGACGTATAAATGGCTGCTGTCATTCCTGCTGGTCCCGCTCCAATAATCGCTACGTCATAAATTTTTTCTTCTGACACCCTTCTCACTCCTTTTCTAACATGGCTCTCCTTCAAAATATACATTCATTATACTGACAGAACCTGCTTTTTTCTATTAATTTGCCTAGTAAGAACGTACGGGCATTCTATTTTTGATTGATGATTTTTACGTACTTTCGTATCGTCGAGATGCTTACATTATAAATATGCCCAAGCTCTGCTTGCGTCATGTTTTGTTTTTGACGGATACGAATGATATATTCAATCGCCGCTGACCATCCAAATATATTTGCAAACGAAACATTCGTTTCGAACATAGCTGAAAACGTCCGAAACCAGAACTGTAAGCATTCTTCAATAAGTGTGTCATCTTTTTTCGAATATTCGTATAGAACATCTGCAATTTGCGCACATTTTTCATAGACTCGTAGATCACGAGGAATGCTTTTTTTACTATTTACAATAAAGAAATAGCGTGCCCATTCGGTAACAACGGATTTTTCTGCTGCTTGCATCACTTCGAAGAATACTTGTTCATTCTCACTCGTTTTTAATTCATTCATTAAATAAAGAGCTAGCATTTTTTCTTCCGTACATTTCGCACTTTCAAGAGAATGCTTCAGTTGAGCCAGAAGAACATTTTGATTGCCGTCGGCTAAATCAATAGAGTTCCATGGCTCCTTCCCTTTCTTATCGGGATACATCTCTACAACATAGTGCCACGTTTTTTCAGCCACGCTCTTGTCATTACACATATAAGCTGAATAAGCAAGCCAATAATAGAAGCTAAATTCTCCTTCATATCCTTGTCTTTTCAAATGCTTTAACCATCGATAGGCAGATTCAAACTTTCCAATCGTTGCAAGTGTTGTACCAAGCTTAAATCGATGCTCGATTAGAATTGGGTATACATTCTCGAGTCGCTTGGCTAGCAGTTCCACTTGCGTTTCCTCTCCGATACTGTATAAGAAAATCAACGCATTACAAAGCGCATGTATATTTCCTGGGTTTTTCTCAAGAACCATTTCTACAATACGCATAGCTTCTCCAATTTCACCTAGCTGAAAACGAGCAATTGCTAAATTATTATAGGCTGCCCAAAAATCAGGATACTCTTCCAGCATCGTTTCAAGCGTAGAAATCGCCTCATCCAGCTGACCATTTCGAATATAGCGATTTGCTTGGTCCTGCAGCAAAATGAGCTCGTCCTCATCCTCAAATTCAGCCTCATCCTCTTCCTCATCTGCTATTATATCTAGCAGATCGAGAATATCATCGGCAAATTCACCATCTTCTTCTTCATTTAAATAGCGTTCTGCATATTTCTTTGCCTGATGAAACAAACCAAGGTAGGCATAGTTATTGGCTAGAAAGTAATAACATTCCGTCATAGAAGAATCTATACGAATTACTTGATTTAAAAATTGATTAGATTCATGATATTGCCCAGCTTCCGATAAAGCTGAAGCCAGCTGGCATAAAATCATCGGCTTTTTCTCTGTATGTGCAGCACGCTTTAAATACTTAATCGCTTCCTGTAAATTATGTTGCCGATACGCTTTCATTCCTTTTTCATACAAAAATTGGGCAGATTGTTGCAACACAATAACTTGTCCCTTCTCTTCTTCCATTCTTTGTTTTTTCCCCATAAATCCTCCATCTACTTATATCCGATATATTCTAGTTTAAGTATAAACGATTGTATAAGAAACAAAACACTATATTTTATGTAAAATTATGTGTAAAGATACCTGATTTTTTTTAAGAAAGTGTTTGTTCTTTGTTTATTCTTTTCCTCATCTCATCCTTCGTATAAATCACTTGCATCGGATTTCCGCCAACAAAGTAGCCAGCTGGAACATCCTTGTGAACGAGCGTACCGGCGGAAACGATTGCGCCATCTCCAATTTTCACACCGGGCAGAATGGTACAATTTGCACCAATCATCACTTCATCACCAATGACAATATCACCGAGACGATACTCCGTAATTAAATATTCATGAGCAAGAAGAGTTGTATTGTAGCCAATCACCGTATTGCGTCCCACTTTAATTTTTTCTGGAAACATAATATCGAGCATCACCATTAGTGCAAAGGACGTTTGTTTTCCTACCTGCATCCGTAAAAATGTACGATACATCCAGTTTTTCATATTTAAAAACGGCGTATATCGTGCCAACTGTATAATAATAAAGTTTTTCATTACCTTCCAAAACGGTACGGTTTTAAACACATGCCAAAGTGAATTTGCTCCTGTAACAGGATAGCGCGTCGTACGTCTCACATCGCTTCTCTCCTTTACATTTACTTACCCGTAAAGATGGATAAACTCCCTCTTTGAAAGGGAGTTGTTTTTATTACATATATTCAAAAAGCAAAGCCTGCTAAGGTTTACTCTTCTAAATACCGCTTGTTTGCATAGCCCATTTTCCGACGAACGAATACGAAAAGAATGGATAGAACTACGAGTACAATCGATACAACCTGCGCTACGCGAAGAGGTCCTAGCATTAAGCTATCCGTTCGAAGTCCTTCCACATAAAAGCGACCGATTGAATACCAAGTCAAATAGGTGAAGAACAACTCGCCATAGCGAAGATTCGCTTTTCTAAGTAGCAATAGCAAAATAACGCCAGCAAAATCCCAAAGTGATTCATATAAAAAAGTAGGCTGATAGTATACACCATCAATGTACATTTGATTAATAATAAAATTAGGCAAGTGTAAGCTTTCTAAAAAGGCACGCGATACAGGTCCGCCATGTGCCTCCTGATTCATAAAGTTTCCCCAACGGCCAATTGCTTGTCCTAGCAAAATGCTTGGAGCAGCAATATCCGCTAGTTTCCAGAATGATAAATGACGAACACGGGCAAAGATAATCCCTGTTAACACCCCGCCAATTAAACCGCCATGAATGGCCAATCCGCCCTGTCTAATATTAAAGATTTGAGAAGGGTTGCTGCCATAGTAGTCCCATTCAAAAATGACATAATACGCACGTGCGCAAATAATAGCAATAGGAATAGCAAATAGAACTAAATCAACAAAAGTGTCCTTCGGCAAACCTCTTCTGTCAGATTCTCGTATAGCAAGCCATAGACCGAGCATCATACCTGTACCAATGAGAACGCCATACCAATAAATAGGGAACGGCCCTAAATAAAAAAATACTCGACTTAAATAGGGCACACTTACAGGATCCATCTTCTCAACTCCTCGTCTTATCTGTTCTTACTCTCCCGAATCAATTGCATTCATTAATCTCTCTGAAAATTGCTGTGCTGCATTTACTCCCATACGTTTCAGACGGAAATTCATTGCCGCCACTTCTATAATAACAGCTAAGTTACGTCCAGGTCGTACAGGAAGCGTAATTTTCGTAATCTCTGTATCAATAATCTTCATTTTTTCTTCATCAAGCCCTAGGCGATCATAGTTTTTCTTTTGATCCCACAGTTCAAGATGAATAGCAAGGGAAATACGCTTATGATTTCGAACGGCACCAGCTCCAAATAATGTCATCACATTAATGATGCCAAGACCGCGAATTTCAAGAAGATGCTCAATGAGTTCCGGTGAACTTCCAACTAGCGTATCCTCATCCTCTTGTCTGATTTCTACGCTGTCATCCGCAACAAGGCGATGCCCACGCTTTACAAGCTCAAGGGCCGTTTCACTTTTCCCTACGCCGCTTGATCCCATAATAAGGACACCCACGCCGTATATATCGACAAGTACACCGTGAATGGCAGTTGTCGGTGCTAGCTTACCTTCTAGATAGTTCGTTAATCGACTGGCTAAGCGCGTCGTTTTTTGCGTTGAACATAAGAGAGGAACATTTGACTGCTGCGAAGCAAGAAGCAGCTCTGGTGGAACCTCTTGTCCTCTTGTTACAATAATACACGGAGTCTCATCCGTACATAATGCTTCCATCCGTTCCTTCTTTTGTTCCACCGTTAATGTATTAAAAAACGTAATTTCCGTTTTACCTAGCAATTGGACACGGTCAGCAGGATAATATGTAAAAAAACCCGCCATCTCAATACCTGGTCTTGACAAATCACTCGTTTGAATTGGACGATGAATCCCCTTCTCACCACTTACAAGATCAAGACGAAAATACTCAATTAAATCCTTCGTGCGAACCTTTGGCATGCTGAACCTCCATGTATGTAAGTATAAGTATGTTAGTTAAATCGCTGACAGCGTTATTGTATCATTTTTTCAAAAGAAAAGCTTCCATATCTGGCAAGGTGAAAACGGAAGCATTTTGTTATGGCAGCAAGGGTAACACCTATCAGTTGAAGGCAGAAAGAAGAAGCCTGTTTTTAATAAAAGCAGGCTTCTTGCGTAAGATTATTTTCGATTTTTCTTTGCAAAAGGACTTACTACTGTACTATCAATTAACATATTTAATACCGCAATGAAAATCGCTGCTACAATCGCTGTTCCAAACCCTTGTATATGAAAAGCGTTACCAAGCAAGGCTTCTACAATTTTCAGTGTAAATGCATTGATTACGATTAAAAAGAAACCAAATGTAAATAGCGTAATCGGCAACGTAATTAAAACCAAAAATGGCTTTACAAACACATTTAAAATAGACAAAATAATGCTTGCCACTATTGCGGTCGGAATATTTGCTATATAGAACGCGTTCGGAGCTATGATTTTTAACAGCCCAGAAACCACGATTAATACAAGACTATTCATCAAAATGGAAATGATCCATTTCATCTTAGCACATCCTTTTCAGCCAAATGCTTACACTATTCCATAATACGATATCTAGATGGAAAACACCAAAAAAATTCGATATTGGGATCATGTTCGAGTGGGTGTACCAGACAGATATTTGGCGATTCTAGATGTTCATGGCGTGGTGCAAGTCTTATGATAATGTATGTGAACTTCGATAAGTGATTCATAAAATAGGAATAAATTCCGCCTTAACAAAGCCCGCAGAGCTTCAGCGCTGCGGGCTTTGTTTACATCATTTCGACTTGTTCTATTTTTTTCTGCATACGGGCGGTATCTCGCTGTATAATATGCTTTAAGTATTTGGCGGTGTATGAGCCTGTTACCTTCATGACTTGCTCTGGTGTTCCAGTTGCGATGATGCTTCCGCCTTTGTCACCGCCTTCTGGGCCGAGGTCGATAATGTAATCAGCAGTTTTAATGACATCTAGGTTATGCTCAATAACAAGGACGGTATCTCCATTTTCCACAAGGCGCTGCAATACGACTAGTAGACGGGCAATATCATCCACATGTAATCCTGTGGTAGGCTCATCCAGAATATAAAGCGTACGTCCGTTTGAACGACGATGCAATTCAGAAGCTAGCTTTACACGCTGCGCTTCTCCGCCGGATAAGGTCGTTGCTGGCTGACCCAGCTTCATATAGCCGAGTCCAACATCTGCTAATGTTTGCAGCTTACGTTTTATTTTCGGAATGTTTTCGAAAAATTCCAATCCGTCCTCAATCGTCATTTCGAGAACGTCTGAGATGCTTTTATCCTTATATTTCACTTCTAACGTTTCACGGTTATATCGTTTTCCATGGCAAACCTCACACGGAACGTATACATCCGGAAGGAAATGCATTTCAATTTTAATAATGCCATCGCCGCGACATGCTTCGCAGCGCCCGCCTTTTACATTAAAGCTAAAGCGTCCCTTTTGATAACCGCGCATCTTTGCCTCATTCGTATGAGCAAACACATCACGAATATCATCGAACACACCGGTATACGTAGCAGGATTACTACGAGGGGTTCTGCCAATTGGCGATTGATCAATATCAATTACTTTATCAAGCAATTCTACCCCTTTGATATCTTTATGTACACCTGGCTTTGATTTGGCATTATATAGTTTTTGCGCAAGCGTCTTATACAAAATTTCATTAATAAGTGTACTTTTTCCGGATCCGGAAACACCGGTTACAGCAACAAAAGTGCCGAGCGGAAACGATACTTTTATATTGCGTAGATTATTTTCCTTTGCTCCGACAATTTCGATTTTACGGCCATCACCTTTTCTTCGCTCCTGCGGGATCGGGATAAATTTACGTCCTGCTAAATAATCACCCGTTAGCGATTTCGTATCGTTCATCACTTCTTCCGGTGTGCCAGCAGAAATAACTTGTCCGCCATGTATGCCGGCACCTGGACCAATATCGATTAAATAATCGGCTGCTAGCATCGTATCTTCATCATGCTCCACGACAATAAGGGTATTACCTAAATCTCGCATACTTTGCAGTGTAGCAATCAAACGGTCATTATCACGTTGATGCAAACCTATAGACGGCTCATCTAAAATATAAAGCACACCAGTAAGTCGTGAACCAATTTGTGTGGCGAGCCGGATACGCTGCGCCTCTCCTCCAGATAAAGTACCGGCAGAACGATTCAGCGTTAAATAATCAAGTCCTACATTAATTAAAAAGCTAAGCCGTTCTTTAATTTCACGAAGAACCAAACGGGCAATTTGTTGCTGCTTTTCTGTCAATGTAATCGTATCAAAAAATTCATAAGCCTCTTTCACTGACAGCTTCGCAATGTCGGCAATATTAGACTCGCCCACATACACAGCCAATGCCTCTGGCTTTAGGCGAGCGCCTTTACATTTTGGACAAGGCTGCTGCGCCATATATTTTTCCATTTGCTCTCGGATATAATCGGAACTTGTTTCGCGATAACGTCGTTCAATATTTATTACGACACCTTCAAACAAAATATTGCTTTCCTTTATTTGCCCGAAGTCATTCACATAACGAAAATAAATCTTTTCCTCGCCGCTTCCATATAAAATTTTATCCATTTGAGATTTTGGAATATCTTTAACCGGTATGTCCATATTAATACCATAATGATCACAAACCGCTTGCAACATCTGTGGATAATATTGGGAGCTCGTTGGTTCCCATGGGACAATCGCATGGTTTTGCAGCGTTACATCCCAATTCGGAATGACTAAATCAATATCAACCTCTAGCTTTGATCCAAGCCCATCGCATGCAGGACACGCACCAAAAGGACTATTGAAGGAAAACATGCGCGGTTCTAGCTCGCCAATCGAAAATCCGCAATGAGGACAAGCATGATGCTCGCTAAATAACAGTTCCGTTTCGCCAATGACATCGATCAGAACGCGCCCTTCTCCTAGCTTCAGCGCAGATTCCAAGGAATCTGCAAGCCGGGTTGCAACGCCGTCTTTTACAACAATTCGGTCAATAATGACTTCAATCGTATGTTTTTTATTTTTATCAAGGACAATATCGTCAGACAAGTCACGAAGCTCACCATCAGCACGAACACGAACATATCCTTGCTTTTTAATATCCTCTAATACCTTCACATGGGTTCCCTTACGTCCTGACACAATCGGTGCAAGAACTTGAAGCTTCGTACGCTCTGGAAATTCTAAAATTCGGTCCACCATCTGTTCAATCGTTTGTGATGTGATTTCAATTCCATGATTCGGACAAATTGGCGTACCTATTCTCGCATACAAAAGACGTAAATAATCGGAAATTTCCGTTACAGTTCCGACCGTTGAACGCGGATTCCGGCTCGTTGTCTTCTGATCGATAGAAATAGCAGGAGAAAGCCCCTCAATCGCATCCACGTCCGGCTTATCCATTTGTCCTAAAAATTGACGCGCATATGCCGATAGCGATTCGACATAACGGCGCTGTCCTTCTGCATAAATCGTATCGAAGGCAAGTGAAGACTTACCTGATCCTGAAAGCCCGGTTACAACAACAAGCTCATTTCTTGGTATCGTTACATCTATATTTTTTAAGTTGTGTGCCCTTGCACCCTTCACAACAATTTGATTGTTAGCCACGTTATCCTATCCTTCCGCTTTAAGCTCTAGCATGAGATCGCGAAGCTCAGCCGCACGCTCGAAGTCGAGTGCTCGCGCCGCTTCCTTCATTTCCATTTCAAGTCTTGCAATGACATTTGCCCGCTCCGTTTTGCTCATCTTCTTCTTAGGCGCTGCATCATAGCCTGCTTCTTCTTCGGCAGCCGTAGTTGCACGAATGACATCGCGAATTTCCTTTTTAATCGTTTTCGGAGTAATACCATGCTTCTTATTAAAGGCATCTTGGACTTCACGGCGTCGCTTCGTTTCGTTAATGGCAACCTCCATAGAGGATGTTACCCTATCTGCATACATAATGACATTTCCGTGTTCATTACGTGCTGCACGCCCAATTGTTTGAATTAAAGACCGCTCTGAACGAAGGAAGCCTTCTTTATCTGCATCTAAAATAGCAACGAGCGAAACTTCAGGAATGTCCAGCCCTTCCCTTAGAAGGTTAATTCCGACTAACACATCATACTTTCCAAGCCGAAGGTCACGTATAATTTCAATCCGTTCTAATGTTTTTACTTCTGAATGAAGATAGTTTACTTTAATGCCGACATCCTTTAAAAAGTCGGTCAAATCCTCTGACATTTTTTTCGTTAAGGTTGTAACCAACACGCGCTCCTGCTTTTCTATACGGTCTTGAATTTCACCAAGCAGATCATCAATTTGCCCCTCGATTGGACGAATCGTAATCGTAGGATCGAGCAATCCAGTCGGACGAATAATTTGCTGTACCACTTCAGGTGCATGCTCAAGCTCATATGGTCCCGGCGTTGCGGATACGTAAATAGCCTGCTTCACTGTTTTCTCAAACTCCTGAAACATTAATGGACGATTATCGAGTGCAGATGGCAAACGAAAACCATGATCGACTAGCACCTGCTTACGCGCTTGGTCACCGTTATACATCGCCCGCAATTGCGGTAGCATAACATGCGACTCATCAATAACCACGAGAAAGTCATCAGGAAAATAATCTAGCAACGTATACGGTGTAGAACCTGCAGGCCGAAGCGTCAAATGGCGTGAATAGTTTTCAATCCCTGAACAGAACCCCATCTCCCGCATCATTTCTAAGTCATAACGTGTCCGCTGCTCAAGCCGCTGCGCTTCTAGGAGCTTATCATTCTCACGTAATTCCTTTAACCGTTCTTCTAGTTCTTTCTCAATATTTTGGATAGCCACACGCAGTTTCTCTTCACGAGTTACGAAGTGAGATGCCGGAAAGATTGCAACATGTTCTCTTTCTGCAAGCACTTCTCCTGTTAAAGCATCCACTTCTCGAATGCGGTCAATTTCATCTCCAAAAAATTCAATGCGAATACAATGCTCATCGCGAGACGCTGGAAATATTTCAACGACATCGCCGCGAACACGGAAAGTTCCGCGTTGGAAATCAATATCATTGCGAGCATACTGTACATCCACGAGCTGACGGAGCAGCTGGTCGCGACCTTTTTCCATCCCAACACGAAGTGAAACGACAAGTTCGCTATATTCTTCTGGTGAACCGAGACCGTATATGCACGACACACTAGCAACTACAATTACGTCTCGTCGTTCAAATAAGGAAGACGTCGCCGAGTGACGCAGCTTATCAATTTCGTCATTCACCTTAGAGTCCTTTTCGATATAGGTATCCGTCTGCGGTACATACGCTTCTGGTTGATAGTAATCGTAATAGCTGACAAAATACTCAACTGCATTATTTGGAAAAAATCCTTTCAGCTCACTGTATAGCTGTCCTGCTAACGTCTTATTATGAGCGATAACAAGCGTTGGCTTGTTCACTTGTTTAATTACATTAGAAACCGTAAAGGTCTTCCCGGTTCCCGTCGCACCAAGCAATACTTGATGTCGCTTTCCTTCCTTTATACCTTTCACCAACTCTTCAATCGCCGTTGGCTGGTCCCCTTGTGGAGAGTACGGGGACACAACTTCAAATGTATTTTCCAAAACCGCTCAACCTCCCCAAACTACAAATCATATAGTTACATTTTACCACGGCGACAGAAAAAAATACTATTTATACGAACAAATATTCGTATTATTTT
Source organism: Ectobacillus polymachus (assembly GCF_048159605.1). Taxonomy (NCBI): domain Bacteria; kingdom Bacillati; phylum Bacillota; class Bacilli; order Caryophanales; family Bacillaceae; genus Ectobacillus; species Ectobacillus polymachus. The sequence goes on along the minus strand of NZ_JBLREB010000002.1, from coordinate 562,092 downwards.
TTTGTTAAGTTGTTTCTAGAAATGTAGCTTCCTGAGAATGACAAAAACGAGGGTGTAGGAACCCTCGTTTCGAATTGGTAAGATTAAATGATTTACTTCTTTATCGGACCAAATGAGATGCTTAATCCCCATGAGTTCGTAGTCAATTTAATCGTACGTCCGTCTAATGTAAGTGTACGAGAAGAGTTGTCTTGCTGAATCATAGTAAAGAAGGTTTCTCCTTGTGTTGGTAAAATTGTGGATAATAACTCTTTTAATTTACCATTGAAGTCAGAATCAGATTTATATAATTCTAAGTGAATATCTGTGTCGCCCCCGCCAGTTGGATACAAACTCGCATAATCGTAATAACTAATTCCCTGTACGCCATATTTGTTATACACTAAAGCTCCACTTGGATCATTAAAGAATCCTAAACTATAAGCCTTATCTCTTATTGCTGGAGCTGTATAGGTAGCACCGTTTGTTGATCCGCCAGACTGTGTATGTAATACACGCTCATCCATCCAGCCAATGATCTCATTTGCAAATTCAAATTTGATCCAAGTTGTTGCTCCTTTTTTTGCACTTTGAATAACATGTACCGTTTGATTGCTGAAATAATTTGTTGGGGCATAATACTCAGCAGCATGCTCCCCGTAAGGAGCAGACCAAATCCCATCTCCATTTGGCGAGTATTGAACAACTGCATCATAGTTTTCATCTTTTATATTTTCTAAACCGTTGTATTCTTTCGATAATACACGAGAGTTTACCCAGCCAATCAGTCCATTCTTAAGCTGAATTTGGTTCCAAATTGTGTCTCCTATTTTAGCACTTTTTATCACTTGAACAGATTGGTAGTTGTATTCACTTACCCAAGCTAATATATCGTCACCTGGTTCACCTTCTGGAACTTTGTAAATCGCCTCCCAGCTTTCTACCGAACCTAAGACAGCTTGACGATTCTCATCTTTTACGTTATCTAATGTAGAAAATAAACGAGAATCTACCCAGCCGATATCTTGATTATTATTCCTAATATGATACCAAATCGTTTCTCCGCCTTTTATACTTTGGTCGATTTGTACAGTTTGATTCGCATAATTGTTCGTTGGTCCTAAGTATCTAGCTCCGTATTCCCCGTAAGGCAGGCTCCAAACCCCGTCTCCCTTTGCAGAATAGGTAACGATTCCGATACGCCCTTCATCTCTTAAATCTTTTAATTGTGATACAGCCTTGTCCCCATCAATCCAGCCTATAAAAGCTAACGAATCCTTATTTCGAATTTGATACCAATTAATATTTCCTCTTTTCACTGTACTTGTAACAGTAACTTGTTGCAAAGCAAGCTTCTGCGTGCTATCTATATATTGCGCACCCTTAATACCATAAGGCGCTGACCATATCCCATTATCGGGAGTGTTTCCTATCACAACGTCCATATATGTCCGAGTTACTCCGTTTGCATTCTCGAGTGCCTTTGCATCAATCCAGCCGATCTTCCCATTTACAAACACTTTATACCATGTAACCGATCCAGCCTTTGCACTTTCTAGTAATACAATATCACTATATGTATATTTACTCGTTACATCTATAAATTCGGCTCCTGGCACACCGTATGGCAATGTCCATATCCCATTACCTTGTGTTTCCCCCATAACAGCAGGCTGCTCATCTACGGTAGTAATTTCTGACAAATTACTTAAAGCACGGCTGTCTATCCAGCCGATGGCTTTGCCATCGACAGAAAACTGATCCCATACTACATTTTTATACGTCATTTGTTGCGAGAGTTGAACGTCTTTGCCTGTATAATTATTGGTAGAGTCAATATATTTTGCTCCCTCCATCCCATACGGCGCTGACCAAATGCCATTCCCGTTTGTTTTCGCCATAATTTGCTTCTGGGATACTTGAGAAACAGAAGGAATGTTTTCTTGTAAAACATTATGGTCTACCCAGCCGATATCTTTGCCATTGATTTGAATGAAATACCATGTCGTAGATCCATATGTTATTGAGGATGTAGCATGAACAATCGTTCCGGCATAAAGGGAAACATCACCTTTATAAACTGCATTTGCTTCTCCATATGGGCGTGTCCAAATCCCGTCTCCGCTTTTGTTTCCGATTAATGCATTGACACTGATTGTGATTGCTTGCGCCTGTGCTTGACCATTAGTTGCATGTATGTTTATTGCTGGAGCTGTATACATGCCAATCGTTACGACTGCTGCAGAAATTACTACCCATTTCTTCATGTTTTTCATCTTCTTTCTATTATAATTTAATTCAACCACTCTATTTCCTAAATAATAAAATAAATGTAAATTTATAGAATTTTATGTAGCAGTCTAAAAATATCATATGAAAAATGAGTAACTTGTCGAAATTTGTAAATAGTTATAAAATATTACATTCTTTTTACTTTTTAATATTTTAAAAAGAAGAAAACAGTCCTTCTTCTACAAAGGACTGTTTCTTGTTTACAATTTATAGTACTGAATCCCACCACATGTTCGTCTGAAAATAGACAAAAAAAGGTTGCCATTTTACAAAATAATAAAATGACAACCTTTTTTATGTTGTTTTAAACTTTAAGTTTTATTTCACAATCGGCCCAAACTTGATATCTACTTTCGAAAAGCCAGTAACGTTGACTTGAATCGTACGTCCATCAAGCTGAAGTGTTTGCGATTCTGGGTTATTTTTCAATGTATCATAGAATTGTTGACTGCCTGTTGGTAGAATCGTTGCACCTAAATCCTTTAGGATTGATAATACAGATGGATCTGGACTAACAGCCGTTAGTTGAATGTCTGTATCTCCTTTACCAATTGGCTTTAAGTACAATAAGTCATCAGAGGCATTTCCAGATTGACCGTTTTTATTGTATACAAGTACATTGCCGCGGTCAAAGAAGCCTAAGCTGTATGCTTTTTGTTTTACGGTGTCAGCTGTATACGTTACGGAACCAAATACACGAGCATCTACCCATCCGAATCCATTATTTGGTAATTTAATTTTATACCAAGTAGTCCCATCCTTCTTCGCTTGTTTTACGATTTGAACATATTTATTACGTAATGAATCAACAGAGCCTAAATATTTGGCATTATGCTCGCCGTATGGAGCGCTCCAAATCGCATCTCCATTCGATTGAGTTACAAGTCCTTGTTGGTCCTCATCCTTTATGTTGTCTAAGCCATTGTATTCGTTATCGAAGATACGTGCATCTATCCAGCCTGTTGTACCATCAGGAAGCTCAATTTTATTCCATGTCACGCCTGATTTTGTTGCGCTTTGAATGATATGCATTGTATCAAAACTGTAATTGTTAACTGGACCCATGTAGCGAGCGCCATCTTCTCCGTAAGGTAAGCTCCAAATGCCATCTCCATCATTTACAGAGCCAATGACACCATCACGATCTTCATCCTTAACGTTTTCTAATTTTTTAAAGACATGACCATCTACCCAGCCAATGACACGATCTCCAACTTTGATTTTCTTCCAAGTTGTAGATCCCTTCTGCACACTTTGTACTACTTGGACAGTTTGATTGTTAATTTTGTTTGTTGGGCCAACATATTTTGCCTCGTTTTCTCCGTAAGGAAGGCTCCAGATACCATCACCTGTAGAAGCAGTTGTAACAGTTTCTGTGCTGTTTTCATCCGTTACTTGTAAATCGGAAAGAGCATTTCCTGCATCGATAAAGCCAAGCGTTTGTCCATTTAATTGCACCTCATACCATGTTACGTCACCTTGCTTAACAGATTTCTTTACTTGAATATGCTGAAGGGCGTAATCAAGGGTACTTCCTACGTATTGTGCTCCATTTACTCCGAATGGAGCGGACCAAATGCCGTTTGCCTTACTTCCAATTACAGCATCCTTATTTTCTGCTGTCGTCTTTCCTGCTGTATCAATAGCCTTTGCATCAATCCAACCGATTGCCTTGCCATCTACCATTACTTTGTACCACTGCGTTGATCCATTCGTTGTCTTCGCTACGACTTGAAGATCACGAAATGCATATTTATTTGTATTATCTACATACTGTGCACCAGGAAGACCATACGGCATCGTCCAAATGGCATTTCCTTCCGTGTCATCCATAACAGCTGAGTCGTTCGATTCACTTATATCAGTTAATGAGCTTAGTGCATGGTTATCCACCCAGCCAATCACTTTGCCATCTATAGAAACCTTGCTCCATAGTACATTTTGATTCGTCATTTGTTTTACTATCTTTACATCTTTTCCAACATAATCGTTAGTAGATCCGATATATTTTGCTCCTTGAAGTCCATATGGGCTAGACCAAATGCCATTTCCGTTTGTTTGTACGACTACTTGATCCGCGTTTACATTCGAAACAGCAGGGATGTTAGTTTCTAGTGCCCGGCTGTCCACCCAGCCAATAAAATTCCCATCTACTTCAATGGCATACCATGTAACAGATCCATGCTGAATACTTGCTGTAATATGTACGATTGTTCCGGCATGAAGAGAAATATCTCCTTCATAGCTAGCTCCCTGTTCCCCATAAGGATGTGTCCAAATGCCATCACCTTGCACATTACCAATCAAAGCACTTTGATCCATTATGTTTAATTGACCATCTGTTGATGCAGCTGAAACAAAGCTTGCAGGGGTTGCAAACACACCCATCGTTAGAACTGCAGAACCAATTACCATAAATTTCTTCACATCTAACATCCTCTCTTATTCTCATTCTGATCGACACTTACCTATATACCTCATAGGAAAAATATTTTTTTAATTACTATTCAAAAATACCACATTTTAATTAAAAAAATATCGAAAATTTTATTAATTAAAAAAATGTTTACATTAACGTAAGGAGGAGCAAAAAACGGGACATACAAAAAAGCCCTACCTGCAAGCAGGTAGGGCTCCTCTTCTATTTTTATTTCTCAGCCAAAATCTTCTTCACACTTACAATTTGTACACATAAGCATAAGATTTCAATGGCTTTTTCTAGTTCACCTACAGGAGGTAGAGTTGGTGCAATACGGATATTGCGGTCTCTAGGGTCTTTTCCGTATGGGAACGTTGCGCCAGCTCCGGTTAAGGTAACACCCGCTTGCTTCGCTAAGCTTACAACTTCCTTCGCACAACCGTTCATTGTATTCAAGCTAATGAAATAGCCGCCATTTGGCTTATGCCAAGAGGCAATTCCTTTGTCACCAAGATCTCTTTCTAAAATAGTAAGTACCATATCAAATTTTGGTTTAATAATCGCAGCATGCTTTTTCATGTGATTTTGTAAATTGTCCATATCCTTAAAGAATTTCACATGACGAAGCTGATTGATTTTATCCGGACCAATCGTTTGGAACATATATTGTTTTTTAATAAAGGTTAAATTGTCTTCACTTGCGCCCATCATGGCAACCCCAGCACTTGGGAATGTTACTTTAGAAGTTGAGCCGAACAAAAAGACGCGGTCTGGATTTCCTGCTTCCTTACAAGCAGTAAGAATGTTTTTAAGCTGATCTGGTGTATCCGTTAAGTGATGAATGGTATAGGCGTTATCCCAGAAAATACGGAAATCGTTCGCCTTTGTTTTCATGTTAGCTAAACGATCTACCACTTCATCAGAATAAGTAATTCCATCTGGGTTGCTATATTTTGGCACACACCAAATTCCTTTAATCGATTCATCTTCAGCAACTAACTTTTCTACTACATCCATATTAGGACCGTCTTCAAGCATATCCACGACGATCATTTCAATATTGAAAAGCTCACATATCGCAAAGTGGCGATCATAGCCTGGACTTGGACATAAGAATTTCACAGTCGGAAGCTTGCCCCAAGGCTGCTCGCTGCCTAATACCCCAAAGAACATTGCTCTTGCAATTGTATCGTGCATCATAGTAAGGCTGGAACTACCGCCAATCATAATTTCATTTGTGCCTACTTCTAATACTTTTGAAAACAATTCCTTTGCTTCAGGAAGACCATCAAGACCCCCATAGTTACGAGCATCTGTTCCATCTTTGGCGATTAAATCTTCTTTCGTTTTTAAAATTTGCAGCATATCCATAGAAAGATTAAGTTGTTCAAGAGATGGCTTTCCTCTTGCCATATTTAAGGCTAATTTTTGACTTTTATATCCTTCATATTTTTCTTCTAAGGTTTGATAAAGTTCTTTCAATTCTGCTTCGCTTAAAGATTGTAAGTTACTCATATGAAAGTCACCCTTTAACATAAATTTTCTGTAGTGAGAATCCTACAGCATACTATTACTCATTATAATCTAACTTTGGCATCGATGAAACGTAACATTTGCGACTATTTCGACTATTAATGATTTTTTTGTTATTCTTATATTACTTTTTTACCCATTTCGCAACGATAAACCCGGCTCCTTCTTCTTGTTGAAGAATAGAGCGCTGCTTTTCAAGCACAGCTGCCTGCTCATATGTAACAAACTCGTCCCGTGTTACATATAACCCGAGTCTTATTTCAGAGGGAATATCCGTATATAGTTTTTCAATATCTTGCAACCGATAAAAACGAGCACCTGAGAACACACTTTCTTGTTTCTCTTTTCCTTGTTTTTCATACATAGCTGCCCACTCACTATGTTTCCCAATCATGCCAATTACAAGCCTAGCTCCTGGGCGTAACACCCTCATTGCTTCACTTATCACATCATGCGGATAGTTAACAAATTCCAGCACAATATTCGAAATGACAAGATCAAATGTATCATCTGCAAAAGGAAGATGCTGAATATCTCCTTCTAAAAAGGTAATAGGTCGATTATACTGATTTGCTTTCTCTTTTGCCTTATTCAGCATAGCAGTTGAAATATCAATTCCTGTAACTTCTGCACCTTGCTTTGAAAGCAAAAGAGAGTAGATTCCTGTACCGCAGCCGATATCAAGAACCTTTTCCCCTGGTTTTGGATTGGCTACTTCTAGCATGATCTTTTTTTCTGTTTCATCTACAAAGGAGCCAAGAGAAGTAGAGCACCAATCGTCATAAGTTTTAGCAGATTGATCGAATAAAGCCATAATGGTTTCACATCCCTTTACTTTTTCATGTTCAAGGCCAATCTCCCAAGAAAATGTTAAAGTAGGGGAACCCCCCTACTTCATATTCTTCCATATTACTCTGGTATATTAGGAATAGCTACATTCGGCTTAAATGATGACTGAAAATCAGTATATTTTAATTCTCACCATACCTGCAGAAGCATGATGCAAATCGTGACAGTGGAACATCCATTCACTTGGATTATCTGCTACAAATGCCACTTCATATTCTTCACCTGGTTTTAGGTTAATTGTATCCTTCACAATGGGAGATCCTTCTATCGGTTTACCATTCTTACTTAATACTTGGAAAGAGTGACCATGTAAATGCATCGGATGATCATTCATCATGGAATTATTCCTTAACTTTACTTTCACAAGATCACCTTTCTTCACTTCTATCGAATCTGTATTTGGAAATGTCTTACCATTAATGGTATAGGCCATATTATTTCCGTTCATCACGGTGTTCAGCTCCATCGTGTAGGTAACATCATACTTTTGATTTAATGTGAACGTTCCTTCTTTCTTTGTTCCGTAATTTGTCATGTCTAGTACTGGAAGCTGCTCGTTTGCATTAGGGTTATCAGTCATGTCCTTGCTTCTTGCTTCCTTCATACTTTACTAAAGCTTTCATTCCTTCATTAATTTTATAATAATGAGTAATTTAGTTATTATCCGTAAAAGTTATTAGCAGTTTATCTTATTTATTATCAGTAGAACTAAATGCAGTTGTTGTTTCGAATAAACATATGTAATACCATATAATAATAAAAAAAATAAAATTTATAGGGTTAGAAATACTTTATTCTTTTTTCTCATGAATAACTTCATTTTTGTCTTCTTATAAAAAAAGTAGTAAAGAGAAATCTTAATCTCCTTACTACCTCAAAACATGCTTTATTTAAGAATGATAGTTTTCGTTTATTTCAAAATAAACTAATTTATAAAAAATGTTTTATGTCAAACTTGCTTAGTTTATGTCTTCATAAAAACAATTTTTTGTAGTTTCCAAGAACTTTTTAAGCACATTGGATACTGGTACATCATGACGCCGAATAAAAACCGTGGTTACAAATTTATATTTATCCGGGACAGGATAACATTTAACAATTCCCTCATTTTCAAGTTGCTCCCCAACCTTTTTTGAAACAAGGGCAACACCTAACCCTGCCTTGACGCATCCTAATATACCTTCAATTGTTCCAAAAGATATTTTCTTTTCAGGTAAGATTCCTTCCTCACGTAACCAACATTCAAGCTTCGCCCGATATGTACATCCAGAACGAAATACTAAAATTGTTTGTGTTTTGAGATCTTTTATCGACTTTAAAGTAGGTTGTGACAAATCTGTAATTAATACTAATTCTTCTTCAATAAGGGGGTATTGAATAATATCAGGATGTTCCACTGGATTAGTTACGAATGAACCATCTAAATTATATTTTAATACTTCACTGACAAGTTCCTCTGTTGATCCAGTTGCTAATGACAAGTTTACTTCAGGATATAACCTATGATAATTAGCAAGGACTGATGGTAAACGTACAGCAGCAGTGATATCAGTTGCTCCGATTGCTAAAGGCCCAGAAAGGATATCTGGGTTTCGTACGGCTTCCTTTGCTTCTTTTATAAGCTTCAAGATATTATCTGCAAAGCTTAGTAATATCTCGCCAGTAGATGTTAGGGATACCCCTCTGTTATTCCGATGAAATAGAGAAGTTTTAAGTTCTAATTCCAGTTTATTAATTCTATTGGTCACATTGGACTGAACATAATGCAGCTGTTCCGCTGCTTTGCTGATACTGTGATGATTAGCTACCATTTGGAATATTTCAAGTTCTTTAATTTCCATTACTATACATCCTCCGTAGATATTACTAAAACTGATATTCAGTATTATTCATGTTCATTTTACATCATGTATATATGGGAATAAAATGAAAATTGAAAAAATTAAATAAATATATAAAATATGGAAGGCGTGATGTTATGCAATTATCTTTTCCAAAAGGACATGAACCTCGCTATGAAAATTTTCAACTTGATGGATTATTAGATGAAACCTTAAGAGAAGGATCTGAACGTTGTCTTTTTTCGATTGATGATTTTAAAAGATAGGAGTTATTTATCCAGAGACAATGGCTATACTGGCAGCTAATCTTGTCCACCAGTATCCAAATGTTAACTTTTGTGTACATGCTCATAACGACAAAGGACTTGGACTTCAAAATGCATTAACTTCGATTTACCATGGCTTTAACATGATTGAAGGGGCTTTCGCAGGATACGGAAATCGTTCTGGATTACCTTCAATAGAACTTTTAAATCTAATTTTTAATAAAAAAAATATTACATTCAATAATTTAGCACTTAAAGGTGAAAGAATTTCTCATACTGCTGTTCTTACTGAAGAAGTTTTTATGACAATTCCAAATATTTATCGACCTGTTAGTGGCATCATTGTTCAGAAAGAAAATCTTGGTGTAGCTAATATTCCAGATTATTTGGGAGTAGATCGTAAAACTGATTACTTTTTAAACAACGTCGGATTACACATTAACACTATTAAAAGAACTCTCGAAGCTGCTGGATTTGATTCTGAACAAATTAATAATGATGAATTTATTTATAAGGTAATTGATTCTATGGAAAAGAAAATGAATGATATTTATGTTGAAAAGAGAGTTAAGTTTTCTGAAATTTCAAGAAACATTAACGAGTTATATGGTACTGGTATTTTTGGTGCAAAGGATATACAAGAAACAGCTAAAAACTTTGTTTTGGAATACACAAAATAATTATATAAAGTTGTGCGAGCAGGTGATTCAAATCTCCTGCTCGTAAATTATATTAATTCTGAAGAAAGATAGAAGGTGTGATTAAAATGCAAATCATTTTTGATGTTTTAATTCCTGTTTTTGCAATTATATTATGTGGAGTTCTAGCTGGTATTTATAAAGTAGTTGATGTTGCAGGTTCTAAAAGTTTGAACAACTATGTATATTATATTGCTCTTCCAGCTTTACTTTTTTTATCATTAGCTGAAGCACCCGTAAATCAATTAACCAATTGGAATTTTTTATTTGCCAATTTATTTGGTATTTTAGCAAGTTTTTTAGTAACCGTCTTATTATCAGCCTTAGTATTTAAAAAGAAATTCCCTGATATATCTATCTATGGAATGGGTGCTTCTTATGGAACAACTGGGTATATGGGGGTTCCATTATTAATTGCAGCATTTGGTCAAACAGCTGCATTACCAGCTGCATTAGCTACTTTAATTCATAATATCCCTGTAATTATTATAGTAACAATTTCCTTTGAACTACATAAAGCATTAACACAAAACCAAGAGAAATTATTGGCACAAGCTGTTGGTCAAGAGTCGACATCAACACAAATAGTGTATCGGCAAAAAAACAATATACAAAAAATAGTTTTAGATGTATGTAAATCCGTTTTTATAAGTCCCTTTACCCTCTCCGTTCTTGCTGGAATTTTAGTTGCTATAATGCATATAAATCTACCGAAATCTGTACATGTATTTGCCAAATTATTAGCTGATGCATCTGGACCAACAGCATTATTTGCTCTTGGACTTGGGCTTGTAGGTCAAGGAAAGCTATTCACTAATCAGACATTTAACAAATTTGAAATTACAACCATTATATTTTCAAAAGTTTTTATTCAGCCACTAATTACGTTGCTTTTAGCTCTATATATTTTTCCTATAAAGGATGTTTGGTTGACTACTACCATTATTATGTCTGCATTACCAGTAGGAGCAGGAGTATACGTGTTTGCACAGAAATATGATTCGTTCAAGGAAGAAACCTCAGTATCCATAGTTTTATCAATGTTAATATCTATTGTTACAATCTCAATACTATTAGTTTTATTATAAAAAACAAATTTATTTTATTGTCCATTATCAAAGCATAGGATACCATTTTATTACAGTTTAAGGAAAAGGTTCCGTCTTTACCCTAACATTACAGAAAGAGAATACCGAGGTTTAAATACGTAAAAGCATCATAAGCAGCGCAGCGATTACTGCAATCACACTACTTGTACTGAATGCCACCATAGGTCCGAACATCTGCCAAAGAAATCCTGCAAGAATGCTTGCTGGCAGTGCAGCAAGACCCGTCATAGCATTAAAAGTACCCATAGCAGTACCTCGCTGCCCTGCGGGTACCAAATCGGCAATGTATGCTTTTTGTATTCCTTCTGTAAAAGCATAGTAGAGACCGTATAAGACAAATAAGATCCAGATTCCAATCATACTTTTCGTGATACCAAACCCAAAGTAAATAAGCGCAAATAGAAAGAATCCGGAGATTAGAACAGGACGACGGCCAATACGATCCGATAACATCCCAACTGGGACGGAAAATATACTAGTGCTCATATTAAATACAAAAAAAGCTAGTGGAATCAAAGCTGGCAGCATCCCTATATTCTGGGCACGTAAGACTAGAAATGCATCTGAAAAATTACCAACTGTAAAAAGAGTATAAATCAGAGAAAACCAAATAAACCTGCGATCCAAATTTTTAAATCCGAATTTTGGAAGGTTTGCACGTTTTTCACGATTGGTTGGTTTTTCTTTTATAAATAATAGGATAAGTACGACTGCTAGAACCCCAGGAATCACAGATAGCCAGAATACAAGACGATAATTCCCTGTATACACTGCAAGAATGCCAAAAGCAACTAAAGGTCCTAAAGCTGCCCCTAAAGCATCCATAGCACGGCGAAATCCAAAGGCCTTCCCACGCTCCTCCATCGTTACCGAATCTGCTAAAAGAGCATCACGCGGAGAGGTTCGTATTCCTTTTCCAAAACGGTCCATAAGCCGAACCATAAGAACTTGATTCCACGATGCACTGATTGCAAAGAAAGGCTTCGTCAAATTGGACAGGCCATAGCCAAGAAACAAGAGAAGCTTCCGTTTTCCTAAACGATCCGTTAACCAGCCAGAAAACAATTTCAAAACACTTGCTGTACTTTCCGCAATTCCTTCTATTACACCGACCGAACTTACTTGAACATGTAAGACACTCGTAAGGTATAACGGCAAAATCGGAACAATCATATTGCTAGAAAGATCCGTAAATAAGCTGACAAATCCAAGTACAAGAATAACACGACTCATCTTTGTTTTAGATGTAGTAGAATGCATTTCATCACCTCTTCTAACTCTTTCCACTATTCTATCCTTTAAATTTCTATATAAAGCTTACCTCATTTGTTTTCTTATTCATAATCATGCTACTCTTCTAATCTAGCACATGAAAAACCCCAATGTGCATGAAGCATTGGGGAGTTTATTATAGAAATACTAACTTAATTTTTGTAGAAGTCGTTCATACTCTTCTTCTGTAATTTCACTTTTTGCCAATCTTGTTTTTAAAATGGCAAGCGCCTCATTTTGATTTGTAGAAGTTCTCTCAGATTTTTGTATCTTCGTATATCCCATAAAAAGTAAAGCGATCAATATAAGCCAGAATAGCAACATTCCACCCATCATGATCCAGCCACCTCCATATCCAAAACATGATTGAAATCCATATCCCATTATAGAGTCAGCTCCTTTCTACAACTTCATTATACATCTACATTATGCAGAATTTGTGCAGTTTCTACCTGTTCAAAAAAAGGACAAATATATATTACATAATAGAAAAAAAAGCTCCTGCAGCTGCTGAACATGCAACGACAATCCAAGGAGGGCATTTCCAAATCGTTAGTATACCGAAGGCTGCTAATGCCAGGCAAACATCAAATGGAGTTTTGATGCTACTAGTCCATACTGGATTGTACAGCGCTGCTAGTAAAATCCCAACAACAGCTGCCGAAATCCCCTGCAATGCCGCTTGAAATTGTGGATGATGGCGTAACCAATTCCAGAAAGGGAGAGTCCCCATGATTAATAGAAACGACGGGAGGAAGATTGCGATGGTTGTGACAATTGCCCCTTTCCATCCAAAGCTTGCCATTCCTACATACGATGCGAATGTAAATAATGGTCCTGGTACTGCTTGTGCTGCTCCGTATCCAGCTAAAAATTGATCAGCTGACAACCACCCTGCTGGAACGACCTCTGCTTGTAATAATGGAAGTACAACATGTCCTCCCCCAAATACCAAAGCACCCGAACGATAAAAGCTATCAAATAGGGCAACAAAAGGAGAATGGGTAGCCTGCCTGATAATAGGGAGAATCGCTAACAATACAAAAAACAAAGCTAATAGAATACTAGCAACTTTTTTATTACTGGATAAAGAAAGGAATGCTGGCTTATCGTCCGCAGTTCCTCGAAACAAAAACCATCCTAGTATACCAGCAGCAAGGATAATACCGACCTGACTAAATACACTTGGAATTAATAACGTTAAAATAGCTGCTGCTATAGCGATGGTAGCACGCGGACGATCCGATGCTGCACTTTTGGCCATCCCCCAAACCGCCTGCGCGACTACAGCTACTGCTACAACCAATAATCCGTGCAACCAGCCGGTATCGTGAAACGATGTTCCTTTTAAAAAGTAGGCAAATAAAACAAGAGCAATGACAGATGGAAGCGTAAATCCAATCCATGAGAAAAGAGCACCTAAAAACCCTGCACGAATAAAGCCAATCCCCATTCCTACTTGACTGCTAGCCGGTCCAGGTAAAAATTGACATAACGCTACTAAATCTGCATATGTTTTCTCATCTAACCACTTTCGGCGCTTTACATATTCCTCTCTGAAATAACCTAAATGAGCGATAGGCCCTCCAAATGAAGTAAGTCCTAATTTAGTAGAAACGAGCAACACTTCAAGGAGTAAAGAAAGCTTTCCTTTCTCCTGCTTTGAATTCTGCTGTAATCCCGTGTCCATTTCGCACCTCCTTTGCCTGTTTCAAAATCGAATAATGATAACACACTAACATATCTATGTATTTTTATAACAAAGGCAATATTAAAATAATGTTAACTTCAAATAGCAAAAGAGGTCATAGCGCTATGCCATGACCTCTCCTGTTATTTAATTTATTTCACATCATAGCCTTGTTCTTCAATAGCTTCCTTCATCTTATCTAAGCTAACCTTTGCTTCATCATAACCGATATCTACGGTTCCTTGTTCTAAGTGAACGTCTACATTTGCAACTCCATCTAATTCTTTCAATGCATTTGTAACCGCCATTTTGCAATGTCCACAGCTCATGCCTTCTACTTGTAATGTAATACTCATTGAAAATTCCTCCTCATGTATTATTAGGGGTATTCCCCTTATATGTGAACGCGTTTCAAACGAAGCGCATTTGCAACAACTGATACGGAGCTAAATGCCATAGCTGCTCCGGCAACCCATGGTACTAATAGCCCTGCTGCCGCGACTGGAATGCCAATCGCATTGTAAAAGAGGGCCCAAAATAGATTTTGACGAATATTTTTCATCGTTTTACGGCTAAGGTCAATGGCCTTCGGAATATGAGTCAAATCGCCGCCGACCAATGTAATAGCTGCAGCCTCGATGGCAACATCTGCGCCGGTTCCAATCGCTATGCCAATATCGGCTTTCACAAGAGCAGGGGCGTCATTAATTCCATCTCCCACCATTGCTACTTTCTTTCCTTGCTTTTGCAAATCTGCTACGATATTTGCCTTATCCTCTGGAAGTACTTCTGCAAAGACATGGTCTACTTGAACTTGACTCGCGATTGTATTTGCCGTGCGTTTGTTATCTCCGGTAACCATATATACATCAATACCAAGCTGCTTTAAGCTTTGGATGGCTTCCTTCGAGCTTTCTTTTACCGTATCAGCAACAGCTATGATACCTGCAAGTTGATGATCAATGGCAACTAACATTGCTGTTTTTCCTTGCTGCTCAAGTTCTATCATTCTATCTTCATGATCCGTAATCGTAACCATTCGTTCCTGCATAAGTTTTCTCGTACCAACTAAAATCGTTTTGCCATCTATGATCGCCTCAATACCTTTACCTGTAATAGCTGTAAATCGCTCTAAAGGCTTAACCGAAATACTCTTCCCATGTTCCACAATGGCATGTGCAAGTGGATGCTCGGAAACACTTTCAGCAGCAACTGCATAGGCGAGCATACCTTCTTGAAATTCCAGCACATCAGTTACTTCCGGTTTGCCCTTCGTTACCGTCCCTGTTTTATCAAGTAAAACTGTATCTATCTTATGCGTCCCTTCTAAGTACTCACCCCCTTTAAAGAGGATTCCCTGTTCTGCTCCCTTACCGGTACCTACCATAATAGAAGTTGGGGTAGCTAAGCCGAGTGCACACGGACAAGCGATAACAAGCACTGCAATCCCAACCTCTAACGCCTTCGGTAAATCCCCCGGTACTATGGCGAAATACCACACGAGAAATGCAACGATAGCGATTCCAACAACAATCGGAACAAAAATACCGGAAATCACATCCGCCATACGTTGAATCGGCGCCTTTGATCCTTGGGCTTCTTCGACAATTTTTACAATTCCGGCAAGCGCTGTATCCTTGCCAATCTTTTCAGCCCGAATTGTCAGCACACCATTCGCATTAATTGTCGCACCGATGACCGCATCTCCTTCTTTTTTATCGACTGGAATGGACTCACCAGTAATCATCGATTCATCTACTGATGAGATTCCTGATAAAACGATACCGTCCACCGGTATTTTTTCACCAGGCTTTACAAGAATAGTATCACCGATAACGACTTGATCAAGCGGAAGCTTTATCTCCACATTATCACGAATAACAAGGGCGTCTTTTGCTTGCAAGCTTAATAGCTTCGATATTGCTTCCGTTGTTCTACCCTTTGCTCTTGCTTCAAAATATTTTCCAACAAGTACAAGCGTAATTAAAACCGCACTCGTTTCAAAATATAGATTCGGCATATAATCTGGATTCGCAATCGTTTTGATTGCTTCAAATAAACTGTAAAAATACGCCGCAGCTGTTCCGAGTGAAACCAATACATCCATATTGGCACTCTTGTTACGTAAAGCACGATACGCCCCAATAAAGAAGGGGCCGCCAATATAAAACTCAACAGGGGTTGCCAAAAGCAGCTGAAACCACGGATTCATCAGAATATTTGGCATCGGCAAGCCGATAGCAAATGGTAAATGTAAAATCATCGTATACAACAAAGGCAATGATAATAGAATCGAAATCGTCAATTGTCTTTGCTTATGCTTAAGCAGTTGTTCTCTTCGCTGCGTTTGATTATCCTGCTCGCTTTGAATTGATCCTTTGTATCCTAGCTTTTTAATTTTTTCCAGCATGTCCTCCGTCGTAACGGAGCCTTCATTGTATTCCACCACTGCACGATTAATGGCTAAATTAACCGTTGCCTTTTCAATTCCTTCTAGACGATTCAAGCCCTTTTCAATGCGGGTTGCACAAGCCGCACAGGTCATCCCTTCAATGTCGATCGTTACTTTGTCAACTTCAACACCATATCCTAACGATTCAATTTTTTTCTGAATGTCAGTAAGACTTTGCTTTTCTGGATCATAAGCAACCGTTGCTTTCTCAATCGCTAAATTAACGTTTGCTTCCACTCCATCCATCTTGTTTAAACTTTTCTCAATCCGGTTGGAGCAGGCTGCGCAAGTCATCCCTGTTACACCTAGTGTAACGAGCTTCTGTTCACTCATAACGCCTCTCTCCTTTATTTCGAGAACTGTTTTAACACCTGAATCAGTTCTTGTATCGACTCTTCCCCGTTGCCTTCGCGAATTGCTTTCGCCACACAATGATTTGTATGTCGCTCTATTAATTGAAATCCTACTTGATTTAGCGCCGCTTGAATCGCTGAAATTTGTATTAATATATCGACACAATAACGATTATCTTCCACCATCTTCTGTACACCGCGAACCTGTCCTTCGATTCGTTTCAAACGTTTCGTCAGCTTTGCCATTTCCTCTTCTGTTCTTGGTACCATCTTTCCATTTCCATCATGTTGATGATTCATTGTATCACCTCATTTTTCAGAAGATCTTTTATACATACATCATACCCGTTACGGGTATATATTACAATGAAATAATAAAAAAACAAAACCCTAATGCTTGGAGACATTAGGGTTATCATTTATTCTGTTAATTTTTTTAACATTCGGTCGTATTCTTCTTCTGTAATTTCACCTTTTGCGAATGTTTCTTTTAAAATATCAATTGCGTTCGTTTGTTCTTTCGGAAGTTTCAACGTTTTCTGTACCATGTTATATCCTATAATGAGTAAGATAAGTAAGACAATCCAGAATAAAATCATACCGTACGTCATGATCCAGTCGCCTCCATAAAATGGATGAAATCCATTTCCCATTGTAGAATCATCTCCTTCCTATATTCATTATATCTACTACAAAATAAAGAATTCGTATCCTTGTGAAATGTTTACAAAAGCCGTATCTGCTTTTATGGAAACCATTCTTGTAAATAGGAGATGAAGGAAGGGTTGTAAATATAATAAAACTATGGCAATATATAAGGAACTCGCTATATTTTTAAGAAAAGAATAAGACAAATGGAGGAAATGAAAGTATGTCCAATTTGCCAAATTGCCCAGAATGTAATTCAGAATACACTTACGAAGATGGAAATCTTCTTGTTTGCCCAGAATGTGCGCACGAGTGGACTTTAGAAGCTGAAAGTAGTGAAGATAATAAGATTATCAAAGATGCAAATGGAAATATCTTGCACGATGGTGATTCTGTAACAATAATTAAAGACCTTAAAGTAAAAGGTAGTTCATCCCCATTAAAAATAGGTACAAAAGTAAAAAATATACGTTTAATTGATGGCGACCAGAATAACGACCATAATATTGATTGCAAAATTGATGGTTTTGGAGCCATGTTATTAAAATCTGAATTTGTAAAAAAATTATAAATACAGAATGGTTTATCTACTAATCTTGCTTGGTATTAGTATATTTTATTTGCTTATGGCTAGTCCTAAAAAAGCTGTGACTTTCAAGAACGATCAGATGGTCATTCGTACTTCCAAATTTTCAACTGGAAAATTTTCCAAACACGAGATTAAAGATCTATATATTTTCGAGGAAGGCCTTCCAAAGCATACAGTAGTAATGAACGGGTCCTGGTATAGCGGGAATGCCACCACTTTAGTTCCCGCTATTAATCGGAATCGAATGATCTTTTCTACTACAAGTGGTGGTAAGTTCCTAGTGAATGTAGATAATGCTGATGATCTTATTCAAAAATATATGGAATGGAAACAGGCGAACTGAAGTGAGGGGGTTCCCCCTACTTTCGGGTTAGCCCACCAATTAGACACATACCAGAGCTATCTCCCACCTTCTCAGAATTTTAAGGTGGGAGTTTTATTATCCAAAAATAACCATGTTAATTATTTGAATATTCTGTATTAAATGGTATAATGAATAAATCTTATCTTTGCAATGTGATTATTGAAAAAGGAGAAGTAATCATGGAACTAGAAACAAAAAGATTACTTGTTATACCATGTACGGAAGAAACGGTAAAAATTGCTCTTAATCAAGAATACGATATCGGACAGCATATCACTTCTTACTTAGAGCAGCTAAAAGAAGATTCCTCTTTATTGTGTTGGGGTGTTTGGCTTGTTGTTCGAAAAGCCGATGGGATTGTCCTCGGCGACATAGGTTTTAAGGGAAAACCAGACGAGAATAAAGTAGTGGAAGTGGGGTATGGTTTTCTTAAAAAGTATTGGAATAATGGTTACGCAACAGAAGCTGTAGGAGCATTAATGATGTGGGCATTTCGCACAGCAAAAGTCGACACGATAATTGCAGAAACGCTGCATGACAATCATGGTTCTATTCGTGTATTAGAAAAACTAAGCATGAAACAAGTAGGTGTGACAAAAACGATGATTCATTGGGAAAGACATATATAACTTTCGTGATCTTACTTTCACATCTCATCATTTTTGTCATTACTCTCTTTATACATCTTCTTTAATGTCGAATTAATATTATTTAGGGCTATTAATATAAAACCCAGCATCACAAATGTTACGATTTCACCTGTAAAAAAAGAAAGGATACCTAATACCACAGCATATACAATATAAATCCAGCCCTTCATCTTCTTTCACCTCATGACTTTAGTGAATATTCTCGTACATATCTATAAATAGGAGAATTCGATATTATCTATCATATTCCTTTCTAGACGCAATTTTTCGAAATCTGGACTAATCTGAAAATTATATTAAGTATGTATAGGATCGTATGTTCCTTTATGGTACAATAAGGAATTGTAATTTTAATAAATAAAAGAAGCTTTATCACTGGTTTGATATATCTCACTCACCATTGGAGCTTCTGAGAGAAATAGTTTGTGTATACATAGTAAAAGGAAAACCTTTTCTTGTAGACTCATAGGGGGAAATGATATGAGCAAGGAAACTCATAAAACAGAACTGAATCGTGGATTAGAAGAAAGACATATTACATTAATGTCTTTAGGTGCAGCCATTGGTGTAGGTCTATTTCTCGGTTCTACAACTTCAATCAAATTGGCTGGTCCAGGTATCATTGTTGAATATGCAATCGCTGGGGTTATTATGTTTTTTATTATGAGAGCCCTTGGCGAAATGGCCATTCACAAGCCTGTTTCTGGTTCATTTAGTCAATATGCACATGATTATTTAGGTCCTCTAGCCGGCTATCTAACTGGCTGGACTTACTGGTTTTTATGGATTGTAACCTGTATGGCTGAAATAACAGCTGTCGGTATTTATATGCAATACTGGTTTCCAGACGTTCCACAATGGATTTGGTCACTTGCTGCACTGAGTATCATGGCCACTATTAACTTTCTTACTGTTAAAGCCTATGGTGAGTTAGAATTCTGGTTTGCTCTTATTAAGGTTATTACCATTATCTGTATGATTGTTATGGGCGCTCTCGTTATTATCTTTGGAATCGGTAATGGCGGTATTCCAACAGGAATTCAGAATCTATGGAGCCATGGCGGGTTTTTCCCAAATGGAATTAAGGGCGTTTTAATGGCACTGCAAATGGTTATGTTTGCCTACCTCGGCATAGAAATGATTGGTGTAACAGCCGGAGAAGTTAAAAATCCAGAAAAAAATCTAGCAAAAGCCATTGATAATGTATTATGGAGAATCCTAATTTTTTATGTGGGAGCACTAACCGTGATTATGGCCATTTATCCATGGAATGAAATTGGCTTAAATGGAAGTCCTTTTGTTCTTACCTTTAAGCAACTAGGGATTGCACCAGCAGCTGGCATTATTAACTTTGTTGTCTTGACCGCTGCCCTTTCATCTTGTAATAGCGGCATTTTTAGTACTTCCAGAATGCTTTTCAACCTTGCGGAAAATAAAGAAGCTCCTGAAAAATTTGGACAGGTGACCAAAAACGGTGTTCCAGGTTTAGCGGTTATCATCTCATCCGTTGTTTTATTAGTGGGCGTTTTGTTAAATTACGTTGTACCTGCAAAAGTATTTACATGGGTGACAAGTATTGCGACATTCGCTGCTCTTTGGACCTGGGCGATTATCCTTTTGGCGCAATTACGTTTCCGGAAAAGCTTAAAGCCGAAAGAGGTAGCATCTTTAAAATTTAAAATTCCGTTTTATCCTCTATCTTCCTATATATCATTAGCCTTTCTAGCATTGGTTGTAATCGTAATGGCTTTTATCCCCGATACAAAAATAGCGGTGATTATCGGACCAATCTGGATCGTTTTCCTTGTAGGCATTTACTATGCAAAAGGATTTCATAAAAGAAATGTAGTTGAACAAGAAGGAAACAAAATGGAAGCCCGATAAGGGGCTTCCATTTTCATTTTATATGATTGACGATACCCCTGCATAGTATTATGAATACCTCATCGCCTCTCTCCCTCAATCATTTTCTATGGAAATATTTCAAGACTTCTTTCAAAAATATGTTAAAAATGAAGTTAAAAAAGAATAAATAACGTGAGTTTAGTGCTATATTGGAGTATAAATGAAGATAAAAAACGAATAGTAACCAAAGCCTCTACCAAAAAATAAAAATGAAAAAGAATAAGGCTAGGAGAAATGACATGGCACATTTTATTTCATTATTTGAGCAGCACAGCTATATAATTTTATTCATTGTTATTTTGATTGAACTGCTTGCGATTCCGATTTCGGCTGAATTCTTTATGAGTTTTGCCGGCTACTTCGTATTTCAAGGAAAAATGAACTACACTTTGGCCATTCTGACAGCTATTGCTGCTGGAGGAGTCGGAATTACAGTCACATACTGGATAGGAAGGCTAGGAGGCTATAAACTGATCGAGAAGTATGGAAAGTATATTCACCTTGGACCTAAGAACTACCAAAAAGTAGCCGCCTGGATGGAACGATCAGGCAGTAAATTGTTGGTATTTGCTTATTTTATTACTGGGGTTCGGCACTTCACAGGATACGTATCCGGCATTTCGAGAATGCCGTTTCGAACCTTTCTTGTTCCGGCATATATAGGAGCAAGCTTATGGGCAATTAGCTTTATCACACTTGGGAAAATTTTAGGACCACGCTGGCAGGATTTTCATAAATTGGCCGGACAATATCTCATCTACATTGTCCTTGCACTCGCTATCGTTATCGGCGGGTTACTAGCTTACAAATTTTACAGAAACCAAATCAAAGCCTTTTTCGTACGACAGCTTAATCGGCTCATTTCTTACTTTCGAACCATCCAAGCAACGGAAGTGTTCCTTATCAGTCTTACACTGGTCTTACTAGGAATGATCACCTTAATGTTGGGACTTGCACAGGATTATTTATATAACGATTTTCCTCAGTTTAATGAGGTTACAACCTATATTGTCCATACTGTATTTCCAACAGGATGGACAAGCATCATGAGTAAAATCCTAATGTTGCAGTCTCCTATCGCATTTAGCATTCTAATTATAATTACGATTTTAACCATTTGGAGAAAAGGAAAGAATCGATGGCTTGAAGGTCTTTTACTCGTTGTTACTCTATTGGGAGCATCTGTTTATCATGATGCTATCTTACACGGGCTACACTATTTTCATTTTCTCGGAAGAGACGCAGCGGCTCGTTCTGCTACTTTTCCAGATGAAAAGGCAACCATCACGATCATTATATATGGCACCTGCTCATTTCTAACGGTACGTCATCTGAAGAATATGTATATACAAGTTGGTCTCCCTATTCTAGGTATCCTGCTTTTACTATGTGAAGCAATTGCAAACATTGCCCTTACTCCTTCCCTTCCAAGTGATATCGCGGGTGGATATGTATATGGCGGGGTGTGGATGTTCTTGAATTTCTTGCTATTTGAATTGTTGCGCCTGATCGTAAATAAGCAAGTTTAATCCCTCATATATACAACGTTTCACGGGGAACATGTGCAAAAAACGAGAGCAAAAGCGACCTTTGCTCTCGTTTTGTTATTTCTACGCATTCACTTCTCTGAATAACCCTGAGTCAAATTTTCATAAATATGATTTAGGTAGACAGTAGGAATTAATATAATCATGAACAGCTAACCAGTTAGTAATATTCAAGTTATGGATATTACATTCAGTTGATTGTTGCATATTTTCTCCCTTAACTTCCATATCACATATGTCACACGTACCTAGATGAATCCTTGCTCCAGTTCCTGGCTCTATATAAAATCCTTTTTCAAAAACCTTTCCAGGGATATTTTCTTCATTATGCAGATTTGAACATACAGTACAATAGTAATACATGACTCCTTCACCTCTTCTGAAAGTAATTCTATACTCGTATCCCTAAGATGTAGGATACAATCCTGAAATATTCTTTTATTATTTATACAACAGGTTATGATGAAATATTGAGATGAGTGCAAGTCCGTTGAGATAATGTTGACAAAATCACAACTCCCTTTGAAAAATAACAAGAATCTATATCCTTATTAATAACGAAACTTACAAATTATTAGGACTATGAAGTTTTTTTATCGTTTTCCTGAAGTATATTATCCTTTACATATACTGTTGATAAAAATTCAACAATTTGCTCTCGTTTTTTGTTTCTACATGTACCCCGTACCATTCCGATTCTTTATCCGTTTATGGAGTTTTTATTGAACTACACGAATTTTATTTAATAATCAGACAATTCAATTGACCTTAAGATATAAAGAATTTACAATATACCTATTCTAATGGGCGAAGCCGTTGAATGTGAAACTATTCAGCACCCGAAATATAAGTTGTTGATGAGATGAAAAAGTTTGAAGAGTTACAAGGTGCGGAACATGTATTAAATCAAGAAAGATGGATGAATTTGGAGCCTGCCCGATTTCTACAATGAATGATTGTCTTAACTTAGTAGAATGGGGAAAAAACAGTCACTTTTTAATAAAGTTAAAATTATTTAGGAGGACATAATGATAACAGAAATGGTGTCTAAATCTGATGAATCAAATCAACCGACTTGGTTACAAAGCTACATTGATTCTCCAGAAAAACAACGACAGCTATATCGACGGACGTTGTTCATCGTTGTTATTTCACAAATTTTTGGAGGGGCAGGACTTGCAGCAGGTATTACAGTTGGAGCACTGCTCGCTCAGCAGATGCTAGGAACAGATAGTTTTGCGGGAGTTCCAGTCGCACTGTTTACTCTTGGTTCTGCTGGAGCTGCGTTAGTTGTAGGGCGACTCTCTCAACGTTTTGGGCGCCGCGTAGGACTAGCTACAGGATTCTTTGCAGGTGGTATTGGCGCGATTGGCGTAGTAGTTTCAGCATTAACCAATAATATCGTATTACTTTTTGCTTCCCTACTAATCTATGGTGCTGGAACTGCTACAAATTTACAAGCACGCTATGCAGGTACCGACTTAGCAAATTCATCGCAGCGTGCAACAGCAATCAGTATCGCAATGGTATCAACCACATTCGGTGCTGTTGCGGGGCCAAACTTGGTTGATGTAATGGGCCGATTTGCTATGTCAATTGGTGTCCCTGCTCTAGCCGGTCCATTTATTCTAGCAACTGCGTCCTACATCCTTGCAGGTTTGGTACTTTTCACTTTCCTTCGTCATGACCCTCTTATCGTTGCAAAAGCCATTGCAAAGGTGCAGAAAGCGGATAAGAGTAACATTTTAGACACGAATTCCAAAACACCGGCAATAAACAACCGAGGAATAATTGTGGGTGCCACACTCATGATCTTAACTCAAGTTGTCATGATTGCAATTATGACAATGACACCCATACACATGAAGCATCACGGGCATAACTTGAGTGAGGTAGGAATGGTAATTGGTATCCATGTCGGGGCCATGTACCTTCCATCCCTTATAACTGGAGTACTTGTTGACAAGGTTGGGCGAACTACAATGGCAATCGCCTCCGGTTTCACTCTACTAGCTGCAGGTATTCTGGCTGCTTTTGCACCAGCCGATTCCATGCTAGTACTCATGATCGCCCTTGCTTTACTTGGGCTTGGCTGGAACTTTGGCTTAATTAGTGGTACAGCACTCATCGTTGATTCCACTCACCCATCCACCCGTGCAAAAATGCAGGGAACGGTTGATGTTTTAATAGCTTTGGCTGGAGCATCTGGAGGAGCTCTTTCTGGGATGGTTGTAGCACAATCGAGTTACGCTATGCTCTCACTTTGCGGAGGCATCCTTTCACTACTGCTTATCCCTGTTGTTATCTGGTCTCGTATCAATCAAAACAATGGCTAACAGAAGCTTACTATTGCATTGGAGGATATTTAATAAATATAGGGAAACAGCAAAAACAGGTTTATTCGTTTTCTTTTGCTTCCATAAATAACGCTTTTATGAATTTTTTGATGTTGATCCGTATGGAACTGGGGTTATTGTTCGTTTTTCTTTCCAACTCAAGCATTTTCATTCTTATTTGACTGTAATCAAAAAGCTCCGATGAATAATTTTCAAATGTTGGGTTTGCAAAGTCAGTTAACCCAAGTGAAGCGATATTCTCAAGCGCTTGATAGATGGTTCTTCGTACCCGTTGTTCACTTGACTTTATTTCTTTTCTTATTTCATTTTGTGAAACGGTACTGCCAAGTCGTTTTTCAGCAACCATCTCATACAAATCCCTTAAAGGTGGCATTTCACGTATTCCTTCATTTTCTAATTGATTTAATACTTCTAATAAATCAAGTAAATCTTTTGTCCCGCTGTTACTAATAACCCCAAGTTTCAGCAAAATACTTTTTCCGGAAGATATAATCGGATTTACTTTGTTCTGATAAACGATTTTAGGTAAATTGTTTTGAGTATGATTACTTAAAAAGCTTAATGAATTTTGAATGTCATGGAGTGATTTTTCCAGCAACAGATGGTTACTTACTTTCTTAAGGATACTCACAACTTCAAGACGGTTAATTGGTTTTGTGATATAATATTCTACTCCAAGCGAGTAGGCTTCACTAATCATATCCTTTGTTTCGACTTGTGAGAGCATAATGATTTTTCCATTAAAGAAAGGGGCTATTTCCCTGATTGTCTCAATTCCATCGCGATTGGGCATGAGCAAGTCAATGAGCAGGACATCAACTTCCAGTTTAGCAAGAATATCAGGATAGACTTCTGAGCCGTCCTCTGCTTCACCTACCGTAGTCCCGAATCCATCTTCTTCAATGATATTTGAAAGCATTTCAATAATAATCGCGGAATCATCTACAATAAAAAAATTCACTATTTATCATCCTTTATCAATTAAGCTTGCTACCGGAAGGAGCATTTCAAAGGTAGTTCCTTCTGTATGAGTTGAATCTACGAGTATCATTTCTCCACCAATATTTTCAATGACACTTTTGATATAAGATAATCCGATTCCATTTGAAGCAACTCCAATTTGGTCAAACTTTGTCGTAAAACCAGGTTCAAAAATAAAAGGTTTGTTTTTCGGGGAAATTCCGCAGCCATTATCATTTATCTTTATTTTGACCATGTCAACAATTCTCTCAACTGTTAACCTAATCCTCCCCTCCATATGAATGGCTTCGACAGCATTAGCTACAAGATTATTTATTAGAGAAAAGAGGAAAAACGTTAGGTATTGCGGATGTACACCCAAGATGTTTACCTGATAATGAATCGTTTTACCGAGCATCTCTCCGTAACTTTTATTTGCACGAATTATGATGTCGATGACTTCTTCAATGTTCATGAAATCATCTAAGTTTTCTTTAATCATTAGCTTTGATAATCCTGCATAAATACGCTGATTATCTTTTTTGATTTCATGCAAATCCCCTGCAATTTTAAGAGCTACTTTTGCCTGTTCGTGATTCTCCCGCCTTTTTAAATCCCGATAAAGCACATAGCAGGCACTTGTCAATTCCTCAGCATTCATAGTGGACTTTTTCAATTGAAACATTTCTACATACAAATTTGAAATTAATAGTAAAATCTGCTCCGTCCGTTCTTGAATGTGTACTTTCTCAAGTCTTGTCTCTCTCAATATAAGAATATTAAAAAAGCCGAGGACAAAGAAACTTCGGATAACAGCTATCCCTGCAATGAGAATAAAAGTATGGATAGTAATTCGTACATGGGCGATGGAAAAACGTATAGAAATTTCAACTAAACTGGAGATAATTTCTATCAGGACGCCGTACCATCCAATGAGAAATGGACGTTCATTCAAACTATTGATTTTGAAAATATAAAAGAGCGAAGCGAATGTTAAGTAATAAAAGAATGCAGGAAAATTTAACCAAATATCGTTCTGGATGGTGAATGAATGAACCTGAATACTGTCAAGAAATATCCGAAAGACCACAACTGCAATTCCGGTTAAACAGCCGGCAATTACAGGATGGATTTTGCGTAACCATAACAAAATAAAGAAAAAGACGGGTGTTCCCAAGCTTACTCTAATGTCAGAACCATCAAATGGATAGAATTTTAATTCCCCAGCAATAGGAACTGTAATGATCATAAATAAGTAGGTCAATAATTTATCGCACATAAGGACCACTTCCATTTTAGAGAGTGTTTCACTTCTACATCTTAATACAAATTAATATAAAACATTTTGTATTTGAATGATGAAAAACGACAAATTTATTACACTTCCTATTGGTTTTGTAGATTTATGTAGATTTATGTAGATTGTCAAACATGCTCTTATTGAACAAAGAAATGTTCCAACTTAAAAGGATGGGTCAACAAAAGGCTTTATTTTTTCACAATTACTTACGGGGGTAAAGGAAAACATCAAGATTCATTTCGGGTAAAAGCAAAGATTAGTTATTGAACATTCCAATTGTTAGGAGGTAAGGCAATTACTATGTTTTGGATACAATTTTTAATTGTTCTAGCATGCATATTCATCGGCGCGCGATTAGGCGGTATCGGTCTCGGTGTTATGGGCGGAGTGGGGCTGGCTATTCTTGTTTTTGTCTTTAGACTTCAACCTACTACAGCACCAATTGATGTTATGCTGATGATTTTGGCTGTCGTGACAGCGGCTGGATCTCTGCAAGCAGCCGGAGGCATGGACTACCTTGTTCATGTAGCAGAAAGGGCTTTAAGGAAAAATCCAAAAAGGATCACATTCATTGCCCCAATCGTTACTTATCTATTTACACTGTGTGCCGGAACAGGCCATGTTGCCTATTCGGTTTTACCAGTTATAGCGGAAGTATCTCGTGAATCCGGTGTGAGACCGGAAAGGCCAATGGCCATCGCTGTTATTGCCTCACAACAAGCCATAACAGCAAGCCCGATTTCAGCAGCAACTGTTGCCTTACTCTCACTTTTATCTGGTTTTAAAATCAACTTGCTCGATATTCTATTAATCTGTATTCCGTCTACTTTTATTGCCTGTATGATTGCAGCTTTTGTATCAAGCAAAATGGGAAAAGAGTTAAACGAGGATCCTGATTATCTAAAACGTTTAGAAGAAGGTTTAGAGCCGATTAAAAAAGATAAGAAAGAATTCATCGCATCTAGCAAAGCAAAATTCTCGGTCGTTCTCTTCCTTATAGCAACAATTTTGGTTGTTTTATTAGGCTCATTTGAAACGTTGCGCCCGGGTTGGACGATTAATGGAACCTTTACAAGGCTGAGCATGCCGGCTGCAATTGAAATTGTCATGTTAACGATTGCCGCGCTTATTATTATTTTCTGTAAACCAGATGCACAAGAAATTGTTTCGGGCAGTGTCTTCAAAGCAGGTGCAACTGCTGTTGTAGCTATTTTTGGTATTGCTTGGATGGGAGACACTTTCTTCCAAGGAAATCTTAAATTAATTTCCGGTTCTATTTCTGATTTAGTTACAGCAGCACCGTGGTTATTTGCTGTTGCTTTATTTGCTTTATCGATCCTGTTATACAGCCAGGCAGCAACTGTTCGTACTTTAATGCCTCTTGGTATAACACTCGGAATTTCTCCGGCTTTGTTAATTGCAATGTTTCCGGCAGTGAATGGATATTTCTTTATACCAAACTATCCAACAGTTGTAGCAGCCATCAACTTTGATAGAACTGGTACAACGAAAATTGGGAAATATATATTAAATCACAGCTTCATGATACCGGGCTTAATTGCTACAATCGTTTCCGTAGGGCTTGGTATGATCCTGAGTATGATTATCTTATAACGAAAAATTACTTCCTCAATCCTATCGATTACTTTTTAGAAAAATCTTAAAAAATACATTGGAGATGACTAGAATGAATGATTCAAAGAATTTCCGTATTGAAAAAGACTTTCTTGGAGAAAAAAAGGTTCCGGCTGATGCCTACTTTGGTGTGCAAACAATGCGTGCAGTTGAGAATTTCCCAATCACCGGATATAAAATAGATTCAGCTTTAATTAAAGCGCTTACAATGGTGAAAAAAGCAGCTGCGTTTGCCAATTCAGAAATTGGACAATTGGATAAAAAAATAGCAAATGCTATTATGACAGCCGCTGATGAAGTAATCGAAGGAAAACTAAATGACCAATTCATCGTAGACCCAATTCAAGGCGGTGCAGGGACGTCAATTAACATGAACACCAACGAAGTTATTGCCAACCGTGCGCTTGAAATAATAGGCGAGCAAAAAGGAAATTATAAGGCCATAAGCCCAAACTCCCATGTTAACATGGCACAATCAACAAATGACTCTTTTCCTACAGCGATTCATTTGTCTGCACTCATGACTTTAGAAAAGTTAATTAAAGTGATGGAAGACCTTCACTCAGAATTTATGAAAAAGGCAAATGAGTTTGATGGACTGATTAAAATGGGGCGAACTCATCTGCAGGACGCTGTACCTATCCTTCTCAGCCAAGAATTTGAAGCTTACGCACGTGTGTTGCGAAGAGATATTAAACGGATTAAAGCAACACGCAATAATTTATATGAAGTCAATATTGGGGCAACAGCTGTGGGTACAGGATTAAACGCCGAACCGGAATATATCAAAAAGGCAGTTGATTTTTTAGCGAAAATAACAGGCTTACCATTAAAAGGATCAGAAGACCTTGTTGATGGCACCCAAAATACAGACTGCTATATTGAAGTATCAGCTGCCCTTAAAATCTGCATGTTGAACATGTCAAAAGTGGCCAATGATTTGCGGATGATGACCTCTGGTCCACGCTGTGGTTTAGGTGAAATTAATCTTCCCCCGCGCCAACCGGGTTCATCTATAATGCCAGGAAAAGTTAACCCGGTTATGGCAGAGGTCCTAAATCAAAGTGCTTTCCAGGTAGCCGGGAATGACCTGACAATCAGCATGGCATCCGAGGCCGGTCAGTTTGAACTCAATGTTATGGAACCTGTCATCGCTTTCAATCTATTACAATCTATTAAAGTAATGACCAATGTCTTTACCGTGTTCCGTACCCATTGCTTAAGCGGTATTACAGCTAACAAAGAAAGATTGGAAGCTTACGTGAATAATAGTGTGGGTGTAATCACAGCAATCAATCCACATGTCGGCTATGAAACAGCCGCATCGATTGCAAGGGAAGCGATTATTTCAAACAGACCGGTTAGAGAAATTGTCCTTGAAAGAGGTGTTTTAACCAATAGCGAGCTGGATATCATTTTACACCCACTTGAAATGACGCATCCTGGTATTGCCGGCAAGGAATTACTTGATAAAAAGCTTCGTGAAAAAGAAAATGATTTAGTCCTTAAATAAGTAGAAAGTAGTCGCCAGGCTTTGATTTAGGGCCTGGCGACAAATAGATAATACCGAGCTTCAAAATCACAAAGGGGATTGAAAGATACAATTGTCGTGCTTTCATCACTAAGTATGTTTTTATGTTTTTTCACAGAAGGAAAGCATACGAAACGTCTCTTCATATAGTTCCTTTTAGTATTCGTTAAGTTTTAACCAATAAAAACAGACCTATTCACAAATATGAATAGGTCTGTCTTCCAGTCAAATATTATTCTCAACAACAGCTACTTGCACCTAATAAAACTAATCCTTCGCCATCTTGATTTTTTTCCTTATCCAACGTTAATTCTTCAGTCCCAGTAATTTGTGAATCGAACGCTACTTTAATTCCGTTAATCGTTTTAACAGTATCAGATTCCTGCGGTGCATCTAAAGATAACGCAAATTGAGGTCCGCAGCAACCAGCAACGGTAAATAACCGAACTCCTTCTGCTCCCTTTTCACTTAGTACATTTTCTAACAATTCTTTTGCTTCATCTGTAATTTTCATTTTCATTTCCTCCTATTCATCTTGCTTCAACATTAATAAATGAAATCTTTTAGCTTTTCGTATCCAGCCTTTTCTTCATGTAACCAAGGAATAATCGCACATTTCTCTGCAAGATTTTCATCTACTTCCTGAATCCATGCATTTTCTGCCATAGCTTTTCCTTTTAAAATAGGATCGTTCGTGTTCGTAGCAGATAAGCTTTGATTAATGACCCACCATTGTGGACGAATATCAGCCCGTCTTAGGTCATCTTGTAACCTGGATGCTTCTAAAACAGGAGTTGTTTCTGCAAGAGTAACAATGACAACCGCTGTTTCTTTTGGATTTCGAATACGCGGCAGCAATTCTTTTGCACTTTCCGGGGCATCACCGGTTGACCTTTCGATTTCTTTACTATAAGACTGGGAGGCATCCAACAATAATAAGGTATGTCCTGTTGGTGCCGTATCAATGACGACAATTTCATTTTTTGATTTAGCTACTACTTCAGCAAAAGCTTGAAAAACAGCAATTTCTTCTGTACACGGTGATTCCAAATCCTCTTTTAAGTAAGCGAGACCCGCTTCATCTAAATCCGTACTTGATTTGGCAATCACTTCAGCTTTATATTTTTCAACTTCTACTTTGGGATTAATACTGCTAATGGTTAAATTTTGATTCAAATGGTCAAATTTAAATTGATAATCTAAGTGCGCAGCAGGGTCGGTTGTTGTTAAGTGAACCCGATGCCCTTTTTCAACAAGACCAACCGCGATGGCAGATGCAACGGTTGTTTTTCCTACTCCGCCTTTGCCCATCGTAAAAATCAGCTTTGTCCCTTTTGCAGAAAAGTCATCAATGACATCTTTTAATCCTGGAAGATTTTTTGATTGATTTTCACTATTCAACTTAGTTGTCGAAACCAAATCGTATGGTTTAATTAGATGTCGAAGATTATCGATACCTGTTAAGGAATAGGGTACATATGGTAATGAGTACGTGTTGGTCCTCTTTAAATTTTCCGGTATCTGGTTTAGTGCATCCTTCTGTCTCCGGTAAAAAGCGGTTGATACTTTATCATCCTCGTTATGATTCTGAAGGAGACCGTTTATAATAAGCATTTGGTTCTTAATTCCAATCTCTTTCAGTTCAATTGAGGCACGATTTGCTTCGAACAGGGCTGAAACTTCTGGTCTTGTTACGAGTATTAAAGTTGTTTTAGCTGGATCAGAAAGGACAGATACTGCACTTGAATACAGGGCTTTTTTTTCTGATAATCCAGATAAAGGTCCTAAACAGGATGCACCGTGCGTACTTTCTTCTAAAAATCCATTCCAAGCAGTTGGTAGTTGTAAAAGTCGTAATGTATGTCCTGTTGGCGCCGTATCAAAAATAATATGGTCATATTGATCCACAATTTCACTATTGGTAAGAAAACCTGTAAATTCATCAAACGCGGCAATTTCAACTGTACAAGCACCTGATAATTGTTCTTCCATCGTAGCTACCACTGCTTCAGGAAACTTATCACGATAAGGCCCTATAACTTTCTCACGATAAGTCTTGGCTGAAGCTTCAGGGTCTATATTACTCACAAATAGATTTTCAATAGTAGGAACAGATTTTGGAGTACTGTTTAAATCAATTCCAAATACATCTTGTAGATTGGAAGCCGGATCTGTACTAATCAACAAAACCTTTTTTCCATTATCCGCTAATGCCACGGCAAGGGAACAAGCTGTAGATGTTTTTCCTACTCCGCCTTTTCCTGTTAAGAACAAAAACTGCGTATTAATATCATTAGGACTAAATGATGGGTACATGTTTATTCCTTCTTTCAATTTATTTCAGATCTTTTAAATTGATTGAAAGGCGCGCTTTTGGTTTTTCATTTAACTCTTCAGCCTTTACCTCAAACCATTCAGCAAATTCCTCGTTTGTTGGATAACTTCCTACTTTCACAACTTGATCATTTACTAAGACAACAGGTAACGCATCAGGCCCTTTTTCCATAAAAACACGATTTATTTCCTTGTTCTCCGCAAATTTATCAGGGTCTGTTGTTAATTGATAACGTTGAATAGTAAAGCCCTTTTTCTTTAATGAATAAACAGCAGAAGCCACCCTTGTTAATTCTGGATCAACACTTGGACCACATACGCCAGTTGAACAGCACATCGCAGGATCAAAAATCTCAACCTTGTTCATATCTATACCCCCAATATATTATTAAATAAGCATTTGCTTATTCTCTCCGTTTAAAGAAAACCAAGAGACAACCTCTTGGTTATTTAGTTTATTATTCTCCCGTTTCAGCGAAACGTTTAATGCGGGCTCCGATTTCATTACGAACACGTTGAAAGACTGTCCATTTTTCTTCTTCGGTTCCTTCGGCTTTTGCTGGATCATCAAATCCCCAGTGTTCACGTTTCACATGTGGGGGAGTCATTGGGCATTTATCAGCAGCGTCTCCACATAATGTTACAACCATATCAGCATTGTTTAAAATTTCAGGATCAATTATGTCAGACGTTTGATTAGAAATATCAATATCTACTTCCTTCATCGCTTTTACAGCGTTAGGATTTAAACCATGAGCTTCAATCCCTGCACTTTTAACTTCCCATTCATCACTTAAATATTTTTTTGCCCAACCTTCAGCCATTTGGCTACGGCATGAGTTTCCTGTACATAAGAAGTAAATTCTTTTTGTAGACATGATGTTTTCTCCTTTATTTTTCGTCTAGTATTTTATAAATAATTGCCGCGCAGCTTGCTCCTAAAATCGTTGCGACAATATATACCCATAAATATTGAGTTGTACCTGATACAATTGCAGGACCAATTGATCTGGCAGGATTCATCGAGGCACCAGAAATAGGACCGCCAAACATAGCTTCTAAACCTACTGTTGCACCAATGGCAATTCCTGCAAATGACTTTTGAGCTTTTCCATGAATGGCAGATCCAAAAATAACAAGCATTAAGAAAAACGTAAGTATAAATTCCAATATAAATGCTTGTGACCATGAACTTCTTGGTAAAGTAGCCCCTAATGAAGCAACCTTGCCAAATAAACATAATATCGTTGCACTTGCTGCAATTCCTGCAATGATTTGAGTAACAATGTAATAAAGTGTTTCCCTTTTGTTTATATCCCCATGGATTAAAAAACCAATGGTAACAGCAGGATTAAAATGGGCACCAGATAAATGTCCAAACGTATAAATTAATACCGTGACTACCAGCCCAAATGTAATGGCTACTCCTACATGTGTTAAACTTTTTGTGATTTCATCAATTACGACTGCACCTGTCCCGGCAAAAACAAGAAAATAGGTGCCTAAGAATTCACTGATTAACTTTTTTTTCATTGTTTTTTCCCCTTACAGAACACACCCCCTAGCAACCGCATTGAAGTGTAGGATTGTTTTTTTCTATTACTTTAATTTTCTCTGTTTGATCTGGTACATGCTCCAAAATATCTTCAATAAGACCATATAGATCATTTTGTGAATTTAGTGAGTAATAAATCCACTGACCTCTTCTATCTTCTTTAACCAGCCCTGCATCCTTTAATTTGCGAAGATGCTGACTGATAGATGGCTGACTCATATCAAACACTTCTTGAATTTCACAAACACAGCACTCCCGGTGTTTTAAAATCGCAACGATGGTTAATCGTGTTTTATCGCCTAACAATTTGATAACGTTAGCAGCTCGTTCTAATTCTACTGTTGTTTTTTCCATGCTAAAACACCTCCATTTATAGATTTACTTATTTATAATCGTTCCATGTACATTATTTATATAATCATCTGCTTATATAATAAATCACTTATCTATTTATTTCAACAAAATAATTATTAAGTCTTTGTAATAGAAATATAGATTGATAACCTTAGCTATCAACCTATATACCAAAATGAATTGTATTTAATTTTGATGTAAATTATGCACTATAGACTTAGGTGGTTTAATATTTCACCTTCTTCTGGCTCAACAGACTAAAGTCTAAAATTAAAAAAGCTACAGGTAAATGTTCCACCAGCAACTTTTTTTGTATCCCTTTATTGAATATAATTTTGTCTAAAGTATAATGAAGCATATTATTGCCAATCCGATAGTCACATAGCTAAAAAGACTTTAACTAGGTGGCAACAGTGATGCTTACAAAATTTATTATAAAGAAAATCCGGTCAATTTTCCTTTAGTAACTTTATCTCTATATAATACAAATATTTCTTTGTTTTCAAATAATACAAAGACTAATGTGGAAATTTCATTTTTTAATTAATCTAAATTTCTTTTTCTGAGTGTATAACTAACGATGCTGCTCCTATTACTCCGGCGTCATTTCCTAACTGAGCTAGTTTCACTTTTGTACTTGTTCTTACTTGTGGAAATGTAAACTTATGAAAGTATTCTTTTACTCCCTTTAACAGCATATCTCCTGCCGCTGAAACTCCACCACCAATAACAATTGCTTCAGGGTTTAAAACATTAGCAATATTTCCGCAAGCTAATCCTAAATAATAATAAAATTTATCTACTATAATGATAGCAAGCCTATCTCCTCGTTTTGCTAGATCAAATACTGTCTTTGAAGTCACTTCTTGTCCATCGTCAATTAACCATTTTAATTCTGATTCACCAGCAAATTCACCAGACAAATCTCGTGCTAATCGGACAACACCTGTTGCACTTGCTACTGTCTCTAGACAACCTTGATTTCCACAAGTACATTGATAACCATTAGGTTCTACGATAAGATGGCCAATTTCCCCTGCTGATCCAGCAAAACCATGAATTAATTTTCCTTCTGCTATAATGCCACCACCAACACCTGTACCAAGTGTAACAAAGGCAACATTGGCAACACCTTCACCAGCCCCCTTCCAACTTTCCCCTAATGCAGCTACATTAGCATCATTATCAAGGTAAAATGGAATGCTTGTACCAGCTTCAATCAGTTCTTTTACTGGTTGTAATGTACTCCAATTTAAATTATACGCTCCGATGACAGTCCCTTTTTCACGATCCACTATTCCAGGAGAACCCATTCCGATACCTAAGAAATCATTAGCTGATAATCCATATAAGTTTAGGCGATGATTAATAGATTCAATAATGTTTGGAATGATATTCTTTCCTTCATTTTCAATATCTGTTTCAATACTCCATTTTAGTTGAATATTACCATTCATAGTTAAAATGGCAAATTTTACGGTTGTACCACCTAAATCTATCCCAATTAATAATCTTCTTTTCATCTTTTTACCTCCTTATAAAACTGGTAAGGACCCACCTGTATTTCCTTGACCGAGCTGTACCCTAAAGTGCTACCAGTTTTGGGGTTATTTTTATAGTAGAACAAATAATTGTGGTGGTTTAGGTAAACCTCCCTACTACTCGATTGGAAACAATATCATAAAGTAAGCCAAATAGAAAATGATGTAAGCACCAAATAATTCCCATCTGCTAAGATGGGAATTATTCGATTAGTTAAATATGTTTTTAAAATTTGTTAAATTAAATGATTGGTGGACAGAAAAAATATCAAAACTATTGCATACGAATGTATACTAAATATTTATTTTATAGAATAAACCACTGATTCATAAGGTGCTAAGAAACTTCGTACTTTTTTGTCCTCTTCATTCGATATTAAAATGGTTGCATTATTTATTGATGCCAAAATCTCTTTATCATGTAATTCAATTGATTGACTAGAGAAATTGCATAGTACCAGTAACGTTTCTTTTTCCCCAATTCTTTTGTATGCAAATATATTATTATCATTTTGCAAAATCAGCTCAAATTTGCCAGTGGTAATGATCTCATTATTTTTTCTTAATTGTATAAGTCGTTGATAATAGTAATAGATTGAATTTGGATCATCTAAGGCTTCCTTAGCATTTACTTTTTTATATCTTGGGTTGACTTTAATCCAAGGAGTACCAGTAGTAAAACCCCCATTATCTGAATCATCCCATTGTATTGGCGTACGTGCGTTGTCTCTACCTTTTGTATAAATAGCTTCCATTATTCTTTCATGTGACCAGCCTAAAGATGTTTTTTCTTTATACATATTCAAGAGTTCAATATCACGGTAATCATCAAGTGTTTCAAAATGCACATTAGTCATTCCAATTTCTTCACCTTGGTAAATGTATGGTGTCCCCTGCATCATGTGTAAACATGTAGCAAGCATTTTCGCAGACTTCACTCGATACTCTTGATCATTACCAAAGCGGGAAACTATTCGCGGCTGATCATGGTTACTCCAGTATAAGCTGTTCCAGCCTACCTCATATAGCGATGTTTGCCATTTTTCGAAGTTCTTTTTTAATTCAACTAAATCAATCGGCTTCAAGTCCCACTTATCACCATTTTCACAATCTAAATTCATATGTTCGAATGTGAAAACCATATTTAGTTCTTTATTCTCTGGATTCGTATAAATCTTCGTTTCTTCAGGAGAGGCACCTGGCATTTCACCAACAGTCATCACATTATAATGTGAAATAACTTCACGGTTCATTTCTTTTAAAAACTCATGGATTCGTGGACCGTTTACAAAATATGGACCACCATCACCGTATAATTGACCTTCTCTAACTTCTCCATCAGGAAATAAAGGATCTTTTGAGATGAAGTTAATTACATCCATTCGGAAGCCATCGATTCCCTTATCTAACCAAAATTTCATCATTTCATAAATATCTGCTCTTAATTTTGGATTCTCCCAGTTTAAATCCGGTTGTTTTGTTGCAAATAAGTGAAGATAATATTGCTTTGTTTCTTCATCATATTGCCAAGCAGATCCACTGAAAATGGATCCCCAATTGTTTAATGGTTCTCCATTCCCTTTACCATCACACCAAATATAATAATCTCTATAAGGGTTTTCCTTACTGCGCTTTGATTCTACAAACCAATAGTGCTCATCTGAAGTATGATTTACCACTAGATCCATGACCAGCTTTAAATCTCTTTGATGCATTTCGATTAATAATTGATCAAAGTCTTCCATCGTTCCATATTGTTCAAAAATAGATTTATAGTTTCTAATATCATAGCCATTATCTTCTTGTGGAGAGTCATAAATAGGTGATAACCATATTACATCAACTCCAAGATTTTTTAGATAATCTAGCTTTTCAATTATACCTTGAATATCACCTATTCCGTCTCCATTTGTGTCGTTAAAGCTTTTTGGATAGATTTGATAAACAACACTTTTTTTCCACCAATCTTTTGTTTTTTCCATTATATTACATCCTCTACTTGTTTTTATTTATTAAATTTCACCGATTAATCTTGTACTTTT
This sequence comes from Ectobacillus polymachus, assembly GCF_048159605.1. Taxonomy (NCBI): domain Bacteria; kingdom Bacillati; phylum Bacillota; class Bacilli; order Caryophanales; family Bacillaceae; genus Ectobacillus; species Ectobacillus polymachus. The sequence goes on along the minus strand of NZ_JBLREB010000002.1, from coordinate 524,027 downwards.
AATGGAAGCTAATTTGGAAAGTTGTCCTTCCCTTTCAATATTAAGTTGACCTTCTTTTATTTTAAAAGTAGTGAAACTAAACTGCTTATCTCGGTAATTATATGAATAACCATCATCTTCATACAAATACCCAATCATATCTTCCTCAGAATAATAAATTTGCAATTCTATATCTTGATTTTCTTTCGTATTTTTAACAGGTGTTCCTAAAGGTAATATGGTCCCTGCTTTAATGAATATTGGTAGTATATCTAAATCCGCAGATATTAAATGGTATTGACCCCCTTCGTACTTTTGCTCTGTCCAAAAATCGTACCAACTACCTTCTGGTAAATATACGGAACGATGACTTTTACCTGGACGAAGAATAGGAGCAATCAATACCTGACTTCCTAAAAGAAATTCATCACTGCATTGGAATGTCTCCGGATCACTAGGATATTCCATAACTAATGGGCGAACAACAGGAAGTCCTGTTTGTTCTGCTTCATGAAATATAGTATATAAATATGGCATAAACCGATAACGTAATTCTATATATTTTTTAACCGAAACTAATGTTTTTTCTCCAAATGCCCATGGCTCTTGATAAATAGAATCTTGTACACTATGATTACGAAAATATGGAAGAAAGGCTCCAACTTGTGTCCAGCGAATTAGTAATTCTGGAGTTGTATCTGATGAAAAGCCACCAACATCTGCACCAGCTAATGCAACTCCCGACATTCCAAGATTCATAATCATGGGTAAAGACATCTCCAAATGCTCCCAATAGCTGCGGTTATCTCCAGTCCATACAGCTGAATATCTTTGAACACCTGCATAGCCTGCTCTTGTCAAAGAAAATGGTCGACCGTTCCCTAACTGTTTCTGTAATCCTTCAAACGTAGCTTTACTCATATATAAACCAAACAAATTATGTCCTTCATTATGAGTAATCTTCTTTCCATCTCTATTATGAATAACATTTAAATCCATTGTTTTTGTTTCATTAAAAACAGAAGGCTCGTTCATGTCATTCCATATTCCTCTAATACCCAATTCTGTATAAAAACGATGAAGTTCGCCCCACCATTCTTGAACTGTACTATTAAAAAAATCTGGAAAAGCACTTACTCCTGGCCAAACTTCACCTAAATATACTTCACCCTCTAGGTATTTACAGAAATAACCCTTTTCAATTCCTTCTCTATAAACCGAATAATCAACATCCTTTTTTATTCCAGGATCAACTATTGGAACTATATCAATATTTTGTCGGGCAAGTTCCGCTATCATTTCTTTATACTGAGGGAATTTGTCTTCATCAAAAGTAAAGACCCGATAATCGTCCATGTAATGAATATCCAAGAACACGCAATCTAAAGGAATTTCCATGTTTTTAAATTGATGGACAACTTGCATAACTTCATCTTGAGAGGTATAACTATACCGCGACTGATGATAACCAAGTGACCATTTCGGAGGTAAGGGTGTTCTACCAGTAAGGTTTGTATATAACATGACAGTCTCTTTGAGATCTTGTCCTAATATGATATATGTGTTTACTTGCCCACCTTCAGCCATAATTGACATTTGATCACGATATGTCTGCATATCAAACTCTGTACGATAGGAATTATCAAAGAAGATTCCGGTTGTTTTAGTTTGATCATGTATTATAGCTAGTGGAATAGATTGATAAAGTTCTACTGTATCTTTATTGTGTGGAGAGTATACATCCGTATTCCAATTACTAATCTTTGAGCCATTTTTGTTTATAAATCCGCTTTTTTCACCTAAACCATAAATAGGAGAGTCAGGATTCTTTTTTATTGAAAAAAATATATGTTTTGCTGAATTATAAGCAATTGAAGGATTAGCTGTTTGAAATATTACTTGTCCCTCTTTTTTAACAGTTAATCCAAAAGATTGTTTTTTTATAATTAACTCATTAATACCAAATTGAAGTAAAATCGCATCATCTATTTCTACAAGGGATCCTGACATACACCCAACATCACCAATTGCTGCTATTGATGGGGTACGATTAACTTCTCCAAAAGGATTTAGAATAAATCGTATTGTCTTCTCATTAACGAGATAGAGACAAAATGTTCCTTTTGACAGGGTACCTGTTAATACTTTCCCATCCCATTCAAATGATTGAATGGAAGTTATCGCATGACAGACATCTGCTTTTTTATTTACTTTTGAAGGTAAAATTGCATGACTTGTTGTATCTAACATAGAAATACCTCCATTTCCCTTTTTTGACAATAAATGATAATTTTTAAAATTACGATGGATTGTTAACTGGATCAATATGAATTATTAATCAATGTTGAATGATTCTCGCAGATTTATTAATTCCAACTATTTCAAATTCCAGGCTATCTATTTCACCATTAACTTTAATTACAATCTCTTCTTCTTCCTCGTGAACCGATATGAAAACTTGATTTCCAAGGTGATCTATAAGTTTCTGTTCAAATGTACCATCACAGTAAATCTTGCATAATGGTGTTTTATAGCTAGTTATATCATTTCCTACCCAAGAACCTAATTGCTTACTTTTTGCCACATTTAATAATAATATTCGATTTGCTTTTACAAATACAGGAATTTGATTCACCTGAGCATTCACACGAATCATGATTGGTCCTTTGATTTTCTTATTTGTCCAAAAATCAAACCAAGTACCTTCGGGTAGATATACATTCCTTGTTACTGCTCCTTCTTCAATTATGGGAGCAACCAATAGTGATTCTCCAAAAAGATATTCATCATATAATCCACGGCCCCTAACATCATCTGGATAATCAACCATTAGCGCTCTCATCATTGGCAAACCTGATTCACTTGCCTTTTGGGCTTCTTGATAAATATACGGTAAAAGATTCATACGGACATTTGCAAAGAAGCGATATACATCAATTACCTCGTCTTGTCCTGTTCTTTCCGCAATATTCCAGGGAGTACGATCTTGATTAAATTCTCCTTTACTCTCAGCATGGTACTGCATAATCGGACAAAATGCTGCCATCGCTGCAGAACGCATAAATAGTTCAGCTGATGGGATATCCCCGTTGAATCCAGCCAAATCCCAGCTCCAGAAAGGTATTCCTGCTAAACCTGCATTTATACCTGCTATTAAAGAGCGTTTAAATGCAGCAAACGTAGAGCGTTCATCTCCTGCCCAATGTGCCGGAAAATTTTGTGCTCCAGCATAACCAGCTCGACTAAATGTAATACCTTTATTTTGTTGGGCAAAATTAAAATAAGCTGAAATATAATCATTCGGATATTGATTCCGCATTTCACTACCTGTTTGACCATTTGCAAATTTCAGATTTTTCCCGAATACAAATTCACCACCATCAGTTTTAAAACCATCTATTCCAATATCAATTAAATATTGACGTTTCTTAAACCACCATTCACAACCTTCTTTATTACTAAAATCCATTATTAAGCTTCCAGTAAACCAGTTTTCCGGAATGCGATAAGGTGAACCATCTTCATTTTTTACAACATACCCTTTTTCAATCATATACGCTTCATCTTGATCTTTAAGGGGATGTTGCTGTTTGTTTAAATATTTTTGAATTGGAATTTGCCAAAGAATAAGTTTTAAGCCATTATCATGAAGATAGTCAATCATTCCTTTCGGATTCGGCCATCTACCCCATTCTGGAAAATTTATTTCTTTATAGCTATAGCTTTCACTTGGAGCCTTTAGCATATATTCAGCATCATTAAACATGTAATAAGTGGTCTCATCACTCCACTGTTCAAGAACGAGAACAGTTGCTGGAATTTGATGTTTGTTTGTTACTTCTACTTCCTTTATCACAATTGATTCTCTATCCCAATTATTACTTGACATCCATGGTCCTAAAGCCCAAGCAGGAATCATTTTTGGTTTACCTGTATCATTCGTAAAGGCCTGAATGTTCTCTTTATAATTTCCAAAATAAAAATGCAACTTAGTTTCAGGAATATGAGGAACCTGCTCTATAGTAATCGAACATTTATCTTTTAATTCTCTTGCAATATCAAATTTTGTATATAAATTTGTATTAACAAAACAACCGTATCCTGAGTTTGTCATATAAAACGGTATTGGCATATACGTTCTCGTACCCTGATCACGATATTGATTGTAAACAAAACAATCAATCAGCTGTCCGCGTTGCTCTGTTGAATTATAACGTTCTCCAAATCCATAAAACTGCTCAGTTTCTGGACTAAACCAATGAATGACAAATTCTTTAACCTGCTCATTTACATCCGTCTTCCATTCGATTGGAGTATACAATGGATGAGTTGCGAGAATTCTTTCTCCACCTTTGTAAATTTCAATTATTGTTTTATCTAGAATCACTTTTAAGATATATTCTCCACATTGCAATGAAGTAGATTTCGTATTAGTAACTCTGTCAGCCTTTATCAGAACATTTTGTTGTAAGCTAATATCCAAACCACAATCTCTAAATGAAAATGATAAACCATAATTTTTTTCGCCCTCCCCAAATGATAACAACAACTGATTGTCTGTTTGTTGAATCAAATTAAAATGGCGAACTTTGTGTACTTCTAATGTTGACACTTCAAAACGTTCCGACAATAGCTGCTCTCCGTTACTTAATGTTGCAACAAAATAATATTGATATTTTTCATGGTAAGGAAGAGGTGCTAGTTTTTGTTCGTACACTTGTGTATTGTTTTTAACAATAGGTTTTAATATTTCTTCTAATTCCCAGGTTTTCGATTCGTTTTCAATCTTTACCGTAACCGATTCTACTAACTCATTAGTAACTACTTGACAAGTTAACTGAAGGGAATCCTCTAACGTAGGAAAATGTGGCATACGCTCTGTTATTTGTGGAATGTACACATTTCCATGGCCGTATGGCATGTGTACAATTTTGTCTCTTTCCTCCGTTCCTTCTGTTACATAAAAATCATAAATAGCTAAAATAACAACTGCCAATTCATCGATTTCGCTACTTTCACGTGCTAATTCCGAATAATGAAATGCTTTATCACGATCCGATTTTTCTAAGTAATAAAGTGCAAACATAGCGGCTGCGGCGGGAGATATAGTTTTCGCACCTACAAATGGCAACAAGCCTTTTCCATTGTCTAATTGAACTGACATTTTCTGTACCGCCTCAACTATAATCAAGTCTTCAGGAGAAAATAGTCCATAAGGAATGACTGATAGTAGTTCATCTACGGCTATACTTCGCTCATTCACACCATTTAATACACAACCGCCCGAAAGTAAATTATCGAAAACATAATCCCTAATCTTCGTCATTGTTTTCTGTACAGAAAAATGATTTCTGACATTCTTTGTTTCAAGCAAAGCAGCATATGACATTGCTAGATTTGAAAGATAGATATCTGATCTTTCATCTCCCCATATTCTTTGATGAGGCATCGACCATTCCTCTACTAGATAATCAATGAAGGGAATATAATCAATTTTAGTTAATTGGGAGGTATATGGTTGTAAAGAAATTTGTTTTTGTAGAATCCATACCCATGTTGCTATGTTGAAAAAAGAGTCTTGTTTTATATTAGGTTGCTTACTTAATAGTAATTTTTCTACTTCCACATGGTTCCCCTTTAGTTGCTCAAGGTATGCGTTAAGTAATTTTGTAAAGTAATTCACTTGTGTCATTCTGAACTCCCTCTCATGGAAAAGGATATAAGCGCCGAGAACCCACCTATATCCTTTTTTCATTTTTATAGAGTGTATGGTTATTTATTAAGTAGTCCCTTATACTCAGAATTTAAAGTTTCTAAGGCTTGTTTAGATGTTTCCTCACCATTTAATGCTTTTTGAAATTCTTTATCTGTTGCATCACTAATCTTACTCCAGTTTTCGACGACCGGAGGTAAAACTAGAGAATTTAATGCTTCAAAAACAGCTTTTTTATTAGCTGGTGGTGTTTTTTCAAAGTATGGTTTCAAAATATCATTATTTGTAATGGCTGGTAATTCCCAAGAAGAATCTATACGAGTTTTAGCTACGTCTTCACTTGCACTCATAAATTCTGCAAATTTATATGCTGCCTCTTGGACTTTAGAATCTTTTGAAACTACGAGACCGTTAGCAAAGAAATTATGTGCTTTTTGTGTATTACTTGCTTCTAGTTGAACATCCCATTTAAATGGAACATCCTTGAATGCGTCAAACTCCCAAATACCTGTATGAAGAATTGCTAATTTACCGTTCTTGAATAAATCCTCTGGTGTTTGTCCAGATAAATCAGCTGGTGATGGAGATATTTTATATTTATTAACTTTATCAACCATGTAAGTAAGTGCCTCTAAGTTTTGAGGACTGTTTATGGTTACATCTCCATTTTTATCAAAAATTTGACCTCCATTTTGTGCTGCAACTTTATAAAATTCATTCATTGTAACTGGAGCATACGTTCCCCATACTTTATTTTTAGAATCTGTTAATTTTTTTGCTGCTGCAACTTCATCATTCCATGTCCAATCAGCTGTTGGATATGAAACTCCCGCTTTATCAAATAAATCTTTGTTATAGAATGTTAATACATTTGAAAAGCTTTCAACCATTCCATATTGTTTTCCATTATACTGAAAAGCTTTATATGCCTGCTGATTAAATTGATCAGGCTTAAATTCTTTGTCATTATTTATAAATCCAGATAAATCTGCTAGCGTCCCTTTTGATGCATACTGTACAAAGTTTTCATAATTTAGTTCAAACACATCCGGTGCTTGCCCACCCGCTATACGGGTTTGTAATTTTGTAAAGTAATCATTGTAACTTACTAATTCGGAATTGACCTTAATGTTAGGATTTTTCTTTTCAAAAGCCTGAATCATTTGATCTAGCTGTTTTTCATGATCAGGTGTTGCAGAGAAGCTGAAATAATTAATTACCGTTTTTCCACCTGCTGCACCTTGATTTCCTTTACTCGAAGAAGAACAGCCTGTTACTGCAAAAACCATTAAAGCAATAACTGATAAAGCTAATAATCTTTTTAACTTCATTTTAACCTCTCCTATCTTTTTTTTATTATTCTTTCATTCCACTCATTGTCATACCTTGGATAAAGTATTTTTGAGCGAATAGGTAAACCGCTAAAATTGGAATAACACTAATTACGACTCCTGCCATCATCAAACTCCAGTTTGTCCCCCAGCGTCCTTGCAGGAGTGATAAACCAAGTGGTAAAGTCGCTAAATCTCTTGAACTAGTAACAATCAACGGCCACAAAAAGTTGTTCCATGAAGCCATAAAAGTAAAAATCCCTAATGTAGCAATGGCTGGTTTTACCAATGGTAAGCAAACTTTGAAAAATACTATAAAATGGTTTGCTCCATCCATGAAAGCTGCTTCCTCTAATTCTTTTGGAATACTTAACATCGCTTGACGCATTAAAAACGTACCAAATACTCCAAACATTCCTGGAATAATTAATGCTTGATAAGTATTTAACCATCCAAAGTCTTTCATTAATATGAACTGAGGAATCATGGTTACCTGAGATGGAACCATCATTGTTGCAAGATATAGCAAAAATAATTTATCTCTTCCTTTAAATTGCATTCTTGCAAACGCATAGCCTGCCATCGTACTAAAAACGATTTGTCCTAAAGTTGTAAGGACTGCAACCAATAAGGAGTTTTCTAAAAAACGCATCATCGGGAACATCTCTGTAACTTGTTGATAATTATCTATTGTTGGATTTTTCGGAATAAATTCAGGTGGAAGGAGCATTGTAGCACTACTTGTTTTAAAGGATGTTGAAACCATCCATAAAAAAGGTAGTAGCATTATGAAAGCGCCTGCAAACAAGACTAAATAAAAAATTATTTTTTTTATACTGTCCAAGGACTTGTTGCCTTTAATGTTTCTTAAGCCACTCACTTAATTTACCCCCTTGTTTTGGAACTTCATTTGTATCAATGTGAAAATGAATATTACAATAAAGAGAACCCAACTCATTGCGGATGCATATCCCATTTCAAAATAACGAAAAGCATGATTGTAAATGTTTTGCACTAATACTGTAGTGGCACCGCCAGGTCCACCTTCAGTCATTATCATTACTTGATCAAATACTTGGAACGAATTAATTAAGGAAATGATTGTAACAAAGAAAGTTGTAGGCGCTAGAAGTGGTAATGTAATGCTCCAAAACATACGTATTTTACTTGCTCCGTCTATCGAAGCAGCTTCATAGTATGATGGTGAGATGTTTTGTAAACCACCAAGGAACAAAACCATCACGAAACCTATATCTTTCCAAGCACTTGTAAATATGATTCCTAGCATCGCAGTTTTGGGATCGGTTAGCCAATGCGGCCCAGTTATACCCACTAGAGATAATAAATAGTTAATTAAACCGTAGTTAGGATTGTAAAGCCATTTCCAAACAAGAGATACAGCAACCCAGCTCGTTACTACCGGTAAGAAGTAAGTTGCCCGAAAAAATGCAGTGAGCCTCATTTTTTGATTTAGTAATAATGCACAACCTAAACCAAGAATCATTACTAACGGAAGATATCCTATTATAAATAAAAATGTATTTTTAAATGATAGCCAAAAATCAGGATCTTTTAATAACCTAATGTAGTTATTTGCGCCTATAAAATGGATTGATCCCACTAGATTCCAATCTGTAAAACTGATTGCTAATGACGATAATATAGGAATAGCTATGAAGATTAAAAAGCCAAGTAAATTAGGTAATAAAAATATACATAACCAAAACAAGGTTCTCTTTTTTGTCATACCAACCATAATGTCGCACACCTCCTATAATAAATTTACTTCCATTCCTTCATATATTGGCACTTGGAATATATGATTGATGGCCAGTAAAGCTCCTCCTATTAACCATGCGTCATCCTTTAATTTTGATGGAACAATATTAGTTGGGATATCAGCCCTTGAGAAGAAATTATCTTGAGAAATATCATTTACTTTGTCTATAAACAAATGACAATACTTCATTCCTTCTCCAGCCATCACAATTTTATCGGGATTTAGAGTATTAATGAGATTTCGAATACCATATCCAAGATAAAGGCTCATTCCTTTTAGAAGTTGGTTAGCAAGCTCATCTTTAAGATCTGCTTGTTTTGCTACTTCAGCAAAAGTGAAATTCTTTAAAGTTGTATTTGGAAATTGAGATAGTAATTCTCTTCCTTTATTTTCAAAATAGAATTCTGATGCATACATTTCTAAACAACCAAATTGTCCACAGTGGCACGAATATCCGTTAACTTCTATTGTTGTATGTCCGAACTCACCGGCTCCACCTATTGAGCCATAATTAATTTTTCTACTAATTACAATTGATAGTCCTAATCCTGCTCCTACTGAAACTACCAGAAAATCATTACTTTCTAATCCTTCCCCTTTCCATAATTCTGCAAGAGCATATCCATTAATATTTTTATCAACAAATATTGGAATATCTTTTAATTTTTCTTTTAACATTTCGGCTATTGGTACGTTTTCCCAATTTAACATTGAAGATCTAATAATAATTCCCTTATGCCGATTTATTAAACCCGAAGATAGAATACCAATTCCAAGTAAGTTCGATAGCTCTTTTTTATTTTCTACAAGAATTTTTGGTATTTGTTCTTCAATAATATTTACTACAATCTCAGGAGAAGAGTATCTTTTAAATGGTATTTTTTTGATATCAACAATTTCAGCATCCATATTTGTAAGTGCAATCAAAAGCTGTTCCTCTTCTATTTTCACGCTTATAGCAGATCCGAAATCTTTATTGAATTTAATGAGCCTTGCTCTTCTCCCACCCGTAGAAGAAGATTCTCCTACCTCTTGAATCAAACCTTGATTCATTAAATCTTCTATGATGTAAGTAAGAGTTGAAACTCCTAATTCACTTTGTTTTGAAATTTCAATTCTACTAATTGGATGTTGCTCACGTATAATATTTAACACTTTAAATCGATTAATATCTTTTATAAGTTCCTTACTTCCATTTCTTAAGACACGCATATACCACACCTCACTCTATGCTAAATTAACTGCTTTATACTTACTTCTTTCATTGAACGAATTAAGTATATTATTAGTATACTGGAGACGTTATCAATTATCAACTAGCTTAATGTGACTTTTCTTTGAATAAAGTAATGGTCCAACAAGTTCTCCCTTTTCAAAAGCCCTAAAAGTAAAAGAGCCTTTCAATTGGAACTTATTCTTGAGCTCTTCAATTGACTTATCTTTCTCATCTTCATAACTGGAAGCGAATGCTTCAGGACTATTTCGCAAGGATTCAAGTCTAATGTTACGATAATTTTCTGCATCTAATGAATTTAACAGTCTGATTTTCACCTTTCCACTCCTATAACCATTCTACAAGCATTTTACTTATAGAAGCATCATCGCTTCTATGTTTTACAATATCAAGGATTAAAACCAACTCAAATAATGGTCGAGGTATTTTGTAGCCAAACCATTAAATCGTTGAATTCAACCTTTTAATCGGCTGTGATAGATATTGCTCGTTACTTTAAGTAGAATCTTTTCTTCACAGAAAAAATTTAAGAGTATTAAGTTCCTCTATCGAAATGAATAAGAAAAGCAGTATTTCTATAAGGACATCCCTGTTCATCAAATCACTGGTTAACTAAATGATAATTTCTAGTAATGCCGGGCGTTCTAATTGTAGAAGCGTTAGTACAAGTAAGTGCAGTTATTTGTTAATGAAAGAGGAAAATCGAGGAAAGATTAGGTGGTTTTCTGGCATTGACCATTGTCGTTTCAAGAAACAATTCCACCCTGGAGATCAGTTACGTTTAGAAGTAGAAATAACAAGAGTTCGTGGTTTAATCGCAAAAACAAATGCTGTTGCTACAGTAGATGGAGAAATCGCTTGTGAAGCAGAAGTTACATTTGCTCTTTACAACAATAAGGAAAGAGGTAGAGGTTGAAAATTTCTTAGTTTTTTTTATATCGGCCGCCCTGCTTTTGGAGGGATGGGACGACCTGAAGCGACCTACCCTCATTTCTTTCCTTAACAAAAAAACCAATCATACTGATACACTCAGACATGATTGGTTTTTATAAGATTATATGTTTTTCACTTGCAGTACTCGCATTGCATTGAGAACTGCGAGGAGGGTAACTCCAACATCTGAAAAAACTGCTTCCCACATGGTTGCAATACCAAATGCCCCTAAAATGAGGAAAATACCTTTGATTCCTAAAGCGAACACAATATTTTGCCATACAATACGGCGGGTATGTTTTGCGATGCCAATGGCCGTTGAGATTTTAGAAGGTTCATCTGTCATTATAACGATGTCTGCTGCCTCAATGGCTGCATCAGAGCCTAATCCTCCCATTGCAATTCCTACATCTGCTCGAGCCAGAACAGGTGTATCGTTAATACCGTCACCTACAAACACAAGTTTTTCTTTTAGTTTTTTTTGTGTATCTAATTTTTCAATTTCTTCTACCTTATGTTGTGGCAGCAACTCGGCATGTACTTCATCTATTCCTAGCTGTTTCCCTATCGCATCTCCAACTGCTTTCGCATCTCCAGTCAACATCACTGTCTTTTTAATGCCTAGTTCTTTTAAGGAACGAATTGCCTGTGCAGAGTCATCTTTTACCTCATCAGAAATAACAATGTATCCCGCATATTGTTTATCTACGGCAATATGAACAATTGTTCCAATTTCATTTGGTTGCCGAAATGTAATTTGCTCTCTGTTCATAAGTTTAGCATTTCCAACTAGAAGCTCTTTGCCATACACTGTAACCTGAATGCCATGACCAGAGATTTCATTATATCCTTGTATTGCCTCTTCCTTAATTTCTTTCCCAAATGCCTTCCGAATAGACTGTGCTATTGGATGGTTAGAATGGACCTCTGCAAACGCTGCATATTTCAACAATTCTTCTTTAGACATCGTACTCGCTGGTTGAATACTAGTTACTTCAAATACACCTTTGGTTAGCGTACCTGTTTTATCAAATACAACGTATTTCACATCATTTAAGGCTTCTAAGTAGTTACTACCCTTTATAAGGATACCCATTTTTGAAGCAGCACCAATCCCGCCAAAGAATCCAAGTGGAATGGAAACTACAAGCGCACACGGACAAGAAATAACCAAGAACACTAATGCACGATAAATCCAATCAGAAAATGTCGCTCCACTTATCAATAAAGGCGGTATAAATGCTAACGCCGCTGCAACAATTACCACTACCGGCGTATAATACCGAGCAAATTTAGTAATGAAGTTTTCCGTAGGAGCTTTTCGACTACTTGCATTTTGAACAAGATCTAAAATCTTAGATACAGTTGATTCTCCAAATCCTTTTTTGACTTCTACCGTTAAAACCCCATTTTTGTTAATGAATCCACTTAACACATCACTTCCCGTTTCCACTTCCCGTGGTACGGATTCTCCTGTTAAGGCAGAGGTATCGACCATCGAACTACCTTCTATAACCTTCCCGTCTAGCGGTACTTTTTCACCTGGCTTTACTATGATGATATCACCAATTTTTACTTGTTCTGGTAATACCCGTTTTGTATCATTTCCCACTTTTATATTGGCATAGTCTGGGCGAATGTCCATCAACTCACCAATAGACTTACGAGAACGATTGACTGCAATGTCTTGGAATACTTCCCCCAATTGATAGAACAGCATAACAGCTACACCTTCGGGATACTGTTTCACAGCAAATGCACCAATCGTCGCAAGGGACATTAAAAAGTGCTCATCAAAAACTTGCCCTCTTAGAATATTTTTGACAGCTCGCAGAACGATGTCTCCACCTATAATAATATAGGCAATAAGGAACAAGCCTAGCTCTACCATACCAGAAACAGGTACAAACATCCCGATACCCGCTATAATGGCACCAATCCCTAATCGAACCAACATTTTTTTTGTATTTTCACTTCCGTGGTCATGATCATGGTCATGCGATTCTGACACAACTTCTACTTCCGGTTCTAATTGCTTAATAATCTTCGTTGCTTCTGATTCTAATCGATCCATGTCACCCGGATTAGCAGTTTCCATAATCAACTTTTTGGAGACAAAATCGACGGTAGAAGATGTAACTCCCTCCAGACGTCCCACGTTCTGTTCAATCTTTGCAGCACAATTCGCACAATCTAATCCTTTTAAGTATAAAGTACGAGTAGAAGATCCTTTTTTTACGTTTCCTTTTTCTTGTATGTTAATATGCGGTTCTAACATTTTTACTTTTTTCTTTGCCTCGGACACAGCTAGTTCCTCTTGTGTCTGTTCTGTTTCTAACGTGAGTGTCTTGGTTACAAAATTAACCGAACAATCTGAAACGCTTGATATCCCTTTTACACCATTTTCAATTTTCATGGCGCAATTCGCACAATCCAATCCTTCTAACGTAAATTCCCGCTTTATCTTCTGTTTATGCACTTCCATCCGTTTCGTCCCTCTTCCTCTTTATTCTTTCTCTTCATTGACGTGTTGGAATGCTTGATCAAAAATCTCGATAACGTGACTATCAGCAAGTGAATAATACACGACTTTTCCTTCTTTTCGATTTTTCACAAGCTTGGCTTGCTTCAGTACCCTTAATTGATGAGAAATAGAAGATTGCGTCATACCTAGTAAATATGCAATATCACACACGCACATCTCTGATTCAAACAATGTATGAAGAATTCTAGTTCTTGTGCGATCCCCTAGAATTTTAAATAATTCAGCTACTTCACTTAAACTATTTTCATTTGGTAAAGTACGTTTAACCTTTTGAATAATATCTTCATGAATAATGGTTTGACTACACGTCTCTTCGCATACGTCGATACCTTCTTCTTTTGCTTGCATGATTACACCCTCTCTATCATTGAACATATGAACAAACATTCATGTATTATTTTGATTTTATTATATGTATCTTTTCTCAAATGTGTCAATAAAAATCTTCTCAAACGTATATCAAACGGAAGGAAACCATGAAGGATATATTCAGTTGATTTATAATGATTACCATTATTTTCAACTACAAATGAAAAACAAGCTCGACTTTATGTTTAAGTCGAGCTTGCCTAAATCTAATCTATCCTCTTTTTTCTTGTGCAAGAAATTATGAAAACTCCAAATTACCCTACCTCACTATCCCAATCCGGTTCACGCTGTACAAATAGAATACCGAGCTCGTGATGGTCACCTTCAAACATGGCGTGCTGCACGAAACGAAGTTCTCCGTTTGTGTCGATGACTTCCATTTTGCAAAAGGCTCCAGCTGTGTTGCGTTGAAGGGCACTGTAAAATTCGCCTAAGGAAGTGGGATTTGTGCCGTTCACCTTTGTAATGATTTCTCCTGACTTCAGACCCATTTCGACGCCGACAGAGTCTGGTAAGATATCTAAGATCATTAATCCGTCCTTTGTAATAGAAAAATAAGGTGGCTGTTTTTCGTCCTCGATTCGTTCACGGATTGTAATAGTAACGCGTCCGAGTATAGCAATTCCTGCTGCAGCTAATGCGATTCCAGGGAGAAAGAAGCTAGTTATAGCAAGTGCTAGGACGATAAAACTAAGCAACTGAATACGTCTTCCTGTATACGTAATGGCTAGACTTGGCAAGTTTCCCCTCATACGCTTGGAAAAACCAATTGCAAAGGGAACAAGTATGAGCGAAAATGTGTGCGAATCAATGGAAATGACTGGCCACCATGAAAACATCGACTGCAATCCGTCTCCTGGAATGAGCATAAATACTGGCACCACCCATAATCGCTTGCATACATGCATGCCGATCCATAATCCACGTTTTCCTTTGACAAGTCGTGGTGTAGAACGCATAGCAGACTTTAAAATCAGATAGCCTTCTGTAAAAAGTAAGAGTGCAAGAAGAACTGCCAAACAAGGCAAATAGGTACCCGTCGTATCCGCAATAAACGGAGCGAATGAGCCAATTGTCTTTGGCAAGCTTGGAAATAGCAAAAGTACCATTGCAATTCCTACACTATAAGCAGGTGACAAGTATCGATATTGCAAAGTAACCGCAAACAAAATTGACCACAATCCGATTAGAACTAGACTTACTTTCGATACAACAAGACCAATCCCCACGAACAAGACAGAAAGAGACATTCCAATCGCAAATCCTGTGAAAAGAGTAGTCCTTATTTCGAAGGAAGGATTGTAAATTTTAAAGGAAAATTGTTTCCTCTCTTGCCGTACACGCCAATATCCAACTAGTAGATTACTAAGAATAATTATGTATAAAACTGGATTAAGAAAAAATTTTTCGATGCCTTGTAAGATTTCAAAAAGCCATGATTCCAATGTGTCACCTCCCTATTTCATAAAAATAGAGCCGTAGCTCCATTTCATTTTATCATATTCATTTTTTTCTGACCGAAAAAAAAAGTAATTGCAGAATGTACTAAGGTACCTTCTACAATTACTTGTAAATTCCTTTATTTCGCTACTAATTTCAATGCTGTTTGCAGCTGTATGTCGTTTTCGCCGGATCGTATTTTGTCTATGATTTTGTTTTGAAGCGCATCCGCAGTCTTTTGATCAATAATACCGGTTTGATCCATGTTGCTGCTTTGCTGGAACGCCTTGACAGCCGTTTCGGTTTCCTTGCTGAAGTAGCCATCTGTACGTCCTGGTTCAAATCCAAGATCCTTTAATAATAACTGTGCGTTTTTCACTTGATCATTGTTCATGTTATAAGATAAGGAATTCTGAAATTGGATTGGCGTTGCGTAATAGTAGTCTGGCTGTTTTACCTCAACAGTTGGATCAATTCCCTTTGTATGAATCCAATTTCCATCTGGTGTAAGCCATTTGAACATCGTAAGCTTAATAGTGCTGCCATCTGGAAGCGGAACAGCCTGCTGTACAGTTCCTTTGCCAAATGATTTCACGCCAACTATCGGATAGCCTCCTGCTTCCTTCATGGCCCCTGCCAGAATTTCAGAAGCGGATGCACTGCCATTATCAACTAAGACATCAATTGGATAAGGCTTACGTTCCTTTAGAGGTGAATACGTTTTTTGAATTTTTCCATTCCGATCCTCTACTTGTACCATTGGTTTATTATCGGTTATAAATAGCTTTAAGATGTCTTCTACACTATTTAAATAACCTCCTGGATTGCCGCGGACGTCGATGACAAGACCATTTATATTTTTCTTTTCTAATTCTGTGAGCTTATCTTTAAATTCCTTTGCTGTATTCTCAGAAAAAGATGAGATTTGAAGATAGCCAATATTTTTCCCATTTTCTGTCTTGACGGAGCTAGAAACCGTATAGAGCGGAATCGTATCCCGTGTAATCTTAAAGGTAAGAGGTGTATCTACATTCGGACGTTTGACTTCTAATGTCACAACCGTCCCTTTTTTCCCGCGTATCTTGAGTACTGCTTCTTCTCGTGTTTTATCCTTTACACTTTCTCCGTTCACCGATATTATTTCATCATTTGGTTTTATTCCTGCTTTTTCTGCTGGTGAATCCTTAATCGGCGATACGATAATGAGTTTATTATCGACCTTATTGATTTCAGCACCAATACCATCCATTGAGGAGTCTAAAGACTGAACAAATTGCTGGGAGGTGGCTTTATCCATATAGGTCGAATATGGATCCTTTAGTGTAGAGATCATTCCTTGAATGGCACCTTCAACAAGCTTCGTGTCATCAACATTGCTAACATATCTCGAATCGATTAAATCGTAAGCCTGCCTGATTTTTTGTAAATCTGCTTCTTTGGTTGGTGAATTGGATTTGCTCGAAAGTATGCCAGCATATGACTTGTTATAGCTGTATTGCATACCTGCATACATCACTCCAGCGCCCACTAAAAACGCTACTACCATCCATATTATCGCTATTTTACGTTTCAATGGAGAATGCTCCTTTCGAAATGATAACTATGTATTGAAAAGGCATCACACTTTCTGTGTGATGCCTTACTTACTTCTACTATATGATATGCTTGTACGTATTATGTTTCAACTTTTTATTCTTATACGCGTAAGAATTTACGGATTGACATAACGCTTCCCCACATTCCAATGAGAGAACCGATTAGAATGAGTACACCAGATAATTGCCATACAAACGGACTAGCTGGTAGTAATTCAAAGATGGTACCAACTAGCTTTGTTTGAAGCATAGTCTGTACCGAACCGTATGCAGATACAATCAGAATAATAGGAATTAAGGATCCTAACACCCCAAGAAATAGGCCTTCTAGTAGGAACGGCCAACGAATAAACCAATCAGTTGCACCAACAAGCTTCATAATTCCGATTTCTGTACTTCTAGCATAAATGGTAATTTTAATCGTATTGGAGATTAAGAACATGGCTGTAAATAGTAAGCCGGCAATTAAAACAACCCCAATATTACGACCAACTTTCACGGTGTTGAATAGCTTTTCAACATCGCCTTTGCCGTATTGTACACTACTTACGTATTGCATTTTTTCAATTTGCGATGCTACTGGACCTGTATCTGTAGGATTTTTCGTTTTTACAACGTAAACATCCTTAAGTGGATTGTCCTGTTCAAATAATTGGAATGATTTCCCGCTATCTCCGAAGCTTTTAATCACACGTTGTAATTCTTCATCTTTAGAAGAGAACGTAATAGATTCAATTTGCGGTATTTTTTGAATATCCGCTTTTAATGCTGCTTGATTATCCTTAGAAGCAGCAGGATCGATATGAACACGAATTTCTACGTCTTTTTCTACTTTTGAAGCAAAGTGATTTAAATTCATAATAACCGCTAAAAATACACCAACTAGCAATAATGTAATCGTAACAGCACTAACGGAGGCAAATGTCATCCAACCGTTACGCGTTAAACTTTTACTGCCTTCACGTAAATGGCGAGCAAAGGTTTTAGCTTTCATAGCCGTATCCTCCCTGCATTTCATCTCGTATTATTTTTCCGCCTTCAATTGCAATGACACGATGGCGTATCGTATCCACAATTTCAGCATTATGTGTAGCCATTATAATCGTAGTTCCTTGGTTATTGATCGCTTTAAAGATATCCATGATTTCCCAAGCTGTATCGATATCTAGGTTTCCAGTCGGTTCATCGGCAATGACAACCTTTGGCTTATTTACAATGGCACGAGCAATAGCCACACGTTGCTGCTCCCCACCGGAAAGTTGGTTTGGCAAGGAATCAGCCTTATCCTCAAGTCCAACGAGCTTTAACATTTCCATAACACGTTCTTCGATCACTTCGCGTTCCTCTTCAATTACTTCTAGCGCAAACGCAACATTTTCACGAACGGTCAATTTCGGAAGTAGACGGAAGTTTTGGAAAATAACACCAATTTGACGACGAAAATATGGAACATCGTTGTTATGCAAGCTCTCCAACGGAATTCCATTTACATTGATATTACCTTGTGTTGGTTTTATTTCTCTGTACATCATTTTAATAAACGTCGACTTACCAGCACCACTCGGACCAACCACATATACAAATTCACCTTGCTTAATTTTAACCGTAATACCGCTTACAGCTTCCACGCCGTTCGGGTACGTTTTATACACATTGTTCATTGTTATCATAATGTATCACCCAATTAATGAATTTGTCTGAATCGACATTTTTACCTAAAATATATCTCTATCTTACAAATTTCTACTAATTTTCAATGATTCAATTCCGTTCTACATTGTATCATCATTGTTTTTCATTTGCCGCTACATTTCCATTACAGTTCTGTTACAGAAGTTCATAAATTATATTAAGATTGTTATAACCAAAGGAAAAGAGGTAGGGGGATTTGTGGAATAAATAGTAAGAAAAACTCCTACGGTTCACTACCGAAGGAGAAAAGGTGCTGCCTTTATTTTTTCTGAGAAAGCCATTCTGCTACTTTCGTAGCATCTTCTTTAGGTATAAGGCCGGCTGGCATTGGACCGCGTCCATTTGCAATAATCTTTTCGATTTGTGCTTGGCTAAATTCATCGCCCACCTTTTGCAAATTAGGTCCTCGTCTTCCTTCTTGGTTTGTTCCGTGACAGCTTGCACAGCTTTGCTGGTAGATTGCTTCAGCACTGTCCGTGCTAGCAGGTTGTTTTGTTGAATTCGATGACTGGCTCTCTTCCTTCGTTCCACACGCACTTAATCCTGCAATAAGAGCCATTCCAGTCATACCAATCAGAAGTTTTCTCTTCATGTGTATCCTCCTTCTTGGGTAAGGTAAACAAGCTGTATCTATTAATATATTATAACTGGAAGATTTTCTCGTTTAAAGGATTTAAACCTTTTCATGCCGGTTTGAATCCTTGTCCTAATACCTCGGAGGCGTCAGTTACGATGACGAAGGCTGATGGATCGACCTGCTTCACCAATTCTTTCAGCTTGATAAATTCCGTCTGCTGCACGACACACATAAGAACGTGGCGCTCATCATTTGTATAGCCGCCAAATCCGGGTATTCTCGTTACGCCGCGGTCTACCTGCTGCAGAATCACTTGTCGTACTCTTTCTTCTTCATTGGTTATGATGATAGCCATTTTAGATCGGCCCATTCCTACTTGCACGAGGTCAATGGTCTTGCTTGTGATGTATAAGCCGATAAGTGCATACATGCCGCTTTCTAGGTTAAACACAATGGCTGACGTGATGACAATCATTCCATCGATGATTGCTACGCACATTCCGAGCGTAAGTCCAGTATATTTATGAATAATTTGGGCTGCTAGATCAGTCCCTCCTGTAGAGGCCTTTCCGCGAAAGACAATGCCAAGGCCTAGGCCGACACCTATTCCGCCAAAGAGGGCCCCAAGAAGCTGATTGTGAGTAGCAGGCTCTAAGTCCTTCGATGCAAATACGACAAGTGGAAGAAAAATCGTTCCAACTAATGTCTTCACGCCGAACTGCTTTCCGAGTAGGAGTACACCTGCGATAAAAAGCGGGATGTTACATGCCCATTGCACGTAGGCCGGCTCCCATCCGAGTGTGGACTTTAAAATGGTGCTAATACCACTCACACCTCCAGATGCAATATGATTCGGTAATAAAAATAGGTTAAATGCTAAGGCGATCAAAGCGGAGCCGATGAGGATGTATACGTATTCGATAATTCCATGCGAAATGGAGTCTGATTGTTTTACGATATGCTGAGCTTCCATGGTTCCTCCTAGTATAATTATTTTTGAGTAAAATTGTTTTTAATTTTTACGATTCCTATGGTTTCTAGAGCAGCTGTCAAAATTTGTTCTCAATATTTTGCTATTTTCTTGTTTTTACGGTTCATACATCATTCGATAAGATAAGACCGTCTCCTACAAAAAAAGAGAAGCATACAAACTAAAGCTTCTCTCCCCTTTTTTTCTGTAGCTGGCGGAATCATTTCCTCTTTCCTGCCGCCATGTGTATGGTAAGCCGATTTTCGGCTTCTTTTTTTTAGGAAATGCGAGAACGTAAATAAGCATCGATAAAGAGGTCAATGCTACCGTCCATAACCGCTTGTACATTTCCTGTTTCTGTATTGGTCCGGTGGTCCTTAACCATAGAATAAGGATGAAAGACGTAGGAGCGAATTTGGCTACCCCAACCGATTTCCTTCTGTTCACCGCGAATTTCATTTAGTGCTTGCTGTTGTTCCTCTAATTTCAGTTGATAAAGCTTTGCTTTTAGCATATTCATCGCTTTTTCACGGTTTTTAATTTGCGAACGTTCCGCTTGACACGTTACAACCGTATTGGTTGGAAGGTGGGTAATACGAATCGCTGAATCCGTTGTATTGACGTGCTGTCCGCCGGCACCAGAAGATCGGTACGTATCTACTTTCAAATCTTCAGTTCGAATCTCGATATCGATGTCCCCATCCATTTCTGGCATCACTTCACAGGAAACGAAGGACGTATGGCGACGACCTGCTGAATCGAAAGGTGAAATCCGAACGAGACGGTGAATTCCCTTTTCTGCTCGTAAATAGCCGTATGCATTGTGTCCTTTAATAAGCAATGTTACACTTTTAATTCCTGCTTCATCTCCAGGAAGATAGTCAAGCGTTTCGACTTTAAATCCTTTTTTCTCAGCCCAGCGTGTATACATGCGAAGCAGCATGGAACCCCAATCCTGAGACTCGGTTCCGCCTGCGCCTGGATGCAATTCCAGAATAGCATTATTTTTATCATACGGTCCGTTCAAAAGCAGTTGAAGCTCAAATGTATTCATTTGCTCTACTAATTCCTGTACTTCCTTTTCAAGCTCATCTTTCAATTCCTCGTCGTATTCTTCCTTTACAAGCTCGTAAGTAAGTTCAAGATTTTCATAGGTTTCGCTTAAATCTGTATACGTATTAACCATATCTCGTATTTCATTTAATTCATTAATAATTGTTTGCGCTGCGTTTTGATCATCCCAGAACGTAGGATCTCCCATCGTTTCTTCTAGCTCTGTAATACGAACTTGTTTATGAGCGAGGTCAAAGAGACCCCCTAAAGTCCGCTAAACGCTTAGCTGTTTTTTCAAGTTCTTGTCTAATTTCCGTTAATTCCATTGTCTTCACTCCTATTCTAATGTAAACAATGCAAACTCTCTCCGCCTATTTGCCGAAGAGAGTGCATGGTAGTGCTTGTTTGTTTTACTAAATGGTTATTGCAGAGCTCCATGACAGTTTTTATACTTTTTGCCGCTTCCACATGGACATGGATCATTACGGCCTACTTGTTCACCCTTAACAATCGGCTTACGCTTAAGCTCATTGTCCCCATCACTATTTGCTGGACGTACCGCCTCGCCTTGAAGAACTTCTTCCCGTTGTAAATTGGTTTCAATTTGTGCCTTCATAATGTAACGAGAAATCTCTTCCTCAATCGAAGTAATCATTGCCTCAAACATTGCGAAGCCTTCCATTTGATATTCACGAAGCGGATCAATTTGTCCATATGCACGGAGGTGAATTCCTTCGCGCAGACGTTCCATTGCATCGATATGCTCCATCCATTTCGAATCTACGACGCGAAGCACGACTACCTTCTCGAATTCACGCATTTGTTCATCTGGAAGCTGCTTTTCTTTCTCATCATAATGCTCTTTTACTTTAGCCAAAATTAGCTCTGACATTTCTTCTGGTGCTAAACGGCGCAGCTCTTCTTCCGTTACATCGTGTTCCTCTAAAACGGAGGATGCTAAATAGTCGATTAATTCTTTGATATTCCAATCTTCTTCTAGCTCATTATTCGTATGAGCAGCTACGGCACGCGTTACAGAGCCTTGAATCATTCCTTCAATAATGCTGCGTAGATTATCTGCTTCTAATACATCTTGACGTTGTTTGTAAATAACCTCACGTTGCTGACGAAGAACATCATCATATTGAAGCAATTGCTTACGAGCGTCATAGTTATTACCTTCTACACGTTTTTGTGCAGATTCTACGGCGCGAGAGACCATTTTGCTTTCAATTGGCTGTGTATCGTCCATACCAAGACGATCCATCATCGATTTCATATTATCCGAACCGAAGCGGCGCATTAATTCATCTTCCATTGAAAGATAAAACTGCGTGATCCCTGGATCCCCTTGACGACCAGAACGTCCACGGAGCTGGTTATCAATCCGTCTGCTTTCATGACGTTCCGTACCGATAACAGCTAACCCGCCAACGGCTGTTACT
The DNA here is from genome assembly GCF_048159605.1 of Ectobacillus polymachus. Lineage (NCBI taxonomy): Bacteria > Bacillati > Bacillota > Bacilli > Caryophanales > Bacillaceae > Ectobacillus > Ectobacillus polymachus. The sequence continues at coordinate 501,371 of NZ_JBLREB010000002.1, read as the reverse complement.
CCTTCGCCAAGCTTAATATCTGTACCACGACCAGCCATGTTTGTCGCAATCGTAACGGCACCCTTCTGACCAGCATCTGCAATGATTTCTGCTTCGCGAGCATGATTCTTGGCGTTCAATACATTATGCTTAACGCCCTTGCGAATCAGCATTCTTGAAATAAGCTCTGACGTTTCAATGGCTACAGTACCAACGAGAACAGGCTGCCCGTTATTATAGCGTTCAACAATGTCATTTACTACAGCATTAAACTTTCCTTCCATCGTTTTGAAAATCAAATCCGGCCGATCATCACGGGCAATCGGTTGGTTAGTTGGAATGACAAGAACATTCATATTATAAATATTTCGAAATTCTTCTTCTTCCGTTTTTGCAGTACCAGTCATACCAGATAGCTTTGCATACATACGGAAATAGTTTTGGAACGTAATCGTTGCCAGCGTCATGCTTTCATTTTGAATTTCAACGCCTTCCTTCGCTTCAATGGCTTGGTGCAGCCCTTCGCTATAGCGACGGCCTTTCATAAGACGACCGGTAAATTGGTCAACGATTACAATCTCGCCCTCTTGCACGACATAATCAATATCAAGATGCATAACAACATGAGCTCGCAATGCTTGGTTGACATGGTGTAAAAGAGTCACGTGCTTTAAATCAAATAAATTATCTATGTGAAATGCTTTTTCTGCCTTGTTTATTCCTTCTTCCGTTAGCATAACATTCTTTGTTTTCACATCGAATGTGTAATCCGATTCATTTCGCAGCGTGCGAACAAAGGCATTTGCAAACTTATACAAATCAGCTGATTTTTTCGCTTGTCCAGAAATAATCAGAGGTGTTCGGGCTTCATCGACTAAAATACTGTCGACTTCATCGATTACGGCATAAAAAAGAGGGCGCTGCACACATTGTTCCTTGTATAGCACCATATTGTCACGTAAATAGTCAAAGCCCAATTCATTGTTCGTGCTGTACGTAATATCTGTTGCATACGCTTCTTGTTTTTCTTCACGCGTCATGCTATTTAAATTCAAGCCTACGGTTAGCCCAAGAAATTCATGAAGCTGTCCCATTTCCTTCGCATCACGCTGTGCCAAGTATTCATTGACCGTTACAACATGGACGCCTTTTCCCGTTAATGCATTTAAGTAAACTGGCATCGTGGAAGTTAATGTTTTCCCTTCCCCTGTTTTCATCTCTGAAATGTTACCCTCATGGAGTGCAATACCACCCATAATTTGCACCGGATACGGACGCAATCCAAGAACGCGCGTTGCTGCTTCACGTACAACCGCAAATGCTTCTGGAAGCAAATCGTCTAACGTTTCTCCTTTTTCAAGGCGCTCTTTGAATTCAGGCGTTTTCGCTTGCAGTTGCTCATTCGTTAAAGAAGCCATTTGCTCACTTAACGCTTCTACCTGATCCACCGTCTTTTGCATACGGTTTATTTGGCGTTGATTCCCATCAAACACCTTTTTTAAAATACCAATCATGGCGATACGCTCCTCTTTGTATAGATATATAGAAACTCGTAAGATACAGTGAATTCATATATTGGAACAGACTTATTTATAATTGTAACACTAAGGCTATAACTATGACAACAATACATCCGTCTGCGTCAATCTAGGTAAAAATCTGATCTTGAGAGACTTAGAAAACACAAAAACTCCCACTTTATCCAGAAGTTTTTGTAATAACCTTTCTAATTTCTATAAAGTGAAACTTCCCTAGGTGGGGGTTTTCTCTCATCCCCCACCTAGGGTTAGCCCGCCCAATTCGGACTTTTACGGGCAGTTGTCCCCCACTTAGTCTTCTCCGATTACTAAGCCTGGAAGTGGGGGTCTTACTGCCCGTTAAAGCGGGATAAAAAACGGGCGCCCCATTTTCTTTGGGACGCCCGTTTCTTTCTTCGTTTATTATTTCGTTTCAATTAAGCCATACTTACCATCACGGCGTGTATACACAACGTTTGTTTCGTTTGTATCAGCGTTCGTGAATACGAAGAAGTTATGACCAAGCATGTTCATTTGTAGAATGGCTTCTTCGGTATCCATTGGTTTTAAATCAAAACGCTTTGTGCGTACAAGTTCGATGTCATCTTCAATCTCATCTGCCGCATGAGTCATAGCAGGAGCAGCAGCTGTAGCTGTAAAAGCAGCAGCTTTTTCACGAAGTTTACGATTTACTTTCGTTTTGTGCTTACGAATTTGTCTTTCTAATTTATCTACTACTAAATCAATGGAAGCATACATATCATTATGAGTTTCTTCTGCGCGAAGCATTAAATCAGGAAATGGAATGGTTACTTCCACGCGTTGCTTATCAGAATAAACTCGCAAATTCACTTTTATTTCTGGAATTGTATCAAAGTAACGTTCTAGCTTACCTAGTTTCTTTTCAACATATTCCTTTAGAGCTGGAGTTACTTCAATATTTTCACCACGAATACTAAATCTCATAGTGAATTCCTCCTTTCAAAACTATGTACCATATATTCTGCACAAAGAATGCAGTTTCCTTCCGAAATCGACGAAAAAAATGAAAATTTTTAAATTTTTTTATCGGATTTTGTAGAAAGAAATCGCTTTCTTTATAGACTTAGTTTACACTAGATTCACCTTAAAAACATTACCTAGATATGAATACTTTGTTACAGCTTTCCATTTTAAAAAACCCCTGACATAAGTCAGGGGCTATGATTATTTACTTGCTATATAAGAAGCGATCCGAACGAATCGTAAATTATAGCTTTGTTACGTTAGCAGCCTGTGGTCCGCGAGTGCCTTCTACGATTTCAAATTTAACAGCTTGTCCTTCTTCTAATGATTTGTAGCCGTCTTGTTGTATCGCTGAAAAGTGAACAAACACGTCATCTCCATCTTCACGTTCAATGAAACCAAAGCCTTTTTCAGCATTAAACCATTTTACTTTTCCTTCCATTCATTCCATTCCCTTCAATCATAAACTTATGGTATGCCCATAATCTGAATATAACGGATAAAAATAGAAAAAGTCAAAGAAGATTTGTCGTCTTTTTTATTAATGTTTCGACATATCTCCAACCGACCGTACCAACGTAAGCGAAGCTACAAAGGTCGCTCCCTTTTGCCGAAAAAGCGCAGCAGCTTGCCGTACAGTCGTACCCGTTGTATATATATCATCAATAAGGAGAATACGCTGGGAAGGGAGGGCCAAAATTTCAAACGGAGATTCTGACATCATACGCTCCCGCCTTGATTTCTTACTTTGCTTCTTAGCATGGGTTCGTTTGAGAGCATCTTCATATATCTTCACACCAAGTAAAGAAGCTAACACCTCGGCTTGATTAAATCCTCGCTCTACGAGTCGGTCTTGACTTAGCGGAATAGGGACAACCGCGCAGGAGGAGAATTGACGTGAAAAGATTGCTTTCAAAGGGGACGCAAAGGCTTTAGCGAGTGCTACATCACCGCGGAATTTAAATAAGGTCATGATCTCCTTCATGAAATCATTGTATACATATACCGAGCAATTGCAATCTAGCACCTCACCGTTCTCCTGCCATTTGCTGCAATCCAAACATTGGTCGCCAAGCTTATAAGCATGTGGTAATCCTGCCATCGGCCGGCCACACTGCATACAGACCTCTCCTTGAATCGGTTCCAATTTCCCGCTGCATTCTTCACATAATAGCGACTGCAGCTTAGGAAAGAAAAAAGAAAACCAGCTATCACCAGTTGAAAGTTGGCAATGACAAATGAGGCAATGCATCATATTGTCCATCCCATCTTCTTTGCTCGTTTATTCATCTTAACGATGTGCATTCTAGCATCCACCATTGCTTCCGTTTTTCCGAAGTGAAAGAAGATGACATCCCCTGAGGGAAAATCACGATTACGCCCGACTCTGCCGGCAATTTGAACAAGTGCAGATTCTGTAAAAACGTCCTCCTCTGCCCCTAAGACCGCCACTTGCAGATTTCGAACCGTAACACCTCTTTCTAAAATAGTAGAGGTAACAAGAAGCGGAATGTCACCATTGCGAAAGGATGCTACTTTCTCCTTACGATCACGATCCTCTGCATGAACACCTGTAATACGTGCATCCAGCGTCTTCAATGCGCTGGTGAGAGGAGCAATATAGGAAATGCGAGGTATAAAAAGAAACACAGGACGCGAGGCACGGAGGTGAGAAACAATCCAGTCCCATATGATAGAAGGAAGCTTGTTTCGTTTTATCTTACTGCGCCAATTTCCACACCAAGAAAATATTGGTACAGGCAAAGGATATTGGTGATAGCGCGCCGGGATCATAGTAGCCTTTAGCTTACCTGCTTGAACCTTCTTTTTCATTGCTGCACTGGGCGTTGCCGTTAAATAAATAAGGGAACCATTCTCCGTCTTTGCCTGCATCACCGCATACTGAAGAGAGCAATCAACAGAATAAGGAAATGCATCCACCTCGTCAAGGATGATCGTATCAAAGGCGCGGTAATAACGAAGAAGCTGATGAGTAGTAGAAATAATAAGGGGAGATGATTTTCCAAGATCGTGACTTCCTCCATATAATGCTAGAACCGAAATGGACGGAAATACCTTTTTCAGACGAGGAGCGAGTTCGAGTACAACATCGGTTCGAGGAGTAGCGATGCAGACGCGGTCTCCTCGCTGCAGGGCAGCATCAATACCAGCAAACAGTACTTCCGTTTTTCCTGCACCGCATACAGCCCAGATAAGATGATTTTCCTTTCTTGCAATTGCATCTATCACTGCGGTAGAGGCGAGAGCTTGCCCCTCTGAGAGTGTTCCTTCCCAATTAAGCAAGGAAGACGAATACGTGTGTCTCACAATCGATCCAGACCAGCTTACTAGCTTCGAACACTCGCACATTCTTCCCATACCTACACAGTTTCGGCAGTACATGCAATGTTTCCCGCAGCGTACACACGGAGTAGAAGCAAACAAATGAGCTGACCTGTTACCACAGCGAATGCACTCATATGCCTTACCTTGACGACGAAGTGCTGGTTCAATCCGTAATTGCGGGGCATTTGTCTCAATCATTTCCTCAGAAACAGGCAGCTCTGTCAGCAGCAATCGCCTCCCTGCAAGCTGGAGCGAAATCTCGTGGTTCTTCATAGTAATCACCCCTTTTTTACCCCAGTATATCTCCTGCAAAATTTGCCGTAAAATGCATAAAAAGCCGATAACTTACTTAGAAAATCGTAAGCTATCGACTTTGTCTCAAATTTTTAAAAGGTGAAAGATTAAATTTTAAGGTCTACCGTATCCCAACTCATGATCATGGACCCATCCGCTATTTATACTTGAAACTTGAACTCCTGAATCTCCTGCATGAACCATTTGACCGTTGCCAATATAAATACCAATATGAGAAGCAAAACCAGGGCCACATGGTGGATATGTTTTTTGTAAGAACACGAGATCTCCAGGTTGCAAGCTACCTTTATCAATATGGGATACACTATGCCAAAATCCATCTGCTGTTTGATATCCGCCTCCCAAAACGTAGGAAACAAAGCCACTGCAATCAAATCCACTTGGAGACTTACCGCCCCATACATAAGGTACGCCTATATATTGCATTGCTTTTCCTACAACGCCACTATTTGACCCATTTGAACCGTTTGAACCTGCTGATTTAGAAGGAGTAGGTTGAGGTGTTGGATCTTCTGATGTACGCTGTAAAAATAATGATGATTTCTCAAATGACGCTTTTTGCGCATCTGATAATTGTGTTTTAGAACTTGAAATATCATTCACAAGCTTTTCGAATTTACTATTCAAATCGTCCCAAGCTTGTTGTTTCTTTGAACGTTCATCCGAAAGCTGTTGATTTGTCTTTTCAAGGTCTGCCATATATGCACGCAATTGGTCGTTTTTCTTCACTAATTCTTCGCGTTGCGCTTTTACTTGATCTTGATCACGTTGTTGTGCATCAAATAAATCTTTATCAGATTGCAGAACTAAATTAACATTACTAATACGATCCATTAGATCAGCAAAACTCTTAGCATTAACAATTACATCGGTTACCATGTTGGAAGTAGGTTGTTCTTGCATAGCCTTCAGACGATTCTTAATAATCACTTCACGCTTTTGAATAATATCTTCTAATTGGTTAATCTTAATTGTTAAATCTTGAATTTGTTTTTCTGTGTCAGTAATATTGTTTTTTGTATCTGTAAGCTTCTTTTCATTGTCTTGAATAGAATTTTGCAAGTCTTCAACGGTTTTCTTAAGGTCGTCCATTTGTTTTTGAAGATCCGCGCTTTGTTGTTCTTGCGTATGTAAAGTCGCTTGAATATCAGAAGCACTTGGTTCTGCGTATACTTTTAAACCCGCTGTTGAAAATACCATTAAGCCTGCTGCAAGCGCACATGTGACAGCTTTCACCTTTTTCATTTTCCTTTTCACACCTTCCTTATTCCCATTTAATTAAAACATAAATTGCATACGCTTTTATTGTTGTTACATACTTGTAAAATAAATGTAACACTTTGCACAAAAACTTTGTTGAACTCTTACGAAGACTGTAGAAATCTGTATATTACTACGTTGAAATGAATGGATTTTCGACAAATTATTGTCATTTTCATGATAAAAAAAACAGAAAAAGCCAACTTCCTCTTGACAATAAGAAGAAATTGGCTTTTATACGGGCATGAGTAGAATCATGTTCTTATTTCACCCATTCATCCGCCCATGTTTGTACTTCTTGCATCACACGATCCAGTGATTTCCCTTTCTGTGTTAGCGTATATTCAATGCGAACAGGTACTTCTGGATAAACATTTCGTATGACGATCCCTTCGCTTTCTAATTCCTTTAAACGTTCTGATAACATACGGTCACTCATATTTGGTATAATATCAGCTATTTCTCGAAAACGCTGGGGTCCTTGCATTAGCGTTTGGATAATTAATCCTGTCCACTTCTTACTAAGAAGGGTAAACGCAGATTCAAATTTTGGGCATAACGACGGATTGTGCTCCATATTTCGTCACCTCTCTTACATTATAATATAGTCTCTTATAAAAAGTAAGTACTATAATTAGCATTATTAACAAAATGTAAATATTTTTATCCTAGGGCCAAATTCTTCGTTACTCACTAGCAGGAATATTATCTTTTATACCAACCAAAACCAATTGCGCCTTCTCCTAAATGAGTGCCTATTACTGCCCCAAAGTAACCAAGACTCACCTCTACATTTGGATAGGATTGTTGAATTTGCTGTTGCCATTCCTTTGCTTCTTCCTCGCAATTACTATGAATCACAACTGCTCTCATCGGTACACCTTGACTTGCCTGCTCATCAAACAGATCCATAATACGCTTACGTGCTTTTTTACGTGTCCGAATTTTATCAAAGGGAATAATGATTTTATCACGGAAATATAAAATTGGCTTCACCTGTAGTAAGCTTCCTATAAAAGCGGCTGCTCCGTTTAATCGACCGCCGCGACGTAAATGATTCAAATCATCTACAACAAAATAAGCATCGACTGACTGTTTCATTTCTTCTAAACGAGCCAAAATCTCCTCAGGTGTCTTACCGTTTCTTGCCATTATTGCTGCCTCAATCGCATAAAATCCCTGTACATAACAGCTAATTTCTGAATCAAAGGTGTATACCTTTGCACCTTCTAACATACTACCAACCGTTGTTGCCGTTTGATACGTTCCGCTAATGCCGCTAGATAAATGAATACTAATAATGGCATCATATTCCTTCGCAAGCCGTTCAAACAATTCGATAAATGCACCCACCGCTGGCTGAGACGTTTTCGGAAGCTCTTCCTGCTCTCGAACCATCGCATAAAACTTCTCTGGCAGGATATCTACTTCTTCCTGATACGAGGTATCTCCAAAAGTCACATTTAGCGGAATCATATGTATATCAAACTGTTCACGTTCATGAAGTGGAATATAAGCAGTACTATCCGTGACAATTGCTATTCTCATATCCTTACCATCCTTTAACAAATCGATTTCCAAAACCTTTTCCAACCGTCCTCTTACCGTTACAATAAATGTATTCCCATTTTATTTTTCAGCATTCCATTATTGTACATGAAAAATAGAGATGGTGCATAATAGGGAAATAAAAACAACATTTCATTTTACCATATTCCCATTAAAATACTAGAAATCTTTATAGATAGGAGCGATCGTCATTGCTTTCCCAATATCGCACAGTAAAAGAATACAAGGAACATGAGATTATCATACAAAAATCTAGATTTATTTGCTATATAGACCGCGCAACAACAGAAGAAGAAGCGCTAATGTTTATCCAAACGATAAAAAAGAAAAATTGGAATGCAACCCATAATTGCTCTGCTTATTTAATTGGCGAGCAGGATCAAATCCAAAAAGCCCATGACGATGGGGAACCATCCGGTACAGCTGGCGTTCCCATGCTAGAGGTATTAAAAAAGAAAAATTTGAAAGATACTGTAGTTGTCGTGACTCGTTATTTTGGCGGAATTAAGTTAGGCGGGGGCGGTCTAATACGTGCCTACGGTAAAAGTGTTAGTGAAGGAATCGACGCGGCTGGCATCGTCAATTGCACTCTTATGCGCATCATGCACACTAGAATTGATTATACCTTACTTGGAAAAGTAGAAAACGAACTACGCAAATCCCCCTATAAGTTGAAAGCCATTCAATACATAGAGGACGTCATGGTTGAAACCTACGTAGAAGAAGAGCAGAAGCAAGCATTCCAAAATTGGATGACAGAGCTTACGAATGGACGAGCGAGCATTGCAGAAGGGGATATGCTATATTTGGAAGAAGATACTAATAATTAGTATTTCTAGAAAAGTGAGGTGTGCAGGTGGATCGCTATGAATACTTAATGCAGCGAAAACATATAAAACGGCGAAGACGCCGAATCATACTCGTTAGCATTATCATGATCCTTTTCATGTCTATCAGCTATTACGCCTATAGCTCCTACGCATCTCTATCCCATATATATAGCGGGTTTAAACGAGATAAATCAACCCTACGTGCAGAAAGCGTAGAAATAACGAAAAAACCATTTAGCGTACTTGTAATGGGAATCGAAGACTATGCTACGAACGGAGCAAAGGGAAGAACCGATTCTCTAATCTATCTCACTATTAATCCAAATACAAAGCAAATTAGCATGGTCAGTATCCCTCGTGACTCTCGGGTAACCCTTGCTGGTCGAAACACGAAAGACAAAATAAACGCTGCTAATGCCTACGGCGGCGAAAAAATGGCAATCGAAACCGTTGAGCAATTTCTACATGTACCTGTCGATCATTACGTAAAAATTGACTTCAAAGGATTCAAAGAAATCGTAGGTGCCGTTGATGGCGTAACAGTCGACGTACCCTTTGATTTCAAAGAACGCTCCGATGTCAATTGGTACAAAGAAATCCAATTTACAAAAGGACCACAAACACTAGACGGCGAAGCAGCTCTCGCCTACGTACGCATGCGAAAAGAGGACCCAACCGGTGACTTTGGCCGCACCAAGCGCCAACGACAAATGCTCGCTGCCGTCGTAACCAAACTCAATTCACCAAGCTCCGTATTCAAAATAAATGATATTGCCAAAGCCATCGGCAACAACATAAAAACGGACATTAGCGTTAACGACGGAATCGCACTCTACCAAAAATTCGCTGGATTTGATCCAGCTGCTATGACCACTCTTACATTCGAAGGTAAGGATGAAACAATTAACGGTACATACTACTATGCACCGGATCCTGGAAGTGTAGCACAAATACACAATACATTGACGCAGAGCTTAGAGCTGCCTGCGAAGTGAAGACAGTTTAGTTCAAGAGACCTATTTTGAGAGAGGACTTCCGTTTGGGGTCCTTTTTTTGTGTATGGATTCATTACTAACCCGATTTTGCTGGGTTCGCCGTTAAACTATCTTCTTTCGCCGTTAAATACTCTACTTTCGCCGTTAAAACTCTCGTTCACCGTTACATACCCTGGTTTCGCCGTTACACCCTCCTTTTTCGCCGTTAAACTTTCTGCTTTCGCCGTTAAATACTCTACTTTCACCGTTAAAACTCTCGTTCACCGTTACATACCCTGGTTTCGCCATTAAACTTTCTGCTTTCGCCGTTAAATACTCTACTTTCACCGTTAAAACTCTCGTTCACCGTTACATACCCTGGTTTCGCCGTTACACCCTCTCTTTTCGCCGTTAAATACTCTGCTTTCACCGTTAAAACTCTCGTTCACCGTTACATACCCTGGTTTCGCCGTTAAACTCCCTGCTTCCGCCGTTAAATACTCCCGTTTCGCCGTTAAACTCTCTTCTTCCACCGTTAAACCTAAAAAAGAACCGTTAGAAGGATTCCCTTCTAACGGTTCTTTTTTAGATTCACTCAGCAAAATGATTTAAAATTGCTTCGACAATGCGTTCTGATGCATGACCATCACCGTACGGGTTAGAAGCGTGAGCCATTTTATCATGGGCTTCTTTATTGGCAAGCAATTCATCTGCGAGGTTAAAGATCGTTTCTTCATCGGTGCCAGCAAGCTTTAATGTACCGGCTTCAATTCCTTCTGGACGTTCGGTTGTGTCACGAAGCACAAGTACCGGAACACCAAGAGAAGGCGCTTCCTCTTGCACGCCGCCTGAATCGGTTAAGATTAAGTAGGAGCGAGATGCAAAGTTATGGAAGTCAATGACATCAAGCGGTTCAATAAGATGAATGCGTGCATCATTTCCTAAAATGTCGTTTGCAATTTCACGCACGACTGGGTTCATATGTACCGGATATACGACTTGAATGTCATCGTATTTTTCCACGAGTCTCTTAATCGCCCGGAACATATTACGCATTGGTTCACCTAAATTTTCACGGCGATGTGCTGTCATTAATACGAGACGGTCGTTCCCAATACGATCTAGCACAGGATTCGTATACGATTCTTTTACTGTTGTTTTTAAAGCATCAATTGCGGTGTTGCCCGTAATGAAAATGGTTTCCGGGTTCTTATTTTCGCGCTTTAAGTTGTCAGCTGATTTTGTCGTTGGTGAAAAATGCAAATCTGCCATAACACCTGTTAACTGACGATTCATTTCCTCTGGGTATGGAGACCGTTTATTCCAAGTGCGAAGACCTGCTTCCACATGGCCAACCGGTATTTGATTATAAAATGCAGCAAGACTTGCGATAAATGTTGTTGTTGTATCACCGTGTACAAGGACGATGTCAGGCTTTGCTTCCTTCATGATTTCATCTAATCCTTGCAATCCTCGTGTCGTAATATCAATGAGGGTTTGACGGTCTTTCATAATGTTCAAGTCATAATCGGGTGTAATTTCAAAAATGTGCAGCACCTGGTCGAGCATTTGACGATGCTGAGCAGTTACCGTCACAATCGGTTCGATTGTTTCTGGATGCTTTTGTAACTCAAGAACTAACGGAGCCATTTTAATCGCTTCTGGTCGAGTTCCAAATATCGTCATTACTTTAATACGTTGTGTCATACATTTTCCACTCTCTTTCTCATCATCGCTTGGACAAAGATGATGTACTTCCCCCATTATAGTACATAGTAGGTAGGCATGGAATAGTAGTCGATTATCTCGCTTTGAACGAAAGTCCTACGTTATACTTCGTGGTTGCTTTTTTGCAGCACAGCGGGCCGTCCGATAGAATAATAGTCGATTTCATGGTTGCTTGCCTCTTCTAAGCTATAGCAATTCCGTCCATCAAACAAAAGCGGCTGTTTCATAAGTGTTACATAATTTGCAAGCGGAATGCTTTTAATTTCGCTCCATTCCGTAACAAGAAAGGCTGCCTCTGTATCCTGCAAGGCTTCCTCTACGCTTTCTGCAAATACAACTTCTTTCGGTAATACCTGCATTGCATTTTCAATAGCCTTTGGATCATATGCTTTCACAATTGCTCCCATGTTGATCAGATAATCTGCAATCACAATAGAAGGCGCTTCTCGCATATCATCTGTATTCGGTTTAAAGGACAAACCAAGAAGTGCAACCTGTTTGCCTCGTAAATCCATCATGCTGCTTGCACGTTTTACTAACGAAATTTGCTGCTTATTATTCACTTCAATGACAGCCTTTAGCAATTGAAAATCGTGACGTACCGTACCTGCAATTTGAAGAAGCGCTTTCGTATCCTTTGGAAAACAAGATCCGCCGTAGCCGATGCCAGCATGTAAAAATTTATCGCCAATCCGCTTATCAAGCCCCATGCCATAAGCTACATCTTCAATGTTCGCATTGGTTTTTTCACATATATTAGAGATTTCATTGATAAAACTAATTTTCGTAGCTAAAAAAGCATTGGATGCATACTTAATCATTTCGGCACTGCGAATATCCGTCTTGAACATCGGAATTTTAAGCGGTTTGTAAATCTCTTCGAGTACATTTGCAACCTCTTCCCGATTGGCGCCAACGATAATGCGATCGCCATGAAAGAAATCGTATACCCCAGATCCTTCACGTAAAAATTCAGGATTTGAGGCAAATTCAACCGTAAGCCCTTTAGATAAACGCTTAGTAAGAATCTCCTCTAGATAATCATTCGTTCCGACAGGTACTGTACTCTTAGTTACAACTATGGCGTCCTTTTGAATAAGGTCCCCAATATCCTCGCATGCCTTTGTAATAAATGTTAAATTTGCAGATCCATCCTCATTAGGCGGTGTGCCGACTGCAAGAAAAATAACATCTGCATGAAAATAGGCCTCTTCCCGATCACTAGTAAACTTTAATCTTCCTGCGTACGTTGCCTCTTGCATCATTTCCGCTAAGCCAGGCTCGTAAATTGGTACGTTCCCAGCTTGCAGCTTTGCAATTTTCTCCTCATCTATATCTAAACACGTAACAGTATGACCAATATGAGCCAATCCTACCCCTGTTACAAGGCCCACGTATCCCGTTCCGACAACTGTAATCTCCATACGACACCTCTTCTACAGATCATTTTGCTTCTACTCTACGAAATTTTATTAGCTACTTCAAATTATATGTATTCAATATAAAGCTATATTGTCTTCTTGTATTCATTATAACTTTAAATCTTTAACACATTGTAAAGCTATTATAAAAAACTACTTATCTTGTTTTATACTCGTAAACTTTCGGTTCAAATCGTTTGTTCAAATGAAAAAGAGGATGCCTCGTATAATCGACCATCCTCTTATGTATTCCTATGCTAATGTTTCATACAATTGTTTATATTTTTGTATCATAATATCATTGCTAAACCGAACGTAGAAGTCATCGTGGGCTTTCTCTGCAAGCCTAGATCGTAGTACTTCGTCTTGTATAAGATTACCTACTTTTTCTGCAAGCGCCGCAGCATCCTTGCTATCTACTAAAAATCCCGTGGAGCCATCACGTATCACTTCTTCGGTGTTTCCTACTTTCGTTGCTACGATGGCTTTTTCATAGGCCATTGCTTCTAAAAGTGTTAGCGGACCGCCTTCCCAAAGGGAGGAGAGAACAAAGATGTCCATAATTTTAAACAAGTCATTGATATTCGGTGTATGACCAATGAAATGGATGTTATCGATTCCATTTGCCCGCTCTTTCAGCTCAGCTGTATATGCTTCATTTCCTTCGCCAGGAATGACAAAGGCAATCTGTTCAAATTGTTCATTTAGCAGCTTAGCCATGTCAATAAAGTACTCAAGTCCCTTTTGCACATCGAGACGAGAAAGCGTACTGATAACAAGGCTCTTCTCTGGAATACCTAGACTTCGCTTTATTTCTTCGTTAGAACGAGAGGAGGTGCGCAGCCGATCTGGATTTATAGAATTGCGAATCGACACACATTTTTCCCGCTTCATCACATAGAAATGTTGTTCATTGAAATATTTTACCGCGTCTGAAACGGTCACAATGGCATCGGCACGGTTTAAATAATAGCTGTATTTCAATTTCCCCCAGGGGTTTACGAAAAATCCGTACGTATTATGAACTGTTTCAATGACCTTTACACCACAAGCCTTAGCTGCGGTTATAGCTTCAAAGCAAAAATGCGCCTGTACAACATCAAATCCCTCACGCTTGATGAGATTCTTCAGCTCCTGAATCCGTTCTTTCTTCGAAGCAGCAGTAATTTCATAGTACAAATAGCCTTGCTTACTTAGTCGATTGCTGACCTCTCCGCCTCGGAAGGATGCTACTCGTACATCAAACCGTTTTTCGTTCGTATTTTTAACTAAATTATATATAACTTCTTCCAATCCGCCTTTATCAAGCGCTTCGGAAACGTGTAAAATTTTCATCCTGACGTCCCCTTCTCTACAGAATGCGAATGCCTCTTCTACGTAAAATGATATATTCACGTATGGTAATGCTGAGCTCCGTTAATACTACCGTCACTGCTGTACCGATATATCCGAAAAATGGTACGAGCACAAGTGCTAGTCCGATGTTAATAAACGTAGTGACAAGCATAATCCGCATGAATTCTCTTTCATACCCAAATGTAACTAAGGTTTGCACACCAAACAAATTATTAAAGCCGATTATAATTGGCAGTACCGATACGATACGAAGCGCAATAACCGTATCTACATAATGTTGTCCAAAGAAAATCGTGACGATCAAATCAGCAAAGACAAAGGTAATCACCGTTATAGGCACCGTTATAAGCAGCAATACAGGTATCGATTTCCGTATAAAATGGATGGCCTTCTCTCGCGATTCATTTGCAAGTGAGCTAATATGAGGATACAGCGTTCCAGCAACTGGGTTTACTACACTGACAGCTGCATTAATAAGCTTCTCGGCACCGCCGTAAGCAAATACATTTGCTTTATTCGATAGTAAGCCTAGCACCACCGTATTTCCCGCTGTAAATATACTGACAGCTGCATTCGAAACAAAGATGCTCCAGCCCGCTACAAACTGCTCCTTAATTTCACTCCATGTCGGAGTAATCCAGCGAATTCCAAATTTAAACCGAATCATAAACAGGGATATTACCCCAACTGCAATATAACCTGCCGACAATAGAATCGGAGAAAACATCACATCTTTCGGACTATGAATAAAAACAAAAATTCCTAAAGTAAAAATCGTTTTTGAAATGGCATTTAGAATCGTAATATACTTCATTTCCTCCATGCCTTGGAAGAAGTAAACCGGAAAGAGTACAGTTCCTACCGTAATTCCGAAAAATAAGATATAGAAAAGAAAATATTCATGGTACTTTGGCACGAATGTACAAATGAGTAGCAGCACGATAAAACTTAGCATCATTAGCATTAATTTGACCGTTAATGCTGTACTGTGTATTTTGCGCACCTTCTCCTTATCGTCCCGGACAATGGAAATTTGTCTCGTTGCCAGTAAATTAAAACCATAATCCGTTACCGTAACAAAGATAACATTCATCGCTTGCCCGGTGAAAATTAACGCTTGATTTTCGCCGCCAAGCGTTCTTGTTAAGTACGGCACGGTAATAAGAGGAAGTGCATAATTTAAAAGTTGTAAAATAGTTAATGACATAAAATTAGATAGTAATTTTCGCTTTGTTGACATAACCCACCACTTTTTTACTAAAATTTAAGAAAAGCGGGATGATAACCTTGGAACGATAGGCTTTACTATAAGAAAAAGGACACAATACTCAGGGTGCCCTTTTTGATGTATCCACTCCACAGGTTTTGCCCGTTACTTTTTGAATTGATTTACTTGTTCTGTTATAAACTCTAGAACAGGACCCCGAAGCTCTTCGTTTTGAAGGGCAAACTTAATCGTTGTTTCTACATATCCAAGCTTTTCGCCTACATCGTAGCGATCCCCTTCAAATTCGTATGCAAATACACGTTGAATACCATTCAAGCTTTCAATTGCGTCTGTTAGCTGAATTTCTCCGCCTGCTCCGATTTGTTGCTTATCTAAAAACATAAATATTTCAGGTGTTAACACATATCTTCCTATAATAGCAAGATTCGATGGTGCAGTACCAGGCGCTGGCTTTTCTACAAATTTCCGTACCTGATATCGTCTTCCCACTTGATCGATCGGATCAATGATGCCGTAACGATGCGTCTGATCATCATCCACATGCATAACCCCGATTACGGAGGAGTATGTACGCTCATATTCATCAATCAACTGACGAAGACAAGGACGCTCTGCCCGGACAACATCGTCACCTAGAAGAACAGCAAACGGCTCATCACCAACAAAATGTCTCGCACACCAAATTGCATGTCCAAGTCCCTTCGGTTCCTTTTGGCGGATATAATGAATATTAGCAAGCTCGGAAGACTTTTGCACCTTCTCAAGCAAATCCATTTTCCCTTTGTCCAGTAAATTCTGCTCTAAATCAAACACATGGTCAAAATGATCCTCAATCGCCCGTTTTCCCTTGCCTGTTACGATAATAATATCTTCAATTCCGGAATCAATTGCTTCCTCTACTATATACTGAATCGTCGGTTTATCAAGAATCGGAAGCATTTCCTTAGGCATCGCCTTCGTAGCAGGTAAAAAACGAGTACCTAAACCAGCAGCAGGAATAATAGCCTTACGAATTTTTTTCAAGATAAAATCCTCCTAATTAGAAAAGTGGAATCGGCTCGCTCAGCTCCATAGGACAGAGGTTCCTCACTTAGTAAGGTGCTTTTTACCTTACTAAAGTGAGGGTTCTCTGGCCGGAGGAGCTAGCCGATGGAACTGGACACCACCCGAGAAAAGTGGACCCGGCTCGCTCAGCTCCGGAGGGCGGAAGTTCTCACCCCAAAAAGGTGCTTTTTGCCTTTATGGGGTGGGGTTTTCCGACCGAAAGGAGCTAGCCGGGGGAACTAGACACCAAAGAAAAGTGGAATCGGCTTGCTTTACCGGGGAACTAGATATCTCCCAGAGAAAAGTGAACCGTTTTGCAAACTTCCTATAGAAATTGTTCGACCTGAAATTATCATATATATTCTGTTTTATTTCATTCTCATTATAGCTTATTTTCGATTGCTTGAAAGCACACCCATTGTACCATATTTCCCTATAATCTGCGCTATGCCTGAATATCCAGATTATTTGTAGAGAAAAATAATGACATAATGTAACATAATTCCACGGTTTCGTAATGAAATTTACAAGAAAAAAGATTGAATTCTCTTTTGTTTGTGATACGATAGCATATGAGTTGAGAATCAGAAAAAACCTGCACATAGTTTTATGTAAATGTTTGAAACTATTTTTAAGGGTGGGGTAATAGTGAGCTTGCAAACGATTTATGCATGCATTGCATCTTTCCTTACAGTGTTGCTTGTAACCCCTATCGTAATCAAGCTTGCTTTTAAAATTGGAGCGGTTGACAAGCCTAACGCTAGAAAGGTCCATACGAAAATTACGCCTCGCCTTGGCGGACTTGCGATTTTTATTGGAGCAATTGTTGGATATTTTGTTGCCGGTTTATATCATGAGCGAATGACTACGATAATGGTAGGAGCTATCATCATTGTAATGGTAGGAATTTTGGATGATATCTATACGCTGTCTCCAAAATGGAAACTTTTTGGTCAATTTCTAGCTGCTTTACTTATTGTAAAGAGCGGTTTAACGATAGGGATTCTGAATATTCCTTTTGTAGGGGATTTTGGGCTCGGCTTTCTTTCCTACCCAATCACAATACTTTGGATTATCGGAATTACAAATGCTGTGAATTTGATTGATGGATTAGACGGTCTGTCTGCCGGAATTTCATCCATTGCTCTTGCAACGATTGCTTTTATGGCATTTCATCAAAATACGGTTCTTATATTAACAATCGCTGTTATTCTTATTGCAAGTACAATCGGATTTTTGTTTTATAATTTTCACCCAGCGAAAATTTTCATGGGAGATACGGGAGCTTTATTTCTCGGCTATTGCATTTCTGTTCTATCTTTATTAGGACTATACAAAAGTGTAACCTTATTCAGTTTTATCGTACCGATTATTATTCTTGGCGTACCGGTGTTCGATACAACCTTTGCTATTATACGTAGAATTGCGAATAAAAAACCGATTTCTGCTCCAGATAAATCACATCTGCACCATCGTTTATTAGCACTTGGCTTTTCTCACCGAACAACCGTGCTCATCATCTATGGATTCGGTATTTTCTTTAGCATATGCGCAGTTATGTTTTCAAGTTCAACATTTTGGACCTCTATCATCATTTTAGTTGTCCTAACGATTGTAACTGAAATATTTGCGGAGATTACAGGAATCGTAAGTGAACGGTATAAGCCAATCATTCATATGTATCGTAAAATGAAAAAACGTCAAAATAACGTTTAATAAAGCGGAACAACCAAAAGCAACCCTCACAGTTATCTGTGGGGGTTTTCCTTTACTAAAAAATCCTTTCTCACTTCCAAAATATGCTTCGATTAACGATGGCAAAACAGAATAACCTAAAGGTAAGATTCTGTTATGTGCAAGGTGAGCAGCATGGTAAACAAATGGATGCAAGTTAGTATGATGATTTTCGTATTTCTTTTCTTATCCTCTTCAAATGCATGGGCAATTGTACCTTCAAAGCTAAGTTATCAGGAATATCCTGGCGGAGCAAAGACTTCTATTCCTCACGAACCATCAGTAAGAAAGATTGCATATTTAACATTCGATGACGGTCCAAACCGATACACCCAGCAAATATTGACTATTTTACACGCAAATCAAGTAAGGGCTACCTTCTTCGTAATTGGTACTCGCGTTGCACAAGATCCTAACATAACAAAGCAAATGCTAGAAGAAGGACATTATATAGGACTCCATAGTATGACGCACGATGTAAAGCGCTTGTATGCTAGTGATCCTTCTGCACTCGTTCATGAAATGGAAGAAACACATAACATTGTTATGGCTGCAACAGGTTTAAATACCCAGCTCGTGCGTGTACCATACGGAAGTAAACCGTTCCTTACGCAAACGTATCGTGACGCCTTGGTGAATTCCCATTTTAAACTTTGGGATTGGACGATTGACACATACGATTGGCGACCGATAAGCAGTATAGACTCGGTACTGCAGCGCATATCAAATCAGTCAAACCGGGACATAGAAGTCATTCTTATGCACGATAGTAAGCTCACTGTCGAAGCTTTGCCGCAAATTATTTCCACCCTTCGTTCCAAGGGATATCTCCTACTTCCCTACCGCCCATCTGCCCATGTAGAAGTAAACTTTTGGCATGATGTAAGACTATAACCTCTCCCCACCTTTAAGCAAAGGAAAGGTGGGGAGCTAAAGTCCGCAAAACGTAAAAAATATCATTACATCTTCCGACTCAAATAAGCATTGATAAAACGCTCCCATTTCACGCTAACGTATAATTATGTGATAGTTTTCACAATCTTTTCATTTGCTCTTGTCACAAACAATATTATAATCAATATTGTACACTAAGGAGAGGATTAACAATGACGTCACGATTGGCGAAAAGAAAAGTTCCTGAGTTAGATATTATACAGAGTCTTGCGTTTTTAGCAGTTGTATTACAAAGCTCTCTTATGTATACAATGACGCAGCCTAATCTAGCTCCTGAACAAGCTGTTATGATTGGTATGTTTTTTAATTTTGCGAAATTTTCAGCTCCGGCCTTTATTTTTATAATTGGATTTTCTCTATTTTATCATCATGAAACACAGGTGAATTATAAACTTTATATTAAAGAAAAATTCAATATGCTTATTATTCCTTATTTTGTTTGGTCGATGATTTACATCATTTCTGCGCATTCATCTATTACATTTATGCAAACACTTCAAACCCTTTTGACGGGGACAGCTGCCCCTCATTTATGGTACGTAGTCATGATGTTTCAGGCCCATATTTTGTTCCCGTTATTGTTCTTAACGTTTCATGCCGTTCGCAAACGTGTGCATTCTAAACAAAGCTTATATCGCATTATGACACTGTTTGGCATCGGCTATTTCTTGCTTATGTGGGTGTCTTCTCATTTTATTTTCAACGGGGTTACGTTGACGAGTTCTTTATTTCTCAAATATACGGATCGTTCCTTTTTGTTCTATTCCTTCTATTTCATGCTTGGAGGAGTGGCCGCCGTTACCTTACCAACGTGGCGTAAATTCATTATAAAGAACGTTCCACTAAATACGTTTTTGTTTCTCGTATTATTTGTCATCGTCGGCTACGAGCTTTTATCCTTTGACGGTATAAAAGATATTCATCTTCAGGTTTCTACTTATTTGAAACCTTCCATGTTTCTCTATATTACAGTAGAAATTTTCCTACTTTTTGCACTTGCTATGACGATTGTCCAAACTCGCTCGTTCATCAATACGATTCTTACTTTTATTAGCCGGTTTACGTACGGCTCATATTTAGCCCATGTATTCTTTCTATCAATCAGTGCAAAATTGCTAGCTATGCTTCATCTTGCTAGCAATACATTGACTTTCAGCCTCCTGTTGTTTGCAATGACGGTTCTCTTATCTCTCACAACCATTGTGGCATGCAGTCTTTTTCCGTTCGGTCATATGATCACCGGACCTGCTGTGAAATTGATGGTTAAGCTACCCATTCCGCGTATCGCATCGTTTGCGCAAAAAATAAAAAAATGAACACAAAAAGCCAAATGAAATAATATTCATTTGGCTTTATTTTATGTATACCATATACTCCTATTAAAAGCTGTTTTATTTATCCCCTAATTCATTACAACAATCCGTATTCTTTATTTTTCGATTACAACTGGTTCAGCGCTAGGACGATATAGACCTTTTACCAACTTATCATATTCTCTTCTCGTAATCTCTTTATTGTACAGCTTTAATAATAAGTCTTTGTGCTCTTTAGAGAACGCCATCTTATTAATAACCTCAGGGTACATAGGAAGCCTCCTTTTCGAATACAAACACACTAGGAACCTTTGTTCGTATTACATTATAGAACAGCTTTCGACAAAAATCAATTTGAACATTTTTATATACAGTTATTTTTTAATATTCTAACATTTCATTACAAATAAATCCATATATCTGATGTGTTTTTTGTACATTTTTTGTATATTTTTCTATTTTTAAAGGAAAATAATGAAAAAAGAAAGGGAAATTGCTGATGAATTCTGTTCAATTATCGCGTGCCTTCTTTGGTACATCGCTTGCTTTTCATATTATTTTTGCTACGCTCGGTATCGGACTGTCTCTCATGATTTTACTATTTGAATTGATGCATTATTGGAAAAAGGATAGTGACTATGCAATTATGGCAAAACGCTGGACCAAAGTATTTGCCATTTTGCTTGGTGTAGCGATTCCTTCAGGTACGATTGTCGGGACCCAGATTTCCTTGCTTTGGCCGGGATTTGCAAAAGTATTGGGACAAGTGATTGCTGTACCGTTCCAAATTGAGATATTCGCCTTTTTCCTAGAAGCATTATTTATGTCCATTTACGTATATGCAGCAGACAAGCTTTCTCCCTTTTTGCGGATTCTGTCCCTATTCATCGTTATGCTAGGAGCCACACTTTCAGGAGTACTCATCACCTCTGCCAACACCTGGATGAATACACCAGCGGGATTTTCTATGAGCGCAGATGGAACGATTTATAATGTGCGCCCTTGGGAAGCCTTTTTTAATCCTAGCTTTTTTACCGGATCGCTGCATGTGGTCATTACTGCGTTTGCTGCAGGGGCGGGAGTAGTTGCATCTATAGCAGCCTACAAGCTTTTAAAAAATAGCGAGTATCGTGAAACGACCTATCATAAAAAAGGATTGCGTATTAGCCTTCTCGTTACTTTTCTATGCGGTGTATTCATGTGGGTATCCGGTCATGCTTCGGCAGTAAATTTGCATGAACAATCACCTGAAAAACTTGCTGCAGCTGAAGGATTATTTGACACAAAGTCCCATGCCCCGCTTGTTATTGGCGGAGTGGTCGATCCCGGAGCGCAGCGGGTTAAATACGGCATCGAAGTACCATTGGCGCTCAGTATACTTGCAGGATTTTCTCCTAATACCGTTGTAAAGGGATTAAAGGACTTTCCGCAAGATACATGGCCGCCTTTTTACACCCATGTATTCTTTGATCTAATGGTCGGAGTGGCTGCTCTTACAACAGCCATTTCAGGGATTTCACTGCTGCTATGGTATCTGTCTTTTCTAAGGCAGCGAGGGCTGCCAGCTTGGCTAAAATGGCTTATCGTCGCCATCGGTCCCTTCAGCCTGCTAGGAATTGAATTTGGCTGGATCTTCAGCTGCAGCGGCCGCCAGCCTTGGGTCATTTACGGATTTCAAAGAACAACGGAAGCAGCAACGCACGCTGATTTCATAGGACCTTTATTCATGCTCTTTATCGTCTTGTATCTCTTTTTAGGAGCACTAACTGTCATCGTACTGCGCACCTTTTTCAGACGTAATCCTTTACTAGCAGAACTTGATCCATACGGAGGAGAACCATCATGAACGAACAAAGCATTGCGATTCTTATTTTATGGGCTCTAATCTTTGCTTACAGCATACTTGGCAGCATTGATTTTGGTGCTGGGTTTTGGTCAATGGTTTACGCGAACCATCGTACGTTTGCAAGTAAAATTGCCAATCGCTACCTATCACCAACATGGGAGCTAACGAATACTGTGCTCGTTTTCGTTGTCGTTGCGTTTGTCGGGCTTTTCCCGAAAGCAGCCTTCATCCTTGCCACAGTCATGTTCGTTCCCGTCACGCTCATTCTTGTTCTCATTACTGTGCGCAGCTCGTTCATGGTATTCTCCTATTCTCTGCCTCGCTATCAAAACATGATGCGCATTATTTCAGGCATTACAGGGCTGCTTATTCCAGCCTTGCTTATTACGGTCCTGCCTGTTACAGAAGGAACCTTAGTCGATTTTTCAGGACCGGTAGAGAAGCTCATGTACGGTAAGCTCTTATCGAATCCTGCCGTATACATATATATCCTATTCGGTTTAACATCTGAATTATTCCTATCCTCCTTGTTTTTAGCAGATTATTCACGGGAACAAGGATCCGAGGATGCCTATCAGGTCTACCGGCGAGCTGCAATCCTGCTTGGACCCGCAACCTTACTAACGGCTATCCTTGCCCTTGTTGCAAACCAATCGCTTTCAAGCTGGCTCATCACCAACCTAGCAAAGGAAATCCCATGGTTTGTAGCATCACTTATTTTTTTCGCCATCGGCTATTCATCACTTTGGTGGAACAACCGCTCCTATCCAACATTCGGATTCCCGCGCATCGCGGTTCTAGCTACAATTGTTCAATATGCACTTGCTAGCTACGCCTATGGCAAAGCACATCTCCCGTACATCGTCTATCCGAACGTGACAGTTGATACAAGCTTTACAACGAAGGAAACGTTCTACGCCCTGCTTATTCTATATGCGGTGGGTATTGCGATCCTTCTGCCCGGTTTCATCTTCTTCTGGAATCTCTTTTTAAAGGATCGTGCGTTTTTGAAGGAAAAATAAACAAAGAGGCTGCCACGAGCAGCCTCTTTGTTATTCGTTTTCTTATTCTTCTGCTTTTGTTACGTGCTTCTCTTTGCCGCGTAATAGGCTGATGATAAAGACAGCTACCAACATAAGAGCTGATATAACAGCCGCAGATAAGAAGAGTGCGCCGAATCCGTTTCCTACTACGGTATGAATCGTAGAGGTAATGATTTCTTTAATTTTTGGATCCGGAATTTTTTGGATACTCTGAATGATATCGTTCACACTGGCATTTTGCGAGAGTGAGCTAAAGAGGCTTGAAGGAATCATTTTTGGATTCACTCCTGCAGCTTGTAAGTTCGTCACAATTTGGTCGCCAATGGTTTGGAAGTTTCTCGTTAGGAAACCTGCATAAATAGTCGGTGCAATGGTAAGACCGATTTGGCGAGAAAGTGACAACGTTCCAAGTGCAGATCCTTTATCTCTACCAGCACCCTCTGTTGCTAGCACATTAACAGGAGCACCAAGCGTCATACCGAAGCCTAAGCCAGCTATGCAGCTTGCAATGAAAAATTGCCATGCTGTCGTTACCCAAAATGGGAATAAAGAGAAGCCGACAAACGCTACAATACTAGATATAACGACTGTAACAACAGGCCCCTTCTTATCTGTGAAGGCACCGCCAAGGCCAGCTCCAATACCAGCAGCAATAGCAAGCGGAGTCATCCAGACGCCTGACTCTGCAGCAGATATTCCTAAATATTGTTCAACAAAGGATGGAACGAAAATAATTGCTGCAATAAGAGCTCCGGAAAATGCCCCAATTACAAGTGTCCATAAATAAACGGGAGTACGTAATAAAGAGAATGGAAGAACTGGATCTCCCCCGCGTTTTTCCAAGCGGCTTTCAAATAGTAACAATGCGATAAATAAACCAATACCAACTAAGATAAAACCAAAGAATGATGGATTCATAAAGCTCTTCCATACATCTGTACCATTTAAGTTGGTAATACCGTACATAATACTTAAAATAGCTAGTGCTAACAATACAGTCCCCTTTAAATCAAGAGGTGCATTTTTCGGATCCTTCGTCTCTGTAATGAAACGGGCTGCAAGAATGATAAGTGTAATGGCAATTGGAAGGTTAATAAGGAAAAGCCAATGCCAATTTCCCGTCCATAAAAGCAAGAAGCTACCAATATTCGGTCCAAGAACGGATGCAATCCCATTCATACCGCCTAGTGCTCCAAGTGCTTTCCCTTGTTGCTCTTTAGGCAGTGTACTTAAAATATGAGAGCTACCAATAATAAAAATACCGCCACCGCCTAATGATTGAACCAAACGTGATGCTAAAAACATAGGAAAAGAGAAACTAGATGCGACTAAAAGCGACCCAAGTCCGAATAAAAATACTTCTACCATAAACAGCTTTTTTCGTCCATAACGGTCAGAGAGCTTCCCAATAATCGGTACACTAACAGAAAGTCCGAGCGTGTACAGGGTAATCCCCCATGCTCCCCAAGAAGCAGATACGTTATAGCTTCGATTAATCGTTGTTAACGCAGCGCTGATAATCCCGTTGTCGAGGGCAGCCATAAATACTCCAATAGAAAATAGAATAATGGCCCAGCGCTGATTTTGCTTTGCATCTGTCATATACGATCACCTCGATTTTCATTCTGTTGACATGAATAGTTCATTTCACCTCAACTATTTATTATAATGAACTTTTTATATGCAGATGTCAATTTATTAAATCACTTATTTTCCTGCTTTGTGCAAGGATCGTGTAAGAATTTCAAGCCCCGCCTCTACCGTGCGTCGTTCCTCTTCATTCATGAAAGACATCGCACGTTGCAGTTTTTCATGACCAGACTTTGTCAAATTTTGAAACAGCGTGCTCGCCTTACTCGTCAGCGAAACAATAACAGCACGACGATCATTTGTGCCATGAATCCGCTGTACAAAATCAAGTCCCTCCAGCCGGTCAATAATACCCGTCATATTTGACAAAGACGTTTTCATATACTCAGCCAGCGTGCTCACTGACATTTCTCCATGCGCATTTAACAGCATAAGTACCTTCAACTGTGTCATACTTACATCCAACTGAATCCATGCTTCCACATCTCCTACACCTGCTCCGTGTACCACATGCATATATAACTGCCACAGCCGTTTGTCACGTTCACTTAACTCCTGGTGAGACGTGTTATCTATAGTAAAATCACCCATTCCCCTGCATCTCCTTCATCTTTACTACACTTGTGTTATACAAATATTGTATGTTCTACTAGCAGGAAACTCAAGCAAACCTATCGTGAACGAAATGATAAAGTGAAACTTCTCTCGGTGGGGGGTGTTTTCTCGTCCCCCACCGAAGGTTAGCCCGCCCAATTCGGACTTTTACGGGCAGCTGTCCCCCACTTATCCTTCTCTGATTTCTCTAAGTTTTGAAGTGGGGGTCTTACTGCCCTTAAATAGCGGGATAAACCTCTCATTTACTAAAATTAATACTCGAAACAACCTTTTCCACCTGCTCCGATAAAATCAGCTTAGCATTCGTTACAGAGGTAAAATAAATAAACAGCACATTCCCCTTTAACCCATAAACAGGAACTACATCCCATTTGAGCGCATGACTTTGCAATTGTATCTTTGCTTCAGACGCCTCTAAACCAGTAGGAAATACATATATTGCAAGAGTATCCCCATTCGGGGCATCATAATATCGTTCCGGCGTGGCAAGGGCAATGGGCGAGGGCTCCGCCTTTTGCATAAGTGCGTACCCTGCTTCACGCCAACCATCCTCTGCCTTTTGAAACAAATCCTCAGAAGAGAGAGAAAAGACAGGCTCATCTGATATGACATTACATCCAGCAAACAAGATTACGATAAAAATACTGCAAACGATCCGTTTCATAACACCACCTCTATTTCCTATTATAGGAAATAAAGATGGTGTTTAATCATATAAGCTAGCAGCTATCTTCTTCTTCGCTTACGGTGCATGAGACGTTTCCGCTTCGTATTAAGGAAGTCAGCAGCAATGTGAAGAGCGCTTGCGGACATAATTCCGATAATGACGATGACAAGAAACGGAATATGTGCATCGGCTGCAAACCAAAGCTTATCCAGCCATTGCTTATGGATAACAGAAAAAACAAGCGAAACAATTGCAACTAAATAAGCAAGGCGAATCAGGTCTCCAATAATAAACGAATGTGTCAGGACAGAACGATGCGGCATAAGTTTTTGATACGGATACCAAAAAACTCGCAGTAACCCCCATTTTCGGTAAGGTCCGCTTTTCGTATCTAAATCTGGACTTAGAAAATAGGTTCCAAGTAAAAATCCAACTGCAAATGCAAGTAGAGCAGTAGAATTTGTCATTCCGTATGTAACAAATAAAAAGAGCAAAATGGGAAGTGAAACGATGTTCAGCTTCGTATGTGTTTTTCCTGATGGCATTCTAGAAAAATCCTTTCCTATATATAGTAAGGAAACAATTTTCGCAGTTTTTCTGCTTCGCTGCAACCTATTTGCTTCGGCTAATCTACTTTTTCATAGCAAAAAAGAGGATATCTCAAAAGGGGAATTTTGTGGTAATCCGATTGTTTCGGATGAAGTATGTGCGAGATACGTTGAAAAATGGTAAATTGTTATTTTCGATAATAAACAAGCTGGTTTCGATAATACATTCATTTTGGAATCAATAGGGAAGGAGTAGATAACGAACGCACCTGCTTTCTTGGCTGCATGCTTCACCTTTGTCCAAAATGCCTCCTTCGAAAACTTCTGTTCCATATCCATTCCCCTTTTTGGTAGATTATAGCAGACTTCGCGAAATCTTTGAAAATGTTGGATTATGAAAAGATATGCAAAAAACTTTATGAAAAATTTACAATTCCTTTATTTTTACTTAACATTTTAGTATATTGTTCTTATGTAAAAAAGTTTATGAGTATAAAGACGAATGATACATGGTTCATTGCGAATACTATACATAATCGATTCTTTTGATACGTGTATACGATTCCAATGTTTTAGGAGCAAACTATTAGATAAATATACATGACGGACACACATAGTTACGAACAGAGCATGACAATCGTCCATGTTCTTATGCTATGTTTTTTTGTATGCACGGCTCCTTTTTTGTCTGTAGAGAGAAAGGGTGAAACTGGATGAAGGAATCCTTGCGAAAGCAATTTCAGAATGTACGATTTACGTTGCTCGTCGCCATACTCGTATGGTTAAAAACATACATTGTGACACGTGTAAGCTTCGATTTAAAAATTGATTCTATGTTTCAAGAGATTATTCTATTTATCAGCCCGTTAGCATCTTCCTTATTGCTAGTTGGACTTGCGTTATTTGCAAAAGGTGCAAAGCGCAACTATATTGCCATTCTCATTGATTTTATCTTAACGATTATATTAGTCGGAAATGTCGCCTTCTATGGCTTCTTTAATGATTTTGTTACCTTACCTGTTTTAATGCAAACCTCGAATTTCGGCGATCTCGGCTCTAGTGCACGGCATTTACTTAGCTTTCAAGTACTAGCAATATTTGCTGATTTCATCGTACTTTTGTACATCGCTCGGAAGAAAAAAAGCTTTGCAAAAACAGAACGAATTTCGATCCCTGTTAAATCCTTATATTTTCTCATAGGAGCGGTCGTGTTCTTTGTCAATTTAGGACTGGCTGAAATAGAGCGTCCTGAATTACTCACACGTTCCTTTGACCGCGTAATGATCGTGAAAAACCTAGGTCTGTATGTACACCAAGTATACGATATTTCGCTGCAAGCAAAGGCCAACTCGCAAAAGGTATTTGCCGATGGAAATAAACTACAGGAAGCGCAAAACTATATAAAATCGAATGAAACGAAACCCGATTCAAAACTATACGGCTCGGCAAAGGGGAAAAATGTCATCATTGTTTCCTTGGAATCCACACAGCAATTCTTAATCGGTTCAAAAGTAAACGGTCAGGAAGTGACACCATTCCTAAACCAATTTACGAAGGAAAGCTATTATTTTGATAATTTCTTCCATCAAACGGGACAAGGGAAAACGTCTGATGCAGAGTTTATGATTGATAATTCTTTGTATCCATTAGACCGCGGTGCCGTTTTCTTTACGCAAGCACAGAATGAGTATGTAGCAACACCCGAAATTCTACGCCAGAAAGGATATTACACAGCTGTGTTCCACGCAAACAATGCTACCTTCTGGAACCGCAATATGATGTATCCGGCACTTGGCTACGATCGGTTCTATAATGAATTAGATTATAATATTACATCGGATAATAAACTCGGCTGGGGCTTAAAGGATAAAGACTACTTCGAGCAATCCGTTAACATGATGCAATCCATTAAGCAACCGTTCTATACACGCTTTATTACCTTAACCAATCATTATCCATTCTCCTATGACGATAGCATCAAAATGATTGAGCCATTTAACTCTGGCGATGAAACAGTGGACAATTATTTCGTAACAGCACGCTATGAAGACGAAGCATTAAAAACCTTCATTCAACGTTTAAAGGATACAGGTATTTACGATAATTCCGTTATTATCTTCTACGGCGATCACTACGGCATTTCTGACAACCACAACAAAGCAATGGCTCAGTTTTTAGGAAAATCAGAAATAACACCGTATGACCAAATGAACTTACAGCGTACACCACTGTTCATTCATTTGCCTGGACAAAAAGAAGGAAAAACGATATCTAAACCTGCTGGTGAAATGGACATCAAACCAACTGTACTCCACTTACTAGGAGTCAATACAGCGAACGACATCGAATTTGGTCATGACCTATTCTCACCAGACCGCAAACCATTCGTCGTCGAACGAGATGGTAGCTTTGTTACAGATAAATATTTCTACTACAATAATATTTTCTATGACCGCTTAACGGGTGAACAAGTAACCCCGCCAGCAAACGAAGCAAAAGAATTAACCGATAAAGCCCAAAATGAATTACGTATGTCTGACAAAATCATCGAAGGCGACCTGCTCCGCTTCTATGATGGAAATAAAATCAAAACCGGAACGGTAAAAACGGTGATTAAAGAAAATAACAATGAATGACAAAGAAACCCCACATGATAAGTTGAACGGGTTCGATTTTTAAAAAAAGTGCCAGAATAATAAAGTTCTGAGCACTTTTTATATATATTGCTTATTGAAATTCGGGAAATGGATCAGTTTAATCACCCTAAACCGAAACAATCCAAAACCTTTCAGAAGCAGAATATTCTAATAAAATTAACAAAAAACCAACAGAATTTTTACAAATTATTAATAGGTTTTTAATAAATAATTAAGAACATAACTTTATAATTCCTTGATATCTACACACACCACTATGAGGAAGGAAGTTATATATGCAAGCGAACCAAAATAAAACGGAATTTTTACTTAGCAAAGTACCAGAAGTCACTATTTTCTTCTGGATAATCAAAGTTTTATGTACGACTGTCGGTGAAACATTTGCTGATTTCATAAATCTCAACCTTGGACTTGGTTTAACTCTCACTACAGTAATTATGGGAATAGCGTTTTTCATTGTATTGTATTTTCAATTCAGAGCAAGTAAATATATTCCAAGCATTTATTGGCTAACCGTTGTTCTTATAAGTGTATTTGGAACGTTGGTAACTGATAATTTGTCAGACAATTTGGGAGTACCTCTTGAGGTTAGTACGGTAGTTTTCTCCGTGCTGCTAGGTTTAACTTTTCTTTTTTGGTATCTTAGTGAAAAAACACTTTCGATACACTCAATTTATACAAGAAAAAGAGAGGTTTTCTATTGGCTTACCATTCTTTTCACATTTGCACTTGGAACAGCAGTAGGCGATTTATATTCCGAACAACTTGGTCTTGGTTATTTTAATACCGGAATAACAGTCGTTATTATCATAGCTTGTGTATATTTGGCACATAAATTTTTGAAACTGGATGCGGTATTAGCGTTTTGGATTGCGTATATTCTTACTCGTCCACTCGGGGCATCATTAGGAGATTACCTATCTCAACCAACAAATAATGGCGGGTTAGGTTTGGGGACAACCGTTACTAGTGTAATTTTTCTTATAGCTATTCTAGCAATCATTGTTTTTCTTGCTGTTACAAAAATTGATACAAAGGCAAAAAGTGAAACAGCAGAAACAAATGGAAGTAAGAAAAATGTTTTGATACAAACCATTGTGGTATTGTGCATTTTCTTAGTTGTTGGTATAGGCGGTTATGGTTGGTGCAGTAATAATATAGCACCGCAAACTGCACAAACTACATTATCAGGACAATTAACAGATTTTGCTAAAATCGAAAGTGATATGCTAAACCAAGTAAACTCAAATGACTTTACTTCGGCGAAACAAGGGGCTAACGATTTGGAACATGAATGGGACAAATCGGCGTCTAAACTTAGAAAAATTGATAACAAAACATGGAAAAAAATTGATGGAACGATTGACATTGTATTAGCAGATGTTCGCTCAAAAAACCCTGATGCCAGCAAGTGCAAAACTTCACTTGACAATTCGCTTAGCGCCATAAACGAAGCAAATAAATAAAGTGAAACTTCTCTCTGAACTGCACTCCAATTGTTAGACACAACTAACAATTGGAGGTGTAGTTTTTTTATGCCTGGCTTTCTCTTAACATTACACGCCTAGCCTTTTTATCGATACGAGTGAACTCTCGTAATCGTATTGCTGGGAGCATAGTATAATAGAAAATTTTGTTCTCGAGCAAATTTCTTAGCTGCTGTATAGGGATTTGGGCTTTTTTCTGTATTCTCCTCTAACAGAAGAAAGATTTTTAATTCATATTGTTTCCCTAACGCCCGCAATCTGTGCGTAATGGCTTCTACAGATTCTTTATCGTCAGGTACAGAAAGGGACGGATTTTCCCAGCATATTCCGTCTATATAGGGAGCCGTATGCAAGCATACTCTCTTTAAACCATTGTTTTGAATTATTACATATTGAGGGTATAGCAGCTTTAAAACGGACAATAAGTTACCTGCAGCCTCTAGTTGCTTATCTCGTAAGGATAACGGTATCGTAGTAAGTTCAAGATCCCCCAATGTATCAAAAAATAAACCATCACTATCTAAAACGAGAAGATGCCGATGAACTTCCTTTAATACATAATCCACCCATTTTTTGGATTGTAAATTTACTAAGTAGGTACCGAAGCGTTCATTTATAACTGGTTTTCCCTCTACAAATAAGAAGTCCTCTGCTGATAATTCTTGAAAAATCGCTTCAGTCGGATGAACCATGGCTACACTTAAATACGTTAGCACTACCGTATTCCGAGCCTTTACTTGCTTTACTTCACCGATACGTAACATCTTTGGTTCTACAATCATCACATCATAGCGCGCAAGTTCTTCTATGTTTCCCGTTCCATCGTATAAGCAATAGTTTTTCGCTAATAGCAGCCGATCTTTTCGAAAACTTCTAAACATCTCCGTCATTACTGATTTACAACCTCTTTATCTTTCTTTACTCTACCCATTGCTTCTGTATATACAAAACAAGTTTGACACGTTTTACCGTGAGCTCGGCAGTTATTGCTTTCTGATTCCCAGCAGTTTATATTCCTGTTTCCATATGCAGGACACTGCGAACAAATAAAAGACGGTGTACAACACAGCTCCCAGCAATTTCCTAGGGCTTTATTCCTATTCTCCAGCTGGACTCGTTTACGTGTATACCAATGAATAAAGGTAGAAACAATTTCAGAATCTAACTGGGAACCAGCTGACTTTTGCAGCAGCTCCAGTGCATCATCAAATGGCAAAGGGTCTCGGTACGAACGCCCTTTTATTTTAGCAAGAAAGGTTTGAACAACTGCTAGAATCCGAGCACCAACAGGGATTTCCTCTCCTACTAACCTGGAAGGATAACCATTTCCATCCATTCGTTCATGGTGATATTTCACATAAAGAGCTACTTCTTCCTGAGCAATTGTATTCTCAATGATTGCTGCACCAACTTCACTATGAAGCTTCATTTGTTCATACTCTTCATCCGAGTACTTTCCTTCTTTATTTAATAACCCGTCAGATAATCCGATCGTCCCAATATTGCTTAAATAGGCTGCTAAACCAACACTTTGCACATGAAATTCACTTAGTCCCATTTGTCTAGCAATCGCGATGCTATAACGTGACATCAATTTCGAATATCCTACTGTATATGGTGACATTTGATCCATCATATCTGCTAAGCTTTTTAATAACTCAATGTAAGAGAGAGAAACTTGTTTTGTCGTTTGTTTTATTTTAATAAACTGCTGGATATGATTCATTAACGTTTTTATATGCTGATTTCTATCTTTTTCCATTTTCTCCGAACCAGGGTCAAAAGAAAACAGTAATACATACCGCTTCTCCAGCAACATAAATTGTGCGATTCCCATATACTGGCCGACATGTATGTTCAACATATCCTTAAGCTGACTATGAATAGGACTTGAACTTGAAACAATAGTATATGGTTTTTCACCTAGCATCTTTATTACACTCGTAAGACGTTCTGAATTTTTGTTTATCGTTTGAATGCTTTGTTGACTAATGCCCTTGGCATATGCTACTTGTGAAAGGCTTGCGCTCGTTTGAAATAATAAACAGGACAAAGGATGTATCGTATTTGTACAATTTTGGATTAATAATTTTAAATATTCTACTTCATGAACAAATAAACGAGTAATCCATTTCACTGCTTTTGCAGATGTTTCGAGTACCTCGTAATTCCTTTTTTGCGCTTCTTCTTCTAGTAGATTTGCTAACGGAACGTCTAATAACATCCCTAGTTCATCTAAGAGTTTCATCTGTTTTTTAGAAAGTGTTTTGATTGGGCCAATATGAATTAACCCTTTTTCACCTTTTATCGGAATAGCTAATACGGGTACTTCTCCTACCGTCACAATTGCTGATTTAGACGGAAAGCGATCAACCTGTAATTCAAGAGGAGGTTCAAATGTTTCCTTCTCATAGGGTAATAGTCCACTATAAGATGGGGCAATTTTCATGTCACTTGTTAATTGCCTCACAGCCTTTAATGTGTAATGCTGATTCGTAGCATTATAAATATAAAAAGCGTAATTTGGAGCTTCCACCAAAGCTTGCAATTTAAGAAGAATGAAATCTAGATTTCTCTCCGTACCTAGCGCTGGCTTTATATGAAAGATTAATGACTGCAATAGGTTCATTTGCGCTTTATGCTTCTTCTTATTCAAGCGAACAACAATCAATAAAATACAAGCGAAGACAGCAAACAGTAGTGCCAAGATTAGAAAAATAGGTCCATAACGGTTCATCATTTCATTCATGTTCTTTTCCCACCTGTGCATCTTGTTTTTCGTCTATTGGATGAAGAGCTAAATATTGTGAAATATCTTTAATTTTACTAGACAGCTTTGTAATTTGTATCGTTTGGTAAAGGCTAAATAATAATAAGACAAGGGTAGAAAGTAAGAATAATAGCGTAGGAGGATAATCAATTCCTAACCATCTCGCTGCATGATCTACGAAAGCTGCATTACCTGAGATAAGCAAAATCGCAATAGCTCCCCCAAGCCAAATAACAGAATTTCTTTCACTTATTCTGTTTTTTAACAATAATCGTATGACAACAAAGGAAAACACCAACGCACATACGAACACAAAGATTTGTAGGATACCATTCATCTTGTTTTCCCTCCTTTTACTTTATTCTTAATCGTGACAATAAGAATACTTAATAAAACTTGAGAAATATAAATAAGTGGCTTCAAACCAGTTTGATGAATTTTACTTTCTCCATGCTGCCGATCATACATGTTTACTGGTATCTCTAAAATCTTCAAGTTTTGAAGCAAAATATCAATAATAAAATTACTATCAGGCAAGTCATAATTAAAAGTATTGGTATTCGTAAATCGACTGTATGCTTTCGCTTTATATGCTTTAAAACCTGAGGTAGGATCCGTTATTCGTTTCTTCGTAATCTGGAAAATAATAAATCGAAAAAATTGAACGGCTGCTAATTTTAAAACCCCAATCTCCATATCACTCTTTTGAAGAAATCTTGACCCAATTACAACATCTACATCTTCTTGTTGTATTGCTTTCATCATATCCTTAATACAGTTCGGATCATGTTGGCCATCTCCATCAAAGAAGAGGATATAGGGATAATGCTGCTTCTTTGCATATTTAAATCCTGTCTGAACAGCAGCCATATATCCTAAATTTGTTGGATGGCTAACTACACGAGCACCCAATTCTCTCGCAGTTTGCTCGGTCTTATCACTCGAACCATCATTAATAATGACAATGTCCATCGGCATTTGCAGCCGTTTTAATAATGGTATCACTTGCTTAAGATTCTGTTCTTCGTTAAATGCTGGGACAACAACTAAGAAATCATTCAAAGGATACACCTCGTTTTTCTACTGAAAATAGACTCTTAATAAAATGAATAAGTAACCATCCGCCGCTCAGGGAGGACGCTACCGTAACGGCATAACCGATTCCGATTAACCCAAATCTTGGTACAAAAAAGAATAATAGCGCAATATTTACACAGCTTCCTAGCATTCCAATAAGAAGCGGAGGCATCATCCTACCCTTAGCAATATAGTACCTTGTACAAAATACAAATAAACTTTGTCCGACTATGGATAATCCATAGCCTTTTAATATATCACTCGTTAATTGGACGGAATGCAGGGTAAAAGAACCTCTTGCTAGAATGATACTTAATAAAGGCTTTGAAAAAATTACCAAAACGAGTGAAATCAGGATAGCTGTTCCAATGACAAAAAAAGATGACATATACAAATCCCGTTTTAATGAAAAGAAATCTTTTTTTTCTAAATGAGCACTTATCGTTGGTAAGATAAAGGTATTAATGGCAGCAATGAATACCCATAAAGGAAACTGCGAGATACGATAGGCGTAGGTCAATGCAGCAATACTGCCCGTTTCAAGGGAGCTGGCAAACAATCTTTCCGCAAAAAGTGAAGCTTGGCTAAATAGCAAGATGAGGGAGTAAGCCCCAAATACAGATGCTAATTTTTGTATTTCTTTATTCTTTGTCATTTGCAAAGACTGAAACGACCATTTTATTTTCTGTCGTTTCATCACATAATACCAAGTGATGATACATGCACATAAAGTAGCAAATGTAGTTACGAAGGAGAATATTTCCCCCCCAAGTTTTTGCGGAATACCCGCCCATTGGCACCACAATAAAGAAAGAAGCAGAATACAATTGAACACGATTGGTGTAAGGGCTGGTACAACAAATTTGCTGGAAGCCTGCAATACAGATGATCCCATTAACCATAGCGGTGCAATCAAAACAATGGGAGCCATGATATAGAAATATGGAATGACAGTTGAAATCGTGCTATCCGTATTAAAATGAAAAAAGTGAAAAAAAGGGTCAGCAAGTAAAAGCAAGAAAATAAATAGAATCAATGTCCCTGTAAGCAGCATAGCCCCCAGCTTTTGTAAGATTTCATCATAATGAAATCGATCGCCTAGTAAAGCTAGTTTCGTAAAAACAGGAATAGAGGATACGGCTACAGCAGCACCAATCAGATTATTCCCTAACATATCCGGAAGAAAGAATGCAAGGCTAAAGGCATCCGCAGTCTCACTCGTCCCAAAGTAAGAAGCTAAAACAATATCTTTAATAAAGGCAATTAAGGCAAGTAATAAGTTAAAGAAAATAAGAAGTTGCACTGTATTGAATAGCTTTTGTTTTTTAGAAAACTCCTCCAACTTCCTTCTCACCCTTCTAAATCTCTCTTTGTATAACTTTATACTGTTTCATCACTTCGCCAATTGGGGCAAAATGAAACTGTTTGAATAACCTTCTTAGCTTACGTTCTGTAGATTGTAACCGATAATATTGAATAATTTTAATTAACCAGCTTGTCTTCCATTTCGGAATATTTGGATCTATTTCCCAAGGATGCACGTAAACCATCCCCGGTCTTTTCTTATTTACTCTTCCTAGCAAATAGGAAATGATGGAAACTGGGAAAAATCGTAAATAGAAACCTCCGGAAAAAGGAAAGGTAAGTCCTTTGGCAAGTTCCATTACAGTCGGAGGATATTCAACTAAATGCAGCTGCTTATTCTTTAAAATAGGCTGAAATGGTTCCGTAGGTATTCCATTGATGCCTGACAGTGGCGTTTGGAAAGGCTGCAAGCTCGAATCATACACGATACCACTTTCTTCCAAAAACAAAAGCACGTCTAACTTGTCTTTTGAAATCGACCAAGATGGTGCACGGTACAACCTTATTTTTTTCTCGGTTAATTGTTCAAGTATTTCAATCGACTCAAGAAAGTCACGTTTAAATTCTTCCATTGATTGTTGATGGATGAGTTGATGATACATTCCATGAGAACCAATCTCGTGACCTCTTCTATCAATCTCTTTCACAAGGGAAGGATTTTTTTTTGCTACATCACCAAGGATGAAAAAGGTTGCTTTCACTTTATATTCATCAAATAAATCCAATAATTTTAATGTATTCTGGTAAACTGTCGGAGACAGATCATTCCATTTACTCTTTGGTATATTCAAACCATTCGTATGATACCAATCTTCAACATCAACCGTTAATGCGTTCAACATCATAACCATCTCCTATCTTAAAAAGAACATTTTCCATGCATGAATCGAAAAAACGAAACGGAATACAGTTAATAGTAGGATTAACCCTGGAACTGGATCGGACAAGATAAACGTATCATCGTGTATTCGATGTTTTTTACTAGCGAATAAAGGTGGATTCATAGAAAATCGATTTGGATTACATACAAAGTGAAGAAGATCACCTGGAAAAAACCATCTGCTTCTTCTCCCTATTTCATACTTCTTTTCATAACGAATATCCTGACCTGCACATAATTGATAGAGCATATAAGGAAAATCCGTTCCACTCGTTACTGCCAAATCCAATGAATTCCAAAAACGAGGATTAATTTCCATTAATACCGGCCGATTCGTTCTGGAATCCACCATAAATTCCACCTCAACAATTCCACTCCAGTTTAATGGCCTTAATAACTGTATACTCACATCAATTAATTCATCATATTGGACACTTTCCTGAACCGTACTAGGCCCCATTTTAATTGGAAAATGCCGAAGCTCTTTTTGAACAAAGGTCGCTTTTACTTCATGATTTGTGTTATAAAGCAAACAGACATCATAGCGGTCTCCAAGAGGAATAAACTCCTGAATAAGTAAATTCGAATATTCTTGCTGAATTTCTTGTACGGTTTGCATCAATTCTTCCTGATTATTCACCTTGCGAATTCCTCGCGAGCCGCTGCTTTTGCACGGTTTAATAATCAACGGAAACTGAGGATTAACGATTTTCTGTAAATCATCCTTACTATTGACAGAATAAGTGATAGGGTGGTTAATCTTACTCTCTTCTGCAAGTTTCATCGTTTCATATTTATTAGAAGCTATATCATATGCATATTTAGATGGCAGGATACACTTGCTAATTTTCTTAATGTCTTCTACATGTTCCATCACAATGTCCATTATTGCATCATCCATGGGAAGGAATATGGGATTGTGATGCTTCCTTAATGCTTGAAATAGCCATTCTAGGAAACGACGCGGATTTGTCACAGGATCAGGATATTTTACTCGTTTCGTACAGTACCTTGAAAAACCACTTGGAGAGAACCAAGTTTTTTCCCCAACTATTGTTTTTATCCCTTTTTTCCCTAATGATCTTGTGGCTGACAATGATTTTCTTAATAATCCGTCTGTAACAAAAACCAAATCCATAAGCTACCCCCAATCCACTTGCAAGAATTAATTTGAATATCTTAATAATCCACTTTTGCGTGTAGATAATACACAATTATATTTTGATCTTCATAATAGGTCTCCACCTTAAATCCGGCATCTTTGTGTATGTTGATCCACTCCGTCAATTGTTTATATTCTGTCAT
Source organism: Ectobacillus polymachus (assembly GCF_048159605.1). Classification (NCBI taxonomy): domain Bacteria; kingdom Bacillati; phylum Bacillota; class Bacilli; order Caryophanales; family Bacillaceae; genus Ectobacillus; species Ectobacillus polymachus. The sequence continues at coordinate 462,948 of NZ_JBLREB010000002.1, read as the reverse complement.
TCTTCTTTGATAGATTGGTTCTTCTATCGAATAAATACCATTTGTCTTCGATACCTCAAAAATATTTTTCTCCTGAAAAATGAATATATTAGGAGATATATTTTTATCAATCTTACCATCACTTATTTTCGTTAACGATTCTCCTTTTGGATCATAGGTTTTAAGAAAGTCTCCTAAATGCATATGGTACCCAGCACCAAGCGCGACTGAATATCCTTCCTCCTGCGAAACCATCATCCATGTCTTAGGTCCAAATGTATTCCTTATACGTAAATATTGTTCAATATTCGCATCATGCTCTAATTTGTAAGGAATGATTGGCACGGGCTTGTATAGGAATAGCGTAACAAGCAAAGATAGTATCGATAAAATCGAAAGAGAGACATTCCAGTATCGGTTCTTGCTTTTAAGAAGATACGAGCAGGAGACTCCAACACAAAACGGGATCGTTAATCCCCATAAATCTACGGACCGTGACGCAATCACTGTACTTTGCGTAACAACTCCGCCTGCATAATAAAGAAAGAAAATACTACCTCCAGCTAATAGAGTAAACAGCGCGATAAACCGAACTTCTCTTGCTATCCCTTTCCTTACTAGCATGAAAAGAAGGCAAGCAATTAATCCAAGTGAAACATAGTCTAACTCCGTTAACTTTGGATAACTGAATACGTTTTTAGACACTAAATAATCAGCAGATGAAGCGTTGACATCCTTCCCAAGCAAGAAACCTGCACCGATAGGAAGGAGTGATAGGACAACCGATATCATTGCTCCAAGACAGATATGTAATACCTCTTTCAGACGGTTTTTCAGCGTTACGAGTGCACAAACAATCATGACAGCTAGTAATATACCAGCAAGTGCTAATGCCAAGGTATGCACCAATCCTAATATGGTAAGGCAGGCCAAACCGACAATCAGATCCTCTTTCCTTTTCCTTATCAAATAGTTAAGTAAAAAATATATAGCTGGAAAGACAAATACAAACGCAAATTCTTGTGAATTCGTTGCCGCTTGTCTTTCAACGTCAGAAAAAGGGAGAATAACATAAAATATTCCATACAGCCATGCTGCTAGTAAAGCACCGATACCATTTTTCGTTAGTTTTCGAACGATGAAATAAAATCCTAACATCGTAAATATAGAATTTAATGGGCCCGTATATCGAAGGATAAATAATGGATCAATCGCTGCATATTTAAATAACGTATCTAAATAAATATGAAAACCTTGCGGGTAAATCCCATCATGGAAAAGACTGCGTGAATCAATATATTTCATCCATGCCAGCGTAACATAGCTATCTGACATAGGCGGTGCCGCATGGGCAAATGTATCATAAAATCGTAGATAGGAAGACACACCTATAATAATTATAAGTGCTAATCCTTCCAATACCCCTGACCAACTAAAACTTTCTTGTATTTTAAAACGATATTCTTCGAACTTGCTCTTTACAGCTTTCATACATACACTTCGGTTAAATTTCACGAGCCCATCTAAAAAATCAAACAGCTTTTTCAAATAATAGCTCATAACCTTCGTTGCTTCCTTGCCCTCTCTTTGTTTCTTATGTTGATATCCATACAAGGCAAGGAATAATACAGATAAAGACAGAAATTCATACAGTTTCGTTATGACAAGGATATAACCGCAAATAATGATTAATAAAACCATTTTCGCATATCCAGAAAACCATCTTTCCAACCTATCTTCATATTGGGACTGAAAAATCAATCTAGGCAAAAGAACAAATAGCAATAGAAATGAGATCATATAGTGAAAAATTGTAAAAGCATGAACACTAATAGATGAATAGGTCATTTGTAAACATCCTTTTATGAAGCTGCATATAAATAATAATCAAGATTTTTCAATACTTTCCTAACGGATCTTGTGGATAGAATGAAAAAAAGAATCGATCCTACGAATAATCCAAAGACTGCATATTGGTATGCAACCCACCTACTTAATAAAAATCCTACTGTTACATCCACAAACAAGGATAAAAGAATGGCTTTCAAAATCATAATAGGCTGTGACAACGCAAACAAAATGACTGCATTCATTAAACAAAATGCTAAAATAATATAAGAGACAATTCCCCAAAACAATACAAATAGCGTAACGTTATTGTTCAACATATCTTCATGGTTGATTTGAATCGATATATTGTTATACCAAAAAATAAGCTTGTATATCAAAAAGGAACTAACGATTGAAGTAACCAAGATAAAAAATGACATCCATCTGTATGTTCTCAGGAATTTCCCATACAATTTGCCGCTGTCACGGGCCAAATATTCCTTTTGACTATATTCAATATCCACCATTAGCTTATTAATAATTACCTCACTTACCCCCATTGGGATAATGATGGTCAATAAAGCAAAATCGAGCCCAAGCTCATACTGTCCTCGAAACCAAATGAGATAAGGCATTATTTCCTCATTTCTTGACCATGCATTGATTCTATCGATAAATAAAAACGTAAAATATAAGAAACCATAAGCGAAATAAGGCCAGACAGAATATAGGGTAATCGAGAATCTAGGTAGTTTTAAGGCAATCCCTTTTTCCCCTTTTTTCTCTGCTTTCATAAAGAAATAAATAACAAGGAAGATACTACATATTGAAACGATACAAAGTGAAATTAATTGTGAAATAATAATAGGAATATGAAAAAGAACAAACAAAACATAAATAAGGAAAATACCAAAAATAATGAGACCGGTAAAAACAATTTCCTTTTTGAGAATGTACATAACGGTTACCGAAAGCCATATCGATGTAAGGAAAAAAAAGAATACGACGATTAGTACAATCATGTTATATGGGAAAAAATTAAAAATAAAATTTAAAACAAAAAGTAACAAGGAAACGACAACACAAAGGCCAAATCCAATCCAAATAAATAAAAACGTGCTTTTACGTGCTAAATTGTAATACCCCTGAATAATATAGAGAAATCCACGTCTTGCAATCGCCTGCGTAAAGCCTCCTACAATCATAAAGCTCAATATTGTACCAATGGCAATACCCGTTGCTTGATCTAATGATAAATATTGATAGGACCATAGTGAAAATTTTAAATTCAGCATCGCTGCCACGGAAATGGCCATTGGAAATGCAAAGATTAATCCTCTTAAAAAGCTGCGAATCATATTAATAATCCCAAGAAACAGATTCGATTTTTTCGCTTTCGAAAACGGATGATAGCTCACCTTTTCTTGCATTGCGTCCCATATTTGGTCAGCTAACTCAAAAATATCTTGAACACCGAATTCCTTGGAAGCACGAGTATCATTCCATCCCATCGATTCGAGTAAAGCTGCAATTTCAAAAGAATCTTGAGGATGCTTATGTTTATCTAATACTTCATTTAATAGACTCATAAATTTACTAGGTTCTGCTATAGATTCTTTTTCTGATATGGAATTATTCTCTAGCATCCTTTTCCTCTTCCAACTCTGCAATTTTCATATTTACGATAAGATCAGCTAATTTCCCTGCACGATTGGCTCTCTCTACAATCTCACGTGTAATAACGGAAGATTTCGCAATAATAAGATTTCCTTGGAGATCAAATAAGTCATTCCCCGCAACTTTACCAACCATATACTGGGATTTAATCGAATCAATTTGTTCAATTAATTCATTAGAACCCTCTTCTTTCATCGCGGAATCGATAGCCTGTCTTGGTGTTTCAACTTGTTCCCTTTGGCTTGTAGTGGCATGATTCAAAATATTTTGATTAAATTCTTTATCCATATTTATAAATAAATCATCACTTAATACGAGCGCATCGTTATGCGTATTAACGCCATCCGACTCTCCCCAAAAACCGTCCTCTTCCTCGACATATTCTGTTTGCATTCGCTCCTGATTTTGTGAAGGGGATGGTTCTTTTTCCATCCTATCTGTCAATACATGTTCTTGCACTTCTTCTTTTACCACTTCTTGTGAAGATTCGTCCTCTTGTTTTTGCATATCCCCTTCACTTTGCAAAGCAATCGTCGCTACATTTCCTTCATGGTTATCTAGCAACATACTTCGTTCCGGCTCCATTATGGATGACAACTTCTCTTCTACTTGACTTTCCCTCTGGTTTGAGGTGGCTTGTTCTGCCATAGAAGTCAAATAATTTAACATGTTCTGAAGTAATGCTTCGCTCTCCTCAATCTCAACATTTAAATATTGTAATTTTTGATCGTTACGATGCGTCCTTTCAGCATAGATCCTTCGCAATTCCATAATTTCAATTTCTTTTTCTTTACTTAAAAGATTGATAACCTTCTGTATTCGTTCTTTTCCAGACTTCCACAATTCTTCTTGATGAGAAAAAGACTTTTTATCAAGCTCCTGTAACCTATTTTGCAGCTTTTCGTTTTCACTCTTAACGGCCTGTAATTCATATTCAAGTTCATTTTTTTTCGATAGAAAATCCCATTTTATCTCTGAAACCAACTTGTCTACTGAATTTTTTCGTATCCCAAACATTCTTTTTTTCATATATCTTTCAGCTCTTTCTCTGATTTTTCCATGATAGCCTTTACATATTCGGGAACCTCTTTTATCCGATTTTTAGCCATTTCACTTTGTTGTGTTTTTATCTCCAATTGTTGTAATTGTTGTTCTTCCTTTTCTTGCAGCTCATTTTGTAGATCCAAAATAGATTGGGTGTGCGCAACAAAAAGGTCCATAAGCATTCCGCTTATTTCTTCAGCAATTGGATTCATTGGCGGAATCTGCTCTTTTCTCTCCAATTCTTCAAGAAGTCTTTGATTCTCTATCTTCTCCTTGTGTAATTTCTCTTTTAAACGATCATATTCTGCTTGTTCAGATTCAAGGAGCGATTGAATATGAGCGCGTACGTCCTTTGGGTTATACCCGTTGAGAGCATATTTTTTATAAATGGTTCTTTCTATATCCATTTTCCTCACCTCCGAGTTACGTTACGTTTTCATACAGATGTTGCTCTGTTTGAATAAAATGCTGTAGTTTATCCATTTCTTCCACAGCCTTATTATATTGACCTAAATAATGGTACAATTTCACAATCTCCGAAGAATAGACAAATGCTGCCGGTGAACGAGGATCGATATGTATTGCTAACCGAAATTGTCCGATAGCTTCCTTATAATAACCATTTGCAAATAAGGCATATGCTTTCTCGCTATAAAGCTTTTGCATCTTTTCTTTTGAAATACTAATATCTTTCTCAAAAATGGGTTGTTGCTTATTCGCACGATGAGCTAGATTCCTATAGCTTCTTTCATGATGATCAAGCACCTTTTCTAAAGTAAAATAGTCGAGTGCCCGCTCTCTCGCTTCTCTTCCCAATGTTTGTCTTAGATTGGTATCTACTAATAGGAGGGTAATATACTTCGCAAACTCCTCTGGATTTCTTGGCGTTACAAGATACCCCGTATTTCCAAGAGCTTCTTTAATTCCACCTACATCGGTTGCAACAACTGGCTTACCAGTAATCATTGCCTCCACTACAGAATATGGGAACGCTTCGGAAATACTAGACAGTGCAACAATATCTCCAGAATGGTAGGCGGCTACTACGTTTGTTGTATGCCCTGCAAACGTAAATGTTTCTTCTAGTCCCAGCTTTTTTCTTAGCTCAAGGCATTCTTCGTAATAAGAGGGAACCGAGACGGAACCATAGACGATAAACCGAACATTAGGTACCATTTTTTTCACTATGGCAGCCGTTTTAATTAAGGAGACAATATCTTTAATGGGATCAATTCGGGCAACGGATACGACAGTTGGATTCATTCGTTCTACTTTATCAGCTTCAACAAATAAATCCGTGTCTACACCGTTATAGATGACCTCTATATTTTCCTTAGGTACACCTAATCTAGATTCCCACCTCGTATTATAATGACAGACCGGCGAAACTTGATCTGCATAATAAAAATTTAAAGCTGTAATCGAATGAATAAATCGAATTAAAAAGGTGTTCAAAAAAGCTGGCAAGTTCCGTTTTGATAGCGATAAATATTGCTCTCTCAAATACACCCCATGCTCCGTTAATAAGAAGGGCGTTCCATGTTCCAGCTTCGCAATGACACAAGGAATCCCGCAGAAGGCTGCTGCTGATGAATGACTTACATCTGTTTTTGGAACCGGTGTATTTACAATATTTAAAAATCGATACACCCATCCTAAACTTTGTACGAATCCGTATATATCAGGATCAGCAAATTTTAGCTCAGGATTATTAACAGCCTCTAGCATGAATGACTTATACTCATTCCAAACCAATTCCGATTTAAATGTTTCTTTATATTCATACTCTTGAAAATACTGGTACATTTGCAACAAAATATGACCAAATGCTTCAGGATTTTTTTTCGGGCTGATTATTTCATAAATTAACTTTTGAAATATTGGAATAAATAAGCGTTGCACAACTTTCGTCGTTGTTCTTTTCTTTTTTAAGTATACAAGGGCAAATGGATCTGGTAGATGCTCGCACGGTTCTTCTGTTCCCCATAAAGGAACCTTTACGAGTTGAGTCGATTTAGGAAGCTGGAATTTTTGTGTAATAAATGGATCTGTTATAACACTATATAATGTAAAATCGACTGTATTTAGTTTTTTTACTAAAATATCACACCAAGTACTCACACCACCTTGATGAAACGGATACGTCCCTTCGGTTGTAAGCAATACTGTTAGCTTTGTCATTTTCTTCACCTGATTTACTACACGAAAATAATAGTTTCGCCTTGAAGTTCGATTCTAGTTGATAATCTAATAGGAGATATTGTTCTGCAGAATGTTAAAACCGGTTTGATTCAATACATAGTAAATATATTCTTACAACATCACGTAAAACCAACAAAACTTGAATTGAATCACCGCCATTTTTTAACTTATTATTAAAAAAGAGGGGATATTTTATTTATCTTTATTTTACCATTCAATATAAATTTTTTATAGTAAAAAAATATTAATCTTTGCTTGATGAACACTGATATTCAGCGTTAATTTAAAACGAATTATAACGCTGATGGAAGAAAACAATTGAACTACAGTGCCAAAAAAGGAGACGTTTCGATAGAATGCAAACGAAGCGTCCCCTTTTATTGAAATTTTTTGCACGGAATAAAACTAACGCGTGTTTTCAGTGACTTTCTAACATATGCTACTCCTGATAAATATGGATAAAATCTAGAGAAAGGCGACCAGATATAAGCGGAAACTTCTCCATTTTCATACTCCAAATACAGAAGTTGTCAGTCACGGAAAGCGGCATGATCTTCTCGTTAATGAAATTGATTTTACAATTTCTTGTGAATTATGTATTCGTCTACTTGTTTCTGCATGTCCAATTCACTTTGCGCAAGCAATCGTCACTACATTACCTTCACGGTTATCTATCAACATACTCTGTCCCTACTCAATTATTGATGACAGATTCTTCTTTTACTTGACTAACATCATCCCTCTGGTTTGATTTGAAATGGAAGGTAGCTTGTTCTACCATAGAAGTCAATTGAGCTAACATGTTCTTAAGAAATTTTTCGCTTTCCTCAATCTCAAAATCTAAATCTTGTAATTTTTGATCGTTACCATGCATCCTTTCACCATAAATCTTTCGCAATTCCGCCATTTCAATTTCTTTTTCTTTACTTAAAAGATTGATAACCTTCTGTATTCGTTCTTTTCCAAAATTCCACAATTCTTCTTGATTAGAAAAAGACTTTTTATCAAGCTCCTGTAACCTATTTTGCAGCTTTTGGTTTTCACTCTCAATAGTATGTAGTTCACATTCAAGTTCGTTTCTTTTCGATAGAAAGTCCCATTTTATCTTTGCAATCGCCTTGTCTACTGGATCTTTTCGTACCCCAAACATTCGTTTTTTCATATATCATTCAGCTCTTTCTCTGATTTTTCTGTTATAGCCTTTAAATATTCGGGAACCTCTTTTATCCGGTTTTTAGACATTTCACTTTGTTGTGCTTTTAACTCCATTTGTTGTAATTGTTGTTTTTCCTTTTCTTGTAACTCATTTTTCAGGTCCAAAATAGATTGGGTGTGATTAGCAAAAATGTCCACAAGCATTTCGCTTATTTCTTCAGCAATTGGATTCATTGGCGGAAGTTCCTGTTTTCTCTCCAACTCTTCAAGAAGTCTTTGATTCTCTATCTTTGCATTGTCCACTTTCTCTTTTAAAAGATCATATTCTTTTTGTTCGGACTCAAGCAGAGATTGAATATGGGCGCGTACGTCCTTTGGGTCATACCCTACGAGAGTATATTTTTTATAGATGGTTCTTTCTATATCCATTTTCCTCACCTCCAGGTTACGTTACATTTTCATACAGCTGTTTTTGTTGCGTTCTTTTGCGGGAAACAGAAGACGTAGTTGTTCTCTTCTTTTTTAAGAATACAAGGGCAAATGAATTGGCAGATGCTTGTAGGGTAGCTTGGGTTGATTGGAAGCTGGAGTTTTTGTGTAAGTTCTGTTATAAAACGATATAAACTATAACCATTTTTTAACTTTTAGTATAAAAAGAGGTAATATTCTTTATTTTACCATTTAAATGGAAGCTTTTATAGTAAAAATATTAATTACAAAGAAAAAAGCTGCCTCCTAAAGAAAGCAGCTTCTTTCCATCGCACATCAAGGCACCTCATGCCCTACTGCCGATTCATAAATTTCAAACCATTGGTGACGGTTCATCGAAAGCTTTGTTGCCTTTACGGCAGAGCGAATGCGTTCGATTTTTCCGGATCCGTTAATCGGTATGATGCCTGCTGGGTGAGCTAGAAGCCAAGCATACATAACTTGATCAAAGGAAGCTGCACCAATTTCTTTTCCTACTTTAGATAAATCATTTTTAATGAATTGTGTATTTCTAGATCTATCACTGAACAATCTTCCTCCTGATAGAGGTGACCAAGCCATCGGATGAATTCTTTTTTCCTGACATTTTTCGATTGTACCGTTTGCAAAATGCTCTAGCTGCATGACCGAAATTTCAATTTGATTCGTTACGAGCGGGAAATCTAAGTAGGCGCTTAGCATCTCAAACTGAGAAGGTAAGAAGTTGGATACTCCAAATGCCAACACCTTTCCTTCCTGCCTAAGCTTTGTGAACGCCTCGGCCACTTCGGCTGGGTCCATGAACGGATCAGGACGATGAATAAGAAGTACGTCAACATAATCAGTACCAATCTTTTGTAGCGAAGATTCTACGCTTGCAATAATATGTTCTTTGCTCGTATCGTAATGTTTCACTGTTCGCTTTGGATATTTTTCTGATAAAAGCTTAATGCCGCATTTCGTTACAAGCTGCATTGAATCTCGCAAAGACGGCTTACTTTTTAATACTTCCCCAAATAATGCTTCACATGTATAGTCCCCATAAATATCGGCATGATCAAAGGTTGTAATACCAAGCTCGATACATTGCTCTGTAAAGGAAAGGATTTCTTCCTTGCTCATATCCCATTCTGCTAGACGCCAAAATCCTTGTACCATACGAGAAAAAGAAATATTTTCTGTTAGCTGTACGCGTTCCATCCTATCATTCCTCTCATTCTATGTTTCCCCAATTTCCCCTTTACTAGAGTATACCAAAAGAACAAAATAATATAAAAATTCACCCGAAGTTAACACCATGTTCACATCAGCCATTTATACTACAAGCAATAAAGGTGCTACCCTCCAAATTTAGCACTTTCCCTTACAACGCTTTTTCTAAAAGAGCGTTGATTTTTTTTGTCTAAAAGAAGGAATATCGAGTAGCGATGACAAAGTGTGTAAGGTAATGCTTGAGATAGGAGAGAGGAACGATGGAACCAATTGTATTATTCGGACGATCCTTTATGGACACAAGAGTAGAACAGCCTTCTATTTCGATAGAAGACCGCGGTCTTCAATTCGGGGATGGTATTTATGAAGTGATTCGAATCTATGAAGGCTCCTTTCATTTACTAGAACCGCATCTTTCTCGTTTGTATCGCTCGATGAACGCTATCGATTTACATCCGTTTTTTACGAAGGATGAACTAATTCATATGCTGTATGAGCTTGTGAAAAAGAATCAGTTCACGAAATCAGGCTATGTATATTTACAAATTTCCCGCGGGGTACAGCCGCGAAATCATCATTATGCAGACGATTTAACCGGAACATTTTATGCGTATCTTGGGAAAATGGAACGTCCCCTTGCAGCAATGCTAAAAGGGATTTCAGTATGCACGGCAGAGGACATTCGCTGGCTGCACTGTGATATTAAATCACTGAACCTGCTTCCAAACGTACTCGCTCGAACAAATGCAGAGCGAAACGGCTATGATGAAGCACTCTTCGTGCGCAGCAGCGGTGTTGTAACAGAAGGAAGCTCGTCTAATTTCTTCCTTGTGAAAAACGGTACACTGTACACGCATCCTGCTAACAATCTTATTTTAAACGGCATCGCGCGTCAGCATGTCTTGTCCCTTGCCGAAGCACTTTCTATTCCGATAAAAGAAGAGGAATTTGGCGTAGAGGATGTCCTTCAGGCCGATGAATGCTTCTTTACCTCAACCGGTATTGAAGTTATGCCTATGATGCAGCTAGATGGCAAGCAAGTCGGGAGCGACATCCCAGGACCAATCACAAAACAGCTGCAAGCGGCGTATGAAGTGAGTATTTCGGAATAGGTTGGGGGAGTGAGCGGGGGGTGAAATGTGTCGGATTTTGCGAAAAATCGATAAATCGAGGAAATTCGTTGATAAACGCCTTCTTTTCGTCGATATATTTTCATTTTCGTCGATAAACGATACTTTTTCGTTGATAAATATATCGATTTCGTCGATAAACGATACTTTTTCGTTGATAAATATATCGATTTCGTCGATAAAACCTCTGCGACCTATTTAGAACCTCTTATATATCGAAAAAAGACGGCTTAGCGCCGTCTTTTTAACTTATCAGGATTTAAGATATTATAAATCGTTTTAATTTTATCCCCTTCGAATTCAAAGCTCATTACCGCTAGTATTGCGGTTTGATTTTTTATCACGATTCCCATACGGCCATTTACCTTGGTTGGCGTAATCGTGTACTCCTCAAGATATTTCGCTGCCAAAGAAGTAAGAAGTTGTTTTACCCGTATTGCACCATAAATAGGTTTGGCTGCTGCGGTTACTTTTCCGCCGCCATCAGCATAATACACTACGTCTTCCCGAAGTACTTCCATCACCTGATTTGTGTTCCCCTGCTGAATTGCACTTATGAAACTGGCAATGACTTGTTCATAATCTACGTTTACAGCTGTAAGCTGCTTTTCGAGTTCTGGCAGCATTTTTTTCAATCTACTTAATATCTTACGGCAATTCGGCTCTGTTTTTTGGACAATGTCAGCAATCGTTTCATAGTCGTATTCCAAAACTTCACGTAGGATAAAGATTGCTCGTTCAATTGGATTGAGTTGTTCAAATAATACGAGCAAAGCATAGGACATATCCTGTTTCATCATCATTTCCTGCAATGGGTCTGTTTCCATCACAGCAATTGGTTCAGGCAGCCATGGTCCAATATATAATTCTCTTTTTTTCTTAGAAGATTTCAATAGGTCTAAGCAGCGGTTTGTAACTAATTTACATAAATATGCTTTTACATGTAAGCCATGTTTCATTTCATTTTGATTTAACTTCATAAACACATCTTGGATCACATCTTCTGCATCCGCAATACTACCCGTCATTTTATAAGCAAGCGAGAAAAGAAGAGGTTTGTACTCGATATATAGCTGGCTTAGTTCGGCTTTCTCCATAGAAACACTCCTCACTTAAACTAGTAAACTCGCTTGATCCCATGTTCGTTCTCGAATCCGAGCACCCATCTTTCCTGATACGATAAAATCGAGTCCCCATTTCTGAACCCAAACAAAGCCATTGTTAGGTCCTAGACTAATACAATATAATTTAACCGGATAAGCTTTATGAGTAATAAAATTAGCTATTCCGCTTATCTCATTCTTTAAAATTTTGCTTAACCGCGCTACTTGCGGAATCGCTTCTTTGCATGTCATTCCATCCACTTGATTCGTCTTTTTATCTATAATTCTTGCACAGTCGCCGATTGCAAAAATATGAGAGTACCCTTCTATACGATACGTATCCGTAACGACGATCTGATTCGTATGAGATAGCGGAAAATGGAATTCTTGGAGATTCACTTTAACCCCTGGTGTCCAAATGCACTCTCCCGCTGCATAGGTGGTTCCATCTGTACAAAGTATTTGACCATTTTCAAATTGCTTTACTCTTGTTTTCGATAGAAGCGTTATCCCAAGCTTTTCAAGTTCGTACGCTAATCTTTCGCTTACTTTTACAGGCGCCCCGTGTAATACATAATCTTTTGCGTCAAACAAGATGACCCCTACCTCATCTGGATCAAGCCCTGCTTTTTGAACTTCTTCTTTCAACCAAACACATAATTCGCAAGACGTCTCAATACCTGTAATCCCTCCACCAACAATAGCAATCCGTAATAATTTCCTTCTTACTTCTCTATTCTCCTCTGTTTTCGCTACTTGAATGAGGGAAAGCAATTTTTGTCTGATGTCTAAAGCAGCCTTCATATTGCTTAATGTTACCCCGCCTTGCGTACTCGGAACTTCCCGCATCACACTCCCTAAAGCGAGAACGAGATAATCATATGGTATCGTTTGTATTTGTTCCGTTTCTATTTTTATCGCAACCTCTTTTTTATCGTGATTACATGCGATTGCTTCACCTTTTACATATTCCATTCCCTCTGTACAATACCTTTCTAGTGGGACTTTCAAATCGGCATCTTCAACAATTGTTTTAAACAACAAAACCTTTCGAAAATGAAACGAGTTTTTATCCACCAACGTAATTTTCACTTCTTTTCCGAGTAACGGGCCTAATTCTTTTTTTAATCCATTTAGTAAATTGATACCAGCATACCCTCCGCCTAAAATCACAATATGTTTCATCTTTTCTTCCCCCTTTACCCTTAAAACGATTTGACCTCCTCGTTTGTGACAACAGAAAAGAAAAAAGCTCTACACAATCTGTGAGAGCTTAATAAGATCGTAAATACGATTGCCGTATTTTCTGCTTCTCCTCATCTGTTTTCCTCTCATAGTTGTAAAGGGCCTGCTCCCAATCACCATTCATCGGGTTGGGAAAGATAATATAATTTTGTCCGAATTTCATTCGGTTCTGATCGACTCCCTCGTTTCGCTTCTGTACAGACTCGCCATCAAATGCAGCAAAATCATTGATGTTGTCGCCAAAATAGAGCACAGTCGTATGAGTAGCAGCTATCTTTTGGCGGCGGGCTTCCTTCCCCTTTTCACCTGTCTGCAGGAGCACATGTTCCTTAGTTGCCTGCGGTGCACCGATACGCTGTAAATTGAGAAGCGTCGCATCTAGATATGCTTGGTTGCGATTGCTTACATAGAAAATGTCGACTCCTTTTCCGTTTGCATAGGTTAAGAAATCAATACTGCCTGGGAGAGGGGCAGCCTTTGCTTGCCGAACCCAATCGTTCCAAAGCAGAGACGACTTCGTGCCTGAAAGAATGGCCTTCGCCAAAAAAGGACTATCATCGAATACCGTTTCATCTAAATCGAGCACAACGGCCAGTGGCTTTTTCTGCTCCTTTGGCTTATTGCGCAGAGCCTCTTGCAGCTTCATCTTGCCGAGCTGAAAGCCTTGATAATAGAGCGCCCTCGCCTCGGCGGATGTTTGATACCAAAGTACAGACATCGTGTTTTCCTTCTCAATATTTGCTTCAGCTGCCATAGCTTGATTCGAGCAGGCTAGGAACAGGATAAAAACTAAAATTTTCTTCATTTTCCAACCTTCTTTCATACGATAAAATGTCAGATAATCGAGTATAAATATTCCGCTTTTTTCCATGTAACACTTTTTTCATATGACATATTTCTACCCATTTCATCTTATTTCTACAGGCATTTAGGTATGTATTTTTTATTGTAAAATAGTTTATCCAACTTCTTTATTTTTATGTTCCAAATGGTGGAAAGCACGTTTTATGAGTGTTTGTTTATATATGCCAATTATTTAATGTTTATTGACTACAAGAGATAGCTATTCTAGTATTTTCTATGGGTGTAACCCAATATTTTCATAAAAATATAGAAAGGTTGTAATAAAAGATGAAAAGCGTTCTCGCCAGTATTGCAGCAGTGTCTGTGGTGGGGGGAGCAGTTGCAGAGGTAGCACAAGCAGCTCCTGAAGTACAAGCTGCCCCTGTCTCAGCAGACCAACAGCACACTCAAAGCTCAAATGATTTTACGGTTCAAGCAGACAGTTTACATGTCAGAAAGGGTCCTAGCACGAGTGATGAAATTCTCGGTCATGTGATGCAAGGAGATGCCCTTAAGGTTTTAGGAGAAGTGCAAGGTTGGTATCAAGTACAATATAACGGGCAAACGGCCTATGTCAGCAAAGATTTTCTAGCACAAAGTGCCAGTGCGCCAGATAACGATTATAAAGTTACGGTATCTTCCCTTCGCGTTCGAACAGGTCCAAGTACATCCCATGATGTCATTGGCGATTTATCTAGAGGTGATGTAGTTCAGGTCGTTGGGGAGTTACAGAATTGGTATAAAATTTCCTATAAAGGCCAAACAGCCTACGTCAGCAAGGACTATGTATCGCACGGCGGTCAAGATCAAACCGTGACGCAATCCTTGCAAACAGGAGAGCTAAATGGTAGTTACATAGTGGATGTTCCCTCCTTACGTATTCGTACAGGGGCAGCTATCTATCATCCGGTTATCGGAGGTGTCACGCAAGGTGAGGTCCTAAAAGTAACTGGCATCGAAAACGGCTGGTACAAAATTGACCGAGGCGGCAAAACAGGCTATGTAAGTGCTCAATATGTGAAATTTGAACCGAAAACAACCGACTATTATGTAACCGCAGATGGCCTTAACATCCGAAGCGGTGCAGGTGCCCAATCTGACATTCTAAATACGATTACTCGCGGCGATAAAGTACAAGTAAGCGGCGAAGATAACGGTTGGTTCAAGGTTACCTTTAATGGACAAACCGGCTATATTAATAAAAAATATGTATCACAAGCACAAGTAGAAGCGGCTAAGTCTACAAACAAAGCAGATGCACAAGTGCAAGCGAAATCAGACACAAAGGCAACTGAGCAAGCGAATGCTGACAGCACACCAGCTCCTCAGGCAAAAGCTGAACAGCCTACTGTGCAAACACAGCCTGCAGGTA
Source organism: Ectobacillus polymachus (assembly GCF_048159605.1). Taxonomy (NCBI): domain Bacteria; kingdom Bacillati; phylum Bacillota; class Bacilli; order Caryophanales; family Bacillaceae; genus Ectobacillus; species Ectobacillus polymachus. The sequence goes on along the minus strand of NZ_JBLREB010000002.1, from coordinate 447,688 downwards.
ATGAACAAGCAGGGTCTGCTGTGAAACAACCAGCAGGTAATGAACAAGCTCAGCCTGCTGCAAAGGCACAGGATTATTACGTAAAGACTAGCTCATTAAATGTACGAAGCGGCGCAGGTACACAATTTGATGCAATTGGCTCCGTATCCTACGGCGACAAGGTGAAAGTAACCGGCGAAGATAACGGTTGGCTTAAGATTTCCTATAACGGACAAACCGGCTATATTGGAAAAAGCTTTGTATCCGATACAAAAGTAGATGCAATAGCACAAGCAAATGAAACTGCTTCTGCACCGGCTCCTACAAAGGAGAAGACGCAATCTCAAGCATCAGCACAAAGCCAAGCTCCTGCAAAGACGCAAACGCAGCCTCAAGCACCAGCGCAAAACCAAAAGCCAGCGTCTCCTTCTTCTAACGTGTCAGCCTTACTATCTTATGCAAAATCGTTAGAAGGAACACCTTATAAATGGGGCGGCACAACACCAGGTGGATTTGATTGCAGCGGCTTCATTTATCATGTGTATAATAAATTTGGCTTCTCCTTTGGACGCCAAAGCGCTAATGGCTATTGGAACAGCTTAACGCAAACAACTAATCCGCAGCCAGGCGATTTCGTCTACTTCCAAGGTACAACAGGTAATGGCTCAAGTAGTGCTTCTCACATGGGTATCTACCTCGGAAATGGTACATTTATAAGTGCAGCTGATAACGGCGTAACCGTATCATCAGTAAACAACTCTTATTGGAGCAAACACTTCCTCGGCTATTCAAAGCCGTATTAAAATCAAAAAAGTCGTTTTACCATTAGGTAAGACGACTTTTTTTTGTATGTACTAAATATATCCTTAGAAATACAAAAAGCAGAGATTCCCCAATCTCTGCTTTTCTTTATATAATGTACCCCATTTAATTTAACGTGTTTTTGATCCATAAGAAATGGCTCCCAACCATCTACGGCTTATGTATCATCCTGCATGAGCTGCGGAAGACTTTCCCCGTTCGATTTCCGTCTTCTCAGCTTTTTGTAAATCTACTGCTTCATGCTCGCGAAGTAAGATAGCCTGACGCTTCAAACAAATTTGTTTCCATTTTCGTTCGTACTTTTTCACAGCTGCATCCCTCTGTATCTTGTTAACTTCTAGATTTATCTGTTTTGTAATCGCTTACAAGTAGATAATATCATATTTTCTAAATAAAGGCAACCTATCCGACATAAAAAATTGCGGATTTTGTAACGATATTTTCAACTTTTGATTCCTTTTCCTCTTGCAAATAAAGCGAAACTGACCTTATGCAGTGCGAAAATATAGCGAATCGACAGATCTATTACATATTTCCTACTATTTCTCAGGAAATATACATCATCTGTCATATTCCCTTTTTGTGGAAACTGTGATGAATCTATGATACGACTGCCTCTACTTCAATTCTACCATATTTTCACTGATTACAAACCATTAACAGCATATTACAGTTCCATTTTGGTTGTGTGATATTCGAAGAAATAGATTTATTATCTGTTAAGATTGCCGAAGAAGTCGTTTTTAGGAGGTAATGAATGAAAAGACTACTAACAATCGTAACGGGAGCTATCTTAGGAATTAGCTTTTTCTCAGCTCCAGCAGATGCAGCAACTATGGTAAATACAAATTCCCTGCCTATCGGGCAAGCTCCTATTTTAGGGAATGCCCTATATGGACAGGATTTACAAATACAAAAACAAGATAATAAATCGCTGCAAGTCGATTTTACAAAAGATGAAACACAATATGTTCAAGCAACTACTCTTCATGTAAGATCAGGTGCTGGACTTGATTATCCGATTATCGGACTACTAACCCAAGGACAACAAGTAAAGATCGTGTCACCTGTCCAAAATGGATGGGCTAAAATTGAGTATAATGGCGAAGCCGCCTATGTCCCTACACAATATCTAGAGGCCAAGCAAGCTGACTCGAAGCAAACGCAGGCTCCTGCAGAAGAACAGCATAAAGAACAACTTAAAGAACAGCCGAAAGTAGCCGCTGCAAAAGAAATTCAAGTGGTCGCAACTTCTTATTGTGCAAGTGAAGCAGGAAATAGCGATCTGACAGCTGCAGGCTATGACATACAAAAAAATCCTGGCATGAAATTGATTGCCGTAGACCCTAAAGTCATACCACTCGGAACGAAGGTATGGGTAGAAGGCTATGGCGAAGCAATTGCCGGTGATACAGGCGGCGCTATTAAAGGAAACCGCATTGATGTATTACTTCCTACCTTAGACCAGGCCAATCAATGGGGACGTAAAACCGTAACCGTACGAATTTTAGAATAAATAACAAGCAATCCTTCTCATTTGTGGGGGATTGCTTGTTTTGTATATAATAGATGAAAAAAAGGAGTTCTATTACCATGCATGTCAATGACACCAAACCAGATTGGATTGGAACGCCGCGAAAGCATACCTACGAAAAAGAAGGAATTGCTCATACCGACATTTCTATTGATTTCTCAATTCCAAACGATGACACTCGGTATAAGCTGATCGTACAAATCAAAGAAGGAACAACCAAAACCAGTCACTACGAAATCAAACAATACGGCGTAGCAGCAGGTGCTCAAAAGCCGTTTTTACAAGATACGAACTACGTGTTTGAAAACAAAACCATTTCTTTAATTGATGCAATCTTGTCAGATTCGTATGTACAACATTTTTTGTAAGCAAATCGTTAAATATAAAACATTTCCATATTAAGGAATACACAATATAATCGAATTATGTCCTTCGTTGTTCCCCTCGTTACATAAAGTATCGGAAAAATACAAATTTTGTAAAATTAACTGTTTTCGGTATCAATTGATACCATTTTTGTATATACTACTTGTAACGGGGATGATCATGTTTTGCTCTTAATGGGGAATTTCTTTTGACGGATTTTAATGCTAAAAAGGCCTTTCTTCGGGAAGCTAAACAACTCATCTCTATGGGAAAGAAAGATTTCATCAAAAGAACATACGACCATCCATCCGGTAAGAAGGTGAAATGGATAGAAGCTCTTCTTGAGATTGGCTTAACGAATGTCAATCAAGTGTGGGAAGAGACACTCAAGTTAACTCCAAATGACTATGTCGATGGACCCTGTATAGATGTAGATAGGCCAAAAGACGGCAAAGTTATTTGGATTTTCAAAAGAGAAGTAAATGGCATATTGATTTATATCAAAATAAAAATCGATCACCGCGGGTGTGTGTGTTTATCTTTCCACAAAGATTGGTGAAAATACCTTTCGGTTAATGAACTTTACGTATGGGGGGAATAAACAATGGAGGACACTACTATGGCAGGGACAACAAAAATCAAGTATTGCAATAATTGCCAAAAAGATGTTAATGCTAAGATAGTTGAACGCCAATCGAACTATACTTTTAAAGGTGAATCTTTTGAAATAAATGAACGTGTTCTACTATGTGACTGTGGTGAAGAGTTATATGATGAAGGCTTGGATTCAGAAACAATGAGAACACTTACAAGTATGTACGAGGAACGTGTCGGATTGTCTCTTGAAGAAATAAAATCTATACGTAACCAATATGGTTTGTCTATGGATTTATTCTCCCGTATTCTGGGTTGGAGTAAGGCGACAATTGCACGTTATGAAACAGGAAAGTATATTCCTGACTCCTCCCATATGACTGTTTTGAGACGTCTAAAAGAACATCCAGAAGCAATTGATGAGTATTATAAACTTACTAAGCATAAATTTAATGAGAAAGAACAGACGAAAATTAATGAAAAGCTAGTAAATACAGATCAAATAACAGTGGAAAAAGGATTACATGACGTTCTTCATATTAACTATAAATTATATGAGAAAACAATTGAATCGGGTTACAGTTCTTTCAGCCTCAGCAAATTAATTAACATGGTACTATTTTTTGCTGAAAACGGCGTTCCAAAAACGAAATTGATGAAGTTACTATTCTATGCTGATTTTCTAAATTATAAACGCAACTTACTTTCTATAAGCGGAATCCCATATGTTCGTCTACCATATGGACCTGTACCGAAAGATCATGATTTACTTTTATCAACCATAGCTAAAAATGAGATCATTGATATTGAGTACGAATTTATAAATGATTACACAAAAATCAATATTAAATCTCTACAATCATTTGATGATACATTATTCAATCATGAAGAGATTAAAATATTACAACAAGTTTATGACCATTTTAAAGATTATGGTTCTGTAGCAATAAGTGACTTTTCTCATAAAGAAGATGGCTGGATCTATACAGAAGATCGAGAAATTATATCTTATGATTACGCGGATACGTTAAAAATAGATTGATTAACTTCCCCATCTTCCTACTTTGGAGTAAGCCCGTCCAATCGGGCTTTTTTTGCTATTCATACGTCTTTAACTTCTAGCTTACAAAATCACACACGTAAAAATTCTTTTCATAATCTTTAAACTACTGCGGTCTATCCTATAGTAAAATGCCCTAAGAGGGGGATTTGATCAATGCTTGTTTTACACAATAGAAAAAAGAGACGGGGTATAAAACATTTGGTTATGTTTCTCCTGCTCCTTCTTATTGCATTATATGGAATTGCATATGGATTAGGATCGTTTTTAGTAATAAATGAACCTCCTAAAAAGGCAGATGCTATCATCGTGCTAAGCGGAGGAGAAAATCGGATTCAGAAGGGGATTTCCTTATACAAGCAGCATGATGCTCCTTATTTAATTCTCACCAATGCCAATGAAGATTATATGGTAGCTTACACAAATAAAGCGAATATACCAAAACATTCTGTACTTTTAGAAACAAAGGCAGATAGTACATATAAGAATGCCCTATATACAAAGGATATTATGATCAAACACAATCTAAAATCTGCCATTGTTGTTACATCCAATTTTCACACAAGACGAACGAAAATGAACTTTGACAAGGTGTATAAAGATACGGGAATTCAATTCACGTATGTTGGTGTAGACACCCCCGGCTTTAATCCCCATTCTTGGTGGATGAATAGGAGCGGGACGATAATTGTTTTTGACGAGTATGTAAAGCTAATTGGAAATATGTTTGGGATTGAAGGAAATGAATCGAAAGTGCCTTTAAACAAAGTAAATCAGTACTTCCTTTCATTTAGATAGTTTTATATATAGTGAGACTCCCCTTACATCTACGATCCGCTCTCCCCGCCTCGCACTCCTCTCCTACTTTTCCTCTATCATGGAAGCTCCAGATCATTCACCTAAAAATATACATCGCTTTTTTTCTACTCTTTTAAAATTTCGGTTATAATGAAAGGATAGGAATTTCGGATGGAGTTTTTCACATGATGGAGGAATTTTATGTTACAGGATTCAATGAACAAAGATGATGTACTAAGAATTTCAGATCAAATTATTGAGACGCTTGATCCAAAGTCGGAGCCAGATCGGTTGATGATGGCTAGTGGACTGCATTTGTATCGGCAAGGTCGCGTGTACAATGTGTTTTTGCAGGATGATATGCTGCAAGGAACGGTAGAGAGTGAGGGTTCCATTTATTCAGTTGAAATTCCTGTTTCCAATGTGAGCGGAAGTGTTTGCAATTGCTTTCAAGACGGTTATTGTGAGCATGAGATTGCTGTTCTCTTTTACATAGCTGCAAGCTTTGGTCTTGTAGGCGATGTAATGAAACGATTTAAGGATAAGGATAAACCGGCTGATATTCTGCCAAAAATGAAGACGGCAAAGCAGCTGATGCAGCTTTCCCACTTTGAGGATCTAGATTATAACAGCTGGATTTCCTATTTTAATAAAGATTATGATGCGTTTATTGCGGAACAGAATCGGTTTCCGTTTCGTAAAGCGTATCTGCTTGTAAATGTATTTGAAGATTTGTACATGAAACTATCGCGGAAGGCACCGCGGAAATCTATTTTGCGTGAGCTGTTTGAATTGAATGCAGCTCTGTTTTGTTTTGAACGATTGCTAGATTTAGCAAAAGAGTATGAAACGAATCGCATTCATTCGTATTATAAGCCGTCCTCAGTTGCCCAGCGCTTTGTAGAAGAAGCTTCCATGATCATCCATAAACTAGCGAGTGTGTCCATTCCTCCTGACTATGAAACCATACTCGTAGCAACAGGACAGACGGTTCATACTTTATTTTTTTCTCACACGGATTACATCTATGAGCGCTTCTATTATTATCGGCACATTTGGGGACTCTTGCTGAATCGTGAACCTTGGCTGGAAGAGGAAGCGCTGCGGATTGCCAAGCAAACGGAGCCTTTGCTTCCAGCGCTTACCTACGCTCATCTTGCCTTTTTGCAAAAACAGGATGACAAAGCGATGGAATATTTAGATTCGCAGTCCTATCTTCTTGTTGAGCTCTATTTCTACTGGCTTCAGGAGCTTGCGAACAATGTGGAGTGGGATCGCGTTAAGCTGTGGTTATCGTTTATCTATCATAAGCTGAAGATTTATTTAGAACAGGAAGAAAATGTGTACAAGAAACGGGATTTGGTTCGATTCTACTTATCAACCTATTCTTTATTTGCCGAAGAAACGAATGAAGAGCCTGGCTATGAGATGATGATTCAAGACCTTCTTCCTTATAGCTTCTATGAATATGATCAATATTTGCTAGCAAGAAAGCAATATCGGACGTGGACGGAGCTGCAAATAGTCATGGACAATGACTCAATTGAATCGCTGCGCGGAACGTTAAAGGAAATCGAAAAGGAAGATCAAGAAGCTGTTCTTCCCCTTTATCATCATGCAGTTATACAAACCGTTCAATTAAAAAATAGACAGTCTTACCGGATGGCAGTTCGGTATTTAAAGCGACTTCGCATTCTCTATCGAAAGCTGAAAAGGCAGACAGAATGGGATTCGTATATTGCAATGCTATCGAAAACCTACTCACGCTTGCGGGCATTTCAAGAAGAACTACGGAAAGGAAAGTTAATCGATGAGGAAAGATAATATAACTCTTCGGCTTGAGCAGCTACCTGAAGGTTGGTTCGTTTGGGGAGAAGATGATAAGAAACAAATCATCGAGCCATTCAGCTGGAAACGCGATGCCTTCACTTGGCATTCCACGACGTATTTCGGTACCTTTATTAAGGACCTCCATTACAATGGAAAAAATGGGTTTTATCTTACGTCAACAGAGGCGTTGGAGTTCGTTGCAGTATTACCACATAACTCCTTTACCATCACCTCCTACGGCCAAGAAATTATGAGCATCCATGAGGAAGCAACGGAGCTATGGTCAGGCTATAAAGAAAGTACCTTTATCCCTGATATGGAGCGTTGGAATGAGGAAGTTGCTTGGACAACACCAAACAACAAAAATCTTACAAAGGTCCTTTCCAAGCTTTTCTCAGATGCTATTAATGAGACGATTCGAACAACAGAGCCGCAAAATGAAGCATGGGAAAAAGCAGCGCGGCTTTATGAGTATCCTGACTTTGCTAGGAAGCTTCTTACGATCGCAGCTCATGAAGAGGACTGGCTTACGAAAATCGGTTATCTAGACGACGATAAACCTTTCACAATCGGACTTCGTCTACTTGAGCCGCAGGAAGAGTTTGAACTATGGAAGCTTGAAACAATTCTTGAGCCTAAGCGCGGGCAAAAAACATATATATTCACTGATGAAGCTTCGCTGCCAAAACGGTGGAGAGGATATTATGAAAACATTCTCCAAACATACGCAGGCTGGGAAAAACTCGTACCATGGCTCGTCGAAGAAAGGCAGCTTCGCCATGAACTATATGAATCGGAGGCTTGGAAATTTTTAACCGAAGCAAGCAATGAGCTATTAGCATCCGGTGTCGATATTCTTCTTCCTTCTTGGTGGCAGCAGTTAAAAACGACGAAATTCTCCTTGCGCGCCAAGGTAAAGAGTGATAACAAAGGCAGCGGTGAGTCCTTCTTTGGCATGAACACCATCGTCCAATTCAATTGGCGTATTTCTACAGACGGTGTGGAGTTTTCCGAAGAGGAATTCCGTTCCCTTATGCAGCAAAATCGACATCTCATCAATGTGAACGGCCAGTGGATTCGCCTTGATCCTGAATTTATCGAACGAGTGAAGAAGCTGATGGACAAGGCAGAACGACGCGGATTAGAAATGAAGGATTTGCTGCAGCAAGAGCTGCTGCGCGGATCTGAAACCGAAGCAACCGAGGAGGATGACAATCCCTTCTCTGAAATTCAAATCGAACTCGATAGCTACTACGAAAATGTTCTATCTCGTTTAACGGAAATCGGCAAAATTCCAAAACGAACTTTACCGGACAATCTGCACGCGACGCTCCGGCCTTATCAGCAAGTAGGAATCGAATGGCTTCTCTACCTTCGTGATCTCGGCTTTGGTGCTCTGCTAGCCGATGATATGGGACTTGGAAAAACGTTAACAACGATTGCCTATCTTTTACACATGAAGGAACAAGGAATTACAAAAGGACCAGCGCTTGTCATTGCTCCTACATCTGTACTCGGAAACTGGCAGAAGGAATTCGAACGATTCTCACCGGATTTATCAATCGGTCTTCACTACGGCTCGAATCGAATGAAAGGTGACGATTTCCTTCCTTCTCTTTTTGGAAAAGATGTTATTCTTACGTCTTATGCCCTAGCCAATTTAGATCGCGAGGAGCTCTCTTCTTATAAATGGAGTAGCATTGTGATCGACGAAGCACAAAATATTAAAAACTCACAAACCAAACAATCGCGTGCCGTTCGCAGCTTAGATGCTTGGCATAAGGTCGCACTAACGGGAACACCGATGGAAAACCGACTTTCCGAGCTGTGGGCTATTTTCGACTTTTTAAATCGCGGCTATCTCGGCAGTCTCTCTACCTTTCAAAACCGCTTTGTCACGCCGATTGAAAAAGACCGCGATGAGGAAAAAATTAAGCAGCTGAAAAGACTAATCTCGCCGTTCCTCCTTCGCCGTACGAAGCAGGACCCAGATGTAGCGCTTAATCTGCCTGACAAACAAGAGCAGAAGGAATACTGCACACTCACCGTCGAGCAAGCCTCTCTGTACGAACAAATGGTGCAGGATACGCTTATGAATGTAAAACACTTATCCGGTATTGAACGACGCGGCTTTATTTTACTCATGCTAAACAAGCTAAAACAAATCTGCAATCATCCAGCCTTGTACTTAAAGGAAGAACATCCGCAGCGCCTTAGCGAACGTTCGATGAAAATCCAAAAGCTGCTAGAGCTCGTCGAATCGATCCATGAGCAAAACGAAAGCTGTCTCATCTTTACCCAATACATTCGCATGGGTAATATGCTAAAGCATCTACTGGAAACGCACACGGGAAAACCCGTGCTATTCCTAAATGGAAGCATTCGAAAAAACGATCGCGACAAGATGATCAACAGCTTCCAAAACGGCGAAGCCAACACCTTTATTTTATCGCTAAAAGCAGGCGGCACCGGACTCAATCTTACCGCCGCTAACCATGTCATCCACTACGACCGCTGGTGGAATCCGGCCGTGGAAAACCAAGCAACCGACCGTGCCTATCGCATCGGTCAAAAACGATTTGTTCATGTACACAAGCTCATCTCAACCGGAACATTAGAAGAAAAAATAGATGAAATGCTCGAAAAGAAACAATCGCTAAACGATGCCATTATTACGAGCGACAATTGGATTACCGAACTTACAACCGATGAGCTGAAGGAATTATTGGGAGTCGGCTGAATGTAAATAGAGGAGGGTGTCTGCGGACACCCTCCTTTTTTATACAATGTGCAACGTGATAATTATAATGATTTAACTTGCTCAATTTTTAATCCGAAAATTTGAGGTGGTTCAATTTTGTTCAGTTGTAAATAGGTAGAGAGTTGTCCACGATGATGGATTTCATGTTCTGGAATTGCCATAAGTATTCTCCACACACTAACCTCATGACCATGAAGGGTTAAAACCCTTTTTGTCAACACGTCATTGCCTACTTTTAATAGACCCTCTGTTAGTTTAATCTGACATTCCTCTAAATAATTTGAAATATCCTCAAGAGAAGCCCCCTTACCAGTATCATGTCCTGTGTATGTCCACGAACCATGTTCAAATATACCAAGAAACATCAATCGAGCTGATGCGATATGTCGCAATAAATCACCTGTAGAAATTTTATCTTCAGAAGGCTTCCAATCTAATAGTTCATTGGGTATTGCTTTCACATATTGCATCGTTCGTTTATGAACACCATCTAAATATTTTACATATTCCTTTATATCATGAATCATGTTTCCACTCCCCCATTTTTTTGACTTTTATCACTTATATTCTTAAAACCGATTTAACTAGAAAAGAGTCTACTATCAGACTCTTATTTTTCTACTTTTCCAAAGAAGACAACTTCTTCAAGTGGCTTCCGTGTATTCGGAACTTCCCGATCCTGAAGGCTTTCATCTAGTATTTCTTTGTCACCGCGATACCCAATCGTAATAACAGCATGAACCTCATACGTATCAGGAAGATTCAAAACCTTACGTGCTTGCTCGCGGTCAAACCCTCCCATCGCATGCGTGCTCAATCCAAGAATCGTCGCCTGCAGCGCTATATTTGCCCAAGCTGCACCTGCATCAAACGCATGCGCTCTGTTTTTATCCCCATTCTCCCGCAGCGTATCCGATGCAATAAGAACAAGGACTGGCGCCTTACTAGCCCACGTACGATTGAAAGGATTCAAAAAATCATGGAACGTCTTCAAATCTTCCTTTGTCTTAGCCACAATAAACCGCCACGGCTGATCATTAAACGAAGAAGCAGCCCAATGCCCCGCCTCTAGCACCTGGTACAAATCCTCATCCGACACCGGTTGATACGAATACGCACGCGGCGACCAGCGATTTAAAAATAACGGACTCACATCATGCTCCGACTTCCGATTTTCTTTTACTTCCACTGCAAGATCTTGAACTGGATTCACGCTCATCTTATACCCTCTTTTCGTATGTGGTTTAGTACGAATTATCATAGCATACTGAATAGGAAAATTCTAACAATTTGGTTGGATTGTTGTTAGGTCAGGGGGGCTGCTGTTACACCTTATTTTTTCGCCGTTAAAATGTAGCTCGCTCCCTTTTTTCCTCCTCCACACTCAGCTTTTGCCGTTAACTCCGGTGGTTTCGCCGTTACACCCTAGTTTTTCGTCGTTAAACTTCTTTTTTCCGCCGTTAAAATATGGCTCGATCCCTTTTTTCATCCTCTGCACACGGCTTTTGCCGTTAACTCCGGTGGTTTCGCCGTTACACCCTACTTTTTCGCCGTTAAACTTCTTTTTTCCGCCGTTAAAACGTGGCTCACACCCTTTTTTCCTCCTCCGCAATCTGCTTTTGCCGTTAACTCCGGTGGTTTCGCTGTTACACCCTACTTTTTCGCCGTTAAACTTCTTTTTTCCGCCGTTAAAACGTGGCACGATCCCTTTTTTCCTCCTCCGCACTCTGCTTTTGCCGTTAACTCCGGTGGTTTCGCCGTTACACCCTAGTTTTTCGCCGTTAAACTTCTTTTTTCCGCCGTTAAAACGTGGCTCACACCCTTTTTTACTCCTCTACACTCAGCTTTTGCCGTTAACTCCGGTGGTTTCGCCGTTAAACTTCTCTTTTCCGCCGTTAAAACGGACCCACCTCCCGACTTTCGCTGGTACTCTGGAATTTAATAGTGTTTTACGCATATGATTCAATAAGCCGCTCCCTTTCTTTCTGATAATTCCGAAATTTGTTATAATATAGGGAATTAATGAAAAATTTAGGAATATGAAAACGAGTTGAAGGAGAATACATATGCAGAAAAGGGATTCAACTTTCCGAAGGCAGGTATTTAAAGAGGAACTACATACCTTAAAAGAGGAAAAATATATTGATGAACTTAATTTTAACAAAATGGAAACTGCCTACAATCTTTATTTACAAGACCTTGATGAACGAAAACACGAAAAAGAAGTAGTTGTTCCAAAACAAATAGTGAAGGAACAGCCAAAATCGATAAAACCCAAAAACACGCTAACACCAGAAAAAATAAGAGAAAGAAATATTTCTTGGTCTTTAATTTTGGGGGTTATTTTACTATTTATTGGCGGGTTAGTATTTGGCACAAGCAATTGGCACTCTATGAATAATGTATTAAAAGTATTATTCGTTTCATTGGTGTCCATCGTATTTTTTGGTAGTAGTTATATTGCTGAAAAATACCTACATATTCATAAAACTGCGTTTGCCTTTCTGACATTAGGTAGTTTATTTCTACCAATCACTTTTCTTTCTATCGGTTTTTTTGAATTATTAGGAACATGGCTTTCGCTATATGGTGGAGGAAGATATGTATTCGGTTTTGTCAGCAGCGGCATTTGCTTACTTTTATACACCTTTATCGCTACAAAGTATAAGCATCGATTATTTGTTTGGTTTTCCTATCTTGCTGCCACAATCGGGGTTAGCTTTTTACTAGCTTATTTACCGCGTGATTTTTTCTATCTCGGGATGATGCTATACAATGCTCTTTTACTATTTTGCTATTATAAACTGAAAGACAACCAGAGTTTTGCCCTATTTACGAAAGAATTATTCCTGTTTGCTCAAATAAACTTAATTTTAAGTACTTTACTCATGTTATTCATCTTTGAAAATGCTACTTTCTATAGTTTTAATCTATTACTTACAGCAGTTCTTTATCTTTCAATGGTATTTGTTAATAAAGCAAGGCATTATCATTATATTTTCACCTTTCTTTTTGTCTATGGAATGTATCAATTAATCCAAAATTCCTTCTTATCATCGATTGATTATATAGGGTTCGCCTTGATTGGGATTCTTTATTTAATTTTTCAACAATACGCAAATAAAGAAGCCTATATCCAGAGGGTATTCCAAGTAACAAGCGGCATTATCTCATGTTTTGCCTTTATTTTTATCAGTATTCAAGGACTTTTATTACGTTCTGATGGGGATTCGATTGTTTTATTTTTTGCTTACCTCATCATCGCGATCAATTATATTTGGTTATCCAATATTGCGAAACAACAAATCTTCCGATATTTAGCACCCATTTTCTTAATGGCAGCTTGTTTTCAAAGCTATTTCGTCCTATTCAAAGTCCAAAACTATGGATCATTATATATGTTTACGATGGCAACGATTATGTATGTTGTCTTTTATTTAAAAAATCATTTTAAATACTTTACTGCGATAAAAACAAGTAGCTTCATCATCTCGATTGGAACGATGGTACTGTCGATCTTCTTTGCTAGTGGGACATTAACCCATTCTATTATTCTCTTTTTCGCATTTGGTTGTATTGCACTACTTACTTATCATCATACGAAGAACAAAAACTTGAAAAAGATTACAACTTGGGTAAATCCGATTAGTTGGGGATTATCATTGATTAGCTTTTTCGAGTATGCAGAAAGACATATTGTAAACAATATAGGAAGCATGGGTCTTTTCGCCATTAGCGGGTTACTATTATTAGCCATCAGTTATGTTTGGAAATCTAGAAAACAGCTTGATTTAGATAACAGTACTTTCTTAACAGCAACTGCCATTTATACACTCAGTATAGTAATGAGTCCGCTAGAACTTTATAATCATCCTTTTATAACATCATGTATCTATTTGGGTGGAATCGCTATTTATATTTTACTAGTATATAAAATGAAGAAGGACGCTCTATGGACTTTTGTAAGTATTACTTCCGTCTTCTTTTTATCATCATTGACCGTCACCTTAAAATTAGAAAACACATTGTACACCCTTTATGTATTACTTATTCCGATTCTTTTATTATTGGTTTATGAATATGTGGGGAGAAAAATCCAAGAGTTAAAACCTTATTTTTTCTGGACAGCACATGTTTATTTAATAGGTGCTTTCCTATTCACTGTATTTCTTATTATTTTCAAACATTTACATCCAGCACTGCTTTTCATGGCGTTAGGAGCATACATTTACAGCACATTAAAACAAAAAAATGAACAAGAAATTAAATTATTTTTATATGCATCCTTTACAACGCTCCCAATTATTATTTATTTAATGCTCATTTATTATAATTTGGACAATTTGATTACGAGTGAGTATTTATTTCCTATTGTCACTGGGATCATCGCCCTATTATGGTTATCGGTAAACGAAACTTGGAAAAAAAGAATCGATTGGTACTTGATACCCCAAACGATTGTAGGGTTATTGATAGGTATTCCTTTTATAATGGACATCTTCCATTTCGGACTCTTTATTTCCTATACCATCCTTACTTTATACGTATTGCACAAAAGAAATTGGCGGATATTTACGATTATCCCATTACTTATCGCCACCATTTTCTTAGTTCGTTACTTATTTTTCATTGAAAAACCGCTACAGATTGGATTAGTCGTAGTAGCATTTTTCGCACTGCATCAATTCGGTAAATTTGCCTATAAACAACTCGCGAATCGATCACAAATTGATTGGTATACAATGACTTCTTGGATTTATATCATTATATTAGTTGTCATCATTTCTGACGAAGATCCATTATGGTTTAAGCTAATTCCTTCTCTATTGATTGTTTACAGCTTATATACGCTAATCAATCGATTTACATCGACTTTAGAAAAACGGATTATCAAAACCATTACTGCCATTTCTCTATTATTGCCGTACTATATCATTTTAAAGGAATTCGATGTAAATCAATATATTAGAACAGAGCTATATACATTGCCGTTTATCGGATTAACGATTTTCTTAAGCAGACATACTTGGAAAGATTATAAAAAGCAAATGAATACGATTCAATCGATTGTGCTGCTGATTGTCACCTATATCTTGGTTACTGATGCTTTAAAGAGCAATACCATCTATGATGCTCTTATTATCGGTGTTTTATCATTAGCCTCTATGTTAGGCGGCATGCATTATCGCATGAAATCGTATTTCTTCGTCGGCATCGGTGTATTACTATTAAACGTCTTATTACAAACCAGACCATATTGGGGGAATTTCCCTTGGTGGGGATACCTCATCATCGCAGGCTTAACGTTAATTGGATTTGCTAGTTTCTATGAATTGCAGAAACAGAAAAAGAACACAGATAAAAAATCTTTCCTCCAAACGAAAAAGGAACAAATTATTACGAGGTTTAAAGATTGGGATTAGGAACAAGTTACATTCCTTGGTCGCTGGTCCGTGGTTAGTAGATCCCCGCCTAATGAATAGGCGGGGATTATTCATTTTCTCTTCCTCTGCACACGGCTTTTGCCGTTAACTCCGGTAGTTTCGCCGTTACACCTTATTTTTTCGCCGTTAAACTTCCTATTTCCGCCGTTAAAACGTTTCCTTCCCTCTTTTTTACTCCTCCACACCCGACTTTCGCCGTTACACCTTATTTTTTCGCCGTTAAACTTCCTATTTCCGCCGTTAAAACGTTTCCCTCCCTCTTTTTTACTCCTCCACACCCGCCTTTCGCCGTTACACCTTATTTTTTCGCCGTTAAACTTCCTATTTCCGCCGTTAAAACGTTTCCTTCCCTCTTTTTTACTCCTCCACACCCGACTTTCGCCGTTACACCTTATTTTTTCGCCGTTACACCTTGGGTTTTCGCCGTTAAACTTCTTTTTTCCGCCGTTAAAACGTTGCACTCCCTCTTTTTTCCTCCTCCACTCCCGACTTTTGCCGTTAACTTTGCGTTTTTCGCCGTTACACCTTATTTTTTCACCGTTAAACTTCTTTTTTCCGCCGTTAAAATGTTGCCTGCCCTCTTTTTCCTCCTCTGCACACGCCTTTTGCCGTTAACTCCACGTTTTTCGCCGTTAAACTTCCTATTTCCGCCGTTAAAATGTTGCACACCACCTTTTTTCCTCCTCTGCACACGACTTTCGCCGTTAACTCCATGATTTTCGCCGTTACACCTCATTTTTTCGCCGTTAAACTTCTCGTTTCCGCCGTTAACCCTTGTCCTCCTCTCCTTCCCCCCTAACTTAAGAAGAACTTAAGGTAGATTGAAGATAGAGTTAATGAGCAACTTATACAATTAGTACAAAGAAGAGGGGGCGTACATATGGAGCATGTTATTATGACAAATCAAGTATCGAAACAGTTTGGTAGTTTTACAGCGGTTCACGATGTAAGTTTGCGTGTGCCAGAGGGGGAAATTTTCTGTTTTTTAGGGCCGAATGGTGCGGGGAAGTCGACGACGATTCGTATGCTGCTTGGTCTGATTACGCCGACGAGCGGGGATATTACGATTTTCGGAGAATCACTTGCTTTGCATCGAACGGATATTTTACGAGAGGTTGGTTCTCTTGTGGAGTCGCCTTCCTACTATGGTCATTTGACGGCCTATGAAAATCTTGAATGTACACGGAAGATTCTCCAAGTTGATAAAAAAGCAATTACTGATGCATTGGAAATTGTGGGGCTTTCTGCTGTAAAGGATAAGCTTGTTCGGACCTTTTCTCTTGGGATGAAGCAGCGGCTTGGTATTGCGCAAGCGCTTCTTGGGAAGCCGAAGCTGCTTATTTTAGATGAGCCAACGAACGGCTTAGATCCAGCAGGAATTCAGGAAATTCGTGATTTACTAAAACGGCTTCCGCAGCAACTAGGTGCAACGATTCTATTATCGAGCCATCATTTGAGCGAAGTGGAGCTTTTGGCAGATCATGTTGGCATTATTCATAAGGGAATCCTTATTTTTCAAGGATCTATCCAGGAATTACGGAAGAAAGGAGCCTCCCATCTTGAAATAGGAGTTCGCCCATTAGAAGGGGCAACAGAACAATTACGTAAGCAAGGATACAAACCATGGGTCCAAGATCAGTATGTCATGTTAGATGAAGCGAAAAATATTGCAGAACTAAATCGTGAGCTTGTGATGAGCGGGCATGATGTCTACCATCTCCGCCAACAGAAAGAAACCTTAGAAGACATTTTTCTAGCACTTACTGAAAAGGAGGAATTCCGATGATGCTGCTTCGATGCATACAAAATGATATAGGGAAGGAAAAACGGAGTGCACTGCCCTTCTTATTGATTTTGATTCCGCTTGGAACGACGGGCGCGATGTTTCTCGATATGTTCATCCGCTATCATACCTACCTAGCTGGAGTGGCAAAGACAAAAGGAATCTCATCGTGGTATATCCTGCTAAAAGAATATCATGGCGTGCTTGGATGGGGGTTCTTCTTCCCAATCTTTATCGCGGTAATAAGTGCTGCAATCTATCATACCGAATACAAGCAAAATGCCTGGAAGCAGAATCTTAGCTTACCGATTTCTAGAAGTACCGCGTTACTGTCAAAATATATCGTTACCTGTCTCCTTTCCTTCCTGCTCGTTATTACAAACATCCTTGGCTTATTAGTAGTTGGGAAGGTTGTTGGATTCCCAGAGCCAATCGATTTCACGCTGTATGGCAATTACGTTCTTTCTCAGTGCGGGGCTGTGATTGGACTTGCCGCTATTCAAAATTGGGTGAGCTCATCTTCCCCGCAATTTCTTGCCTCACCGCTTGTAAGTATATTTGGTCTGATACTAGCATCGGTGGTTCCGAAGAATGTGTCCTCTTTCTTTCCCTATACATACACACTACTAGGTGCTGAGAACGTTACAACAGCGGTATTTGGCGGGTTGCTATGGGGACTCGTTATCCTATTATGCAGCATCATAGAATTTTCAAAACGAGATATTGTAGGAGGGGATGCGCAATGAACCAGTTATTACAAATCGAATGGCTAAAATTAAAGCGCTCAAAAATTATCCCGATTATACTGCTACTTCCATTATTCTCTGTGCTATTTGGTAGACTATTTATCTTGCAAACGAAGAAGCCTCCTTCTTGGGAGCTACTATCACTTTTAAGTCTCGTATCCTATTCTACGATTATGCTGCCATTTACGATTGTCATCATCATGATCCTTCTTACGAGAGTGGAGTATAGTCACAACGGCTGGAAGCAGCTGCTTGCCCTTCCGGTTACAAGAATACAAGTGTATTTCGCCAAGCTAAGTATCGGGATCATGCTTCTGCTCCTATGCACGTTGATCTTTCTGATCGCATTTATCGGAACGGGGTATACATTGCATATAGACCAACCGTTACCGGCAGCAATAATCGCGGTTCCTTTCCAAATGATTCTCGCAGCTCTGCCGATGATTGCCTTCCAATTTGTCATCAGCTTTCATGTGGCACATGTCTCGATTCCATTCGGACTTGGTACACTGCTTACCTTATCTAGCTTTCTCATCGGTCAGTCCGAACGATTCTGGATCTATGACCCGTGGGCCTATCCGATGAATATCGCCCTTTCACAAGCAACCAATCATACTACGATGTTTGCTAGTTGTATCGTTCTCTTTCTTGTATTTGTTACGATGGGCCTTTTCTATTTTCAAAAGAAAGATATCGTGTAAGAATCTACGCATATCTGAATCCAATCGTTATAATGGAAGAAGCGCCCATTTATTAAAAGACATGGAGTGAACGATACATGATACAGGTAGAACGACTTTGTGATAAAAAAATTGTACTAATTGATGATGAAATAGAAATTTTAGATTTAGTCGAAACGGTGCTGCGAAATGAAGGTCTTACGAATGTATACAAAGCAACTTGCGGCGAGGATGGCATATCCCTCTGTAAAGAGATAGACCCAGATGTGATTGTACTTGATATTATGCTGCCTGATGTAGATGGCTATGAGGTATGTAAACAACTGCGGACATTCACCTTTGCCCCGATTTTGTTTTTATCTGCCAAAACGGATGACTTTGATAAACTACTCGGCCTTGGCGTTGGCGGTGATGATTACATTACAAAACCGTTTAGCCCAAAGGAAGTTGCCTTTCGTGTAAAGGCCCAGCTGCGCCGTGGTCAATATATACAAAAGCAGCAAACAAAAGCCGTCCTAACGATAACCGATATTGTCATTGATACCGAAACGGGTGAAGTAACGAAAGCTGGAAAGCCTGTTACATTAACAGCGAAGGAGTATCTTCTATTCCTTTATATGGCGCAAAATCTCAATCGCATTTTAAGTAGAAAGATGCTGTATGACCACGTTTGGGGCGAATATTATGAAGGCTATGATAATACCGTTATGGTGCATATTCGTCATTTACGCGAGAAACTAGAAGACGATCCGAGTCATCCAGTTCATATTATTACGATGAAGGGGCTTGGCTACAAGCTTATGTCAAAAAATGAATAGTACAAAATGGGAAATAACCGCCCGCTTTTTAATTGCCCTGATCATTACGATTACATTCTCAATTATCGCCTTCGTCTCTTTCAATTTATATCTTTTAGTTAAGGACTCATTTAATCCAAACAAAACCTTAACAACGACGGATATTCCCTATCATATTTCGGACCATATGGATTTAACGAGTGCAGGCATTCAAATCGATAATACCTATTTGCAGACAGTTGAGGCGAATCATGGATGGATTCAGGTTTTAGATGAAAATGGTACGGAGCTATATAGTCAATTTAAACCGAGTAGTATCCCGGTCCACTACACGCCAGCTGAACTTCTTTTCTATAACAAAAATGCAGGTTCACTTAGGGATACATCGAGTAATAAAGGCTACACTATTTTTACCGATATGAAAGAAATACAAAATAGAAAGCTAACCTATATCGTGGCGTTTCCAGAGCAAAAAGTATATCGATTTTGGCTAAGTTTTAACGGAGATCAATTAGCAAAGGATCTCCTTACTACCTTCCTAATCGTTCTGCTTGTTGCGGTGATAGTAGGCTATTTGTTTAGTCTTCAAATTGTGAATCCTGTATCCCAAATCATGGATAGTATTCGAAAGTTAGCACAGCAAAAGTATATCAAACCATACGAAGAAACCGGATTATTTGGAAATGTATATCGCAGTCTTAACCTCCTCTCCCGTACACTCGATACGAATGAAAAGAAGCAAAGGAAGCTTGAAACGATGAGGCAAAACTGGATTACAAATATTACACATGATGTGAAAACACCGCTCTCCTCGGTGAAAGGCTATTCCGAGCTTCTGTTGGACAGTGACTATACTCTTACACCAGAGGAACGAGCTCATTACGCCAAAATCATTTGGAATAAAGCAGCTTACATCGAACAATTAACGGAAGACTTAAAGCTAACCTATCAGCTGGAAAGCATACCGATCAGCAAGCAGCCAACCAATCTCGTGGAAGTGCTGCGAGAGGCCATCATTCATATTTTGAACCACCCATCCTATGAGCACACATCCATACAGTATGAACCTTATCTAGAGGAGATTCTATTTTCCTGTGACACCTTACTCCTGCAACGGGCTTTCAATAACTTGCTTTTTAACGCGATCGTACACAATCCTGAGGGTACAAGCATCCGCATCTCCCTTAAGCAAGAGGACGAGATTATCCTTACCATTGCAGACAACGGGAAGGGAATTCCAAAGGAAGAGCTGGAACACCTATTTGAACGCTACTATCGCGGAACGAATACCGGAGAATCCCATAAAGGCTCTGGCCTTGGCATGGCCATTGCCAAACAAATTGTCGAAACACATGGTGGAACCATTCACATTACAAGTGAACTACAGAAAGGCACCACAATCATCATTACATTCCCCATACAAGGATAAGGAAGCTCCCATTTGTGGGAGCTTCTACACGTTTTGAACGAATTTTCTAAACATCTCCCCACTTTTCCAAAGTTTCGCTTTATTTATTAAGCGAAGGGAGGTGATACGAATGGCAGCACAAACAATGGTTTCCGATATGAATTTACGATTAGTGCTAAATACAGGGACGAGTCCAAGCGGAAAGGCAATCATGAAAAACAAGGTGTACAAGTTTGTGAAGATGGATGCTCCGGCAGACAAGGTGCTCACGGTTGCAACAGCGTTAGCATCGCTTCAAGGCTTTAGCCTAGAAGGAATCCAGACGATCAGTACAGCAGATGTGATCCAAATGTAAAAGCTGGCGAAGCTTACCCAAATCCTCTCACTCGGGTGAGCTCGTCATCATAAGCTGACTCCCCTAGCAAAGGAGGTGAAAAACAATGATCGTTCTTGAACTGCAATTTTTAAAGGAAGACGGCAAAGTCATAACATTCACAGTCGATCAGCCAACAACTCCTGTTGATAAAGCTGCTGTCAATTCTGTTATGGATACAATCTTGACTTCTGATGTGTTCCGCCATCTTGGCACGAATGCCCGTAAGAAAGGGGCTCGTGTGATCGAGCGCACGATAAACGATGTAAATATTCTAGTCTAACGGGAAAGGAGCTGCACATGCAGCTCCTTTTTCTTATTTCGGTGCGGATAGCAGCAAAAAACGGTTCGCTATGCCGAGCGTAACGTATCTGTACGTTTTTCCTGCAATCGTGTATTCGGTTGTAAAGATCGAACAGATCACATAGTCACTCTTTGTCGTATACATATCAATCAAATGGCCGACTTGCGGCGTAACAACTTGGTCTGTTAGCTGTTTTCCCATTTTCGCCAGCTCTCCCCATAGGCTGTTTGGCTCCTCGGCAGCAGTCTTTTCTAACGATTGGTGAAAGGAGCTATTTTGCATAAATTGCTGCGAGGCCCAGGCAACGAACCTTTCCTGCGAAGGATTGCTTGTTCCTAAATACAGCACAGCCGCTATGAGTAAAACAATGAACAAAACCTTCCGCATCCAACACTCTCCTTCTTTCCTATGTAAACTCCCCTACTGCTATACATATGAATGAAGTATTTATAATAAGACAAGTCTAATTCTAAAGGTTAATATGAAATAGCCCGTTTATTTTGTGTAGACCAATTGTAATAAAAGTCATATTGGCTCATTCTAGCATCTTTCTCACCTGTCCAGGGGTCATTGTAATAGATATTGTTATCATCAAATCCTGTAAGTGTAATAGCATGTACAGTAAACCCGTGCATAGTCATCCAAGCTACAACAGGGTGGTTTTTGCTTAGTTGGTCTTTCACATCTTGCCCAGTTAAATTAATCGCACTACCCGTATACTTCGTTACTAAATTCATTAGAGCAGGTGGATAAATCGTCCAACCGCTTCCAAATGGGTTTCCAACATATCCTTGGTTCGGGTCGTAAGAATGATATGGCATTTCATACGCAAGTTGCACCTTATCTACATTTGCACCTGCATATTGCAACATCATGGTTACAGCTGTTATTTCACATCCAGAAATTAGATTTCGTGAAGGGAAATAAGGGTCACGTTGCTCAATAATGGGAACATTTAAATGCGGATAAACAGAACCATTACTCATTGCTCTACTGTCTATCCAATTCATTCGGCCTTTTTGGTCTATAAATTCATACCATGTTACACCGTTGTAATTGATCGCCATTCGTATGGTTAAATTCATATTAGTAAAATCTGAAGCTGAACCAGCCCAAGAAGCGTTTTGCATACCATAAGGTCTTGTCCATACCCCATGATCTTGAGAGCTTGATACATGATAAATTCCATCTACTGTTCGTATATCAGTAGCTACTGAAATGGCACGTGCATCAATCCAACCTTCTCCGTAACCGTCTGCTTTAAAATGATACCAGTTTACATTACCTAATCTTAAACTCTCAATAATATGTATAGGGTTATTTATAAAACTACTTGCAGGTGCAATATATTGAGCATTCTTTTCACCATATGGTAACGTCCAAACAGCATGACCATTTGTGTCTCCAATTAATGCTACTCTATCTTCATTGTTTATTATCATGTTTGACAATGTCCTAGCATCAATCCAACCTAAAACTTTACCATCTACTTTAATCTTGCTCCAAGTTACACCCTGCTTCTTTATACTTTGAAGAACTTCAACTTGTTTGTAACTGTAATCACTTACAGATGCTATCCATTTAGCGCTATAGTCACCGTAAGGTACACTCCAAACCCCATCTGAAGGTCCTGCAGAACCACCAATCATTACTATATTGTTTTCAACCGGTACGTTTTCAGCATCCGTTACAGCATTCTTACCATCTATCCAACCGATTACCTTTCCGTTTATACTTACTTGATACCAAGTTGTATTTCCTCTTTTTACTGACTTTATGACTTGTACGGTTTGATAAGCATAGTCGTTTGTATTTCCTAAATAACTTGCTCCTACAATACCATACGGTACAGACCATACCCCATTATTGTAAGTGTTTCCAATCATGACAGTTAAATTAGAAGGAATTACTTCTCCTTTATCTAATGCTTTCGCGTCAATCCAACCAATCACTTTCCCGTCTACACTGAATTTATACCATGTTATACTTCCAAAATTCGCTTTTTCTACTAGTTTCATATCTCGATAAGCGTATCTATCTGCTGTATCTATGTAATATGCCCCGTTAACACCGTATGGTACGGACCATATTCCATTCGTTGACGTTGCACCCATTACTGCATCTTCATTGATTTCTTGCATATTTGTTAAATGACTTAGCACTCTACTATCCAACCAACCTATGACTTTACCGTTTACACTAAATTGATACCATAGCACATTATTCAGTGTCATCTTCTGAATTAATTGAACTTCTTTTGTAGCATAGTCATTTGTAGAGCCAATATAGTTTGCACCTGACAAGCCGTAAGGGACAGACCATATGCCGTTTCCCGAAGTAATCTCAATGATTTGATTTTCTTGCACTTTCGTTATAGGTGGTATATTGTCGGCTGTTTGATTAGTTGTTAAGGCATTACTTACTGTTTTACTAGGTGGAGTTATGTTTTCTTCTTTCTTATTAGATGGAGATGGAGTGTCTGTTACATTGCTAGACGTATTGTCTGCTGGTTTACTAGATACATTATCTGTTACTTTACTAGACGTAGTTTCTGCTACTTTAACAGGTGTAGCCGTATTCTCTAATGCTTTACTAGGTACTGGCGCTGATAAAAATAAAGTCACTGTAATTCCTAATATTGCAACTGTTTGACCGTTTAATTTTAGATACTTATTCCTGTCCATGAAAATTCTCTCCTCTACGTGATTTTACATTATCAATCTTGGCTACATAAGGAAAATACTCAACTTTGACAAGAAGTAAGATTAGTCATTTTTGTACAATAAATCACAAATTATTTTTAGCGATTTCTAAGGGGTTGTGTAATAGGTGAAAGTTATATAAGCAGGGGGAGAAAACAAACGGTTACTATATCGATTTCTGTATAACTATACCATATTTGGTAATATTAATCCATTTTAGGTATTTTCAATTTTGTTAGTTGGATACATGAAAAACGAAAAAGTGTCAACGAAAAACAAATTTTTTCGTTGACACTTTTATTTTGATGCGGATAGCAGCAAAAAACGGTTTGCAATGCCCATGAGTAAAACAATGAACAAAACCTTCCGCATCCTCCGTTCTCCTTCATTCCTATGTAAACTCCCCTACAGTATACTTATGAATGAATCGTTCCTAATAAAACAAGCAGTTGTATAAACAACTGCTTGTCCTTACGCATTGGCACTGGAAGCGTGGATTCTTTTTTTCACGTTCGAAATAATCCAACCGTCGATTCCGATTCGACCTGAATTCTCTCCTGTTTTTAATAGAAACAGAGAAAGTAAAATCATTTGTGGATTGATAGTAAGAGAGCCGGATAATAAATACATAAAATTAAATAAAAGTGCAACATATAAAGCGCGGCGCGTAAACGTGCCACTAATTAAAGCAATCCCAACAAATAATTCAGAAACCGGAACGAGATAGTTAATCACGTCGACGTTCGGTAAAAAGAACGTTTTCACAATAAAAGCCCACCAACCTTGCACCGTTGCGTCCATGCCAGTTATCGTAGCTTTCTCTACTGCAGACTTTAAAAACATCGTTGCGTCAAACGTTTTACTGGATATTTTACCGGATCCCTGCAGCATCCAGCTAATCCCTAAGTATATTCGTATAATGGTTAATAGAATTGCAATCTTACCACTCTTTTGCAGAAAGTTCTTCACCCAGAATCCCACCCCCATAGTTTCATACATTTATGGTAGGAAAGAATGGTCTGAGAGTCAATGTATTCTGCAAAAAATGTCATTCTTGCCTTACAAATTGTTCTATTAAAAGAACAACTGTGCCCAGAAAACCATCGTTATCTTTTCTACCTATTCCTTGCTAAACTTACATCTGTACTTGAATGGAAACAGGGGCAGCACTAGCAGTATCAGAATGTACTTTATGTTTATAATACTTATTACCTAATACAATTGTAATAATAGCTGCAAGAACAATAACACCTGCAATAATATTAAACATCATTTGTTTTTTCTTTTCATTCACCATGATCACTCCTCTCCTTTCTTTATATTTTCATAATAGCAAAGCATGAAATAATTTACAAAATTATATTTTTTTACAAATAATACGTTAAAACTTACAAAAACGTTCTTAATAACGAATTCTATGTCAAAAGACGTCACAATTTGTACACAATTAGGAAAATACAATATAAGTATACTAGATTATTCAGGAAAAACAATTATTAAGTCCTATTTTTTGTCTATTAATCGTATAAAATTTTCTATATTTACATTCTTATACATAAGATTTACAAAATACGCAAAAAATAATAAGCATAATAGCATAGAAAGTTAATATTCTCCATATACAATGAACAGGAATGATAGGATAAGGAGGCAGACGCGTTGAACTACAATTACATTACAGCTACTACAATGGCGTTGCAACATATAGCTCATCCTCATTACAAAACAAAGGTCTGGGATAAGGACGGTGTATATTTCTCTACATTTACGTGTATGGAACTGCTCGAAGAGGCTTGCCTTCGCTCCGGGACAAGCTTTCAAGGAAAGCTTGATGCCATTAAAACTCTATTATCCTTTAAACAGAATATCCCGGTACCCATCTGCTTAGAACATCGTATATGCGCCATTCCAGCCGAATCTCCTCGTAAATGGGACTGCATCTGGTACTTTTACGCACACGTCAAAGACTTAAAAAAACAAAGCAAACAAACCCTGCTTCAATTTCACAACGACGAAGAATTACTCATAAACGTAAGCATCTATAAATCAAAACAACAGCTATGGAAAGCTGCACATATTTTAACCCACTTTAAACTATTAGGAACAAATTGAATTTGTTTGAGAATGTGACCCAAATACAATCGATTTGGGTCACATTTACTATGGACGTTTCTTCCCTATTTTTTCTTCTTTTCCCTTCTCGTTTCCGGCTCTATTCCATATTCCTTCCGAAGTTTTTCGATGGCATTCGCATAAATATATCGTACTTGATCATAAGATAGGCTCTGTTCACGGGCAATATCAATAAGCTTTCGAGATTGTCCGATCCTTTCTGCAATCACGTATCTTTCCTTCTCATTTAGTATGGTTAGATATTCGGAGAAGTCATCTGTACGTACTACCCCACTCCCTATAGGAATCGTAGGGTCCCAGCATATATGCCGATGACGATACCGCTTTTCTTTATCCATTTGCGCGAACAAATATCCACGGATCGTATAATACGCATAAGCTCCAAAGATTCCCTTATCCTTATCAAACTTCGTATACGCTTTCCACAATCCAATTAATCCGCACTGATAATACTCGTCGTAATCATAATACAAACGGAGCTTCTTAATTTGGCCCTTAATTAATCGATCATATAACGATACAGCTTCCTCAAATGAACGAGGTTTCATCTAACGCCCTTTCCAAAAAAGACGCGCGCCTCTTTCTCATCTATTCCGCGGTACCATCACCATATCGTAAAAATGTAAAACTCTCACGGTTGAGAATATCCTAAGCTTCTATGGGTTATCCCATTTTCCATAAGGCGAAATTTGAAATTTGTATTAGACAATTCCAACGAGAAATACAATTTTTAGAATTTAATTATATATCCCGCTATGTGGAGATAGTAAAATTATTAGTTTCGATAATAAACTTGTTGGTTTCGATAATAAATTTTGATTTTCGATAATAAACTTGCTGGTTTCGATAATAAACAACTTCTGTTTCTCTTTCTTCTAATTGAAAAGCCCCTTCGGCTTCTGCCGAAGGGGCTTCCTCATTACCTATCTTATGGCTGTGGTATATTCGCAGTCATCATGGAACTGAAAGCTGTCGTGCCAACTGCTAGTAACGTAGTTAATACAAAAATTGTAACGACGATTCCGATGGCTTTGTTCTTTGGAATGTCCCCGGCAATTTGAAGTCCTAGGGCAATCACAACGTATTGCCAGATAGAAAAAATATTAAGTGCACCGCCGAGTGCATACATAACGGTTCCTTTTTGAAACAGTGGAGCTAAGCTTGTGTAAGAAGGATCTGTTCCGCCAAGTACGGTCATAAGTAGGACATTAACAAGTGTTCCTACAAGCCCGATGACACTTGCGTATACAGTGATTGCTAATATTTTTGTGTATGTGATGTCGCTGCCCGTAATCATGGCGATAATTTTATAAATGGCTGCTCCTAGAAAATAAACGATTAACATAGATATAATGCCGCCAACGACAGCTGTGATCATGACGATCATGCTAGTGGTGCTTGCCATTTCAGGTGTCATTCCAGCTGCTTGCGTGAATGCAGGCGATTTTGTTTGGAAGTATGCAATAACTCCAATTAGCAATGCCGATACAAGGATGATCAGAATCATTGGGACTGCGATTTTTACTTTCCCTTTCATTCGTTCAAATTGTTCGCCTGGAGAGGTAAGCATTTTAAGTAAAGACGGTTTTTGCGATACTTCTTCAATTGTCACATTTGGTTCCATTGTGCACACTCCTTTAGTTTTATTATCTATTCATAACGCAAGGCTTCGATTGGATCGAGCTTTGCGGCTTTATTGGCAGGGATAAGACCAAAGATAATGCCGATGGTCATACTGAATAAAACGCCAACTAAAACAACTTGCCAAGAAACGAGCGGTGGCCATTTCGCAATGCTGGATACGATATAAGCTCCGCCGACGCCTAGTAGAATACCAATCATCCCGCCAAGCAAGGTGAGCATCATCGACTCAATCAGGAACTGGAGTAGAATTTTCCCCCTCGTTGCGCCTAGTGCCTTACGAATACCAATTTCGCGTGTTCGTTCTGTAACGGATACAAGCATAATGTTCATAACACCGATTCCGCCTACAAGTAAAGAAATACCGGCAATACCGCTGATAATGGCGGTCATAATTCCCGTTACCTTCGAGATGCTCTTTTGAATGTCAGCCATATTAATTACCTCATATTTTCCCTTTACATCGCTAGACTTGCGATCATTTAAGAGATCTACTGACTTCTTACCAGCTGCTTCAATTTGCGTTACGTCCTTCGCTTGGATTGTTACGGATTGAATATTATCCGTTCCGTACACAACCGGCCAGATGGATAGCGGGATAATGGCTGCTGGTAGGCTAAAGCCAAATATATCATCATTCGCCTTATAAACTCCTGCAATTTGAAAGGTTTGTCCCTTTAGCTCAATAATCTTCCCAACAGGATCTTCCTTCTGATACAATTCATCAGCTGCCTTTTGGTTAATTATAATCGCATTATTTGCTTGGGAAAAATCGCTGTTATTTAGCAATCTTCCCTTCACAGGAGTCAGCTTGTTGACCGAATAATAATCATTTGTAATACCGGAAATTTGTAGATTTGTTTTTTTATCATTTACATCTATTGGGTCATAGGCGCTGTTAGTGGTAATGACTGAAGCGACCTCCGGAATTTTCTTTAGCAGCATCAGATCTTCTTGACTGAAGGTAGGCTGCTGTTCCAGCGGATTTGCAAAGACGTCCTGCGTATCCGGCTTAAAGTTCAGCTGAATCGTATTATTTCCTCCACCGGCAATTTGCGACTTTAATGCTGCTTCTCCGCCTTGCCCAATTGCCACAACCGTAATAATGCTGCCGACACCAATGATAATCCCTAGCATCGTGAGTGTGGAGCGAAGCTTATGTGCAAGAATAGAAGATATGGCTATTTTGATACTATCAAGCAAGCTCATTACATTCACTCCTATCTTGTATAATCTTTCCATCACGCAACACAATCCGGCGTTTGGAATACGCAGCAACTTCATCTTCATGTGTAACCATAACAATTGTCGTTCCTTCTTCGTTCAGTTTTGTAAAAATATCCATGACCTGTGCGCCTGATTTACTATCTAGTGCGCCGGTCGGCTCGTCCGCCAAAATAAAGCCCGGTTTATTTGCGATACTGCGTGCAATCGCAACACGCTGCTTTTGCCCTCCCGATAGCTGATTAGGCAAATGGTCTACGCGGTCGGCAAGACCTACTTTTGCTAAGGCATCAAGAGCTTTCTCGCGTCGTTCCTGCTTACCGACCCCTCCATATACAAGTGGAAGC
Organism: Ectobacillus polymachus; assembly: GCF_048159605.1. Lineage (NCBI taxonomy): Bacteria > Bacillati > Bacillota > Bacilli > Caryophanales > Bacillaceae > Ectobacillus > Ectobacillus polymachus. Next base: position 418,362 of record NZ_JBLREB010000002.1, on the reverse strand, counting down.
TCAACATTTTCCAGTGCTGTTAAGCGCGGAAGCAAGTGAAAGTGCTGAAAAACAAAGCCGATAAATTGGTTGCGCAGCAGAGCTAAATGTGGCTCATCGGCCTTTAATACATTAACATCATTTAATATGTATTCTCCCTCAGCCCGGCGGTCGAGGCAGCCGATAATATTCATAAGGGTAGATTTACCCGATCCTGATGGTCCCATAATACTCACGAACTCACCGCTTTTGATTTCAACATTAATATCATGCAAAACCGGTACTTCCAAAGGACCTTGCTTATATGTTTTATAAATGTGCTTAAGGCTAATCATTTTACTTCACATCCGTTCCGTCTTGCAGCTTGGATGAAGGGTTTTCAACCACATTATCTCCTTCTTTTACTCCCTCGGTTACTTCGATGAATTCTCCATCGCTAAGGCCTGTTGTAACCTTCGTCTTCTTCAGCTTGCCGTTATCGTTTAGAAATACGTATGATTCGTTATTTTCCTCTAAAATACTGCCTCTTGGAACGGCAAGTAGTTTACTCGAAGAAATATTAACTTGCATGGACACATGATAACCCGGTGATAAACCATCCTGGGATTCAAGTGAGGCCTTATACGCATAATTCGATACGGTTTGCGACTGTGCACTATCTGCTGCACTCAGCTGTCCCGCATCTGCTGTTGTCGGATACTGGCTTACTTCTGTAATCTTACCCTTCCACGTTTTGTTCGCAACCGCCTTCGCTGTAATCGTTACGGCTTGGTCCTTCTGAATTTGTGACTTTTGCAGTTCTGTTAACGTTCCTTGAATTTGGTATGGATCTTTCGAAGCAATTTGGATGAACGGCTTTGGCTGCAATTGGTTAGATCCTTCTGCTGCATCACGATCAAGCTTTTGAACTATCCCGTTACTTTTGCTGTACACGATCAAATCATCTTGCTTATTCTGTAGTTCTTGCTGCTGCAGATCACTTTTTTGTTTTTCAAGTTTGGTAGTTTTCAGCTGCCCTTCTAAGTCAGATACTTGTGCCTCAAGCGGTTGCAAGACAGGAGCCCCTGCATTTGCATCCTTTGCCTTTTGAATGTCCTGATTCAACGAATCGATTTTATCCGATATTTGCTTATTACGCATGTCCGTTACCTGCTTATCAAGATCTGCTTGCTTGATCTGAAGTGCAAGTTCCGGGCTATCGTAGGAGAACAGCTTTTGGCCCTTTTGGACCTCATCGCCTTCCTTAACATAGATATCCTTTACTTTTCCTTTTGTCCCATCTGCATATATCGTTTCAATGTTACCGGGTACTACACGACCTGAAATAAGCTTCGTATTGTTCATACTTTTCGCAGTCGCTGTAACAAACTTCAAATTACTTTGGACACTATTCTTTTTCCCTTGCGCTACAACGATATTAATCGTTACAACAAGCACGATTAGCGCAATGACCCCGATAATAATCCATTTTCGTTTTGGCCTCGGAGCGCGGACAATCTCTGTTTGCATCATATAGTCTCCTTTTCGGAAAAAATTTTATATACAATTCAAATTATACAGAATATACCAAACCACTACAATATGTTTCCTTCATTTCAAATTTTGATTTAAATATGTCATATTTTTGAATATTTTGTGAACAGAATATTCAAATCGTCTTTTCGTCATTTGTAAACGGTTTATTGTTGTAAAAAAGGCCGGCTGTGTCAGATACGCGGATTGTGTTTTATAATAGAGGGTAAGTCTTAAAAGTAGGAGATGCATAGAATGATTGTCGTGAGTTCATGTTTAGCAGGTATTTCCTGTCGATATAATGGTACGCACCATGTTATTTCCAAATTAGAAACGCTAGTAAAAGAGAAAAAAGCCATGCTTGTTTGTCCAGAAATGCTAGGTGGATTCTCTACTCCACGGGAGCCTGCAGAAATTGTCGGCGGCTCAGGTTCAGATGTACTGGACGGCGAAGCAACTGTTGTAACAAAATCGGGCGTAGATGTAACGAGTAGTTATTTAAACGGAGCACAGAAAGCATTGAAAGTCGCAAAAGATGTACATGCCTCATATGTGGTTCTAAAGGAAGACAGCCCCTCTTGCGGCAGCAGCATGATCCACGACGGAACCTTTTCTTCTATTAAAAAAGCAGGGGAAGGCGTAACCGCAGCCTTGCTTAGACGAAACGGAATCACTGTTATATCAGATGTCGAATTTTTGAAAATGATACAGTGAAACTTCCTCAAGGTAGGGGGACTTACTGGGATAAGCATTCACTAGAATATACGATAGATAGACAAACCTCGCAAACGAAGCGAGGTTTGTTTGCTTTATTTGGGATACGAAAGTGATATTTGTTGAAGATTAGGGGATTTGCGAATGAACAAACTTCAAATATTGATTTGATTTTTAATCGTTTGAATCTCTGTTTTTTGACGCCACAGTTCGTCTTGAAATACTTGCTGAACTACTTTTATCTCTGCAATATCCTTTTTCATTTCTACGATATCCTTTTTTACTTCTACGATATCCTTTTTTATTTCTACGATATCCTTTTTTACTTCTGCAAATTCATTTCTTACTTCTTGCTTAAACTCTATCACTTCTTGCTGAACTTGTTTCACTACACCATGAAGCTCCAATATTGCTTGCATCAGATCTTGATTACTAATTTCCGCCATGAACATCCCTCCTTTTTTAAGACTTGTCTACAATAAAATTCTATCATATAGAAGTTGAAAAACAATGAAAGGAATACTTTCTTTTTTGTAAAAAATTAGGATGATGCTTATGGACAAAAAAAAGCAGGACAGAGTGTTATCTCTGTTCTGCTAGTCAGCCGAGAACATGTATTTCTTGTAACTCTTCCGGATCGACAGGTAGATTCCGATTAATATCATGTTTGAGAATAAGGAACTTCCTCCGTAGGTCAGGAACGGGAGAGAAATCCCTTTTACTGGCATGAGACCGACGATCATGCCAATATTTTGGAAGATTTGCAAGGATAGCATGACAGCTGAGCCCGCACAAATATATACGCCAAATGGTGTATCAGACGCATGTGCGATGGTAATGATTCGGTAAATAAGCAGCAGGAAGATACAAATAACGATGCTTGCGAGAATAAACCCGCCTTCCTCTGCAACGGTTGCAAATATAAAGTCCGTATGTTTTTCTGGAATATAAACAGTACCGTTTCCGATGCCTTTTCCTACTAAACCGCCGCTGCCGGCAGCAAGTAAACTTTGGGCTGTTTGATAGCCTTGATCACTAAATTGTGATGGTGCGAGCCAGCCCAGAATCCGTTCCTGTTGGTGAGGCTTTAAAAGCGGAACTAGCTTTTGAAAGATGATATACGGATATTGTAAATAAATATACACGAGCGCTCCGCCAATCGTGACCGGCAAAGCGGTAAGCCATAGAATTAACTTCGTTTGTATGCCTGAAAGCAAAAGGATGGTTGCAACACCGGCAGCGTATAAGAATACCATCCCAGTATCTGGCTGTCTGTAAACAACAATAGATGGCGGTAAAGTGACAAGAATAACTTTACCAATGAGCAGGAAATCCGATTGCATCGTATGCTCAAAGTACATATTATTATGCTTAATGACAAGGCTGGCAACCAAAATAAGGAGAAAGATTTTGAAAAACTCTGATGGCTGAATCGATCCGAGAAACGGAATGCTGTACCAGCGTTTTGCACCTAAGATGGTTGGGGCAATGCTACTTGGCATAACTTTCAATAGTAATATAGAAGCAAATCCGATAATGTAAAGCGGCCATGCTAATTTGAGAAGTTGATCCGAATCAATTCGAGCTACTGCAAACATTAAGATGAAACCAATAATATAGTTAATCCCTTGCTTCAGCGCAAAGTTTTGATTTCCATATTGACCTGTCTGTTGGCTGCTATGAATGAAAACGATGCTTAGGATACTAAATGTAATGACAATCAATATTAACGAAAGATCTAATCGTTTCCATGAATGAGTATCGATGACGCTTTCCTCCTAACGTGGAAGTAGTCTGTTATTGTTTTACTATTAATGAGGAACGCTGTCAAACTTTGTTGTTACATACGAACCCCTACTTTTTATAAGTTTCTTCATATATTTTCTACGAGCTATCCCTGCACATAGAACAGTATAACAAAAAGAGAGTGAAATTCTAATGAAAACAAGCGGGATTTGTAAAATAATTTTACTTTTTCGCCAGCCGTTTCCGTTATTCTTCGAGAAATATTCGCCTTCCTTCAGGCAGCAATCGTAAAATTCTTTCATCCTATGCAATTATATAATGTTTGCTCTTAATAGAATTGTAGTTTCTATTCTACCTATTCGAACTGCACTAACGCAAATGGAAAAATAAAGAAATAATAGTACGACTAATTAATAACATATAAAGAAATATATAGAAAAAAAATCGGCGTTTCCTTTAAAATACACATACTATTATGAAAAAACAACCTTTATTCTCCATTACAGATGACCGCTAAAATATATGTTAAAATATATTGAAAAATAATAGAGCCCTCTGAATGAAAGAAGGTAGTTATGATGTATTATCGACAAACCAATTTGCTCCGAAAACTAATGGAACCCACTTTAACACTAATCGTCCTATGTATTCTATCTGTAAGTTTCCACTTTCCATCGCCCGCCTATGAATATTTCGTGCTAACATTTATTATCGTACTGTTTTCCGTTCAATATGGACTATATATCGCTCTATTCACATTTTTAGAAGCAATTCTAGCTAGTCTTTTCATTGGCATGCAAAGAGGCGATGATATCTTGCTCTATTTCTTCTCTGCAGCGCAGTGGATGAGTTGGGGCTTCTTACTGTTGGTTGGGGCGTACATCGGATTGATGACTACCTCAGGGAAAGAACGTTATGAAGATATTCACATGGTGAATCGTGAGCTTACGAGAGAAAATGAACAATTCAAGCGCACGATTGATCAATTAAACGAAACGAGAATGACGTTAAAATCACGTGTTCTAGAATCCAATCACCATTTTGATACGATGTTTCATATGTTTAAAGCATTGAATCATACCCATCCTGAGCTTGTATTAAATGAAGCGACGCATATCTTAAAGCAATACTTTGGCGCTAACAAAATTGCGATCTACACAGTGGACGATAGGTTGCAGTCGCTTCGGCTTAAGCTCCGTTCGGACCAAAACAGTGAAACCTTTCTGCAATCTATTTTTGTGGAGAAGGCATCGCCTGTTATTAAACAAACACTAGCGGAGAACAAGCCCTGTTACCGAACACGCAATGATACGAAGTATGCGCCGACTCTTATTGGACCAATCACAGTGAACGGAAAGATTCAATATGTCGTGTTTCTGGATGAAATTGATTTTGTAAAGGTAACCTCCCAACAATTCGAGCTATTCACCTGGTTTTTACGTCTAGTAGGTGACAGACTGGATTATGCTTCCGAACTGTGGTTAGCAGATCAAGCAAATCGTGTATTCCCAGGAACGAATATCTATTATGAAGTAGAATTTGAACACTTGCTACATATTGAAAAGGAACGCTTCGAAGAATTAGGATTCCCCTATTCCTATTTTGAATTATCAATTCCTAGACATTCTTTAGTACAAATCAATGCGACCTTACAGAAACAATTGCGGGAAATTGATATGGTTGGCTATGACGCCAATAGGCAGACTCTTCTCGTACTTTTACCAGGTACAGAAGAACAAAATCTGCCCTTAGTAAAAGATCGGATGAAACACGCCCTTATAAGAGAAGGGGTGCTGCAACCATGATTTGGATTGTACTCTATCTTCTCTATCTTATACTTGTTAGCATCGTTTTTCTCATAATCAAAAAAAGGATAAGGAAGGAAAAAAGAGGACAACTTGAGTTTGGCTTCATTCTCTCTCTTGCCTTTCCCATCATCGGGCTGCTTGCAGCGTTGCTTCTCGCAAAGCTTCGTCCGAGGCAAAGCAAAGGAAAATGGCTAAGCGAATACTCCGATTATATATCCTTTACCGTTCAAAACTATGAAGATATCTATGTATCGGCAAAGCAGGACATGGAACTAACCCCTTTTTCGACAGGTATGCAGCTCGAACAGTCTGACATACAAAAGCAGCTCATTGTACAAGTGAGCTCGTCTTCTGTTGCGAAGGAAGGAAAGCTATTAAAGGCCGCACTGCTTCAAAAGGATCCAGAAACCGTTCACTATGCGGCCACAACGATTCAAGTATTACATGATCGTTACCGAAAGCAAATCGATTATGCAAAGTCCCTATTCTATCAAGACCCAAAGCAAACAGAAATGACACATCAATTGCTATCCTATTATATGCGTTATCTAGAAAGTGATCTGCTATCTCCGCGGCAAATGGCAGAAGTGATGGATGAGTGCAGCCCAATTATGCTGCAGCTTGCAAAGCAATTTGCGAATGACCCCATCTTTACGTATTACTACGGAAAAATTCTGATGATCCAAGGTAAATTTTTTGAGGCGGAAGAACAATTCTACCACCTAGTAGAAACATACCCAGAGACAAAATATGGGTATATTGGCTTGCTTAAAATTTATTATGACCAGAAACGGTGGATCAAGCTGTACAACCTCCTCGATCTAGTAGCCGAGAGAAACGTATATGATCATTTGCCCTATTCATATCAACAATTTGTCCAACAGATGGGAGGCATCCACCTTGAACAAAAGCTCTAATGCTATTCTATGGATAATTGGCAGCTTGCTTTGCGTTGCTGTTTTCCTCATCATATTTTTGCGTTCTGACGCCTTGTATCGAGATATTGCAGTTAAAAAGCCGCAGCCTGCTAGGCTTGAACTTATGCAGGCAACAAATCCTGTACAAAAAGGGCAGCAAATTCAGCTCTACTATGCACAAACCGGGGATGATCTTGGGAAAATGGTGGCATCTAACACGAAGAAGGCAATGGATTACGCTCATATCCATTATACAGATATTTCCTTGCAGGATATTCATACCCTTCAGCCATCCCCGTATACGGGACTAATTCTTGCCGGAGAAAATCCGAATGGCCTTCCTAAGGAGGACATTCAGAAATTTGTAGAAAATGGCGGAAGATTGATTCTTGCCAACCGAATCGATTTTGATCCATCATGGTATCCTTTGTTCGGTATTATCGATTCAAAAGGATTTACAGAAGTAAAGGGATTAACGTTCAAAAAGCCATTGTTCCCTGGTTATCCGAATATTCCAGACAATTCCGATCTGTTTCTTCATAGTTCAATCGACTACTTTCTCGATGCAAATACAACGACGACATGGATGACCGCTCAGCATACACCGATTATGTGGACTCATCCTTTTAGCAAGGGAAATGTACTCTATTGGAATACGACTGCTCTCAATGATAAACTGGGGCGAGGTTTGTTCGTGCAATCGCTCGGAACGATTTTCCCAGCATTCACAACAGCTCAATTAGGCGCACAGTTGATGTATATCGATGACTTCCCTGCCCCTATTCCAAATGGCGATTTGCCCAAGAATATTGTAAAAGGCGATGTTACGAAGGAATCCTTCTACAAAAACTATTGGTGGAAAGATATGAAAAGCTTATCCGATGAATTTGGTATAAAGTTTACCGGGGTTGCAATTGAAACTTACGAAAATCAGGTGAAACCTCCATTTGCAAGCCTTGCCGATGAAGATAAGAATACATACCTCCTTTTTGGCAGAGAGCTTTTGGAAAAAGGCGGAGAAATTGGCCTTCATGGCTATAATCATCAGCCGCTTGTGCTTAAATCGGAACCAGTTGACAAGGCTCTTCATTATGTACCCTGGGATAACGAAGCAAATATGCAAAGTTCTCTTTCACAATTGCAGGATTTGGTACACGGCTTTTTTCCAAATGAGAATCTACTGACATACGTCCCTCCTTCTAATATTTTGAATAAGACGGGACTCGATTCACTTTACCATGCGGTCCCGAATTTACAAACGATCTCATCCGTGTATATAGGAAGCAATAAGAATGGCAGCTACATTCAAGAATATGGAAAGGATCCAACGTATCCAAGTATTTATAATTTTCCTCGCGTTACGAGTGGATATATCGCAACGGATGAAGATCGCTTTACGATGGCGGATGTAGTTGCGAATTTCGGCGTCGTTTCTCATTTCGTTCATCCAGATGATGTGTTAGATGAAGATCGATCTCATGGTCTTCCTTGGAATGATTTATTTCAAGGCTATCGATCTATGGTTAAGGATGTCCATACGCTGTACCCACAGCTCCAAAGCATGACGCAAAGCGAGGCTACGGAATTAATGAAGTCCTATGAAAAGGGAGATATTCTCGTATCCTATGAGGACAACGCAATCCATGTTGCCTACAAAGGAATCCCTTCTCAATCTTCTGTTATCATTCGCGTTGAGGACGGCAAGAAACTCGATACGGGAACCTTCCCGTTTGGAGTAGTGACTCAATTAGAGCCGCAGCTTTACAGCGTAAAACTAACAAAGGCTGAAGCGACAATTTCAATCAAAGGAGCTTAGAAGATGCACATCGGAATCATTGTGGAAGGTAGCTATCCATTTGTCAGCGGCGGGGTTGCCAGCTGGGTGCAAATGATTATGCAGCAATTTCAAGAACATGAGTTTACGATTATCGCTATTGTACCAACGATAAAAACAGAAAAGGACTATCAATATACGCTTCCAGACAATGTGAGAGAAGTCATTGTGATTCCTTTACAATCTGAAACAACAAGCATATTGATAAAGCCCTCGCTAACGAAAGAAGAGGTAGAGCTGCTTCAGAAGTGGTTTACCTTTCAATCTGCAAATCCTAAAGCATTGGATTTATTAGCAAATCCGCATAAGCTCGGAACGCTAGATGCCTTTTTTGAAAGTCCGGAATTCTATGAAATTGTAAAGGAAAGCTATCTATATGAACAAAGCAGTGGTTCGTTTTTAGACTATTTTTGGATGTGGAGAGCGATGTTCACTCCGATTATTCAAATTCTGCAAGTTCATTTTCCAAAGCTCGATATCGTACACGCAACTGCTACTGGATATGGCGGCTTACTAGGGGCAGCGATGAGTCAAGCTTTGCACATACCGTATATTGTAACCGAGCATGGCATCTATACGCGGGAGCGTGAGGAGGAAATCCTTCAATCCAGCTGGATTCCTGCTGAATATAAAAATCGCTGGATTTCCTTTTTCCATCATTTGTCGCGTCAGGCTTACGAACAGGCCAGCGATATCATTACGCTGTTCGAACGTAACAGTCAATATCAGCGGGAGCTAGGAGCTCCTGCACATAAATTACGCATTATCCCAAATGGTGTGAATATAGCAGACTATCAAGGTCTTCGGAAAGAAGCGGGAGATACTGATTCCCTTATCATTTCCGCAATTATCCGCGTTGTACCGATTAAAGACATTAAGACGATGATTTACGCGGCCAAGATAGTAGCGGACAAAAAGATTCCGTTTGTATTCTACTTACTTGGTCCTGACGCGGAGGAACCCGAGTATGCCAAGGAGTGCCGCGAGTTGATTCAACAATTAAAGCTAGAGAAATATGTTATCATGACTGGCCGGGTCAATATTAAGGAATATTTAACGAAAACAGACATTCTCGTGCTAACAAGCGTATCAGAAGGTCAACCGCTAGCGATGCTAGAAGGAATGGCTGCCGGCATCCCGTGGATTGCCACTGATGTTGGTTCCTGTAAAGAGCTCGTGTTTGGACAAGAGGAAGATACGCTTGGTCAATGCGGCTTTATCGTTCCGCCTGTATCGCCTGAACAAGTGGCTTCCTATATCGAATGGTACGATCGTCATCCGGAAAATATCCGCATATTTGGTGATAACGGGCGCATACGCATCGAACACCATTATCAGCTAACAAATGTCATTGCCAGCTATCGCAGCTTATATGAAGAAAGGGGGAGCAAAGCATGGCAGGAATAGGATTTCGTTTACAGAAATTGTTTCAAGAAGACTATCTCTCTTCCCGCGTCAAGGCCTATGGGTTTTCGCTATTTGTAACAGCTGGTCCATGGTTGATTGTGATTTTATCCATAACAGGCTCGCGCTATCTTCTTAGTCTTTTTCACACCATTCCAATAGAGGAACAAAAACTATTTACGATATCACTCTCGTATTGCTTTATTTTCTCTCTCATTGTGTATGGAGGATTGCAGTTAATTGTCACCCGGTATGTAGCTGATCTCCTTTATGAACAAAAGACCGATCGCATCTACCCTTCCTTCATTGGCATGACGAAGCTTGTACTTATATGCGCATTTGTTCTTTGGTTGATCTTTGCTTGTTTCACAACGCTTCCCCTTTATTATAAATTTATGATGCTATTTTTATTTTTGGGGTTACATATTATTTGGATTCAATCGATTTACTTAACGGCGGCAAAGGACTATCAGTCCATCGCCTACGCTTTTTTAACGGGATCAGTCGTTTTCGTGTTAGAAATCCTTGTTATCTCCTTTTTCCATTTGCAGCTTGGCATTCCTCATGGCTATGCCTTCTTGCTGCTTACCAGCTTTACAAGCGGCATATTTATTACACTAGTCTGGCTAAGCATCGTGATGATGAGAATGTTCCCTACGTCTAAGCTGGACAATCCGTATACATTCTTATCGTACATCGATAAGTTTCCAGAATTGTTTTGGACGGGGTTCTTATATAATCTTGGCATTTGGACGTGTAATTTTGTCATTTGGTTTGGGGAAGGACGCGAAGTCGTTGCAGGTAGCTTTCTGTATCATCCCATTTATGATACCACCGTGTTCTGGGCTTACTTAACCATTCTGCCTACCTATGTGTTCTTTGTCGTATCGGTTGAAACGAGATTCTATGAGCGTTATAAGAAATATTACGGAGCAGTAAATAGCGGCGGAACCTTGCATCAAATTCTAGAATTGAGGGATTCGATGATTGTCGTCATGCGGCAGGAAGTATACCGCCTTATTCGCAATCAAGGAATCATTACCTTACTTATTATTTTCAGTGCTTGGATCTTTATTTCCCAAACGAACAGCAATCAAATGGAATACTCCATTTTTCAGCTAACAGCACTTGGGGCCTTCTCAAATGGGATGGTGCTTATCCTGACCCTCTTGCTGTTATACTTTGAAGATCGCAGAGGAGCCTTGCGAACATCCGCTATTTTTTTCCTTATTAATCTAATTGTAACCCTAGCTTTACTACCACTGGGTTATAATGGATATGGAATTAGCTTTGTAATGGGCGCAAGTATAGCCTTTTTATACGCATTTGCAAGACTAATTCATTATGTACAGAACATTGATTATTATACATTTTGTCAGCCAGATCAGCAGCCAAGAAAACGGATGTTCTTTACGAAACTAGCAGAAAAATTAAATAAACTTAGTTAGCTATTGGAGGAGAAATTCATGGCAATCTTAGTAACAGGCGGAGCAGGTTATATTGGCAGTCATACATGTGTAGAATTATTACATAATAATTATGATATTGTCGTTGTAGATAACTTATCTAATAGTTCGATAGAATCAATGAACCGAGTAAAAGAAATAACAGGTAAGTCCTTTCCGTTTTATGAAGAGGATCTCCTCAATCGTGATGCGATTGAGTCTATTTTTGCCAACCATTCGATTGAGGCTGTCATTCACTTTGCTGGCTTTAAAGCGGTTGGGGAATCGGTGATGATGCCTCTTTCCTATTATCACAACAATATTACTAGCACCTTAGTATTATGCGAGATTATGAGTAAGTATAATGTAAAGAATTTGGTCTTTAGTTCCTCCGCAACAGTGTACGGAGTGCCGGAAACCTCGCCAATTACGGAGGACTTTCCACTCTCTGCCACTAATCCTTACGGGCAGACAAAGCTGATGATTGAACAAATTCTGCGTGACCTAGCTGTGTCAGATACGAGCTGGAGCATTGCGCTGCTTCGCTATTTCAATCCGTTTGGCGCCCATGAAAGCGGACGTATCGGGGAGGATCCGAATGGTATTCCGAATAACCTCATGCCATATGTCACCCAAGTCGCTGTAGGCAAATTAGAGGAGCTTCGTGTCTTTGGCAACGACTATCCAACGAAGGATGGAACCGGTGTTAGAGATTATATCCATGTAGTCGATCTTGCAAACGGACATGTAAAGGCCCTTGCACACATCCTTCATACAACTGGGGTAGAGCCATTTAACCTTGGAACAGGCACTGGCTATAGCGTGCTGGAAATGGTACAAGCCTTCGAAAGAGTTTCCGGAAAAACAATTCCGTATCGTATTACAGAACGTAGACCTGGAGACGTTGCCATTTGTGTTGCTGACCCATCCAAAGCCAATTACGTGCTTGGCTGGAAGGCTACACGAACACTCGATGACATGTGTAAGGACTCATGGAACTGGCAATCGCAAAACAAAGATGGCTACAAACCATTGCAAGTTAACTAAATCTTCACAAAGGTTCAATTGAAACCTGTTCCATTTTTACTATAATATAGTTAAAGTGAAACTTCCCTCGGTGGGGGTTTTTCTTATCCCCCACCGAGGGTTAGCAAAGGCCAATACGGACTTTTACGGGCAGTTGTCCCCCACTTATCCTGCTCCGATTTCTCTAGGCCTTGAAGTGGGGGTCTTACTGCCCGTTAAAGCGGGATGAAACAAAATATTCCTCTTAATGGCAAACCTGCCCAAAGGCAGGGACGCAAAGCAACAGATCTAAGGCTACTAGCTAGGATGGCTGTGCTGCCGTATTTTCTATACAGTTTAGGAGAAAAATCGTACCGGAGGAGAATGGCTATGAAACGATTCGCTACAATCATCACACTAGTCGCTGCATTATGTATGCCAAATGCAGCAGCATTTGCTGCACCTAACAACCCATTACTAACATCAAAAAGCTTTACTATTTATTATGGCGATGCAACTGCAACTGCTATTCAAAAGCTCTCCCAATATAACACCGTTATCATTGAGCCATATGCTTTTACAAAAGAACAAATTAGCCAGCTTAAAAAATCTGGCACGAAGGTTCTTGGCTATGTAAGTGTAATGGAATTAGAATCTCAACATATTAATCAAGTTACTGATTCTGATTACTACTATTATAATGGTAGTAAAATGCAAATTCCGCAGTGGAATACATATATAATGGATATAACGAATCCTCATTACAGAAGCGTCGTATTAACGAAGGTAAAAGAACAAGTCGCGCAAAAAGGCATGGATGGCGTCTTCCTAGATACAGTTGGCGATATTGATGATTATTTCTATGACAAGCCAATTGATCAAGCAAACCTTCGCAATGGCTATACTGCGTTATTAAAAGATATAAAGGCAACAAATCCAAACTTACTCATTATGCAAAACTGGGGCTTCGACACAGTGAAAACAACCTCTCTCCCATATCTTGATGCCGTCTTATGGGAAGACTTTAATAGTAAGATAATCGCGAAAGATGAATGGAGCCAAAACTGGATCAGCTATTTCCAAAGTCAAAAGAACACATTACAAGTATTCACAGTCGCTCCTAACAGGGCATCAAGTAGCTATAGCCAATCCAAAGGCTTCGTTTCCATGGTAAATAAAAATGATGTGTATGATGTATTGAAATAGATGCTTTTTACGAACGAACCTCCGCCTAAGTAAGCGGAGGTTCAATTTTTTATTTCACTGTTTCACCTTCATGCTGAGCAATCCACTCCTCGGCTTTACCAGCCGGCAAGGACGGACTATAGTAAAAACCTTGCGCATTCTTATTTTCTATCTTACCTCTGTCTACAGATAGGAAACGATCCAATTTATTTCCTAGCTGAATAATGGATTCCAAAAACGTTGCGTCTGAGGATGGATACCAATTGCAAGTATAACTTTGACCCATTTTTAATAAACGAATATCCATTTCATTTATATGTACAAGCGAACAAAAATCATTTCCAAATTTCTCAAGCACAACAAGAACACCGAGTTGCTTCATTTCCGTTAAGAAGGCAAGGCTGTTCTTTTTATTTCTCATTAGGCCGTGCTCTGCTATCTCTAAAATAATTTGATTAGGAGGAACATGCAAATCCTGAAGCATGCTCTTTAGTTTCTCTGTAAATTTACTGCATTCCAGCAACTTCGATGATATACCCATAACAACCTTCATTTGTAAATGGTAAGCATCATTCCATACTTGTATTTGCAGATAAGCTTCGCGAAGCTCCCAAAGTGTAAGATCTACAATAAAGCCTTCCTCTTCGGCAATCGGGACGAACTCAATCCATGAAATCGGGCCATACTCTGGATGATTCCAATGCAGAAACACTTCCATACCGATAATGGTATCATCATCTGTACCTAACTGCGGCTGATACGCCAGGCTAATTTCTTGTCTTTCCAGTGCATGTGGTAATTCCTTCTCCAGTTTCGTCCTCCGCTTTACCTTATTACCTTGATCATAAAACCGGTAATCATTTCCTGATTTCGCTTTCACAATATACAAGGCTGAATCTGCATGACGAAGAAGCTCATCAGCCGTCATGCCATCTGATGGAAACATTGAAATTCCAATGGAAGCTGTAGAAACAACAGATTGATTTTGAAAAATAATGGGACCTTGAAAGGCAAGCAAAATCCGATTGGAAATAACGATCAATTCCTCTTCCTTTAAGTTAGAAAGAAGAAGCGCAAATTCATCTCCGCCAAGACGAGCTACAAAGTCCGTATCCCGCACGACCATCTTTAACCGATGGGCTACTTCCTTCAAAAACAGATCGCCGCATTCATGGGAAAAGGAATCATTAATCCATTTAAAATGGTCAAAATCCAAATAAAACAAAGCAAATGGCGTATTCTCTTGAATAAGTGATTTAATCCGATCCTCAAACGACCGGCGGTTCGCAATCCCCGTTAGGCTATCAATGAATGCCATATGTTTTAACTGATCCTCGTAATCCTTCTGCAGCTTCATATCTCGAATGACAACCGAAACCATCGTAACCGTATCCTCACAATCCCGAATCGGCGAAAGAGTAACATTTACCGGAGCCATTGCCCCATCTGCTTTTCTTATATGCGTATCAATCCCGCGCAAAACCGAACCGCCCGTAACCTTCTTGAACAAATCCTGCTTTTTCGCATCCGTTAAATCAAACCAAATAGAAGCATGACTCCCGCGCAGCTCTTCCTCTTGATGATGAATATACTTCGCAAAAGCCGGATTAACCTGCACAATCCTCTGACCTAAATCCATAATAAACATCGGATCCGCAGAATTGGTGAAGAAAGCCTCCAGCTTCTGCTCCGCCTCACGCTTTTCCGTCACATCATTCATCACATATTTCACAGCAGGCTTCCCTTGAAACAATATATCTCTCACAAACATCTCCACAATCGCACGCTTACCATTACTCTTATGTACTACTTCCTCTGAAAAACACCATGTTTTTATTCGAGCTGAGAAAGAGGATTGCTGATTGCCATCAAGCTCAAGAAAAGAAACAACACGCTTCCCAATCACATCAAAATAAGAAGAAACACCAAGAAGTCGCATACCAGCAGCATTCACATAACCAATCTTCCCATCCACCTCAATAAAAATCGGACTAGATGAATGCTCAATAAGCTGCCAATACCGATTATCCACTTTATTCATTTCAGGGCTCCAAGCATCATCCTGTTTCCGTCTCCAATTCCAAATAACAAAGACAAACGAACACAACACCGAAATCAATACAAGAAGATTCATCTCATCGTGAGTACGATACCACCAAACAAATTCAAACAATGAGGCGACACTCGAAAGCACCAAAATTGTTATATAAAAAAAACGTGACGTTTGATCATTTGAACGTTTATTACGCCGCAAGCTCATAGAACTCCATACCATAAGCAATAGCGAAAATAAAATGGGCTCTACTTTTCCCTCCATAATTTCATCATCCTAACCTAATATTTCCCTATCTTTAGTTTACTATATTTATAAATTACTTTAAATAATAGATAAGATAATTGACAGAATAAATCAAAAAAAGTGTTATTATTTTATTTTTTGGTTTCTGACGTTAATCTTTTGGGGTTCGCCGTTACGCCCCCGGTTTTCGCCGTTAACTTGTTCCGAGCGGCCTTTTTCTTCCTCTGTTCCCGCACTTTTGCCGTTACAACTTGGAATTTCGCCGTTAACCTGTTGAGTTTCGCCGTTAAACTCTCCGTTTTCACCGTTAACTTGTTCCGAGCGGCCCTTTTCTTCCTCTGTTCCCGCACTTTCACCGTTACAACTGGGAATTTCACCGTTAACCTGTTGAGTTTCGCCGTTAAACTCTCCGTTTTCGCCGTTAACTTTTTCCGAGAGACCTCTTTCTTCCTCTGTTCCTGCACTTTCACCGTTACAACTGGGAATTTCACCGTTAACCTAGTTCGTTTCGCCGTTAAACTCTCCGTTTTCGCCGTTAACTTGTTCCGAGCGGCCTTTTTCTTCCTCTGTTCCTGCACTTTTGCCGTTACAACTTGGAGTTTCGCCGTTAACCTGTTGAGTTTCGCCGTTAACTTGTTCCGAGCGGCCCTTTTCTTCCTCTGTTCCCGCACTTTCGCCGTTACAACTGGGAATTTCACCGTTAACCTAGTTCGTTTCGCCGTTAAACTCTCCGTTTTCGCCGTTAACTTATTCCCTAGCGCCTTTTTCTTCCTCTGTTCCCGTACTTTTGCCGTTACAACTTGGAATTTCGCCGTTAACCTGTTGAGTTTCGCCGTTAAACTCTCCGTTTTCGCCGTTAACTTGTTCCGAGCGGCCTTTTTCCTCCTCTGTTCCCGCACTTTCGCCGTTACAACTGGGAATTTCACCGTTAACCTAGTTCGTTTCGCCGTTAAACTCTCCGTTTTCGCCGTTAACGCATTTCGAGAGACCCCTTTCTTCCTCTGTTCCTGCACTTTCACCGTTACATCTTGGAAATTTGCCGTTAACCTGGGTAGTTTTGCCGTTAAAACCTCATTTTCCGCCGTTAAAACATTCCAGTGAGCACTCTTTCTTCCTCCGTACTCATACTTTCACCGTTATAGCTTCACCTGAAGCATCTCAAACTGGTAAATATAAATAATGTTTGATTATTCTGAAAACCATTGCGCCGGTTCACCCCTTTCGATATGATTTTCAAAAGGGTATTTTTATAACTAAAAAGAAAAGAAATTGAGGTTGCAACGAGCGTCCTTAAGGTTGTAACACAGGTACTAGATACGATTACAAATGATAGATATAAAGCGCCGGACACCTGTATGAAATAGGAACACTTCGCTAATGCGAGAAAAAATATGGGAGGAATACTATTTATGAAGGCGATTGTATATACAAAATACGGATCACCGGATGTTCTTGAATTCATGGAGGTAGAAAAGCCTCTTCCCAAGGACGATGAAGTCTTAATAAAAGTTAAAGCCTAATCCGTGAATTATGGTAATTTGGCTCTCGTGAAAGGAGAACCGTTCTTAGCCCGCCTATGGTCCGGGCTTCTAAAACCAAAGTACACAATACCCGGAGGTGACATAGCTGGCCTAGTTGAAGCGGTCGGTATAAATGTCAAGCAGTTTCAACCAGGCGATGAGGTATTTGGGGACCTTGCCGCTTGTGGATGGGGTGGTTTTGCTGAGTATGTATCTGTACCTGAACATGCATTGGCACGAAAACCAGCCAATATATCTTTCGAGGAAGCAGCTGCGGTACCAATGGCGGCAGTCACTGCCCTGCAGGGTCTTCGGGATAAAGGCAAGATTCAGTCTGGACAAAAAGTTTTGATTAATGGTGCCTCTGGTGGTGTGGGTACTTTTGCTGTACAGATTGCCAAATCCTTCGGGGCTGAAGTAACTTGTGTATGCAGTACAAGAAATGTAGACATTGTACGGTCGATTGGTGCAGACCATGTCATTGATTACATGAGGGAAGATTTCACTAAAAACAAGCAACGTTATGACCTGATTCTTGCTGCTAATGGATATCAACCGATTTCAGCTTATAAACGAGCATTACGTCCCAATGGAATTTATATCGCTACCGGAGGGTCAATGGCTCAAATTTCCCAAGCCATGCTCATGAGTCCTTGGATTTCAATGACAGGGAGTAAAAAAATGGGAAGCATTATACAAAGACCAAACCAAAAGGATCTGGTTTTTATGAAAGAACTTATTGAAGCTGGCAAAGTAAAACCGTTTATTGATAGACGTTATAAATTGAGTGAGGTCCCAGATGCTCTCAGATATTTTGCAGAAGGACACTCCCAAGGAAAAGTTGTCATCACTGTATGAAGAGTTCATTCACACTGGAGATGATGAAATGGAAGATGTGAAAATAAAGCTTTCGGCATTATGGACGGCACTAATGTTAACCTATCTTTTGGGGGATGTACTGCGAATTTATAGCGGAGACTTTAAACCTGGAGAAATTGGAGGCAGACAAATAACACAAGGGATGTATTTAGGAATCGCAATATTCATGTTGATTCCAATTGTAATGGTTTTCCTGTCCATCATATTGAATACTCCTGTGAATCGCT
This sequence comes from Ectobacillus polymachus, assembly GCF_048159605.1. Taxonomy (NCBI): domain Bacteria; kingdom Bacillati; phylum Bacillota; class Bacilli; order Caryophanales; family Bacillaceae; genus Ectobacillus; species Ectobacillus polymachus. The sequence continues at coordinate 399,888 of NZ_JBLREB010000002.1, read as the reverse complement.
GGTTAAACATTATCATTGCTATTGTTCTTTTTGTTTTTAATCTAATGGGCTTACCTGGATACCCTTCTGCATATGACAAATTTTTGATCTTTGTAGGACTTGTGATTAATGTACTGACAGTCTGGTACGCATGGAAGTGGTACTAAACAATTATAATAGATTTTAAAAAGACCACATCCCTAGGATTTTAATTGGATGTGGTCCTTTTTCTCTCTAAAACTCGTATCACTCTACTCGTTAATTTAATCTGCTATCCACTTCAATATGTGGATTCATGCTTTTCAATAAAGATACAAATTTTTGTTTATCCTTAGGAGAAACAAGTGCCATTCCAAAATCAGAACCATACATGATTTCAAGCCTATCCATTGAAAGTGCAGGAGATGCTAACGGATTTTTTGTTTGTGTAATTTTTTTAATATCTTTTATTAAAATTCTCTTTTTTATAGGACCATAATAAATAATTAGTAGTTCGTTATTTATTTTGTATCCTGTTTTAAACCAACTCCATACTAATAGGATTGCAAAAGGTAGTGTGAAAAAAAGAGCTTCGTAGTCTCTTCCTATAACTAATGGAATTAAACAAACAATTACACATCCCCAATAAATAGGATATACCCATACATCTTTTTTTGATGGAAAATACACTCAAATCCCCTCCCGTCATCTATCTTTTGTATACTAAATCTATACTAACTTCCATAAGGAGGATACGCCATGAATTTCCAAGCATTGCGTGAATATTGTCTACAACAAAAGGGGACAATTGAGGATTTCCCATTTGGGCCGCAGCCGCATGTGATGAAGGTGGCGAATAAGATGTTTGCTCTTCTGTCTAACGAAGATGAAGTTCCTACGATTAGCTTGAAATGTGATCCGGTTCGAAGTGACGTTCTTCGTGATACGTATCCAGCAGTGAAGCCGGGTTACCATTTAAATAAGAAGCATTGGAATACGGTTATCATCGATGGCAGTATCCCGGATGAGGAAATTATGAGTTATATCGATCATTCTTATGAGCTCGTGTTTAAGGGACTTCGGAAAAGTGAACGGGAACAAATCCAGTGAAGGAGGATACACACTGGTATTGCTAAATTTTTAGAAAAAAATCTACTATTTTCGTATGTAGATTTTTTTCTAAAATTTACTACTTAGTTTCTTTTATAGCTTGCCCTGAAAAATGCTCGAATTTCGCTAATTGTCAAACCTATTTGTTTTGCCTCCAGAATCAAGTCTAACCATTCCTCATCGATTTCCGTTATTTGCTTATTTACCAAGATTCTTTTTATTTTAAACTTCATGACTTACCTTCCCCCACTTACAGATAAATTTCACGTTCTTCTTCCTGATTACCATAAAAGCAATTTTATCTCTATCATACTAGTAATTATAAAGACCCTTCTGAGCAAAAACTGAACATGGCTATGTAGAGGAGGAATATAAAGTGAAATTTCCCTCGGTGGGGACTTTTTCTAGCAGAATAAAAATCTCCCACATTCCTTTTCGATGTGGGAGAACGGCGAAAATAAAATTACAGCATTTACCAAAGTTTAAAAATAGTGTACTATTGATTACAATTGGAGATATAATTCAACAAAATATAACATTATTCCCGTATTTTCCAAAACCAACTTATTTCAACATGTACGATTCTTGCCTTATACTTTCACATTTCATGTTCCCTTCCTCCGAATGAACATGAAACCAATGAAAGTGAGCGATAAAATAGACATGGTTTAAAACGCTTTCATTATTTTTATAAGCTTCAATAAAATAACGAACGGAGAAAAAGGTGATTGTATGTCAATTGGCTACCATATAAAAAAAATACGGCTAGAAAAAGGGCTTTCTCTAACGGAAGTAGCAAGCCGTACTGGCATTGCAAAATCATACTTAAGTACGATAGAACGAGATTTGAAGTCAAATCCTTCGATACAGATATTAGAGAAAATTGCTATCGTACTTCAAGTGGATATCCATACATTACTAAATCAAGACAAAGAGGAAGCAAAAGAACCAATTGACACGGAATGGTTAGAGTTAATAAAAGAAGCAACAGAATTAGAAATAAGTAAAGAAGAATTTAAGCAGTTCATGGAGTTTACAAAATGGAAACGGAATAACCAGCAGTAATTTAACCCTGCTGCTCGTCTTTCGGGATCATCGAGCTGTTCTCTTTCCTTGCAGTAGCTTGGCTAAAGAATGTTTGAATCTCTTGAATGGTAATCCCCATATTTTTTGCTTCTAGTATTAGGTTTACCCACTCTTCGTCTAGATCACATATTCGTACGTCCTTCACCTTTCTACCTCCATCTTTTCCGTATAGGGGTTTATCATGAACGAATTGTAAATTATAGGTATAATTTAACATAAATTTCATATTACGTGAAGAAAAACTCTACTTTAATACAGAGAAGCAAGCCCGCGATAGTTTATGCAATCTTCTTCTATAGATTTTTGCGTATTCTGCTAGCAATTCGCCTCGTGTACATGGATGACCAAGGCTGAATGAAATAGATTCTTTAGATGGTAGAATCATGCGCTGCAGTGTAGTAAATCCGTGAGAAGCTTGGTCAAAATCAATACTTACACTATAGAGCATGACCATATAATGCCATGGTGTCATTTCTTTCATCTCTGCTCGTCTGATCGCTTGGTAACTCCACCACTTTGTATGCGTTTTCCGAAATGGATATGGCAGGATTTCCTCTAACTGAGGAAATTGCGTATAGACAGTCGATAACGTATTTTTCATTCGCTTGACGGTTTTATGAGCCGCTGCCATTTGAAACAGCTCTTTATAATTAAGGCTTTCATGCATGGTATACATCAATTGCATAATATCGATAAAATATTTCATTGATGTAAAGCTATGTTTCCAACCGTGCAGACAAATCATATAAAAAGTATGCAAGTCTGAGAATTCTTTTACATACGAATAAGATTGATAAGGCGCAGCATCCTTCCAAAAGTCTGCAATTTCTAGTTTGGATGTATCCCTTCGTAATATGTCGACATGCAGTTCAACGGGAACTGAAAATGGAGAGCCAGGTAGTATTTTACTAAATCCGTAGTCATAGCTAAACATATCCCTTGAGTCTTCCGTTGTAAAACTCAGCTCCTTCACACAAGCAATGGCTTGCTCAACCTGAGCTGGCTTTATAAGCAAATCAATATCTGACGTCCATCTTGCCCCAAAATAGCCAAAGTATTTTTCCGCAAAGGTAACTCCCTTCATTGGAATAACCTCAATCTTCATTTCTTCCATTTTATTTAAAATCTGTTCCAGTTGATTTTTAATAAACATACTTTGATACAAGGCCTCTTCATACTTTCTCTTAAGCCGCTCCCTAAAAAAAGCCGGTGTTTGGGAAAGTCGATCTTGTTCCTTTAAGAGCCAGTACACCTGCGAAGAAACGGCAAAATGCTCAATATCTTCGATGACCTGTTCATAAAACTCCACTTCAGTAGGCAGCGTTCGATTTGGATCATAGATAGATTGTAGCAAAGTAATAATCATAGTTTCTCCTTTCCTACGAAACGACGATTCGGTTTAATTTTCGATAGAGTCCCTTTCGCCGCATAAGTTCTTGGTGATTCCCCATCTGTACAATTTTTCCTTGCTCTAATACGACAATTACATCAGCATGTTGAATGGTAGAAAGCCGGTGCGCAATGATAAGTGTGGTCCTGTTTTGCATAACGTTCTGAAGTGTAACCTGTACGTCATACTCCGTTTCACTATCAAGTGCAGACGTAGCTTCATCCAAAAGCAGAATCGGCGCGTCCTTTAAAATTGCACGTGCAATCGCAATTCGTTGCTTTTGTCCGCCTGAGAGCTTCATTCCTCTTTCCCCAATTTCGGTATCATAACCGTTCGGAAGCGACTGAATAAATTCATGAATTTGCGCATTCCTTGCAGCTGTAATCATCTCTTCTTCAGTAATTTGAGGCTTAGCTAGCATTAAATTATCTCGAATCGTCCCAGCAAACAAATACGTTTCCTGCGGCACGTAGGAAATACAGCTTCTCAGTTCAGAAGGAGAAAGCTCATGGATTGGGACATCATTTAGTAAAATTCCCCCTGCTTGCGGCTTATAGAAGCCCTGCAGCAAATGGAACAAGGTTGACTTCCCTGCCCCGCTGGAACCAACGATCGCAACCACTTTCCCTGCCGGAATATTCAGATGAAACTGTTCAAAAATATTACGGGTTCCATCGTAACTAAACGTAATGTTTTGAAACGATATAGACTGGTGCTTGTTAGTCGGCGGGATATAGGCTGGTAAACTCGTAGATTCAATGCTCTGATCGAGTACATTTGCAATTCGTTCTACTGCAGAAACGGACCGTTGAAATCCTCCCCATTGGCCCGCAAGACCTGTAACCGGATAAATCAAATGATCGATTAAACTAATAAAGGTTAAGAGCATCCCAACGGTTATCGCCTGATTTGCTACGAAATAAGCGCCGAGACAAAGACTGCCAAGAAAGGTTACCATGCTTACGGTCCTGCTCCCTGCACGAAACCAGCCGCGCAGCTGGGCGTTCTTTAATTCCAAATCGTATAGCTCTTGATTATGTCTGTCATAAAAACGATACATCATGCGTTCCATCAGAAAGGATCGAATAATCGGAAGACCGAGAAACGTTTCACTTAGCAAGCTGCTCGTCTTTCCAATTACTTCATAGATTCTTCTCGTATTCCTGCGAAGTACGGGGCCAAAACCAACACCCGCCAAGGCGGCAATTGGAATGATAAAAAAGGATAAAAGAGATAATTGCAAGTTTATACGAATTAAATAACCAAATATACAAATATAAATAAGAGGAAGCTTTATAAAATTTATCAAACTGCTTCCAATGACACCATTTATACTATTTATATCATTGGTAAAATGGGTCAAGTACTCACCTGAATGGACATTTGCTACCTTATGAGCGGGTAATAGACAAATGTGTTTAAACAATTGTGCCTTCAAATCTCGTTTGACAGCTTGTACCGAAACAGCTTCCAGATAGGTATTCCCAATAGTAGACAGTATACTAACAGCAATGAGCATCGCTCCGATAGGGATCAGTGTCTTGACTCGTTCTATATCTCCCTGCACCGCAGCGTCCGTTATAGCACCAAAAAACCAAGCAAATGCAATAGTTAGGCCAATATTTATAAACAACAAGAACAATAGGCCTATATATACCGCTTTGTGTTTTAAAATATAGGGCAGCAATAACGCATAGGTTCTCTTTATATCCTGAATGGAAGCCCTTCGTTTCTCGCTGACTCGTCCTGTTTTCTTTCCTATCATAATCGCACTCCTAACCATTCGATTATGCTTTTACTAGCCTAATATATTTCCTCAACAATCTAGACATAACGGGAACATACACAATCTGGTTCCAGATCGGTATCATGCGGCTGTTCATATCTATTATTATTCTCTTTTTCTGTATCGTTACCAATTCCCCTATAATTTGTTCCTTATCAATTGGCTCATCAAACCTGATATTCGTATCGCCCTTAAACAAATATTGCACCTTGTCTTGATGAGTAATCGTTTGATAGAAACGATGGGCAATGAGCTGCCCAGATGCAGTATAGAAAAGGGCGATATCTCCCTTTTTCAAATTCTCAGTATTACAAGAGACAAATCTGCAAATATCTCCTTGTTTAATCAAAGGAAACATGCTATATCCAGTAGCAGGAAGCTCTACCGCACCTATCTTTTCCATCCTTTTGACGATTGCATAGGATGCGACGCAGCTAACCTGCATATTGAACCAATCCATATTTCATTAAATCATCTAGAAACAACTTAATGTCTTGTTCATCCTGCTCATAGCCGTACTCATTTTGCATTAAGTGCGCAAGAGAAGCTGCTGATTGCGCCTCACTGAGTAATAACCAATAGAGGCCGCCTATTTCATTTAACTTCGTAACCGTATAAGCTTCGCTGTTTAAAATGATCCACTCTTTCTCAAATTGAACGGCATCAAACTGTTGCTTACGAACATAGCTCGTCATGACGTTATCAACTCCCAAAATGTATGATTCTTTTGAAAATGCAGCTCGAATACTGGCGTAATTCGAACCAATTGCTTAAGCAATGCAAAAATCCGATTCAATTCTTCCGCATCACACGTCCAATAAAACACCTTATCCAATAATTGAAGAAGGCTATCTACTTGGCTTATTCGCAGACGACTATTCTCAAGATCCTGTACAAGTAATTGAATGCTTGCAAGCAGTTTGCTTTCTGAAGAATGAGTTGCTTCAAGCTCACTCCGAAAGGGAGAATTAAATACAGTAACCTCATCCCCATCAATTTTCACAATAGATGCTTCATCAGAAAGAAGAACCCGGGGAGATGAGAGCTTGGCCGCCGTAGACTTTCCAGCACCAGACCTTCCTGCAAATATATGGGCTTGTCCATCTTCTATCACACAAGAAGAGTGAATCAGCAAACCCCACTCGTTATATACAATAAATGAACTATACAAATTCATTAATGCATGTTTGAGAGCAAATCCATTGTGGACACGCACCCATGCCGTTGTAAACACATCATCTACTTCAATACAATAATCTGCTCTTAGGTAACAGATGCTGTTTTCTTCCTTCGTAATCTCTACATCATGATTAATAAATGGAACGCCATAACCATCTTCCATATCGATGACCATATGAGGGTTTTGTGTATCGACAACGATATGAAAATTTTCCTCAAATAGATTCATAATACGAATAGAAGAACTGTTAATCTGAAAAATATGCTCCCCGATTTGTATATATCTTTTCACTTAGACATCCTCCCTGCGGCCAAAACGATAAAGTGAAATGTTCCAAAAGTAGAGTTATCCCCTGCTTGTGGGCTAGTCTCATACTTCTCATTCATAGCGGGATAGAAGAGGGATCAACGGACAAGTCCATTGATCCGCTACCTTAAAAAGAAAATCCTCCGCCGATTTTACCATGTCCGTGATTCCCGCCATTACCGCCCTGATTATTATTATTTTCGCCCTGATCATCACCATTACCATTATGATGCCCATCATCGCCATGATGTCCGCCACTCTGAGAGGTTTCAAAACGAACCGGTTGATGACTAAGTACCATTGGCCGAAGCACCTTTTCCAATTCTTCTTTCATCATATACACCTCCTTTCGACTTCGTTCTATCCTCATTTCACCTATTTTGTTCTTTATTGGAAACTAATCTCATTATATGTTCTCTATATAGAACATTCAAGGAAAATAACTCCCATTATTTAAAATATTTAGAAAATTATTACTGGAAAGGAATCGCTCCCTTTTCGTGTGACAAAAGGAAGTCCTTACATAGAAACAAAATGGTTTCATCGTAAGGACCCTCTCCTAATTACTATTTTCTCTTTCTTATCTTCCTCAAAAAATAATACTCCGTTAACACCCCCATAGAGTCAATCACTACATCATACAGACGCCCATCTCGGCCAAAAAACAGCTGCAGCACTTCCGACCCTACCGCGAAGCTAATTGTAATAGCAATTGACTTTTTGTAGCTTCCTAACAGGTTATACAGCAGCAAATTCATGATGGCAAAGCCGATGAAATGCCCTGACTTAACGAGAAACCAATAAGAATGAATTTCCGTAATATCCACCATATTAAAAAATGACATATAATTCGGCGATGAATTCCAATGAAAATCAAGACTTCTAAGGGTCAGAAGCGAGTCAAGATTCTCTGCAAATATATTCATACAAAGGAACAAGCCCCATACTATGACAAGTACGAGCTGCCCTTGTTTTTTCTTACTTTGATGTCGATACGTTTCTGTTCGTTTTGGAATCAAATCCACTTTACCCCTCCTCCAGTATCATCCATTATAATGCGGAAGCAAAAACAAATGCTAGCTTTACATATTTATAATATGACAACACTGGATGAAAAAATGAAAACAACATACATATGCTACAATAGAATTTACATTTCTAAAAAGGATGGAATATACAATTATGCTTACAATCACGAAAGTTATGACACGTACAAACTGGGAAGCTTTTAAAATGCAGAAGGAATGGAAGGAACCATCTTTACTTGAGGAAGGATTTATACATTGTTCGTTTCTAAATCAGTCTATTCAGGTAGCGAATAAACACTTTACAAATGAATCTGATCTAGTGTTGTTAATTCTTGATCCTGCACTCGTACAGGCGGAAATTAAGTATGAGATAGCAACTAACGGACAAGAGTATCCTCATATTTATGGACCCTTGCATGTTGATTCTGTAACAGAAGTGGTCCCATTTACAAAACTTGCAGATGGAGCTTTTGCGCTTCCAGATGAATTGAAGTAATAAAAATATATGCGATGACGAAAAAAATCGTATCCCCTCGACATTCGTCTGAGATACGATTTTTTTGTTGTAAATTTTTTCCTTTTTATTTTGCTTTTTATGTTAAAATTATACAAAACAGGCCGATTTTTGATATAAATAATAGTTCGCTTACTTGAGGAGAATCAATAGTTTTATATTTATAGAAGGGAGAGAGCCATATGATTTCTAAATTTCTTGCTATAGTATTTAGCATCCTTTTAATAGGCGAAATATACTTAGGGTTCTTAGCTGGTATGAATTCTTCAAAGAAGGTTCCTATGACAAGCAGGACTTTACTATACCTAACCTTCTTAGAAATCTCTGGAACTATTGCCTTCTTGGTTTTTAAATAAACTGCACGAAAATATAAAATCCCATCCCCTAGACATACGTCTTGGAGGTAGGATTTTTTTGTTGGTTATTTTGTGTTAAAATTATACAAAACAGGGTATTTTGAGATAAAGAAAAATCTGAATCAATAGCTCAATACCAAAACCTGTATTGATGAATAAAATAATACCAAAAATCGTACGAGCATTATCTTCTGCGATTGTAAATAGGTGGAGAAACTATAATGAATTCAGTTATATTATCGATTCTAGGCTTCATTATTTTAATAGAAAATAACTATCATTTTAGTAATTTCATCACTTTTATAAATATAGAAAGTGTAATGATAGCCTCCGTTTTAATCGTTGCTTTTTTTACGATCAACTCTTTTTTTATATACCCTATTTTACATGTTTTTATTTATAAAATAACCCGAAAGAGTTTCAGTTCTTTAAATACGATACTTTTTATCGCCTTTCGATTAATGATCGATACAACAGGGGTATATTTCCTGCTAAACAATCATTCGAAAGTAACGCTAATCAGCTTGCTTATTCCTTTAGTAATTTCTATATTCTCTTTACTTATTGATTATCTTTTTAATGATGTGAATCCATTTCATAATTATCAGTCTTGAGTTTTTTTACTATCTGAATTGTTTGACAATTTAATAACAATGTAGTATATTACTAAGTATATTTAAATACGTTGAAAAGGAATAGTAAGATTTTTGAAACGTTCAGAGAGCTGTTGGTTGGTGTGAAACAGTCGTAAAGAAAATCCGAACTCGCCTTGAAGTAGCTCGCTGAAATGGAGAAAGAGTAAGTGGAGACGGAGCCTAACCGTTACAATAGGAGGATATAAGGTTTTTCAAAACCCGTATCTGCATGAGTGCATACCGTTTTTGGTATGAATTAGAGTGGTACCGCGAAGATAACAAAAGTCTTTCGTCTCTATCTAGCATAGAGATGAAGGGCTTTTTTTGTGCTCCAAGATCTACTATGCAGAAGAAATTACTATCTGTGAAAGGGTGATTGGTAAATATGAAACATGTTGAAAAGTATGCGAGAGGTTATTTTATGCCTCCTGTTCAAAGCAAAAAATGGGCTGAGAAGGAGTATATTACAGAGGCTCCTGTATGGTGCAGTGTGGATTTACGCGATGGAAATCAGGCTTTGGTCGTTCCCATGAGTTTAGAGGAAAAGCTAGAATATTTTCAACTGCTTTTGAAATTAGGTTTTAAGGAAATTGAAGTTGGGTTTCCTGCTGCATCGGAAACAGAATATGCTTTTTTGCGCACATTGATTGAACAAGATTTAATCCCGGATGACGTAACCATTCAAGTACTGACGCAATCAAGAGAGCATATTATCCAAAAAACGTTTGAATCGTTGCAAGGTGTGAACAAGGCGATTGTACATTTGTACAATTCAACCTCTGTCGCCCAGCGTGAGCAAGTATTCAAGAAATCCAAGGAAGAGATTGCTGACATTGCTGTAACTGGTGCAAAGCTGCTGAAAAAATATGCAGCGGAAACCGAAGGAAACTTTATCTTTCAGTATTCCCCAGAAAGCTTTACAGGTACAGAAGTAGAGTTTGCACTTGATGTTTGCAACCGGGTGCTGGATGTATGGCAGCCGTCAGCAGAGAACAAAGTCATCATCAACCTCCCTGCTACTGTGTCCATGTCTATGCCTCATGTTTACGCTAGCCAAATTGAATATATCAGCGATCATCTACACTACAGAGACAATGTCATTTTATCACTCCATCCACATAATGACAGAGGAACCGGTGTTGCAGATAGCGAGCTGGGAATGCTTGCCGGAGGGCAAAGAGTCGAAGGAACACTGTTTGGAAATGGAGAAAGAACAGGAAACGTCGACATTGTAACGCTTGCCCTAAATATGTTTTCGCACGGGGTAAATCCAAAGCTCAACTTTGAAAATATCCCTGCAATCATTCCTATATATGAACGACTAACGAGAATGAAGGTCCATGCAAGACATCCATATGGCGGAGAACTCGTCTTTACCGCATTTTCGGGCTCACACCAAGATGCCATCGCCAAAGGAATGAAATGGCGCGAGGAAAAAGAATGTCAGTACTGGACAGTGCCTTATCTGTTAATTGATCCGAAAGATATTGGCAGAGAGTATGAAGGAGATATTATTCGCATTAATAGCCAGTCTGGTAAAGGCGGGATTGGTTACATTCTGGAGCAGAAATATAGCCTTGACCTCCCTAAAGTAATGCGGGAAAACTTCGGATATCGTGTGAAACAAGTATCGGACCGTTTACACAAAGAGCTTATGCCGGATGAAATATACGACATATTCGTAGAGGAATATGTGAATATCAAGAGTCCGATCGAGTTTATCACGTATAGAATTACGCCAGATGATGACTTCCATACCGTCGTAACCATACGAACAAATGAAGGAATTCATGAATTCGAAGGTACCGGAAACGGAAGACTTGATGCCATCAGCAACAGCATTCAAAATAATCTAGGTGTCACGTATACAAATTTGGTTTATAAACAACATGCACTCGAAACAGGATCGGAATCACAGGCAGTATCTTTCATCGGCATCACCGCTGCAGACGGTACGGTGTATTGGGGCTGCGGAATAGACGTAGATATCATGACCAGTTCGGTAAAAGCGCTATTTAGTGCTGTTAATAAAATGATCATGGAAGGAAGCAACGTGCCAGAAATGCACTCACAGAAATAGGATATACGAATGAACAAAAAGAAAGAGCGTGTTTTGATTAATTCAAAACACGCTCTTATGTTGTATTTACCAAACAGGTCGTAACCTCAATGATTTATCTTCATTTGCTTCATAAACTAATTTTGTTAAATCCTCTTTAAGCATTTGCATTCGTTCCACACCTATGTTTTCAATCCAGCGCTGTTCGATTTCAGCTATTATCTCCTCTTTTGCCTGCATCACTAACCGGCCACGTTCAGTCAGAACAATAACTTTCCCTCTCTTATCAGTAGGATGAGTTTGGCGTGTTACATAACCACTTTTCTCAAGATAATCCACCATTTTACTTACAGCTTGCTTTGTAATTCCTAATTGTTCAGCTAATTCTATACCTGTTGCTCCATTAGGAGTCATACGTTTAAACATAAAACCATGTGCAGGTCTAATATCTCCAAATCCTAGCTCACTTAATCTGTCATGTAGTTCATAAATCAATGTACTATAGGATAATGACAAAAGTGATGTAAGATCTAATTCTTGATGATTCATGCATAAAACCTCCTAGAATGAAGTCAATTAAGTTGACTATATCCAAAACTTATTGTACTATACGGAATGTAGTCAATCAAATTGACTACCGTTTTTATCAGAGAATAAGATTCAAAAAACAAAAGAAACTATGGGGGTTAGAACCCTTTTTAGTAAATATAAAAGTGAGTAATTGGAGGAAAAGAACATGACAACCGTTTTATTTGTAAAGGCAAACAACCGTCCAGCAGAACAAGCAGTTAGTGTGAAATTATATGATGCTTTTTTAGCAAGCTACAAAGAATCACATCCAAATGATACTGTGGTAGAGCTTGATTTATACAAGGAAGAATTACCATATCTCGGAGTAGATATGATTAACGGCACATTTAAGGCTGATAGAGGATTAGATTTAACAGCAGAAGAAGCAAAAGCGGTAGCGGTTGCTGATAAATATTTAAATCAATTCCTTGCAGCAGATAAAGTTGTATTTGGTTTTCCGTTATGGAACTTAACAATCCCAGCTGTATTACACACATATATGGATTACTTAAACCGTGCGGGGAAAACATTCAAATATACGGCAGAAGGTCCAGTAGGTCTTATTGGAGATAAGAAAATTGCATTATTAAACGCAAGTGGCGGTGTATATTCTAAAGGACCAAAAGCTGAAATGGAAATGGCTATTAAATATGTAGCAAATATGATGGGCTTCTTCGGTGCAAAAGATATAGAGAAAGTAGTAATTGAAGGTCACAACGAATTCCCAGATAAAGCAGAAGAAATTATTGCCGAAGGTCTTGAAAAAGCTGTTAAAGTAGCAAGTACATTTTAATTAACAACACACCTCCATATGGCAGTACCGACACTTTCATAGCGCTGGTACTGCTTTTTTATTTGCTCAACTTATGAAACGATAGAAAGAAGGATGATCGTACAATGGAACGGTTATGGACCAAAAGCTATATCATGCTGACCATTACAGCATTATTACTATTTAGTGGTTTTTATTTACTAATGCCAACACTGCCTATTTTCATTAAACAATTAGGAGGAAGTGAATCGCAGGTTGGATTTATTATAGGTGTGTTTACCATATCGGCAGTCATTTTTCGTCCTATTGTTGGAGGATTAATGGATCGATATGGTCGATGGGTATTTATCATAAGCGGACTACTATTTTTTGCAATTACCATGTATTTTTATGATTGGGTAACAGGGGTTATATTTTTAGTGGTATTACGTATCCTCCATGGAGTTAGCTGGGCAATTGGTACAACTTCGATAGGAACGGCCGTAACTGATGTGATTCCACCATCTCGTCGCGGCGAAGGAATGGGATGGTATGGACTTGCCATGACTCTAGGTATGGCTTTAGGACCAATAGTAGGTATTTGGGTAGTAAAATCATTTTCATTTCATTATCTATTTCTTCTATGCACAGCATTAGCACTGCTTGCATTCATACTTGCACTTACTACAAAAATACCAGCAATTCAAAGTACAGCAAAAAAACCAATTTCATTTTTTGAAAAAGCACTTTTACCAGCCGCTATTGTTACATTTTTCCTAACGATTACGTTTGGTGGCATTACAACGTTTTTACCATTGTTTGCTGCAAACATTCAAGTTAATGCTGGTACTTTTTTCTTAGTGTATGCTATCACACTTACAGTAATCAGACCGCTTGCAGGGAAGATATCTGATACACGTGGAGAAGGATTCATTATTGTCCCTGCGCTTTTTACACTGATCATCGCACTATTCGTCCTAGCAATGACAAAAGGGCTTGTTGGACTCATTATTACAGCTATTTTGTACGGAATTGGATTTGGATCAGCACAACCTGCGCTTCAAATAGCAATGCTACGATTAGCTCCACCAGAGAAAAGAGGAGTAGCGAACGCTATATTTTTAACTGCTTTTGATTTAGGGATTGGTTTAGGATCTATTATTCTAGGATTTGTTTCACAGCTCATGGGATATCAAATGCTATTTATGGTTTGTGCTGCATCTGGGTTTATTAGTCTATTAATCTTTGTTTTGTTTGTGAAGAAGACATTGAAATAATTTAAAAAACCCGACTCCCTGTCCACTATAGAATATAGAGAACAGGGAGCTGGGATTTAATGTTTAGAAGCTGCTTGTAACATAGCTTCCCATTCAGATAGGATTAAATTCCCGAACAGCTGTTAGGAAAGACTCCTTCTCTTCAACAAAAGGAAAATGATTGCTGTTTTCAAAAATTACTAATTTAGAATCCGGAATCAATTTATGCATTTCCTTTGAGAAATAAATAGGACATTGAACATCATATTGACCGCCAAGAATAAGAGTAGGAAAATTAATATATTTTAATTTATCTCGAACATCATAGGTTTTAAGATCTTTGTTATACGCTCTCATTCTTTTTCTAATAATCTTACTCAAGGAGCGATCACTAAAATACTCATTGTACCTTTCAGGTTGAAAGAGAGACAATTCTATCAACTTCTTACTAGCTAACCCTTTTTTTGTTTTCGAAGCAAACGGTAACATTAAAGTAAAGAATATCCTAGATACCTCCTTGCGATGTTTACCAGTTTTAAAGTTATATATACAATCCTCTGCATGTAAAAACTCCTTAGATGCCGAAGTATCGCATAATAGTAGCGAATCCAATACCTGTGGTTTACTGACAGCATATGTTAACCCTAAAAAGCCGCCTGTAGAATGTCCAGCAAAAGACCATTTTGTGTATCCTAATTCAGTTCGTATACTTTCGAGGTCCTTAACAGTCTCGTCCATTGTCAGTTCATTTGAGTAACGGGGCTTTGATGAATTTCCAGCCATCTTCAAGTTGACTAAGATGACTTTGTAAAAGGGGGATAGACAATCTGCAAATGCCGAACCACTAATGGAGAATTCTTGGTATAGGTGTGTGATACACAGGGGTTTGCCATTCCCGCTAATAAAAATTTCAAAGGAACCTCTATCTGTATGAATGACTTTTTGTTCATAATTTGCCAAATGCATTCCCCCCTCACAATTTATGTACATCATCATTTCTATAAGACTTCTTCAACCTTTAATATAAGTCTATTAAAAGATTAGTCTCCATTGATTTTCAATTTCCTATCTAATTATCTCATATTAAGTTCCTCAAAAGAGGGATTTTTGTAAAATAAAGTAATTCTAAGCAACAAAAAAGTTGTTAAGAAATCCTTAACAACTTTTTTGTCGTGATCAGTCTAGTGTCCTCTATGCTTTTGTTTAGCTTTTTGTTTTTTGATTTCTAGCTTTCTTTTTTTAAAAGCATCGTCACGATGTTTTTTCGCTATTTTTCCTTCTACCTTACGTTGTTCGATAGCCTCTTTCATCGCCTCTTGTGCCTTTGTTGAAATTCCCTTTTGACTCATTTCCTTGGCTACCTGCCGTTGCAGACGCTTCGGATTCATTCTTTTCTTTTGCTTTTTTTCATCCTGAATCCCCATCTGCTTACTGCTTTCTATAATGGAAGGCAGCCGATACTTTACGAAATCCAATACCTCGGCATCATTCGGCTCCATGCCAAATACGTAACGGTAAACTTTTAGTCTACCGCTTTCTTGCATTTCAATTACGCCAACCCAAAACTGACCATCATGAAAAATCGTCAAAATCATGACGATTCCCTCCTCTGAATTTTAGAATCTCAGAATGATGGACATCCCGAGGAGGGGAAGGTTACTGACACCAATGTTTCACATCGATGCATCCGGACTACCAACCGGATCGTGTTTTCTCATTCCTTGTTATTATATGGTAACAGCGATATACAGAAATTGTCTATTTTATCGGTAATATCTTCCTTTTAGTATCCTGTATCGAAAAAGGTGTAGTTTCTCCTCGAATGAGCACGTTCAGAGGCAGAAAATGCGGACTCCGATTACTTTATCGACTAAAATAGATGGTTTATCAACGAAAATTACAACTTTATCGACGAAAACGGAATGGTTATCGACGATTTTTCCCATTTTATCGACGAAAATGGAATGGTTATCGACTTTTCGTATTTTATCGACAAAAACCGTCACTCGACGAATGACGGTTTAGAGAAAAAAAGAAGCCCCAGGGACAGATACTTGAAGAAAATTCCAGGCGGTTATTCATTAGGATGTAGAAATGAATTAGTATGTAAACAATTGTTTAAGGAGGGCTATTAATATTTCACAATCTTTCTAGTGAGATAAGAAGAAAGGCACCCTTTACTTTAATAAAAAATTATTTCTGAACTGAACTACAATGACCTGACACGATTGTTAATTTATCTTCATTCATTTGCCAAACCTGTGAATAATACATTTCATCTTCAATTGGCTCTATACCAAATATCCCTTTTAAAGCTCGTGTTACAGTTACAGCAGAATTTTCTAATAGAATCACTTTTTGGTCTAAAATTTTGATATCAGTAAAATTCAATACTCCAGAACGATGTGCTTCAATATCGGCTTCCTTCGTTAATATTTGTCCCAAAGGTTATCATTAATCAGATTATTAAGACTATTAACATCCCCATTTAGCATCGCTTCTCGAAGTCGTTCTTCATAATCAAGAATTAAACTTTCTTCCATTTTTTGTTCACCTATCATGGTTTCTATTTTGCATTCACATCGGGTTGATGAATTCCGAATATATTACCTTCTGTATCATTATAGTATCCTTGCCACGCCATTCCAGGCAGGGCATATTTCGGCATTGCGACCTTCCCGCCATTTTCAATAATTTTAGCTTCCGTTACATCGTAATCCTCCACTCCCATTGTACATACAAATGCATTTAAACTCTGATTTGTTACTGGGGAAGCACTTTGGCGTTGCATTAAAGCTCCATTGATTCCAGGCTCATTTTCATTTCCAGTCACTGCACCAAAGTAAGGCATTCCCGCATAATCACTCCAATCTTGAAATGACCATCCGAATACCTCTCCATAAAACTTCTTTGCCCGTTCCATGTCATCCACATGAATTTCGAAATGAACTAATCTTCCCATGATTTCCTCCTATTATGTTTCGTGTGTTTTATTATGAATACCTATTTTTCATTATAATGGATATGGAAATAAATTCAATTTTTATAAAAATATATTATTTTTAGACGAAAAAATCGGTCTCTTAAGAAATACATAAATATTCCCTAATAAAGCTTCACTATCTTTCTGTTGTACAAATCAATCTAAAGAAAATTGGAGGGGAATTTTATGAAAGAATAGTTTGTAACAAATATGGTTCACCTGGTGTACTTGAATTAAAAGAGATAGAAAAGCCTTTTGATAAAAATTCATACAGCATCCTTGAACTTTGGTAACTTGGTTCTTTTGAAAGGCAAACCGTTCTTAGCTCGCTTTGCTTTCGGACTACTGAGACCAAAATACTCCATCCCAGGAGGTACATAGCTGGTATAGTTGAAGCGTTCCCTCTTTTCATGGTCACTTGTTATTCTAAACTATTTAAGATTTAATACAGTTACCTTTTCACGTGTCATAGACTCAAGGCTCTTACGAATACCTTGTGCGCCCATACCTGAACCTTTTACACCGATGAATGGGAAGTGGTCAGGACCTCGCTCTGTGCGTCCGTTAATTTGAACGGAACCAGTGTCGATTTTGTTCGCAATTGCAAATGCTTTATTAATGTCTTTTGTGAAAACACTTGCTTGTAAGCCGAACTCTGATTTATTCGCAATTTCAATCGCCTCTTCGTCAGAAGAAACACGGATGATTGGAAGGATTGGACCGAATGGCTCTTCCCAAGCAACCTTCATTTCTTCTGTTACGTGGTCGATTAATGTTGGGTAAATTAAGTTGCGCTCACGTTTGTTACCGATAACGATTGTTGCACCTTTTTCAGCAGCGTCATCAATTAAACCTTGAACGAAGTCAGCAGATTTATCGTTGATTAATGGAACGATTGTACTGTCTTTTTCTGGAGATCCAACTGATAGTTCAGCTACTTGCTCTCTTAATAAGCCAACAAGCTCGTCTGCTACATTTTCATGTACAAGTACACGTTTAATAGCTGTACAACGTTGACCAGAGTATGAGAATGCACCGCTTATGATATGTTTTGCAGCTTCTTGTAAATCAGCATCTTCGCATACGATACCAGGGTCTTTACCGCCAAGTTCTAATACAAGCGGAATCATAGTAGCTTTTTTCGCTAAGTGAGTACCTGTTTTTGTACCGCCTGTAAACGATACCATATCGATGCCAGCGTGCTCTACTAAGTAGTCACCAATTTCAGAACCGCGTCCTGTTGCTACGTTTACAAGTCCTTTTGGAAGACCTGCTTTATGAAGTGCTTCTACCATTTTAATACCGCTAATTGCACCTTGAGTTGCTGGTTTGAAGATAACAGCATTACCCATACTTAGTGCTGGTGCAAGTTTTGCAGCAGATAAATTTACAGGATAGTTAAATGGTGCGATTGCTAAAATTACGCCACGTGGTACGCGTTGAATGATTGCAAGTTTAGATTTAGATCCGCCAGGGAAGCTATCACCCATCATGCTCTCACCGTGCATGTGAAGTGCTTCGTCAACTGTGTAACGAATTAAATCAGCAGTACGAACAACTTCTTTTTTCGCATCTTTATATCCTTTACCGACTTCTTTCATAATAATATCGGCAATTTCATCTTGCATATTTACGAGCTCATCAGCCCATTTATATAAATATTTTGCGCGATCTTGTAGGGAGGCTTCAGCCCATGATTTTTGAGCTTCTTTTGCAGATGCAATTGCTTCATCTACTTCGTCGCGAGTAATTGCTTGTACTTGACCAATTACTTCATGTAAATATGGAGATAAGATATCAATAGTTTCTTTAGAAGCACTTTCTTTAAACTCTCCATTTAAATAAAATTTATATACATTTACCACCATAATTCCTCCATCTAATCAAACTTCAAAGTAAATAGCTTACCGACTCCAATCCATATCTGTCATATATTCTTTAATATGTTCAATTAAGCTTTTAAGTAATCTAATTGTACTTTGGTTCGCTGGGTTATTTCGCTAACCAGCATTCCTTCCTCACATGGGTATTAAAACGATATGATAGATTGCCTTGTTTGATTTCCAATAGCAGTTAATATATCTTGGCACTCTTGAAATTCTTCTAGGAATTATTTATTAGGATGTTGAAATGAATCAAGAGCTACTTTTTGTACAACCGTGTAAGGAGGACCATTGATGAATCTTGGAATTGAGTATCTAAAAGTTGTAAAAGAAAGATTTAATGATGTGAAACGCCTTGGAGATAATACGATCAGTCAATTGTCAGAAGAAGATATTCATTGGGGTTTCAATGAAGCTTCCAATAGTATTGCGGTTATAGTAAAACATGTAAGTGGAAATATGATATCTAGATGGACTGATTTTTTAACTACAGATGGAGAAAAGCCTAACAGGAATCGGGATCAAGAATTTGAGGATAATATCTCATCAAAACAAGAATTGATTTCTATTTGGGAAAAGGGCTGGAATACTCTTTTTAAAACACTAAATGAATTAGGAGAACAGGATTTACTAAAGAATATTTATATCCGCGGTGAAAGTCATACAGTGGTTGAAGCGATCGAAAGGCAAATGGCTCATTATGCTTATCATATCGGACAAATCGTCTATATTGGCAAGCAACTAAAAGATGCGAATTGGGAAAGCCTAAGTATTCCAAAAGGGAAATCGGAAGAACACTTACAACAAATGCTGAAAAAACATCGTGAATAAGATATTGAATGAAACTTCGGGCGCATTTCTCTAATAGGGGCACAGCCACAAGTTGCAAAGTTATATGGGACACAGAAGTGAAAAGAGCACATGATTGTGCTCTTTTTTAGATGCTTTGGTTGATTAAACGTGTTTTCTCTTTTCTTGCAGTAAGAAGTTGCGGCGTAAAAATTCCAAGTAATATACAAGCGATACCAAACCACTGCATCATTGATACACTTTCATGAACAAGTGTAATGGAAGCGATAATGGCTGTTGGTAGTTCAGCTGCACCTAAGATGGTTCCTAGTCCTGTTCCTACTTTTGGTATACCAATTGAAAAGCAAATGACAGGCACAACAACACCAAAGAACCCTAGAAAGGAAGCATATTTCCATAATCCAGCTT
Organism: Ectobacillus polymachus; assembly: GCF_048159605.1. Taxonomy (NCBI): domain Bacteria; kingdom Bacillati; phylum Bacillota; class Bacilli; order Caryophanales; family Bacillaceae; genus Ectobacillus; species Ectobacillus polymachus. The sequence goes on along the minus strand of NZ_JBLREB010000002.1, from coordinate 379,819 downwards.
GCAAGGCACCATCAATTAAAAATGTTGGTGGGAAGAATAAACAGACAATAAGTGTAGCACTTGTTGCCATGAGAAAGCTTTTTGTATAGGGCGGTACATTTGTCGCAACGCGTCCACTTGCAAAGACATAAAAGGAAAAAGAAACAGCAGCTAGTAATCCAAAAATAATGCCTTTAGTTGAAAAATGTTGTCCAAGCCCTTCGAAGACACCGCCAGCAAATAATGTTCCCGTAAATAAAATAATAATAGATATGATTTTTTCGCGGCTTGGGAATGTTTTATTTGCGATTGCTTCAATGACTACCCCAATCCATGTGAATTGAAAAAGGAGAACAACGGCAATGGAAGCAGGTAATTCCGCTACAGAAATGGCATAGAAAATACCAGTCATACTCATTGTTATTCCGACAGCTAATAAGGAGAATATTTGCTTTTTGGACACTGTATGACGTGAAAAGAAAAGAACGAGCAGTAACAAGCCGATCCATCCAAATACATATTGCCCTCCTAATAGCTGATGTGAAGAAAATCCATTCATAAATCCGAGTTTGAAAATAGTAGAAAGTACGCCATAGCTACAGGCTCCAAATAAAACTAATAAAGAAAACTTAAATTTCTTCATAAAAATCCCCCTTTACAAATAAAAACGCCCGCTGTCCAACTAAGGACAACGGGCGAACGAAACAGAGTCAAATCTCTACAAAATTCCGCCACTCATCAAAGAATATGAGTTTGCGTATGCAATTCTATTCCCATTGTATTTCGAAGCGTAAAAAGAGTCAAATACTCTTTTATAGGGGTCCAATTTGTTTTGTAATCTAGGCGATTTTATCTTTTTATCGGCGGATAAGCAGATTCTGAGGTCAAAACGGAGACCGCGATTACTTTATCGGCGGGGTTCTCTTCGTTTTCGGAGAATAAGCCATGCTCTAAGCACAAAAATAGATACCCCGCATTTCTTTATCGACGAAAATAGATGGTTTATCGACGAAATTTACAACTTTATCGACGAAAACGAAATGTTTATCGACGAAAATTACTACTTTATCAACGAAAATGGAGTGGTTATCGACTTTTCGTGTTTCATCGACAAAAACCACCACTCGACGAATGGCAGTTCTGAGCAAAAAAAGAGCCCTGGAATACGCTTTTCCAGGGTCAATTCTATTTAATTGGTTTTTCCAGTACATATAAATCTTCTTCTATATTTGTAAGCTTATCTAAAACAAGCTTTCTTGCATCAGCAATTGCTTGATTGTAGATATATGGACCGATTTCTTTTATCATTTGATGGATTAACGCCTCTGCTTGAAAGCTACCGATCCTTTCCATATCTTCCTCTTCAAAAAAGCGTTGAATATTTTCTATAATTATCTCTTTTTGCTCTTTTGGTATTTTCACAGACATCATTTCTATTCCCCCTATTCAATCAAGAATTGTTTTGATTATGTATATAACAACCGATTTCTGGAGTTGCGTCAATAGTTTGGACACAAAAAAATGAAGCTGAACAGCCTCTGCAACAAAAAAACTACCCACCAATTAATAGTGGATAGTCCCTTCCTCACTTCGCTTATGCACTAACTTCTTCCGCTCCGTCAAATGTTTTCACACCAGAAACCACTTCGGCATATTTCGCATGATCAAATTCATTTTCGCTCTTTGCGACGATGATTGTCGCAATTCCGTTTCCGATTAAGTTTACAATTGCTCTTCCTTCACTCATGAAGCGGTCTACGCCAAGAAGTAATGCTAATCCTTCTATAGGAATAACCTTCATTGCTGTTAAGGTAGAAGCTAATACGATAAATCCGCTTCCTGTTACACCTGCAGCTCCTTTAGACGTTAACATAAGTACTAACATAATCGTGATTTGCTGCCAAATTGATAAGTCGATACCGAATACTTGAGCTAAGAAGACAACTGACATCGATAAGTAAATAGACGTACCATCAAGATTAAAGGAATAACCTGTTGGAATTACGAGACCAACTACAGATTTCGAACATCCGTATTGCTCCATCTTGTTCATCATTCTTGGTAGTACGGATTCAGAAGAGCTTGTTCCTAGAACGATTAATATTTCATCCTTAATGAACTTCAAATAATTCCATAAACTAAAGCCATATAGCTTACAAATTATATTTAGAACAACGAAGACAAATAAGAACATCGTTATATATACGGACATCATTAATTTTCCAAGCGGTAAAAGTGAAACAAGGCCAAAGTTACCGATTGTATATGCCATCGCGCCAAATGCTCCGATTGGCGCTGCTTTCATTACATAGCCAATAATTTTAAAGAATACGTGTGAAAGTTTGTCAAAGAATTCAATGACTAGCTTTCCTTTTTCTCCAAGAGCCGCTAATCCGATCCCAAATAAAACCGAGAAGAATAATACTTGAAGAATATCGCCTTTCGCGAACGCATCCATCATATTAGAAGGAACGATATGGGTTACAAAATCAATCCAGTTAATGCCTTGTCCCCCGCCTTGTGTATATTTCGATACGTCTCCTTTGGCAAGGGTATTAAAGTTAAGTCCTGCTCCTGGCTTCATAACATTTACTACAATTAAACCAACTATAAGTGCAAATGTAGTTACAACTTCAAAATAGATAAGAGCTTTTCCGCCGACTTTCCCAACCTTTTTCATATCCCCCATTTTGGCAATGCCGAGGACAATGGTTAAGAAAATAATCGGTGCAATTACCATTTTCACCGCATTGATAAATGTGTCCCCTAACGGCTTCATTGCTTTACCAGCACCTGGCCAAAGTAATCCAACTAACACACCAAGTGCAATGGCAGTTAATACTTGGAAGGTTAAATTTTTAAACAGTCGTTTCATCCTTCTCTCCCCCATCATTTTATAAACTTTTCTACCCCTTATTTGTAATATAATGATAACGTTTACAATGGAAATGGAGAAGATTCTGGTCATAACGAATGTTTTGTTCATTTTGGTCTTAGTTTTTTATTTCACGAAATACATAACGATTAACGGGTCTTCCCACTCCTCCATATTGAACTGCCAAATGAATAGCACCGCTTTTTTCTAAATAATCTAAGTACCGGCGGGCCGTTACTCTAGCGATCCCAATTGCACGCGCCACTTCTTCGGCAGAACGAGGTTCTTCTTGCTTTTTCACATACGTTACAATTTCATTTAAGGTAAACTCGTTCAATCCTTTTGGCAAATTGCTTACCGTTTTCTCAGAACGCCCAGCATGAAGTAATAAATCAAGCTGCTCCTGAGAAATCGATCCAGAATCTCGTAAACTCATTCTATATTGGCGGTACTTCTCTAACGCTTGTTGCATACGATGCAATTTAAAGGGCTTAATAATATAATCGAGCGCCCCATTTTGCAGCATGAATTTAATGGTGTCCCGGTCCTTCGCTGCAGACACAACCACTACATCCGTTTCTAATTCTTGTTTTCGAATTTCCTGCAGTACTTTTATTCCATCCTGTTTCGGCATAAAGATATCTAAAATAACGAGGTCTGGATTCATTTCTTTGACTAAACGAATCCCCTCTTCACCATCGTTTGCGACAGCGATGACTTGAAATCCTTCTACACTTTTTATAAATTCTTTATTAACTTCCTGAACCATTGGATCATCTTCAATCAACACGACTTTCATTGTCTCTTTATATGCCATCCGATTCCACCTCCATCTCCATCTCCATTGGAAAAGTTATAATAAAAGAGGTTCCTTCACCTTCAATCGATGAAATCTGAATATCTCCTCTTCCCTTTTCAACAATTTGTTTTACTAGAAAAAGACCATAACCTGTCCCGCTGCGTTTATTTACGGTAAATCCTTTCTCATATACCTTTGGTAGATGTTCTTCTTTGATCCCGCATCCGTTATCCTCGACTAGGATTGCACACACATCCTCTGACTGCTCAATACTAATATCCACTCTTTTATTCACGGTCTCGATTTGTTCAAATGAACCAAATGCATTTTCTATTAAATTCCCTAATAGTACGACGAAATCATGTTGATCTAATTGATACGGAAAAGCCTCTAAATAACTATTTTGATCTATATTTACTTGAATTCCAAGCTCTTTCCCTCTGCTTACTTTACTTAACAGAAGACCGGCAACTGCATCGTTTTTAATCGTCTCATTTAAAAAATCCGCTACATTCTCTTGCTCTTCGGAAGTGTTATAAGCAAGTTGCAGGGCCTTATCCACCTTACCAAGCTGAATCAAACCTGCTATCGTATGAAGCTTATTCATATGCTCATGACTTTGTACACGCAGTGCATCGACAAAGTTCTTTACTCCCGTTAACTCTTCCGCAAGCTTTGTTACTTCCGTACGATCTTGGAAAATGGCGACAGCTCCAATTAATTCATGATCCTTCTTAATCGGGATACGATTGCTTAAAATAACCTTTCCGCTTACTTTTATCTCTTCATTATATACTGGTTGATTTTTCTCTACGATTTCTGGAAGCCTTGTATCCTTTAATACTTCACGAATCGGCTTTCCGACAACATCTCCAACTACATGAAAAACCTGCTTTGCTTTCTCATTAAAAACCGTAATCTTTTCTTGGTTATCAATCGCAATCACACCCTCATTAATAGAATGGAAGGTTGCTGTCCTTTCTTCAAGTATTCTCTTAATTTCATATGGTTCCAACTGAAACATCTGTTTTTTAATATGGTTGGCGAGCATTAAGGAACCGATCAATCCAAGTATTAACGTAAGGATAACGATGAAAAGAATTTCTCCTTCTAATCCACTCATAATCTCAAAAAAGCCAGGTATTTTATTTCCGACAACGACAACACCAATTTGGTTTAAGTTTTGATCTTTAATCGGCATAAAAGCACGAATGACCGTACCGATTTCTCCCTTTGCTTTGGAAAAATAAATATGTTCTGCAAATGCTGGATCCTCATCCGTTCCTTTTGAAACTTTTCCAATCATTTCTTTCACGGGATGCGAATAGCGAACTCGATCCATATTCATGACGACAATATAATCTGTCTCATTAATGACTCTAATATTTTCAATAACGGGATTTAATGTCTTCCATCCATTTGCATCTTGAAGGGACTTCTTTACATCTGACATTTCTGCCACCGTCCGCGCTGTATTCATCGATCGAATTCTTAAATCTTGCTCTTCTTTTTGTTGAATATTTGCGACGATAATCACTCCGCCAAGCAGCAGTGAAACGATAACGACTGCGTAAGAAAGTATTGTTATTTTCCAGCGAATCGGCAAATTTCTCATACTTCATCACCCTCCTTTCTGTTACATGTATCTTTACGAATAGAAAACTTCTCGGTATGCTTACATTAAGAACCTCAAAAGGAGGACATAGATGAAGAAAGCAGCTACTGTTATATTCCTTGTCATCGCTTTAATTGGAAGCGTTTTATTTATTGGATATAAGAGTCAACCCCCCGGGCATGAACTCCCATACGATGATGACCAAGCCGGACTAAAAGACCAAATCGTCTTCAAATTTAGCCATGTTGTAGCAGAAAACACCCCGAAAGGACTTGCTGCTAATAAATTTGCTGAACTCGTTAATGAAAAATCAAATGGCAAGATAAAAATAGAAGTCTTTCCAAACGGAAGCTTATATTCTGATATAGAAGAATTTCGTGCTTTAAAATCGGGACAAGTACAAATTATTGCTCCCTCAACATCAAATCTTGATACACTCTCCCCTGAATGGGGCGTACTTGATTTACCATTTGCCTTTCCAAATGATGAAGCCTTACAAGAAGGCTTAAACGGAAAAATCGGGGAACAATTACTTCAATCCTTACAAAAGGAAGGAATAAAAGGGCTTGCCCACTGGTCCAACGGTTTTAAACAAATCACATCTAATAAAGGACCTATTCTTACACCCGAAGATATGAAAGGACAATCCTTTCGCATTATGCAAAGTGACGTCATCCAATCCGAATTTGATTTATTAAAAGCGAACGCACATCAAGAATCCTTTAACTCTACCTATCAATTAATTGGATCAGGAAAAATAGATGGCGAAGAAAATACAATTTCAAATATCTACTCTAAAAAATTTTATAACGTTCAAAACTATTTGACAATTACTAACCATGGATATTTAGGATACGTTGTCATGATGGACCAAAAAGTCTGGAACCAACAAACCGAACAAACAAAGAAAATACTGACGGAAGCAATGGAAGAAACGACCGCTTGGAATGCCAAGCAATCTATTGAAATGAATAAAGAACAACTTGAGCTTATCAAACAAAACTCACCGATTCAAATTCATGAATTAACCGATCAGGAGCGACAAGAGTGGGAAAAGACACTATCACCTATCTATGACAAACTTGCTCCGACGATTGGGGAAAACTTGGTTCAAGAGTTGAAGGATTTGCAGCGGAAGTATAATGCGCAGCTGCCGCAATAGCAAAAAGTGCCTATGTCATGTCACATAGGCACTTTTTTTGCATGAATAAGTCTTCCTCTGTTCCTGCACTTTCGCCGTTACAAGTTGGAATTTCGCCGTTAACCTGTTTACTTTCACCGTTAAAACCTCAGTTTTCGCCGTTAACTTATTCCGAGAGACTTCTTTCTTCCTCTGTTCCTGCTCTTTCGCCGTTACAACCTGGAATTTCGCCGTTACAACCTGGAATTTCGCCGTTAAAACCTCAGTTTTCACCGTTAACTTATTCCGAGAGACTTCTTTCTTCCTCTGTTCCGGCACTTTCGCCGTTAAACCTTCCATTTTCGCCGTTACAACCTGGAATTTCGCCGTTAAAACCTCAGTTTTCACCGTTAACTTATTCTGAGAGACTTCTTTCTTCCTCTGTTCCGGCACTTTCGCCGTTACAACTTGGAAATTCGCCATTAAACCTTCCACTTTCGCCGTTAACTTATTCTCAAGGGCCTTTTTCTTCCTCTGTTCCTGCTCTTTCGCCGTTACAACCTGGAATTTCGCCGTTAAACATTCCATTTTCGCCGTTAAACTCTCAGGTTTCGCCGTTAACTTATTCCGGGAGACTTCTTTCTTCCTCTGTTCCTGCTCTTTCGCCGTCACAGCTTGGTTTCAAAAAGACTTAATGTTTTCCCTCATGATAGAGTTTTAGAATTGCTATTTTTTCATCTTTTGAATATTTCCTTTTAGCCATAAAAATACTCCCCATTAAATAAACAGATTTTAATTTTTTATCTGTCTACCTAATGGGGAGCATATCATACGAAAGAGGTGTTCGTTTTGCTCATCCAATCTATTTTTTTACATCAATCAAAGTAATTTGCTTAGGCTGATTGCTTTTTGTTTCTTCTTTTTCGTACTACCATTTTATTTGTTTTAAATTTAGACATTCTAAAGAATAGGATCAATCCCGCATTAAACATTAGAGTCCATACAAGTGCGAATCGATTACCACTAAAATATATTCCTAAAATAGGTATCAACAGAAATACGGTGCTTTTCGCATAATAATTTTCTTTCGGATTAATGACCATCAAAACTGCTATAAGAACAAGTACCGAAGTTATGATGTTATGTCCTAAAAAAGAATGATTTGTATAATTTACATAGAAGTAATATCCAAATGCTCCTAAAATCGCAAATAAAGAAAGATAAAATCTCATAAATGAACGTTTATAAAAAAGAATCCAAACGGCAATAAAATTAATTCCTACACACATTCCAACTACAAATAATGTATGCGTAAAATTACTAGATTCTTTCATAAAGTGCAAAAGGAATTTGAAATTGTAATAAACAGCCACTACTACTAAAATCTTAAAGACTAGTTTTACCCAGAACATATCCACTTTCTTCATCTTTTTTGACGATCGGAATCTGGAAGCCGAGTTTACTTCCGCTTCGCCCTCTTCATCTGATTTTTTCTTTTTCCTGCCGGGCAACCATTGTTTATATCCTCTTTCTTCTAGTTCCCTTTTTGCTTCCTGCCTAGTCATGGAGCCTCTTTCTTTATATTCTTCATTATAATCATTTTCTACTGGTTGGTCTGACTCTGAATGCAAATCCAATGAATATTCACCTCTAGTATTTTTTAATAAATATATCTTATTTCGATATAATACATCGGTTATTTAAAAAGGGAAAGGGGGTAGGATCATTGGGGAAAACTTGGTGCAAGAGTTAAAGGATTTGTAGCGAAAGTATAATGCGCAACTACCGTAATAGCTAAAATATAGAACACCTCAGCTTTAGAATAATGTTTGATTAAATCGATACAAATAACCTTGATAAATGAGCAAAAAGAAAGAGCGTGTTTTGAAAAAAGTTTATTCAAAACACGCTCTTAATAAATTCAATTGAATCATTCTTTTATAAAAAAGTTTAATCGATATCCAAACCGATAGAAATGTATTTTACTTCTAGATACTCTTCGATACCATAATGGCCGCCTTCTCTTCCAAGGCCACTTTCTTTATAACCACCAAAAGGAACTTGTACAGCTGATGGCAATGCATCATTTAGACCAATAATTCCGTACTCCAACTCTTCAGTTATTCTAAACGAACGGGTTAAATTTTGAGTATATACATAAGCAGCCAATCCATAACTTGAATTATTAGCTCGTTCAATAACTTCCTGTTCTGTTTTGAATGTTGAGATTGGAGCAAGCGGACCAAAAATTTCATCCTGCATACACAACATGTCATCCGTTATATTTGTTAAAATCGTAGGTGTGTAGAAATAACCGTTTTCCTCCGTTGGCTTATTCCCGCTATAGACAACCTTGCCGCCCTTTTGTATAGCATCTTCCACTAATGTTTCAACCTTTGTCAAAGCTGCCTGATCAATTAATGGACCAATATCCACTTCCTGATCAAGGCCGTTTCCAACCTTAAGCTTGTCCAGCTCATTTTTGAAAAGCTGAGTAAACTCTTCTGCTACTCCTTCGTGTACAAATACTCTATTTGTACAAATACATGTTTGTCCGGCATTTCGGAACTTAGATTGAACAAGGCCTGCTGCTGCTTTTTGCAGGTTGGCATCATCCATTACAATAAACGGGGCATTCCCGCCTAGCTCAAGGGAAACCTTTTTCACAGTTTCAGCAGCGCCCCTCATTAATGTTTTTCCAACCTCTGTAGAACCTGTAAAAGTAATTTTTGTGACCCTCCAATCTTTAAGCCACGCTTCACCGATTTCAGCAGACCTTCCTGTTATTACGTTCAATACTCCCTTTGGTACACCAGCTTTATGAGCAAGCTCTACCAACTTTAATGCAGTAAGAGGCGTCTGTGTAGCCGGCTTGATCACAGCCGTACATCCAGCCGCAAGAGCAGGAGCAACTTTACGGGTGATCATGGCTGCCGGGAAGTTCCAAGGAGTGATGGCAGCTATAACCCCTACTGGTTCTTTTCTAACAAGGATACGTTTATTCGTTTGGGAAGCAGGAATGGTTTCCCCGTAAATTCGTTTTCCTTCTTCGGCATACCATGAAATAAATCCATTGGCATAAACGACTTCCCCTAGGGCCTCTTTTAATGGCTTCCCTTGTTCAATTGTCATAATTTTGGCGATTTCGTTTTTATTTTCTTCAATAAGATAATGCCATTTCATAAGGATCTGATATCGCTCATCGGCTGTTTTTTTGGACCAGATTTTAAAAGCCACATGAGCAGCATCTACTGCCTGTTCAGCTTCATAGGCTCCGCCAACAGGAACCGCCCCTATAATTTCTTTAGTTGCCGGATTTACAATCTCCGCAAATACTTCGTAATCATTCCCAATCCATTTCCCATCTATATACATTGGATATATTTCATATTTTTCGGTTATCTGTTTCATTTTTCACCTCTTAAAGATATTGTGGTGTCAGGACAGTTTCAATGGATTCTCCAAGAATTTGATACACCATCCTAAAAATGATAATTTAAGCCTGACAGCTTCGTTTTCACGAAGCATGTCAGGCAGAACATGATATTAATTCTGTATTTGCGATAACACTTCTTTAAAAGTATTGATAACCGTATCGACCTCTTTATAGCTGATCGTTAACGATGGTTCAATACGGATTGTTTTAGAATTGATGAGCGTTCCGGCCACAAGAACCCCTCTATCAAACATGCCTTTTGAAACTTCATAACCGATTTCATCCTTGTGGAACTCAATTCCAATCATTAAACCTTGACCACGGATTTCAAGAACTTTATCCTCATGTTCCTTAGCAACCTCTCTCAAGCCTTTCAAGAAATATTCTCCTACTTCTAATGCTCTCTCAGGTAATTTCTCTTCAAGCAATACACTGATGGTAGCAATTGCCGCTGCACATGCTAAAGGATTGCCTCCAAAAGTCGTCGTGTGCATAAATGGGTTAGGGAACCAGCTTTCAAATACCTTTTCCTTTGCAACAATGGCTCCAGCAGGCATTACACCACCACCGAATGCCTTAGCAAGACATAGAATATCTGGTACTACATCAAACAATTCAGCCGCAAACATTTTACCGGTACGTCCCATCCCTGTTTGAACCTCATCAAAAATTAATAATGCACCAAATTCATCACAAAGCTCTCTTACCTGTTTTAAGTAATTTGGCGGTGGTAAGATAATGCCGCCTTCACCTTGAATTGGCTCTAGGATAACAGCAGCCACATCTTCTCCAACAAAGGCACATGTTTCAAACGTCTTCCTCATCATATCGATATCGCCAAAAGGTACGTGGCGGAATCCAGGTATTAAAGGCAGGAATGGTTTACGGAACATGCCTTTTGCCGTACCTGATAGAGAACCTAAACTTTTCCCATGAAAAGCACGCGCTGTAGCGATGAAAGTTGTACGCTCACTGTACATTTTGGCAAGCTTTAAAGCCGCTTCAACACTCTCTGTTCCACTATTTGTAAAAAAGGCATATTTCAAATCACCCGGTGTGATATCTGCTAATATCTTGGCAAGCATGGCGCGTAAAGGATCCAATAAATCCTGACTGTGCAGCGCCTGGCGTTTTAATTGGTCAGTAACCGCTTTTACAACCTTCGGATGCCGGTGACCAACATTGTAAATTCCAAATCCACCAAGACAGTCTATATATTCATTACCGTAGATATCTTTAAAACAAGCGCCCCCATCAGACCATTCAACAGCAGCAAATTGGCCATCCTTTGTTACCGTTTTACGATAAGTAAGAAAGCCCGGATTTACGTGCTCTCTAAATCCATCCACCGTTTCTTTCGTAATCCAGTTTGCCTCTTCCTCCGTTACGACTTCCTTTTCTACTAAGCTTAAAACCTTGTTAATGTACTCATTTATCCTTTGATTCTCTTTTTGTTTGAACTCACTATTTAAACTGATACTCATATGAATCACTCCTATATAATTTTAGTTTTCAAACCAGCCAACCGGCTCTACCTGTAAATTAATGTTAATTTGTTTAATCTCCTGAAATTCATCAAATCCAAATGTTCCTAAGCTTCGTCCGATACCACTTTGTTTGTAACCACCCCATGGAGCTTCATTGTACGTAGGATGATAAGCATTAATCCAAGTAATCCCAGACCTAATCTTTCGAATGACACGTAAAGCCTTTGCTCCATCATTAGTAAAAACAGCTCCTGCTAGCCCGTAAACGGTATCATTAGCAAGATGAATGGCTTCTTTTTCTGTGCTGAATTTTTGGATGACAACTACCGGTCCGAATATCTCCTCTTGAACAATTCTCATATCCGCTTTGACATCAACAAAGACAGTTGGTTCAACAAAATATCCATTTCCTAAACCATTCGAAACAATCTGGTTTCCACCGCAGGCAATACGAGCACCTTCCTGCTTTCCAATTTCAATGTAGCTCAATACTTTTTGTAAATGCTCCTTGCTGACAAGAGGACCCATTTCAGAATTCGGATCATTGCCTGGACCAACTCGGATTTGCTTAGCCCGATCTACAAAGCGATCTACAAACTTATCGTAAATACTTTCCTCTACAAGAATTCTGGAACCTGCCGAACATACTTGTCCTGCACCCGCATAGATGCCAAATAGAGCGTAATCGACAGCCGTTTCAAAATCTGCATCAGCAAATATGATATTAGGTGATTTACCACCAAGCTCTAATGAGACCTTTTTCATACTGTCCGCTGCTGTTTTCATGATATGTTTTCCTGTTTTCGTTCCCCCAGTAAAGGAAATCATATCGACTTGAGGATTCTCCGCAATTTCATTCCCTACTACAGGTCCAGCTCCCATCACCATATTCGCTACACCTTTAGGGAGTTGAACCTCATCGAAAATTTCAAATAGTTTTTTAGGAGTAATCGGCGTAACCTCAGATGGTTTAAAAACAATTGTATTTCCTGCTGCCAATGCTGGAGCAATCTTCCATACACTCATTAAAAGAGGATAGTTCCATGGAACAATGAGACCGCAAACACCGACTGGTTCGCGTACCACCATGGCCTGCATCGGATCGGCCACATGATACGTTTGGCCATCAGGTTTCGTAATTAGACCTGCATAGTAGCGAAAACAGGCTGCAGCATCTGCGACATCATAACCTGCCTCACGCAGTGTTTTACCATTATCCAAAGTTTCAAGACTCGTTAATTCCTCTTGATACTCCTCAATCTTGTCTGCAATTTTAAATAAATAAGCAGCTCTTTCTGCAGCAGGCAAATCGGACCAAACACCATCGTCAAATGCCTTACGTGCTGCATCAATTGCTTCCCTGGTATCACCAATGCTTCCTTCAGGTGCAAAGGTAATAATTTCTCCAGTAGCAGGATTATAAACAGGACGCTTTTCCTCGTTTTGCGATTTTCTCCATTCGCCATCAATGTACATGCTTAAATCAATCGCTTTCACCTTCAAATCGACCATGTATGAACATCCTCCTTTTACCGTTCTTATTTATCTATATTGCAAGAAGCATGCCAACTGATAGAAACCTAGTAATAAAGGAATTCTCTTACTTATCCATAGGGGCTTTATGCAATTTTGAATAAGTTATTAAAAATTGCATAATGAAAAAAGCCGATTCAGAAATGACTGAACCGGCTCTATTATTAGATGGATGAAATCGTATTTTTTAGATTCATACTTCTTTCATTTACTATTTTTTGATATTTACGGCTAACGGATGATTGGCTAATTCCTAATGCTTTTGCAGCCTTTGTTGTTGTTTTATATTGCTTCATTGCTAGGAGTATAAGTTGTTCCTCCACATGATCCATAGCCTCCTGCAAAGGCATCACCCTTGTAATGACCGGCTTTGATTTTTTTACATCATATCCCAAAGAAAGAAATTGACTAACGAATTCTGAGGTGATGTTCTGTTCCTCAGATGTCACAACCAATCTCTCAATGATATTTTGAAGTTCCCTTACATTCCCCGGCCATGAGTAAAATTCTAAAACATTAATCGCATCTGGAGTGAGATTGAAGTCCTTATTATATTTATCATTTAGCTGTTGAAGAAAATGAAAAGCCAGTACTGAAATGTCCTCTACCCTTTCCCTTAATGCAGGTATATGGAGGGGAATAACATTTAAGCGATAGAAAAGATCTTCTCGAAAACTACCGTCTTCCACCATCTTTTCTAACCTTTTATTTGTCGCTGCAATAATTTGAACGTTCACCTTAATAGGTGATGTACTCCCAACCGGAATAACCTCTTGTTCCTGTAAGACTCTCAAAAGTTTCACTTGAAGATGTAAAGGCATCTCACCAATCTCATCCAAAAACAAAACCCCTTCATCTGCTTGCTTAAAATAACCGTCTTTTCCATTTTTATCAGCGCCCGTAAAAGAACCTTTCGTATATCCAAAAAGTTCACTTTCTAATAAGTTTTCAGGGATTGCTCCACAGTTTAATTTTAAAAAGGGCTTTGAAGAACGGCTTCCGAGCTGATGAATAGCCTGAGCAATAACCTCCTTTCCTACACCTGACTCTCCATATAAAAGGACGGTTGAAGAAAAGTCTGCTATTTTTCTGGCCTGATTTATGATTTGTTCCATTTTCGAACTTCGATAAATCAATTTCTTCGTAAACCGATCTTTATTTTTAAAATCAGCTAATTCCCTTTTATACTGCTCCGATATCTTCTTTATTTCTTTTAGCTCTGTTTTTAAGCGTGTTGTTTCAGTAATATCCCTGGATGCAACAATAATCCGATCTATTTCATTCTTCTCATTGAAAACTGGATTTCCGACAGCAAGAATCTTACATCCATTTCTAGTTTCCTGAACAACGGAAACCTTTTTCTTTTTTTCTAAGACCAGTCTAATCACAGATGGACTGAATAACCCCTGTTCCTCCAGCTTCAAGATATTTTTACCGATTAATTCCTTTAAATCCGTATCCCAGAATCCAGGAATTACGCTGTCGCTGAAGCGAATTAGCTCTGCCTTATGGTTTACGACGAGAATCTCATCATAAATACTCGATAATATGGCGTTCATATCTTTATTCAAATCTTTGATGTACTCAATTTCCACTGCCATTTCCTCAACCATAGGTAAATCCTGTACGACAATGACGATCCCCTCAACAATCTGTTCAAAATTAAAGATTGGGCTATAATCCACGAGGACACCCGTTTCATCTCTAATTTGCAGTTGGTTAAGGATGGTTTCTCCTGTTTCAAATACATTATTTATGTGTTCACCGTTAAAAATAAATTTAGCCTGCACATTCATAACTTTCTCTGCCGTGGCTTTCATCATTTTCAATCCCGAATCATTATAATTAATAATCCGCTTTTCCTTATCTATTACAAAAATCCCCATAGGAATGGAGGTTAAAATGATTTTTAACAAATCGATATTTTGATTCTCTTGCTTAAAAAGCTCAGCAAGAATATCCTCACGCCGTATATAACCAGCTGGTTTCTCATCTTCCTCTTTGATAATCGCAAATGGTTCCCCAATAATTTGAAAGAGAACAGGTAACGAAATGTGCTCATTAAGCTGACAGACACTGTCAATTGATTTTGAATGATCCAATAAGTCTCTTACTGTTAATAGGGGACCTTCTTTGATTCCCTGTAAAAGAGTGTTCATATTAACATATGAAAATAATTTCTCTTGTTTAATCAAGAATAAAAAGGGTTCTTTCATATCTATAATTTCTATATGTTGATCTTCTTCTATTTCGTCTATAGCTATTGTAATGAGTGGTCTGATCTTTTCTTTAGAAACGGAAAACATTTGTAACCCCTCCTTATTTCCCCTTAATATGGTTATTGTTAACATTCTACTAAATTCCTATTGTTCCTTTTACTAGAAAAAATTAATAGATACAGTAAAAAGAAGATGATTCCATTCATCTTCTTTTTGCTGTATTAATCACTGCCGGTCACAAATAAATCTTCTTTAAAATAGGCGAGGACCATTCCAGTTACTACATGTTCCCCCTCCAAAACCTCTAATGATTCTACTTCTCCGTTAACACATGTATGAACGATTTCCACACGTCCATCTGCTGTCTTAATATGAAATAATGGTTTCCATGCATAGAATCTTGAATTTTCATTGATTGAAATCTTTTCCACGACACCGTGACAAGGGCTAAGAATCACATCAGAGTACATATGCATCACCCCTTTCTTCAAAATACCTATTAATGCTGTCTACGATCAAAACCTGACCCATCCTCGAAGCCGGGATGCTTCCACTACTTTACGGATTCCTTCTATATAGGCAGCCACTTTCATGTTCACGGAAAAATTTTTAGAAGTATGATAGACCTTCAAAAAGCTGTCTGTTATCTTTTCTTTTAATCGTTGATCGACAAGCTCTTCTGTCCAATAATATCCTTGGTTGTTTTGGCACCATTCAAAATAAGAGACAATGACGCCCCCTGAATTCGCCAAAATATCCGGGACTAGTAATATACCCTTTTCATCGAGAATCTTAATGGCTTCTTTTGTTGTTGGTCCATTTGCTGCTTCAATTAAGATTTTGCATTGTAGTCGTCCGGCATTTTGTTTGTTGACCACTCCGCTAATAGCAGCAGGAATGAGCACATCGCACTCCTTTTCTAATAACTCTTGATTGGATAATGAATCTTGAAATCTATTCGAAACGACCCCAAACGAGTCTCTATTATCCAAAAGGTAAGGTATATCTAAGCCGCTGGGGTCATATAACCCGCCAAGCACATCTGCTATTCCGACAACCTTCGCCCCTAATTCATGCAAATACATCGCTAAATAACTGCCAACATTTCCGAATCCCTGAATAATTACCCGCATACCTTGAATAGGAATTTTCTTTAAATCACTGACCATTTGAAGCGTATATACTACGCCCTTAGAAGTAGCTGTTTCTCTACCCTTTGATCCTCCTAATGCGAGTGGCTTACCTGTAATAAAGCCAGGTGAATCAAATTCCCTGATATGATCGTATTCATCTAGCATCCAAGCCATGATTTGAGAATTTGTATACATATCCGGTGCAGGAATATCCTTTGTCGGCCCCACTATTTGACTAACTGCCCGCACATACCCTCTACTTAATCGTTCTATCTCAGGAAAACTCAGCTGTTTAGGATCACAGACAATACCGCCCTTCGCCCCTCCATATGGAAGATCTGTTATTCCACATTTCAAACTCATCCACCCCGCCAAAGCCTTTACTTCTTCAGGAGTGACATCCGGGTGGAACCGAATCCCTCCTTTCGTCGGACCCATTGCATCATTATGCTGAGCCCGATATCCTTGAAACGTCCTTGTCTCACCATTATCCATTTGAACAGGAATACTGACCTCTAAAAACCGCATTGGTGTTTTGATAAAATCAAAAACCTGATCTGGATAGTTCAAAACTCCAATTGCCTCTTTTAAGATATCCTGGAATTCTTGCAAAGAATTATCCTTTTCACTCTCTTGATTTACCTTTTGGCTTTTTACAATCCCCTCAGTTTTCCCTGCCATTTTAGCACCTCACTTTTTTATTCTTATACATATATAAAGCAACTTTCATGCCAGCTTGAAAATGATATTACTGGTTGGTATATCACCGCTTTTATTCATCCAGATCTATGTATAAATTCATAAGTCATTCAAGTTTGCATACGGAGCTAACTCAAAAGGGAGAAAACCATTCCCTTTTGAGTCAGCTCACGAAATAGGCTGTCAAGAAGAATCCAGTAAAATCAGTGATTTCTGAGACAGCCTATTTCGCATGCTTCGTATTATTTTAGTTTTTAGACAGCCCCATCAAAAAACGCATCCTGTTAGAATGCGTTTTTTCCTTTATGCCTGAATTTCTTCAACCTGATATTGAGGCGGAGCTTTTCGGAATGCCTTTGTAATATATAAGAGATAACCAAAACCAATGATAAACCAGGATATTCCCATTACTAGTGAGGTCGTCTCAAGGTTGATCCAGAGAATAGCAATGGATGAAGCGCCTATTAAAGGCATAATTAAGTAATTGAAAAATCCCTTTATAGTTCGATGCTTCTTTTCCCGTAAGACAAAATGGTTAATCACTGACAGATTTACAAAGGTAAAGGCCATCAATGCACCAAAGTTAATCACTGATGTTGCCGTGACTAAATCAAAGAAACAGGCTGACAATGAAATAACTCCAACTATAACAACGTTAATAGTTGGTGTTTTCCACTTAGGATGAATATACCCGAACCATTTTTCTGGAAAAACCTTATCACGGCCCATAACATATAAAAGACGTGTGACACTGGCATGTGATGCTAGTCCTGACGCTAGCGTATTTACGCAAGTGGTACAAAGAAAAATCGATTGAAATAGCTTCCCTCCTACATAGAGGGCGATTTCTGGTAAAGCAGCATCCGGCTCCTTAAACCGAGACATATCCGGAAAAAAAAGCTGAATAAAGAATGAAGCAGTGATGAAAATAATTCCACCCCAAAGAGCAGTGAGAAAGATTGCTTTCGGAATCGTTTTTTTCGGATTTGGTGTTTCCTCAGCAAGTGTCGTTACTGCATCAAACCCTAAGAAAGAGAAACAAAGAATAGTAGCTCCAGTAATTAAAACTGAATAGTTCATTCCAGCCGAGAAGAAAGGCTGCATGGTAAACACTTCACCTGTACCTTCACCATTATTCAGGCCCTTTACAACAAGGATGATAAACACCACCATGATGGCAACCTGAATGAAAACAAAAATGGCATTAAAATTAGCAAGTAGACTAACACTCCGAAGATTGAGAATCGTAACAATCCCTACAAATAAAAATACCCATACCCATGTTGGAACTTCTGGAAATAGTGCTGTGAGGTAGATTTTAGTCAACAATGCATTTACCATTGGCAAAAAGAGATAATCCAACAATGAAGACCACCCTACCAAAAACCCTAAATGTCTGTTAATCGCCTTTTGCGTATAAGTATAGGCAGAACCTGCTGTAGGGAAGACCTTTACAAGCTTTCCATAGCTTGCAGCTGTAAATAGCATACCCAATAATGCAATCACATAGGCAGTTGGGACATGTCCTTCCGTAACTTTAGATACAATACCAAATGTGTCAAATACGACCATGGGCGTCATATAAGCTAACCCCATCATAACGATTTGCCATAATTTTAGTGATCTTTTCAGTTTAGCACCATTTTCCACCTATCATTCCCCCTTTTTCTCCTTGTATTAAGCGCTTTCATTTTATAGTTCATACATCTTTCATTAGCTGAAATTAAGAATCCTCCCTTCTTTTTCAACATTCCAAGGTCTTACTTATCAAAATGCATATTTTGTGCCATATTCCGATATTTGATAGAAAATACCAAAAAAACTTCTAAATTACGCAATATTAGATTTATGAACTAGATTAGGTGGTGAATCACCTCCTAATAACCCATTCATTACTGCATAAATTATTCTTTTTTTCATAAATTCAGCAAATTCTATCTAGATTATAGAATACGAAACACCCCTTTAATGGAAGACTCGGACTTGGCATGATATTTGCATAATTTTTTATAAAGAATTACTAAAAAATTGGAGGAATACAAAAATGAAATATCCACTATCCCCTGACGTAAAACCAGAGTTCTGTACAACCGGATCTTTTATGCGATTACCTGTTACAAGAGAAAATACTAAATTAGCCGTGGTAGGTTTACCTTTTGATACGGCGGCATCATTCAGGGTAGGAGCAAGGTTTGCTCCACAGGCAATCCGTCAGGCATCTATGACTCTATTTCCTTACCATCCAATTCACAAGGTATATCCGTTTGATGATTGTAATGCAATTGATATTGGGGATGTTTCAGTAATCCCCCATAATATCCACCGAAGCTATGAGTTAATTGAAAATACAATGACAGATTTAATGAAACAAGGAATCATTCCAATAGGTATTGGCGGAGATCACTCAGTAACATTGGCAAACCTACGCGCCGCCGCAAAAGTATATGGACCAGTCGCACTGCTCCATTTTGATTCACATACAGATACCTGGGATACCTATTATGATGAGAAGTACTGGCATGGGTCCCCTTTTATCCGCGCTTATAAGGAAGGGCTTCTTCAAACAGATAAAGTGTTCCAAATTGGAATTAGAGGGACGCTCAATCACCCCGGAGATATAGATGCCAGCACGGATCTAGGCTATAACGTAATCACTACTGCTGAGTTAAAAGAAAGAGGAACCTGGGATGTCTTAAAGCAGGTTAAGAAGACAATCGGAGATACACCATGTTTCTTAAGCTTCGATATTGATTTTGTCGATCCATCATATGCCCCTGGTACAGGCACCCTAGAGGTCGGCGGTCCAAGCAGCTTTGAAACCCTTCAGATGATTCGTTCTCTACATGGATTTTATTTTATTGGATTCGATCTGGTGGAAGTTCTCCCACCATACGATCCAACACAAATCACATCACTATTAGCAGCCACTATCATTCATGACTTTGCGAGTTTAGTAGCCTTAAAGATCAAGGAAGAAGAACAAGACGAATCGCTCCAAAATCATTCATAGTATTTCTCGTTTTAATGAATGGTTTCCCTCATGATAGAGTTGTAGAATTGCTATTTTTTCATAATTTGAATATTTCCTTTTAGCCATAAAAATACTCCCCATTAAATAAACAGATTTTATTTTTTTATCTGTCTACCTAATGGGGAGCATATCAGTTTTGATAAAAAAGCAGGGATTTTTGGCATTTTAATAGACATAAGGAAATGGATACTTATTCAAGAAAGGATACTCGTTAGGCTAAACAATATTTATCTAGTTCCATTAACAATGAGGTCTGCTCTTTCAAAAGGTTTATGTTCTTCAACATAAATGTCTTCAGAAATCATCCAATTATTTTCCCACATATCACGAGCCTCTTCTCCGTCTCTTTCAAGCCCTCGTGAAAGCCTTGTTTCTCGTGGACAATCAACCCATATTGTAAAATCGTATTTATTTGATAATTCCTCGCGAATAGAAAAGACACCTTCTATTATGACAGTTCCTCCAACGGGAACAGTATGCCATTCTGCTAAATCATCTGTCTCCCAATCATATCGCTGATAACATCCCTCTTTGTTTTGACTGATAGGTTCAAGAACCTGATTTAATACACGCGTCCAATCAAAATCAGCACCAATAGGCTTTTTCTCTGGATGTGTTTTTATAAGTTGTGAGGATGGTAAATAAAAATCATCCATATGTACAACAGTTACATTGGAACATTCATCCTTTAATTTATTTGCAAATGTGCTTTTTCCTGAACCTCCACAACCATCTATTCCAATTAACAAGGTTGATTGTTTTTTGGGAATAGAATTAATTGACCTAACCAATTGTTCAAAATTATTTAATTCACCTTTTTTCGTTTTGAAATTCACAATATCACCACTTTCATATACTTCATTCGATGGTTTATCGACGAAAATTACAACTTTATCGACGAATTTTACCAGTTTATCGACGAAAATGGATAGTTTATCAACGAAAATGGATAGTTTATCAACGAAAATCACAACTTTATCGACGAATGGCAGTTCAGGCGTAATGTCGCCCTCTTTAAATTGGCATTGCGCCCGGGTTTTGTGACTCCACCCCAGATGTTTCAACCGCGATCTTTCACATCCACAACTTTAAACCGTTCACAAACAAGCAGCATATCCTCTGAAAATTCACGTCCGATTGTGCTTAACGCATCCCTAAAAAATGTTTCATGAGCTTCCCACCAATATTTGTACGTCCGGTCCCCTTCTCCTTCGGCAATCGCAAACTCTTCCGGCACTTCGTTCATCGGTGTTAACGTAACTTCTACCGTTTTGATGATGGCTACTGGCTGATCGTAACTGTTTAAAATAATGGAATAATCCTCTACGCTCGGCAATGGTTCATTTTCCATCTCGTAAAAAATATAACCTGAACACGTTGCTGTTTTGATCCCATCTATCACTAACCTGGCTAAATAATCTGGTTCAGATCCGAATTGCCACGCACTAACGGATTTAGGCTTTTCTTGGTCTTTCCAATATTCATTCCAGTATGCCTCGGCTGCTTCATTCATTGTATATCCCTCCATTATTCAATCTTATTTTGCTTAATAATTCCAAGTACAATAGGAATACCCATACCAACTAGCGTTATCGGTAAAAACCATTCCCCAAAACCGCCACCCCAGCCTAAAGCAATGGACACCGATTCAAATAAGATGAGCGTAAAAATAATTAAAATCATATTTTTTAACTGGTTCACAATTTTTCGACTTGCTAAATAAAACTGCTCCGCATTCGATTCGTTCAATCGTGCAGGGTAATTATGTATTTCTGGATGTTTTTCAACAAATTTCATAAAAAGGGTGATCCCAAGCCCAATACCAGGTAAGATGAGAAGCTGCCATTTTGAACCCATGTGATCTACTTCTCCAGCAGTATTAAAATGGGTAGGTACTTTATCCGGGAGTGTATTCCAAACCGATAGTAAAAAGATGATCGATCCGATGAAAAATAAAAAGCCAATGATATCCCAAATCCATTCACTTCTTGTTTTTTCAATCTCGATCATAGGTCGATCCAACGAATTTGGCATATAGATTCCCCCTTAAAATTCACACTTTTCCTATATTTTACTGTACATTCCATTCTACTTCTATACCAATCTTGCATATCGAGACCTTGACTGATTCCCTTAACACTGGTAAAATTCTAAATTATCATACAATAATTTTTTATAATCAAATAAGTAGCTATGATTGTTATGGATAAAACTATAACAGGAGCAGTTTCTGGAGAGATCGCAAATCGTTGCGACGCCGAAGGGTTCATAATCTCAGGCAAAAGGACAGAAGGACGACAATGTTATTTGCTATTGTTGTTATTCTGACGTCATGAGATTGGAGGACTCCAATCTCTTTTTTTTATATCTATTTTTAAAACTACTAAATCATTTGGAGGAATGAAAGTGGCACAGCCAGCGTTAAAGAGGGATTTAAAGAATCGACACGTACAATTAATTGCGATTGGCGGTACGATTGGAACTGGGTTGTTTTTAGGTTCCGGCAAGGCGATACAATTAGCAGGCCCCTCTATTGTCTTTGCTTATTTAATCGTCGGGATTGCATTGTTTTTTGTTATGAGAGCGTTAGGAGAATTGCTTCTATCAAATGCGGGGTATCAATCCTTTACGGACTTTGCGGTAGATTATATTGGACCTTGGGCTGGTTTTGTGACTGGATGGACGTATTGGTTTTGTTGGATTATGACAGCGATGGCTGATCTGATAGCGGTTGGTGTCTATGTCCAGTATTGGTTCCGTATTCCTCAATGGGTACCAGCAATCGTCTGTTTAGTTCTATTATTAGGGCTGAATTTACTGACCGTTAAACTGTTTGGAGAGTTAGAGTTTTGGTTTGCCCTCATTAAGGTAATCACCATTCTTGCTTTAATCATTATCGGAATTGTTCTCTTAGTGATCGGATTCAAAACAGATACGGGCGCTGTTACGGTAACAAATCTGTGGGCATATGGTGGATTTTTCCCACATGGGCTATCCGGCTTTCTTCTTTCATTTCAGATGGTCGTATTTGCATTTGTTGGCGTGGAGTTAGTAGGTGTCTCTGCTGCAGAAACATCTGATCCACAAAAAAATATTCCATCTGCAATTAATAAAATTCCGCTTCGCATTCTGTTTTTCTATGTAGGAGCTCTTATCATCATTTTATGTATTAATCCGTGGGTTCAATTAAGCGCATCTAAGAGTCCGTTTGTACAGGTGTTTAGCTTAGTCGGAATTCCAGTAGCAGCAGGAATCATTAATTTTGTTGTTTTAACATCAGCAGCATCCGCATGTAATAGCGGCTTGTTCTCAACAAGCAGAATTTTATATAACTTAAGTGTTCATAGTGAGAAGAAAGCGAGACTTGCAAAATTAAATAAAAATTATGTACCTAGTAATGCTTTGATCCTATCCGCGATTGTTCTTTCTATCGGAGCACTCTTGAGCAAACTGATTCCCGAACAGGCTTTTGGCATTGTAACGACCATTAGTGCCATTTGTTTTATTTGGGTTTGGAGTATTATTTTAATTTCTCATATACGATATAAAAAATCACGTCCAGATTTACACAAAAAATCGACTTTTAAAGCACCTTTCACACCATTTATTAATTATGTTGTACTCGCGCTATTTGCTTGTATTTTAATCATCATGTTATTTTCTGATGCAACTCGTACACCGCTACTATTGACCCCTTTATGGTTTGCTGTATTATTCATCTTGTATCGAGTTAAAAAGTGACATACTGGGGAGGGTACTTATTAGTTTTCGATAATAAATGTGTTCGTTTCGATAATAAACTTGCTGATTTCGATAATAAATCTATCTTCTAACGGGAAACAGCCTGTCCAATCTAGGACAGGCTGTTTTCACGTCTTGTTATCATTTGGTCTTATATCCAGTTCTTCATCTTCTCCATGATTTTCAACCACATGTTTAAGGATGGAGAGTTTGTTATCCCAAAATTGTTCGTAATAGGCAAGCCATTGTTTTAATTCTGTTAAAGGTTGTGGCATAAGCCGATATCGTTTTTCTCTTCCTACCTTTCGGCCGCTAACTAATTCTGCTTCTGAAAGAATATGAAGATGTTTTGCAATAGCTGTACGACTCATGGAAAAATGGGATGTAATTTCTGAAATCGGTAATTCTTTTTCAGCAAGTAATTGTAGTACTTTTCTCCGAGTTGGGTCTGCAATCGCTTGAAATACATCATACTTTTGTGCGGATGAGGACACTTACCCTTCAACAACCTTTCGAAGTCGGTTATTAACCATCGCAGACCAACCGTTAGACATATTTTCACGGATAATGGCAGTCTTTTGGTTTGCCTTCACAATAATATCTTCAGGTCGGTTCCAGCCGCCATGAATGAGTGTAAATTCTGTTTTGTCACCTAAATCTTTTAGCTCAAACGAAACAAACCATCCTTCTGTATCCCATGAAAACGAAAGTCGATTTGGAGGATCGATTTCTGTTACTTTACATGGAGATGGGCCAAAAGGTGATTGCAAATGAAACTCATGTCCTAATTCCAATTGAAAATCATTGGGCATAAACCATGACGCAATCCCTTCCGCAGTAGATACGGTTTCCCATACCTTTTGAATTGGTGCTTCAAAAATAACAATTTTCTTAATGTCTTCCATGCGTTAACCTGCCTCCTTGAAAATACAAAACCTTTTGGTTTCATTTTATTTATCATCTAAGACAAAGTCAAGAAATATGAAACCTTTTGGTTTTGTTTTATTCATGATGCAACACGATGTTAAGAATAGTCCTTCAGTTGTAGATTTAACATAAAGTTTGATAAAAAATCCTGTATTAATTTAACCAGAATTTTTCTTTTTATGTTCTTGCCGATGTTGTAAAACTCCAGTATGTTACTCCACTAATGGGCCATTTAATGGAATAAGGATCTCAAACAAAATTGATTATTTGTGGCAACATAGGAAGAGGAATTAATAAAGAGCATCAATAAGATGCTCTTTATAGTTCGGGATATTCTGTTTACTTTATCTCAATTGTTTTATCATCTCTAGCAATTTCTGATTTTTTCTCCGATATCAGGGGTAGATTTGATAATATTATATGATTCAACTAGACCATAGGAATTATGCAAAGCGTTTGTTGCTTCCCTTTTATGCTGATTTCTTTTGTTTTTGGTCTAAAAGATGACTAAAGAAAGTTAGCAGACTTGCACAGACTGCAACTATCCCACCGACCCATGTTACATTCATTAAATTCCCTTGATGGTATACAAATCCGCCTAATGCAGAACCAAAAGCGATACCTACGTTGCTTGCCACTGGCATAAGTGAAGCAGCGAGTCCTGTTGCTTTCGGCTGATAAATTCCGGCAAGGTCTATTAAATAAAGCTGAGTAGATGTTGTTAAGAGGATGGCCATTAACGACATCAAGCCAATGTTTACAAGTCCTAAAATAAAATGATTTGTAGTCCAAAATAAACTTGTCAGAACAACTGCCTGCACGAGAAAAACAAACCGAAGGCGACCAATTGCATTGTGGCTAGCAATTTTACCGGCGAGGATGTTGCTGAAAATCGAAATAAATCCGTAACCAAATAAGATTAAACTAATTGCATGATTTGGTGCTCCCATACCCTTCAAGATAGGAACAAGATACGTAAAGACGGCATAAGTTGCACCAAATCCGAGAGCAGGAATGAAAAAAGCCATCAAAATTCGAGGCTTGGTCAATAAAGAAAACTGATCCCGTATCGAACTGCGCATTTGGCTGAGCTTATTAGGCAAGACGAAAAAGGATGCCAAAAACGCCAATCCACCTAGAAAAGTAGTTAACATGAAAGTGGCATTCCAGCCGTACCATTCAGAGATGACAGTACCAATTGGCACTCCAACGACATTTGCTAATGTGAAACCACCGAAAACAAATGATATAGCAAGTCCGCGTTTTTCGACCGGCATGGTTTCACTTGCAACAATCATGGCTAGAGAGATTAATACTCCTGATACTATCGCTGTCATAATCCGAAGTGAAAGGATCATGATGTAGCTCGTCGAAATTACGCACAAAGCATTCAGGACGGTGAAAGATCCTATCAAAAACAACATCCATTTACGCTTTGGAAAATGACTTGTTGCTGACATTATTAGTGGTGTGGCGATGGCAAACGTAATCGCAAACGCAGAAACGAGTGTGCCTGCTTTTGTATTTGTCATATGAAGGCCTGAGGAAATATCGGTTAAGATACCGACAATAACAAACTCGCTTGTCCCGAGAACAAATGTTAATAAAGTAAGTGTAAAGATGAGCAACCAATGTTGCTTGGATAATTTTGTTGGGTACATAAATACCTCTTTTCTTAGATGAATACAAATGTGTCACATAGTAGATACACAACTTAAACATTATACCATAAAATATTTTTGCATCGACAAGGCTGCAGAGTTAGCAGAAAACTATTTAAGTAAGTACACTTCTGTTGATAATGCTATGTATGGTATTAATAAAATAAGTATGTAAAAACCTCATTTAGTTACAATACGGTGAACCGTATCACAAATTAAATATAGTAATCAAATTTTGGCAATACCTTGATTTTCAACAATCGGGCGCTTTTCCAAAATACGAAAAGCGTCTTTATTACTTCCCTCCAAGGGTTATAAAGACTATCTAGAAAATAATTCTCTTAGATTGTTGAATATCTTTAGTATGAAATTGATTCTATTTGTGCATGATTAAAATCAAGATTAATTGGTTCATAACCTGGGAGAGTGAAGTCCAATGTTATTATCTGAAGCTCGGGAGAAGTATCAACTTGATAAGAAGATTGAGGGATATTCAGCTCTAACATTGAAAACCTATTGCTTTCAATACAATTTATTATTAAGATTCTTTGGTGATATAGATATGGGTGAATTTTCCGCAGAGAAACTCAAAAGCTATGTAATTGAGGCTGGTGAACATTTAAAGGCGTCTAGTCTAGGGCATCGAGTTCGTTGTATTCGATCACTATTTAAATGGGCATATGATGAAGGGTTCATTTCCAAGAATCCAGCTACTAAATTGAAAGCTATTTAAATTAATCTTTAATCAAAATCGAGGTGCGCATATAAAAAGGCGTGTCTTTTTATTATCGAGCCATATTCTAGAATAAAGCGATTGCTCAAATCGCGGAATATTGAAATCTAATTTGTTAATTATAGTACCCCTTTCATTTTTGAATCTATTCAAAGTATAATTTTCTAAGAGGGGTAGAGACGTTTGAAAAATCTAATCCATCCACCTATAAAATAAATTGTAATGGTTGATGGCACACGTGAAAGGAATAGTTAAAAATGAAAAAATATAAGAATTGTCAAAGCTGCGGAATGCCATTAGCAAAAGATGAGCTTGGCGGTGGGACAGAAAAAAATGGAACAAAAAGTGAAAAATACTGTAGTCATTGCTACATGAACGGTGAATTCACTTTACCTAATATTACGGTCGATGAAATGAAAGCTAGAGTGAAACAACAGATCGTGGAATTTGGTATGCCCAAGTTTATCGCTACACTTTTCACTAGAAATATTCATAAGCTTGAACGTTGGAATAGAGAAACATAGAAAATAATTAGGAGACTAATATTTAGTCTCTCTGTTATTAGGTTAAAGGAATAATTTAAAACCTTTTGGTATCCATATCATCAACTACTCCAGTTCCTGTTTTACTATTTATTTTAAAAAAGGAAATATTTAAAAGTCACAATTCGCCGCATTCCCCGAAGAATTAATGGATGATATAATGAGATCAAGAAGACGGGGGGAGAAATTTGTGGAAGAAATCTTAAAACAAATTCTGAATGAACTAAAAGAAATGCACATAGACATAAATGAAATGCGCGTAGACATAAATGAATTGAAAAAAGGACAGAACAGACTGGAAGTTGGGCAAGAAAAATTACAAAAGCATCTTGTCGATAGTTTAGGATTATACACAGAGAAAATTGTTGATCATATCGATGATAAAACTGAAGTTTTAAACAAAAGAGTCTACAAAGTAGAAACAGAGATTGAACGACCTTAGCAGACAGTAAGGAATCATACAGCCCTTACTGTCTTTTCGTTTATATCTCAAAAACTAACCGGAAATCTATGTGTTATTCAACAATCGGGCCAGATTGTTTAGTAACGATTAGCAAGAGAAATGGAGATTGTGAAGAAATGTACTTAAGCTAACGATACAGGTTAGTTCAATAAGAAACTTCTCTATTATATAATTTAGATTTAATTTACATTTATAAAAAACTCCCATCAAATATCGATGGAAGTTATATTTGGTTTTATTGTTCTGTAACAACCGATGCAATATATGGTAAGTTACGATATTTTTCAGCACAGTCAATGCCATAGCCAACGATAAATTCATCTGGAATTTGGAAGCCTACGTATTCTGCTTTTAAGTCAACTTTACGTCGCTCTGGTTTATCAAGTAATGTACAGAGTTTCAGTGTTTTTGGCTTATGCATAAAGAAGTGATCTTTTAAGAAATGAAGTGTTAAGCCGGAGTCGATAATGTCTTCTACGACAATTACGTTTTTGCCTGTGATGTTGACATCGATATCTTTTAATAACTTAACTTTTCCAGTCGTTTCCGTTTGATTGCCGTAACTAGACGCAGAGATAAAGTCGATTGTTACTTCATTTTTTATGTGACGAATTAAATCAGCAGCAAATACGAAAGAACCTTTTAATACCGCAATTATCACGATTTCTTCGCCTTCAAAGTCGCGTTCAATTTGTAATGCAAGTTCTTTTACTTTTGTTTGTAACGCTTCAGCAGAGATTAAAGTATCTTTTATTTCAATGCTCATTTTAATCCTCCTGTAAAATTTGTGAACATTTCGACTGTAAAGGATTGAGAAAAAAAAGTCAAAAAGGAGAAATACCTTTAGGCACAATATCTACTTAAAAATCCATGTTTGCTCATCGGAGACGAGAGTATGGTCAAAGAGTTTAATAAGGTAAATAAGTTATGTCGCTTTAATGATAAAAATGTACAGATTCATAACGGGATAGGGACTTTTGTTGAGCTAACGGGGGCGTTAGTGGAAGAACAATTAATGATTTTAAGGATGAAACCATATCATAGTTATTCCGTTAAAGGGCGCATCTCCTATTTAGGTAATGCGCTTTTATAATTGTTTAGAGCCATTTTGGTTCTTGTTAAATATTCCCATAAATTTCTATATTAAAATCAATGATGGAGGTGTTTCTTATGGAAGAATTGCAAGGGATTTTAGAGAAAACCAAACATAGATATGAAATAATTCAACATGAAAAACCGATACTTTCAAGAAAAGATGGCTCAGAATATTTTGGGATTGAAGCTGGGCAAACAGCACCGACAATGATAATAAAAACCGATAAAGGGTTCTTTGGTTTAATTGTATCTGGAAGTCGTAGCAAAGTTAATTTTGAGGAAATAACTGATATTTTAGGTTGTAGTAAGGGAAAATTAGCATCTCCAAAGGAAGTTCAGGAAGTTACAGGGTTTCAGGTAGGAAGTGTTCGTATGGTAGGTCTTGATTTACCGTGTGCGATAGACAAACGACTTTTCCATTATGATTTTATTTATGGGGGTACTGGTCATTCAACATTTACTTTAAAAATTGAACCACAAGCCTTGAATGAATTAAATCAAGTGATTGCAACCTTCGATTAATATAAAATACTACTTTATCTTATTCAACAATCGGGCGCAATCCCAGAACATGGAAGCGCCCCATTTTTCATTTTGGCTCTGTTAAAGTTCATTGTTGATATTTACGTTATTTTAGATAATGAAAAATAGCAGCCAATATTGACTGCTATTTAATGCTTTTATCATTATCGTTAAATTACCAATATTATTTATTTGGCATTTCTTGATAGTTTAATAAAAACTCCAAATCCAGCTAAGAAAAAACCTAAACAAAACAAACTAGCTGGACTACCCCAAACGATATCACCCATTGTATTACCTCCCATTATTCCTCAACATAGTATAATTTTACCACAATAATTAAAAAATCTCTTACTAATTCTTTAATAAATCAACATTATTATTTAACAGAGCCTTCATTTTAGGGCCATGGGGCAACGAAAATGCCCCATTTCTCAGCATTAAAATTGAGAAATGAGGCTTGTTAATATTGATATTTCTTTAACGTTGTAAATCCACGATTTTCTAGTGTTTCTCCTTATAGAAAGATGAAAGCAGCTTGTATTAATGCGAGTGCAGCAGTTCCTATTATTGGTACAATTTTTAACAGCATTACCCCATCAGTTGTTGAAATGAATGGATCAACTGGGTCTTTTGCTGGTGATGCTAGAAAATTTATGAATCGCTCCCATCTACTATATTTCATTGGGAAATCGGGTATATCTACGTGATATTCATCCAATTTCGTACATAGGTAATGATCCTTATTAAAGGGATCTTGACTCATATCCCTCTCCCTCCAACTCTTCTTTCAATTTTTTGTTTGCTATGTGTAATCTTGATTTAACTGTCCCTTTCGAAATTTCAAGGATTTTCGCTATTTCTTCTTGTGACATGTCATGATAGTAGAAAAGTAATACAACAGCACGCTGTATTTCAGGGAGCTTTGCAATAGCTGCCCGAATGGTCATTCTGTCTGAATGATGGAATTCTTCGGATTGTATCGGAGTAAGAAAGGGCAAAAGGTTCCTCCATTTTTTACGGCGGTTTAATTTTGTTATCATCAATCGATATGCAATTTGAAAGAGATATGATTTTAGTTTTCCATTTCTTGGATTGTATTTATGCTTGTAACACTGAAGTTTAACAAATGTATCTTGAACGATATCAATGCTTAATTGCTCATCTCTTGTATAACGGAAAATAAACGAATAAAGTGGCTGTTTTAATAAAGTGTATATCCCTTCTAACGCATCGTCATTTCCATTTTGATAAGCGATCATCAATTCATCTTCACGCTCACTCAATTTCATCGCCCCAGCGTTCCTTGATAGATTTTAACGTCATCGATACTCTACAAATTAAGTAAATCATAGATACAAGTGTCCATACTTGTGCCTGGTTTGTAAAAAATTGTACAAAAACATTCCCAACCGTTTCACCACTTGAGACTAAAAAATTTAGAATTTGAACACAAATAATAGAATATACAGCTAGACCAAGGGTGAGCGTATCAAATACGTTCCATCTTAAATATATTTTCGTTTTCTTATAATTGATTTTACCATTTTCACGGACAACATACTTTCTATCCATTGGAATAGCAATCGCTAAAATGAAAACCATTAAAAAGCCTACAACGATAAGAGAAACAATCCAACCAGTATCCATTTGTAATATCCCCCATCTACCTTCTTTTCTAACTATACAAATGAGAAGGCAAAAAGGTTCATTTAAAATGAAAAATGATTTATCTTTCCTTATAATGCTTACTATGTAAAAGCGATACCATTGACTAAGTTGTTTTTTTACAATTTAGCAAATTGTATACACAAAATCATCTTCTTACTTGAGCAATGCTAATCAAGTACTGTCTTCCATTTATTTATCTTAAAATGCTGATTTAAAACTTTTTGGTTTCGTTTTTGTTTCACGAAAAATTATATGTATTATTCAATAAACTGTTTAGGTTTCTCTTTACTATGCTTTTCCTCGTCACGCCAATCATAAACCGAGTTCTTAGAAATATCTAAAGTCTGGTTACTTTAAAAGTTACACCCTGCCGTATTCCCCGAAGAAGATGATATAATGGGATCCAGCACGATTGGACGGGGGAGAAATTTGTGGAAGAAATCTTAAAACAAATTCTGAATGAACTAAAAGAAATGCACGTAGACATAAATGAAATGCGTGTAGACATAAATGAATTGAAACAAGGACAGAACAGACTGGAAGTTGGGCAAGAAAAATTACAAAAGAATCTTGTCGATAGTTTAGGATTATACACAGATAAAATTGTTGATCATATCGATGATAAAACTGAAGTTTTAAACAAAAGAGTCTACAAAGCAGAAACAGAGATTGAACGACCTTAGCAGACAGTAAGGAATTATACAGCCCTTACTGTCTTTTCGTTTCTATCTCAAAAACTAATCGGAAATCTATGTGTTATTCTACAATCGGACCAGATTGTGGAAAACTAGCTAAACTTAACGAGGCAGCTAGGGTGAAGATGATATAATTAATAAAACGGATTTGTATTAAGGAGACTTTTAATATTGGATGCAAAATGTATTAAATTATATGAATTCGGTAGCCCTAAAGATGTGTTAAGAATTGAGTCTAAAAGTATTGAACCACCAAAAGGTAATGAAATCCTTGTTCGAATGCTAGCCCGCCCTATCAATCCTTCTGACTTAATACCAATCAGAGGTACATATTCTCATCGAATTTCTTTACCAAATATTCCGGGATATGAAGGAGTTGGTATAGTAGAAGATGTCGGTCCTTTCGTTTCTCATCATTTTATTGGTAAACGTGTTTTACCTTTGCGTGGGGAAGGTACATGGCAAGAGTTTGTTAAGACATCATCAGAATTTGCAGTGCCTATACCTAATTCGATTGATGATTTTACGGCAGCACAGATGTATATCAATCCAATTACAGCATGGGTAGTTTGTACAGAAGTTTTAAAATTAAAACCAAATGATGTTTTATTGGTTAACGCATGCGGTTCTTCTATTGGGCATATTTTTGCTCAATTATCGAAAGTTTTAGGTTTTCGATTGATTGCAGTTACTAGAAACAATAAGTATACAGAGGAATTACTTCATTCTGGTGCTTCTTATGTGATTGATACATCTAAAAATTCCTTAAATGAAATGGTTTTGCAATTAACGAATGGAATGGGTGCTGATGCAGCTATTGACTCTGTTGGGGGTTCGGTTGGTAATGAATTGGCCTATTGTGTACAGCCTAACGGTAATTTTTTAACGATCGGTCTTTTATCAGGGATACAAGTAAATTGGGCAGAAATTATAAATAAAGCTAAAGTGAATGCTACTATGTTTCATTTACGAAATTGGAATAAAAATGTCTCAGCAGATAAATGGCAAGAAACCTTTCATCACGTAATAAATCTAATAAGTAATAAAAAATTACGTTTGATGACGGTAGATTCTCAGTATGATTTATTAAATGTAAAAAGGGCTATTGAAGTCGTTGAATCTTCTAAAATGACCAAAGGGAAAGTGTTTTTAACTAGCTACCTGAGTAAATAATCATCAACTAAACCTAGTAATAGAAGACTTTTTATTATTCCATAAAAGGGTGCATTTCTGCAGCAAGAATTGTGCCCTTTCTTTATGTTAAGGGCCAATTAATTGAATACTTTAGAGAATACCTGAATGAATCGAATCATCCTTGGAAATAAAATGATTATGAATACTTTTCAAAACAGTTTAACAAAAAGGAGAGGGGCTATCGAATGAAAAACATTGAAGTAGGCGAAATCTTTACGATTACTGATGAGGGAGACCAGGAGCAGGAAGTTGAAGTACTAGCATCGATAAATATAGAGGGGACAGATTACGTCGCAGTCGGGTTTGTGGAGGATCTTCAAGAAGAAACCAAGGAGGACATTGATATTTTCTTTTTAAAGATCGACCAGGATGGTGACTTTACAGCCATTGCAAGCGACGAGGAATTCGATAAGGTCTCCTCTGCTTTTGATGAAGTAATGAAAGAAGACTAACACACTGAATGACAAAAAAGGGAACTGAAAAGAACCCATTTTGATCAATCAAAATGGGTTCTTTTCATTTATTGTAAAATGCCGGTTTGTGAGATATTGATCAAACTTTATGTCAAAGCAACATCTAATCTTTCAATTCTAATAAATCAGCACTTCCATAACCAGTAATGCCCCGCCAAAAACTAGAACAAAAAGTACAACTGGTCGAACGAATTTAAACCAATGAGAATACTTCATATTCAACATTTGTAAAGTTGCCATTACTAATCCAGTCGGTGCCAAGAAGAGCATAGCATACTGTCCGAATTGATAAGCAGTAACAATCACAAAACGCGGGATACCCACAGTGTCCGCTAAAGGGGCAAGGATAGGCATAGAAAGAACAGCTAATCCAGAAGACGACGGAACAATAAATCCAAGAACAAAGAAGATCAATAACATAGCCAGAATAAAAATTGGTCCACTTACATGCGCAACAAGAGAGGATGAAAATTGAAGTATCGTATCAGTAATCAAACCTTCATTCATCACGAGATTAATTCCTCGAGCAAGACCAATAATTAAGGAAACACCCACTAAACTCGATGCACCATTTACAAACGCATCGACTACGCCTTTCTCGCCTATACCGTTTTTTCCCGTAGCAGTTAAGAACATAATGATAATAGCAAATGTTAAGAAGGAAGCAGCCATGGTAGGGAACCACCAGCCCTTAGACATAACGCCCCATACCATAATCGGGAATCCTACGACAAACAATGTCAAAATCACTTTTTTACGCACTGTAAACGCAGAATTTTCGTTTCCTTCAGTAGATGCTACAGACCACATTTTATTGAATTCACTATGATCTTCATAAGAATAAGAGAACTTAGGATCAGCTTTCACTTTTTGAGAATACCAACGTAAATAAAGGACCACAAAAATAGCTGCGACAACTAACCCAGCAATCCGCCAAGTAAGACCTTCAGTGAAATTTATACCTGCAGCATTAGAGGCAATGACCACGGAAAAAGGATTAATTGTGGAAAAGCAGGTACCAACAGAACTTGCTAAGAATATTGAACCTACACAAACGATAGAATCATACCCCATCGCTAAAAACACAGGAACT
The DNA here is from genome assembly GCF_048159605.1 of Ectobacillus polymachus. Taxonomy (NCBI): domain Bacteria; kingdom Bacillati; phylum Bacillota; class Bacilli; order Caryophanales; family Bacillaceae; genus Ectobacillus; species Ectobacillus polymachus. Next base: position 345,083 of record NZ_JBLREB010000002.1, on the reverse strand, counting down.
AAAATTGGATAAAATGCTACGGCTTCTTCCTCGATACCGCATAAAGTTCCACCTAAAATCATTAAAATAGAGACTAAGAATATTAAGAGAAACTCATGACCCTTCGTTTTTTTCGTCAAAGCTATAAGACCAGATTCAAACGCACCACTTTCCTTGACAACACCAATCAAGCCTCCTAACACAAAAATAAATACCATAATATCAACAGCTTCAATTGTCCCGCGAACCATACTGTTTGTTATGGCTGAGAGTCCTGCAGGCTTTTGTTCCAATCTTTGATAGGTGTTTGGAATAGAGACTGGTTTCGTTATTCCTCCTGAAGTAAACTGTTTGATGTCAATCTTAACACCAAGTTTGTCAAGCTGCTCTTGCGTACTAGGGACACTGTTGACTTTTCCATTAGGATCAGTAATTTGCAATTGAGAACTAGACTTATCATAAGATAACTTTGAATAAGACCCTGCTGGAATAGCCCATGTCGCTATCACAGCAACAATTGTTAATACAAACAAGATTAAAAATGCTCCGGGCATTTTTAATTTAAATTTCTTTTTAGGAACCTTTTCTGTGATATTTGCTACATTTACATTGTTCATAAGGACATCTCCTCTATAAAGATATAATCGTATAAAAGGCTGTATTCCAAAGCTTTAAAAGAGAGTATATTTCCTTGATATTTTGAACTTTTGCTTATGCAGTTCGGAATAATCTGTCATTTTAAGTTACAGCGAAAAGTCGAAGGGACAATTTTTTTCGACTTTCTTAAGATAATGTAGATAGTGATTCATATTTTTTTTACGTAATAGAAGCGTATGTATCAAAGAAATTAGTAACTTTTGATAAGTGGAACTCCACCATTTGTGAAGTTCCGCTTATCAAAAAGACCTTGAAATAGAACCGTCATAAATTTATTTTTTGATACGAGTACCAATTTTTCCAGCTAAGGCTTCATCTAGATTGTCAAGTGAAGTAATCAACGCAGTCCCATTTGGATTTTCATCCAAAAAGTTTAAGCAAGCCTCAATTTTAGGCAGCATACTCCCTTTAGAAAATTGATTTTCCTTGATATATTCTTTTAATTGCTGAGTATTGGTTTCTGTTAATGCTAATTGATTTTCTTTTCCATAGTTCACATAGACATAATCAACAGCGGTTAGAATGATCAATTGATCTGCAGCAATTTTTCCAGCCAATAGTGCACTTGATTTATCCTTGTCAATAACTGCTGGAACTCCTATATAGTTACCATGATCATTCACAACAGGCACACCACCACCGCCACTTGCAATCACTAAAGTATTAGCTTCAATTAGTTGGTTAATACTTTTAAACTCTACGATCTCTTTAGGTGAAGGTGAAGCAACAACTCTCCGGTAACCACGACCAGCATCTTCAACAAAAACGTAGCCTTTTTCTTTCGCAATTTTTTCTGCAGTTGTTTTGTCATAAAATGATCCGATTGGCTTAGTAGGATTGGAAAAGGCTGAATCATTTGGATCAACCTCGACTTGAGTAACCAAGGTAACTACTTCTTTAGTCATATTATTTTTGTGTAATTCGTTTTGCAAACTTTGTTGCAACTGATAGCCAATGTAACTTTGACTCATCGCCCCACATTCTGGAAACGGAAAAGCTGGAGATTGACCGTGCTCAGCTGCATAGTTCATCCCTAGATTGATGGTACCTACTTGAGGGCCATTACCGTGACTGATAACCACTTGGTGGCCTTTAGAAATCAATCCTACAAGAGAAGCTGCCGTTTGTTGAACTAGCTTTAATTGTTCTTCAGGAGAATTTCCTAGTGCATTTCCACCTAAAGCAACTACAATCTTAGACATATGGTTTCCTCCTTAGTCACCTAATGTTGCAACCATTACAGCTTTAATAGTATGCATCCGATTTTCCGCTTCTTGGAAAACAACTGAAGAAGCGCTTTCAAATACTTCGTCACTAACTTCCATTTCTTTCAATCCATATTTTTCAAAAATTTCTTTCCCAACTTTGGTTTCTAAATCATGGAAAGATGGTAAGCAATGTTCAAAAATTACATTAGGGTTTTGTGTTTTATCCATCATTTCTTTGGTAACACGATAAGGTTCTAGTAATTTGATTCGTTCTTTCCAAACTTCATCTGGTTCCCCCATGGATACCCAAACATCTGTATAGATCACATCAGAATGCAGTACACCTTCATCAATGTCATCTGTGACTAAAATGGAGCCTCCAGTCGTAGCTGCAATTTTTTTACATTTATTTAATAATTCATCAGTTGGATTTAATTCACTTGGACAAACCAAATGGAATGTCATACCCATGATTGAAGCACCAATCATCAATGCATTTGCTACGTTGTTACGTCCGTCACCTACATATGTAAAGTGAATTTGATTATAAGGCTTCTTCAAGCATTCTTTAGCAGTTAAGAAGTCTGCCAATACTTGTGTAGGGTGATCTTCATCAGTTAAGCCATTCCATACTGGAACGCCAGAATATTCAGCTAAAGTTTCTACTGTTCGTTGCGAGAATCCGCGATATTCGATACCATCAAACATTCCCCCAAGCACTCGTGCAGTATCTTTGGCGCTTTCCTTCTTACCCATTTGGCTTCCAGTAGGACCTAAATAGGTGACATGTGCACCTTGATCATAGGCTGCCACTTCAAAAGCACAACGAGTACGTGTGGAATCCTTTTCAAAAAGCAACGCGATATTCTTACCACTTAATTTCTTTTGTTCAGTACCTGCATATTTAGCTCTTTTTAGATCTTCAGATAGGTTCAACAAAAATTCCATTTCTTTTGGTGAAAAATCCAGTAGTGTCAAAAAGCTTCGATTTCGTAAATTTTTCATTGTTTGTTCCTCCTTCAAAGTCTATTAAGTTCTATAATCAAAGTATATCTTGAAGCTTCAAATAGCTTCAAAAAGCTTCGACAAGTATCTTTGGAGGATTTTTTATGTCGTTTTTTTCTCGCAACATTAATCAAGATAGAATCAAGAGAATAAGCATTGCTGCAACTTGTATCGCATTAGCGGCACAAGTTAATATGACGATTTTTGTGGATGGCTTCATTTTGACCCTGTCCGTCATCTTATTACCCGTTTTTTTATATTTTAATGATGATCTAAATCCAATACCATTAACAATTGGAATTGCAATTGCTTCACCTTTTTTCCGAGGGCTTCTGCTTTTTATAACCAATAATGATGCTATCGCAACAATTGCTCAGTATATATTTACCGATATTGCTTTTTATCTTTGTTACGGATGTGTGTATTATTTTTTATACTGGCATCGCACCTATCGCAATGATAGTTCCTTCTTTTTTACCATTTTGCTGTGTGATTATATCGCTAATATCTTAGAAGTTAGTCTGCTGTTACATTTTTCAAATTATAGTCTACGTTTATTTACAATATTGTTTTTAGTAGCGTTGTTACGCACTATTATCAGCTGCTTTATTGCATTTTTGTATCATTACTTTACGCTTATGATTAGAAAAAAAAGTCATGAGCAGCGGTATTATCACTTTTTGTGGTCAGTTTCAGCAGTTAAAAGTGAAGTATATTTTATGAATAAAAACATTAACGAAATCGAAAGAATCATGAAGAATGCCTATTTGCTCAACAAAGAGCTTTCTAATGAAAACCCTTCCAGCAAAAATGGGGGTATTGCGTTAGATATTGCTAGAGACGTACATGATGTAAAAAAAGATTATCAAAATGTTATCAAAGGATTGGGGAGTTATTTTGAAGTAGAAGATGCCCCATTTATGCGTTTAAGTGAAATACTAAAAATCGTCTTGATGCATTCACGCAGTCTTATTAGGGAAAGAAAATTGGATATTTTGATTACGGTCAAGGACCAAATTGATCTACAAATAAATAATCATTACTACTTAGTTTCAATCTTGTCGAATATTATTTCAAATAGCATTGATGCAATAGGAAAACAACATGGAGGTTCAATAACAGTAATTGTCACAGATCAGGGAGAGCAGTTGCTAATAAGTGTTTCTGACAACGGTCCTGGTATTCCTTCAAAGATCAAAGATATGATCTTTCAACCGGGTTTTTCTACTAAATTTAATCAATATACTGGAGATATTTATCGAGGGATTGGCTTGTCGCACGTTAAAATTATTATGGCAGAACAATTCGGAGGCAATATAAAAGCTGTTTCTGAAGAAGGAAAAGGAACGACCTTCTTTTTAACATTTAACAAAGAAAAACTAACTATAGGGGAACAATCATGAATTTTTATATTATTGATGATGATTTATCAATTATTATGATCTTGCAAAGAATCGTGGAAGAAGACATGAACAATCAGGTAGTTGGAACATCGGTATCGCCTAAAAAGGCCTTAAATGAACTGATGTTACTGAATGTTGATATTGTATTAGTAGATTTGTTAATGCCCGAACTAAATGGTATTGCATTAGTTGAAACACTTTGCAAGGCTAAACCTGAGTTGAAATTTATTATGATTTCACAAGTACGAGATAGTGAATTGAGAGAAGATGCTTATAAAGCTGGCATCGAATTTTTTCTCGATAAACCAATCAATATTATTGAAGTTCGAACAATCGTTAATCGGGTAAAGCAAAGCATTTTGATGGAACAAAAACTGAAAAATATTCAAAATTTATTAGGGACTCCTTCAGATAGCTATTCAAGTGTAAACTCAGATCATTTTAATGAAATGAAAAAAAAGGTGCGATCTATTTTAGGGTTTTTAGGAATAACTTCTGAAGCAGGTTATGCAGATATATTAAATATTAGTCAGATAATGATCGAGCAAAATATTTCCTTTAGCTGTATCAACTTTAATCAACAATTTGCTTTAGATTCTCATGAGAAGAAAATTATCTTCCAGCGTATTAGACGAGCTATAAAAAAGGGCATGATAAATATCGCCAATTTATGCCAAGATGATTTTGAAAATGAATTAACTATCGAGTATACGAACACTCTTTTTGGTTATAAAAATATCCACAAAGAAATTCTCTTCTTACAAGGAAAATCATCAACTGGAGGTCAAGTATCTTTGAAGCAATTTTTTGATGGATTAGTAATGCAAGCCAATAATTAATTGCCTTTTTAGAGGGTTCCGGTCCATAGCCATCAAGCAAAGAAATCAAGTCCCCCTAATTTCGGTATTTTATAACAGGAACAAAATACACCTACTCATAAGATAATATATCGCTCCCACAGGAGGCTCAAAAAAAGGTTATAGTTTATGGTGAGAACAGCGCTCTCCATCCCTGATTGTTCAACAAACGGACCACTAGTACTGGATCCATTGTAAAATATAAGTACTTTCATTTTCAGTATTAATGCAAATAGAGGAGTTTTCCATGAAAGAATATTTTACTATTGGAACAGTTTGAAAGATTAAACTCAATAAAATATTTGAGGGCTCTAAATGTACCAATAAGTGAGATTATAGATTTTTTTAACTATCGGGACATTGATACTCTTGTTGAGATCTTAAAAAAGCAACAGGATGAAGTTGCCAAAAAAAAGAGGGAATTGGAGATAATTGAAACTAAAATCTCACGCCGTTTATTACAAATTGAAGATGCCGTCAGTACAACTCTAGATAAAATATCGGAAATAAAACTTCCTGAAATGTGTGTAGCATATTTACGGCACGAATATGTGCTAGGAGAAGATATTGAATTACCCATAACAGTCTTCTGAATGAAGTAACTATTGTAGGAGGTATATTAATTTTAGCGTCAGGCTTAAGTATTTTGGGGATTAAGAAATGTAATACTATGAACCTCCCACCACTTAGCTTCGCTTGAAGTGGGGGTTTCTTATCTTTCAAAACCATTGCTTTCTCCTTTCTTCATTAGAAGAAAAGCTACCTTTGGTAGTAGAAATCATGATTTCTATAATAAGCAACCTATCCAAGATAGGGGTGGGTTCGCACCATCTACTACTTGTGGCTTACGCTACTCGTAGATACATGGGATTTTTGTCACACGTTATTGGCATAAACATGCCAAATAAAGCATCTGTGAGAATGTTCCCTGCACTATGCACATCACGATGTTCGTTGTAACCGCAGATACATTGATAATGACGACCTTTTGGCTTTTGGAGTCGCTTGCAAACAGGACATGTTTGCGTAGTAAAGGCTTCGTTGCGGAGGACAACCTGGATCCCTTTCGCTTCTGCTTTGTATTTTACATACTTTACTTGTTGTCCGACATTCCAATTAGACAGTTTTTGACGATTGCCTTTATTCGCTTTCTTTTTTTGTTTGGTCTTTTTGCTAACGTTACGGACATCGCCCACATAAAGAGTATGAACCGATTGTTCTACACACCAGTCGATCAAGTGCTTTGTGTTTTTATGGGTAGCATCCCGCAATTGCGCTTCACTTTTAGAGAGAATATACTGTTTGGCTCGGTTGTATTTTTTCCATTGACGAGAACCCTTTTTGCAATGACTCATAAGACGTTGCAATTCCTTTAACTTCTGATTGCGAAAACGGTGAATGCTTCGTAATTTTCTGCCTGAAAGTATGACACTTTGCCCGTTTTCTGTGACACAAGCAAACGAGTGGATTTCACCCATGTCAACGCCTGCTGATTGTGTTCCAGTTGACGGAACAACGGTACTTCCATTGTCATACGTAACAGACAAATACAAGTTATGGTCAAAACATAGTTCGATTTCTTTTATATCACCAACAGGCAGATTCTTGGCATAGATGACTAAGGGCTTGACTCGTTTGCCATTTTGAATGCCTAAAGATAATTCTATCCGCCCCTTTTCATGAATCTTGAAGGCTTGATCGACCCATTTCGCATTGAAATATTTCTTTTTGCGGTAAGGGTAGCGGGATGTTTTGATTCCTTTTTGAATGGCTTTATGGGTGGAATCTCGGTTGTCTACATACTTATGGCAAACCGCTTGGACACTTTGGCTGTGCAAAGGGAATTTCCCTTTTGTCGCTTGTTGGAGTTGTGTTTTATTGATCCATTTACCAGTCACCATGTAATGCTGTTTCGCTTCTTGTAAGCAGGCATTCCAAATATCAGCCGAAATCCGGTTACACGCAAATAATTTTTGGATGATGGACTTCGAAGCAGTGAAGAAAACTTTCTTGCCACGATACATTTGTTTTCACCCCTTTCGAATACGAATATATGTTCTTATTTTATCAGTAAATATGGTAATTTGCAACAAAAAAGCCATTCATCCCCTCCTTACTTCGTTGAAGAAGGGGAATTCTGGCTAAGATTCGTTAAATCTCCTGCCATCATTATTGATTCCTCCTGTTGTATTTTTGATTATTCATTTAGCCCATTTATAATGTTTTTAAACAGACGGATGCTTTCTTTGAATAAGATTTAGCCATTGATCTTCTACAAAAACCAACTAACCTTATATTACGATTGGGCGCTTAAATGAAGAAACGGAAAAACCCAATTTCTCTATTTAATTTGCAGAGAAGTTGGGCTTTTCAATATTTTATCTCATAGCTCATTTTTCATTCCCTCTACTTATTTGGAATTTATATAGCCAGCCTGTTTTTATTAGGATTATTTTTTTATATTTACAGTTTTAAGTAAGTCCTTAAGGGTTTTACTCCGAAAACCATATAATTCTTTGATGGCTAATCCCATAGCAAGCCATAGTGTTGTACCATCCGAATTTCGTTCCATTGGACCCACTGTAGACTCGAAAAGTGGAAATAACTCACTTGTTGGTCCAAATCGAAAGCGATAATTATATTCTTGAATTGCCTTCACCATTTGAATAAAGTATTTAAACTGTTCATCTTTAAGTAGTTTTTTAGTATCGGGCTTAATTCCATATCCTTTTTCATCAAAATCATACACACAATCAAAGATAGCATTAATCATTCGTGCATCCAAATAGATTAGTCCCTGTTCATTCATTTTTATTGGCAATATCTTCATCCCCTTTCCTTACTTTTACTTAAATGTTTGAAAATATGAAAGTAAACCCAAAATGATTTCCAAAAAATCCACAAATAACTAGGGGGATTCTCGTTTCATACCTTAATTAAGATAGTAGATGTTTCTCGATTCTCTTCCAATCTTTAAATTGCAATTCACTATTTCTATTGGCTAAACCCAATTGCCCGCAATGATAGATCGGGAACAATTTAAATTGAAAGTCATTACTCTGAATGATGTGAGGTTCTTCTTGATTTACGGCTTCAGAGAATGGCATTATTTTAACCTTATAGGCCCCTTTTACTGCTCTATATGCCGATGCTCCTAAAGTTATCACAATTTCCGGTTTTATAATCTCTAACAGAGGCATAAGAAAATGGACTGCACAGTTATTAAAACAACTTTTTTTGACTTTTCCAGCTAATCCTCCTGTTTTTAGACAGAGAATTGCATTTGTAAAAAACAATTTATCTTTTTCAACTGATATTCCGATAGATTGTAGTAATTCAACTAATTTGCGATTGGTTGCAGTTTCTGGGTTACATTTTCCTTCTGATAAGAGGTAATAATTCTCATCTCCCCAATCTTGTCCAATCACTACTATTTTTGCATCAAGGTCACCTTTCCAGGTTGACCATGCCCCAATCTCGTTTGAATCATATTTTGGTTCCACCATAAATGGATTACTTAGATCATCACATTTATGACAGTTACGTCTTTGTTTAACTAATTGAGCATATTTTTCATAATCATTGTTCAATTTTTATTTTCCTTTCTAACTATTAGTACTTAATTAACCTTTTATTATCAATTTCTTATTATCAAAACCAAATTTATGTCAATAAATCAACAGAGCAGTTTTCAAGTCAACTAGGACTACTTCTATGATACAACGTGATACTCCAAGCATCAATTGACGCTGTTTCTTCAAAAGGGAGTATTATGATTATAAAGAAGTTCCAAATTATTAAGCGATATTATTTTTAGTATGCTTATTTGGTTTTCAGTTACGTGTGAATTTTGTATATAACAGACCCCGAAACTAAAAAAACTTATAATAATGGTATAAGTAATTGTGAAAAGAGATGTCATGAATGAATAAAACTTTGGTATTTTTCAATGTTCCACAAATCGAGCGCGATTGTGGAATAACACCATTACGAAATGATTAAACTTATTTCAAAGCAACACCAGTTATCTAAAATAAGCTTGAATTTGCTGTTTCATTGTCTCTTTGTTTTCAGCAAATTGCTTAAAGCGATGACCGTTGCCGCCGGACGGATGAGGAAACCCATGTAAGACAGCATCTGAGTTTATGTAGTCGTGCTCTGTAAGAAAATTTAGCGCCTTTGTCACGTTAACTCCTAACGGAATGATGAGCGCATCCTTTCCCTTTTCAAATTCTTTGGCAAAGTTTTCAATCACGTATTTTTGTAACAGCTCGGTTTTTAAAATATTAGGCGTTGAGCCGCTATAATTTTTCCCTTTATAAAAAACGGGATAAGCGATAACGGAGGTAGTCCGAACAAGGTGACTTGCCGTACTGAAAAGTTCACTTGTAGATGCTATTCCTAGGTAATTTGGTAATTGCAGTTCGTCCAGCATCTGAACCAGATTTTTTCGCATCGGCCCTTCAAAGCTAGAATTTTTCTTTACCTGGTGCAGGATTTCTTCATCCGGTACCGCTTTGTCCTTTAGGTTCATTACCGTTTCATAAGACTTTTTCATTTGATGAAGCCCTGGGGTAATGCCAACAATGACAACTTTCGCCTGCTCATTTACGTATTCAAATGGCGCATAATAAATCTCAAGCTGCTTCTTGTCATCTTTTTCAAGTAAAAACTGCGGGCTGCGTAATGCTTCTTCCTCTAACGGCGAGGGCAATGAAAAAATTTTGTTTTTATATGTATCAAATTTCGAGTATGTTGCGATTGCCATAAATGCCCCTCCCAAAAATATGAATCTACATTAACTATACACAAAAAGGTCCCATCCGGAACCTTTTTGTGTAACCTCATTAATGCACTATAGACGGATTCACTTGGGCAGTTGCATACGAGCTCATGATTTGTTGCATATCCTGCTGGGCGAGCTGCGGTACTTGATAGTAATGGTGTTTATTTTGGTAAATCGAGAGTTCATACGCCATTTCAATACAGTTTGGAACCGAATCAGCCAACACCCGGCGTACGACTGGGTTTGTCACTTCTAATGATGTCATTGTTTTCATCGATGCCAGGGATTTCACAGACCCTAACATAAGGCCTGATATGCATTCGTCTGTAATCTCCGAAACCGATCCGAGTGGTTTTTTCGGTTGGGACGGAGATAATCCGTAGATGAAGTCATTGTTTTGTTTCATCATGTAGGCTTGTGTTGCTTTTGCAGGATCCTTCCCTGTCTGAAAACTTTCAACTGTTGCGTTGTACTCATCTTGGATCCAGTTGTACTGGCGATCTAGAATATCACGTAATTCTGGATCCTTTACATGTGGGCGCAATAATACATATTGATTCATCGTACCAATTGCTCCTGATAACACTTCATGTACATCAAACATTTCGTGCCCGCCGTGATTCATTTGTTGAGGGACAGTACCTGTGTGCATATTTTGGTGCATTTGATTTTCATTTTGCATCATCTTGAAAAGCTCCTCCTCATCTATTCGTAGTCTTCCTGACAATTTTATTATTTATAAAAAAGCATTCTTTATTCAGTTCTTTTCAACTCTTGGTTTTGTCGGATCACATTGTGGATGATAGGTTCCAGCCGACTGTGCAAGTTTTAACAAATAATAGCATTCCTCTCTTGCCATATGATCCGCCATTAACGCTGAGAAGGTTCCTAGTACTTCATCCGATAGATCTAATTCTTCTATTTCATACAAGAATGCTGAAAATAGCTCCATCTCCAAAGCTACATCTTGGTTCATTTTCGTCAAGGCAGGAAAGGTTAGAAGCTGTGTTCGTAAATATCCCGTTAGCTCAACTGCCTTTATATAAAATTGTTCGAAATGCTTTACATACCTTTCACTCTTTTCTTTCAGACGTTTTTCCACAGCATCAAGTTGAGTGGAAATCGCTTCTGCATGCCCTGCAGCATCCAGTAACCAAACGAGATGATAATGCAGTTCATGAAAGATTGGTGCTACTTCATTTTTCTTTAAGTACTCTAACACCTGAATGTACTCATCCACTTCATTTACCATATGATTGAGGAAGGTGGGAGAAAGATGAATGGAAATTCTGCCTGTTAAACTTCTCGTTAATAAATGTAATTTGAAATTGCGGATTGACGTTGCTTGTTCGAACGCCTCTAACGTTAATTTACTAGTATCCATGACTCCTACTTGTGAAAGAAGTTGATCAAATTTTTGCTTAAAATAACGAGCTTTCTCAATTTCTTCTGTTTCCTTCTCAGCTAATGAATCCAAAATAAACCGCGCATGATCACCAAGAATCTGTAACCAAAACTTATGTTCAAATTCCGCACTTTCTTCGAATGTTACATTCACGTTCCGATCCCCTCTCCTTAAGGAATTAACATCCTATATATATGAGGCAGGAGCATACTTTATTTAATTGTTAAATGGGAGTCGTCCTTTGACTCACCAGCCGCACTCACACCTAAAAACAAGGGAAAGACAATTGATAATTAAACATTACTAGGTTGAGAGAAGCACAAAAAATTAATCTAAACAAAATATGACTTTTTATTAAAATTGATAGTTTAGAAATTCCTATTAATGTATAATTGGTAATATAATACATTAATAGGGGTGCATATGATGGCATGTAATTATTGTACTGGACATGACAATGCGAGCGGTGGGACTTGCTCGCATTGCGGAGCTTGGTATTGTGGAAATTGCGCAGATAAGTCATATGGATCAGTAGCATGTCCTAATTGTGGACATAAAGGTCTGCAAGCGAGACAAACAACATGGGGAGAATACAATAAAAAATAAATGGTGAGTTAAGAATTATTAAGAAATTATACAAAAAAATAGAAAAATTTAGTTATAGAGCAGGGCTTCTCACTGCTCTCTTTTTTATGCCTTTAAAAGGTGGTAATCATCTATGAAGGTAAAAAATAGTACGAATATACAGCTGTTAACTAAAGAGTCTCAAAATAGGCTCTTTTTATTATACAAAAAAGGAGAGAAGAAAATGGATACAAGTACATTGTTTAAAAGTTTTGTTATAGCTATAGGCGAATTTACAGGATATTTCTTAGGAGGTTGGGATGTGCTATTTGTTGTACTGCTATTACTCATTGCTATTGACTATGCATCTGGCGTAATTGCGGCTTATATTTCATCGGAGCTCAAGTCAAAAGTTTGGGGTATTTCAGGAGATTGGGTCAATGTCGGAGATATGGATGGACACCAATGCTGGGTCTGTGGCAGATATGTAAGTATTCAAGCATAAAAACAAGAGCCGGCTCTTATGAGTCGGCTTCAACTAATTTTGTTATTAATTTGATGATAATCGAAATTAATAGGGATCATTCTTGATAAATAAGGGATATTTCTTTTTTTATAATCCATTATAATGAATCCCGTAATTGTATCGTCAGCATCAGCGAATCGTATAAAGATACCAGGAGCAACCTCATCATCATATGATATTCTAGGATCGCCAAAATAAACATAAAGTACATCATGAATGTGGTCATACGTAAATTTAGAATTATTCACTTCTTGTAGACTTTGGACGAACATAGACAGCACCTCCTGTTTCTCCATTTAAATTCTTCTTAGCTATTGCTGTTACAACATCACCAAAATCATCATTTGCATGATCTACCACAACTACTAGGTTCCTAACGGTACTACATCCTGGAAGCTGCGCAAAATCAATGTATTTTTGACGTGTATCATTAGGATCATCTGAATTAGGCAAAATCATACTAGGATCAGCAAGTACATCCTTAACGACATTTTCTTGATTAACTAATTCTAGTCTATGATGATCCCCACCAATTATGTGATAATTCCAAGTATTAGCTTTGAGTCTAATTTCATTTCCCAAAGGGTCATTCACCTTAAAAATGTATTCGCTTTCAGTATGATTAGTGTTTTCCATTTTCTACACTGACCATACCTTGACTAATTAATTCCTTTATTTTATTATCATCTGGTTGGTTTGGAATAGTGCCAAATAAGTCTTCATATTGTTTAACACTATTAAGTAAAACATTCGCAAAATTTTTAGCGAGCTGTGGGCTCATTATAACTGTACCGTATGTAACCTCTTGTTGTGGAGATTGTCTTTTTAATTCGATACTAATGTCATTAACTCCTACTGAAACACCGGCAAAATTACAATAAATCACAAAAGGTTCATTTTGTTTATTATCTTCCACCTTAATCTCTCCCCCCTTAAACTAACCCTGCAGTATAATATTAGCATTTTTTTGCTCCTTTTTTATACTAAGGAGCAAAATTCTACAATTTTTATTGGGATTTTCACTTTTAATTTCCAAACGTTTAGCATATACTAATCACAAATAAGAACGAGTGTTCGCGATGCGGAGGAGGAATATGCAAACGGAAAGAGGTATGAAAAAATGGGCTGCGTTTCAAGCTCTTACACCACAGTTTGAAGGGATACGTAAAATTTCACATGATCAAAAGAAAATATCTCGTCCAGTGCTAGACGAGGATAAAGTAGATAATATTACCATGAATTGGTGGACGCATATAATAAGAAATTAGATATTATCGTGACTTATTACAACGATGGATTTCTCCACAGTCATAATGGAACTATCAAAAATATCAGTACAGTTTATCGATGCGTTGAATTTACGGATAGCCGAGTAATACCGTATGCGGATATTATGGATACGAAAATTATATAGGCATATTTGATTTTACATAATCTAGGACTAATTCAACAGCGTATTCATCATTTGTAGCAGCATCATATTTCAGATGGGCATTAAACTCTTCCATACACTCCTTATCAAGTACACATATCAAATTGACTTTTTCTTTTCTGAAAAATAGCATTGAATTTTGCTACCATTCCAAAATTGTAAGGTAAATAATGCATCCCTTATAACTTGCCAGTAGATGTGCATATGTAGTGTCATTATGTAAGACTGCTTTTGCGCCGGCAGCGATAAACACGTGTTCAGCACCTTGGATTAATTGAGAGTCTCTTACGTTTCGTCCCTTGAATCACCAAATTATTACATCCTCATAATAAAAAACATGCTACACTATTTTTAAACAAACGTTTGAGTAAACGAGGTGTCACATGGTCTACATCATCAAATTTCTATACGGCTTTTTCTTGCCGCCTGGATTATTTGTCACCCTGCTCCTTCTCCTTAGCTTTTGGGCTTATCGCCGAGATCATACGATTGCCAGGATCACTGCTGCCATGGCGATACTCCTCTATGTTTTGACGATTCCTGCGACAGGCATTCTTCTTGCGCAATCGTTAGAAGGTCGGTATCAGCCGCCTCAAACAGTAAGCGGAGATGTGATTGTTATGCTAGGCGGAGGAGCAACTTCGGACACGCCTGATATCGGTGCAGAGGGGCAGCTTTCAGGTAGCGGTGCCAATCGGCTTCTTACCACCTATCGATTGTATAAAAAAACAGGGCTTCCGATTCTGCTATCCGGTGGTCAAGTATATTCCGATTCAGGTGTTGAAGCAGACATTGCCAAACGTCAGCTGATGCAATTAGGGGTGCCCGCAGAAAAAATTATTGTAGAGGACAAAAGCGTAAACACAAAGCAAAATGCGGAGTTTACGAAGGTGCTACTCGATCAGCACGGATTCAAAAAACCTGTACTCGTTGCCTCTGCACTTCAGATGGAACGTGCCGTACGCAATTTCCAGAAAATCCAAGTGCCTGTAGAGCCGTATCCTACTGATTATCAAACCAATCAGGAACTTGTCTTATACGCAAATCAATTCTCACCTAGTACAGATAGCTTAGCCTTTAAGGCGATAAAAGAATATGTAGGAATCGCTTCCCTTCTATTTTAAAAACGTTGCTATGTCAGCGTTTTTTTCATGCCAAATTCTTATATGTATTGCTGCATCATATATTCAAAAAGTAGGCTTTATCACAGTTGGAAGGGAGCATGTAAAGATGTCGCAAACAAACAGACAATCTGAAGAAATTGCCATTCCACCTACAGAAGATTTAATGAGAGAACACGGTATTTTGAAAAGACTTCTCCTCATTTATGAAGACGTAGAGAAACGATTACTTGGATATAAGTCATTTCAGCCGCATATTGTCTATCCTGTTATCCTGAAATCGGGTACCATTGCAAGGAATTTCATTGAAAATTATCATCAGGAATTAGAAGAACATTATATTTTTACGAGATTCCTTCAGGAGCAAAGCCACATTGGCTTAGTACACGTGCTGCAAGAGCAGCATACAGCTGCTAAGAAATTAACAACTCTGATCTTGCAAGCTGCAGGTCAAGGGGATCAGCATATGCAAAACAGGCAAAATATCGCTCACTTACTTTCCTTATACAAACAAATGTATGAGCCCCATGAAGCTCGCGAAGATACCGTTTTATTTCCGGCATTCCGCGAAATCGTAACCAAAGCGGAATTTCTAGCATTAGGAGAAAAGTTTGAAGAAATTGAGGAAAGTAAGTTTGGCAAAAATGGATTCGAGTCGATTCTGAAGCAAGTGGAACAATTGGAAAAAGCCCTAGGTATCTATGAATTATCACAATATACACCGCATTTTACAAAATAAACACCTGCTGACACAGGTGTTGTAATCTTCTTCGTATAATAAATCAAGGCTTTACATTCTCACAAGTGTCGATCCGAATACCTCTTCTCTTAGCGAATATCCTTGTGGATTCTGGACATGCCACTGCCAAGCTGAATACATCGCTTCCTCTAACTTATAATGCGGATGCCAGCCTAGTTCAGTTCTGATTTTTTCATAAGAGGCGGTAATCTTAACAGGCTGAATGTGATACAGTACATCCGGCTTTTCTCCTGTAATCCATTTGCATAAGGTTAGAATATTACGGAGGGAAGCTGGCTGATCGGTACCTAGATTGTAAATGGTATGTAGACTGTGATCCTCTAGCATCTGTTCGATAGTTAGAACATGTGCCCGTGCCACATCCATGACATGCAAATATTCACGAGTGTACGCGTATTCGCTTCCTAGAACAAGCCGTTCATCCTTACGATCAAGGATATGCTTGAAAAGCTTTGGAATCAGATGAACCTCGTGATGATGATCTTCGCCTAATTCCCCATTCTTAAAGGAACCAACGGCATTGTGATATCTTAGCACCACATATTGCAATCCGTGCTGCTGATGAAGCATTTCTAATCGCTCTTCTATCAGCTGAAGTGCTCGCATATGAGGCATTTGGTTAGAGAGCTGCGCTTGTTCTGTAATAGGTTCATTATATTGAAGCCCATATACATCGGTGCTTGAAGAAATGGCAACATGCATAACATCGTATTCCATCATCTTCTGCAGCAGCATATTAAAGTGATTGACTCGCTTCATATAGTGCCGCTTTACATTTAATACAGCACTTTCCTTTGGATTGCTAAAGCCCAAATGGATAACAGCATCAATACTGTAGCGAGAAAAAACGCGATCTAAATCGTGCGGGTTACCAACATCACCCCGTTCGAATACAGCACGCTTGTCCAAGCTCACATGATGACCCGTGGATAGATTATCTAATACAACAACGCGATGTCCTTGTTGGAGCAGTTCTTTAACGGTGTGGCTCCCCACATATCCGGCTCCGCCAATTACTAGTATCATAGATCTCACCTTTACCGATTTGTACCTTTCCTGAAAAGTTTATTCAATCTTTATATTATAGTACATTCTAAAGATTTTTTCCCATACAAATTGTAACGGTTTCCAAAACAATCAAATACCTGCTTCTTTGCCTGCTGTACAAGCACTTCTGCAGGCTTTTTCCTCATACAATTCTACTATTTTTTGACCAAATCTATTTAATTTCCAATTATTGCATTCATTGTATGATTATTTCCGATGTTTTGCAATAAAAATCGGCAAAATATTCTGTCTTTTGTTCTAGAAAAATTAAATGACACTTTCTATTTTCGTCGTTACACGCTCAGTTTTTGCTGTTAATTCAACTGATGCTCCACTTTTTTCTTCTATAATTGCTCTTTTGTCGTTACAAGTTGTAAAACCGCCGTTAACCTTCCTTTTTCTGCCGTTAATCCTCTCTTTTTCGCCGTTAAATAGCTGGTTTCCACCGTTAACCTCTGCCTAGGTCCTCTATTTCTGCTCTTTCGCCGTTACATCTTGAATTTCCACCGTTAAACTTCCCATTTTCGCCGTTAAACCGCTGGGTTTCGCCGTTAACGCACCCCGCCCCCGCCGTTCCCAATAACCTAGCATACCTCAAACCTCCCATATTCCTTCAAAAAACGCAGTTTCATAGAGCCAATCGGTCCATTCCGATGCTTGGCTACATTGATTTCGGTCAGATCTTTCTTATCCGTATTCTTATCGTAGTACTCCTCTCGATACATGAGCATAATAACATCTGCATCCTGCTCAATTTGTCCGGTTTCCCGTAAGTCCGAGAGAAGCGGACGTTTATCCGCGCGTGAATCTACCCCACGTGAAAGCTGCGAAAGGGCAACGATGCAGACATTTTGGTCACGGGCGATTTGCTTCAGCTTACGAGACACTTCGCTCATTTCTTGGAAGCGATTCGGCTGGTTTTTGCTATCCCCGGTTAGAAGCTGCAAATAATCAATAATAATAAGCAAGGGCTTATCTTTATACTTTTTCTTTAGCTTGCGGATCTGGAATTCAATCTGCTGCGGGGTGACGAAGCCGTTGTCGTAGATGGTTAGCGGAAGCAGGGATAGCTCTGCACATACATTGGTTGTGCTTTTCCAGTCTTCTATCGTGAACTTCAGCTTCGGATTGCGGAGCTTCGTGCTTCTCACCATTCCCATTGCCGTTAGCATGCGCTTTAGCAGCTGTTGCTTACTCATTTCAAGAGAGAAAATTCCAACGGCGGCCTCCTTACTAGCATGGATGGCAAGATTTAGGGCGAAGGCGGTTTTCCCCATCGAGGGCCTGGCGCCAATGACGATAAAATCACCAACCTGCAGCCCTCCGGTAATGTTATTAAGCGGGGCAAATCCCGTATCAATCCCGTTTAATTCGCCTTCCTTATGCAACAGACTTCGGTATACTTCCGAAATCGTATCCTTGATATCATCCTCTTCCTCGTATTCCTCTTCTTCAAGCTGCAGAAGTCGTTCCACCGCCGTTGAAATGAGCCCTTCCTCCTTCTGCATATGCAGCTGTTCATGCAGCCTATATCCAAGCTTGGCAGCGACCCGCATTTTCCACGAGCTTTGCACGAGCTCCTCGTAATATTTGATATTTGCAACGGTAGCTACACTATCTACTAACGTAACGAAATAGGAAATACCGCCAATCTCCTCCAAGAAGCCAGGCCCTAATTTCTGCACAAGCGTCGTAGCCTCAAGCGGTTCTCCTGCTTGCACGATGCTCTGCATCACCTGAAATAGCTTGCAATGCACCACTGTTGAAAACTGCTTCTCCGTCAACCTGCTCTCTTTAATAAGCTCCCCATCTAGTAGGAATGATCCTAACACCGCTTGCTCTGCTTCTATATTTTGAATCATGGCTTCCAGCTAGCCTCCTTAAGGAACTGCTGCAGCTCTTCTTCCGATGCAGCCTGCTTCTCCCACTGCTCCATCTCCTCGAACATCTTCTTCGTCTCCGCAAACGGATCATGCTGGTTCTTCCGCTCTGGTTCCATCTTCTCTTTCTTCTCAAACTCCTTCTTCTCTTCCTCTACATCAGCAGGGCAGCGAAGCCCTTTCCGATGCCAATCACGTAAAATCCCCTTCACATACGCAAGCGTACGTTTATCCTTGTCATGGGCAATATGCAAAGCCTTCAGCACGAGCTCTTCGGATAAGTCTTGAATCCATCCGTTTAATTCCTCTACTACGTAAGAAGAAAGCGAAGAGAAATGCTCTTCATAAAACGTAAATACATCACTCGTTCCGATTGGAATTTCTTCCTTCGGCTTTGCAGCTGTTTCCGTTACAACTGGCTCTTCCTTTGGCTCTAAATCCACCTCTATCGTAGACACTTCCTCCACTAGCTCCTGTTTCCCCATTTCAGCCTGGTCATCGTGACTCTCCTTAACCGGCATGCCAAAGTATTTAAGAAGAAGCGGAATCGAAAGCTCTTCCGCTAGGCATCGCTCTAGAAACAGGTTCACAAAGTGCTTACTCTTCACATTCTTTAACTCTCGCAAGACGCACTTCTCTACATTCGTATTCGTAATCGGATTATAGCGAACCCAGTTTACGAGCAACACTTCTCTCGTCTGTTCATCATAAATCACCTTTCCGTAGTCAATAAAACGCTGCAGAAGCTTCTCCACCATATCGTAAGGCAAACCTAGTTCTAACTCCGAAACCTTTCTAGGCAGCTGATAAATTCCGCACTGCGTCGTCTTTGTGCAAGTAAGCAAATACAGATAGAAATACCGCTCCTCTTGCGTCAAATCCAACACAAAATCATCCTGCCAAAAACTCACTTGAACCAATCGATACGTTGCCATATGTAATCCCTCCCGTTTTTCTTACTCGTATAATAAATAATGACAAACGAGAAAAAACGGGAAAAAAATTTCGTTTATGTTGAAAAAATTTTTTCAGCTGCCACTTTGGTCGTTCTTCTCTATTTATGCATCTGCAGTTGTTTTTTTTTTGATTTAGGATATGATTTTAAATATGAATTAATACTTGTAAGGGGTTTGCAAGGGGATGATGAACAGATAAAAAAAGACAGGCACCCCATTAAGGATACCTATCTCCTATCATCCATTCGGATACTTATTTGATTACATACTGTGAGTCATTCCGAAGATAAGACCAGAAATATATGGGATCAACCAAATGAACCATACAGTAACACTTAGTTTGTGGAATGTGATCTTCATTTTTGCATCGTTCTTAACTAATACAACCGTTGCCCATACGGCATGGAATAACATAAGTAAAATTGCTAATAATCCGGTGATTCCATGAAAACTAAAGAGGAATCCATTTGTAGCCAATCTCTCCATCAAGCTAGTTCCAAGTGTATCACATACTAAACCAAGCCAGAAAATTACGACGTGCCAAACCTTTAATGTCTTTTGAATCTTTTCACTCCATACTCCAATTGTATAAAAAACGAGGGCTGCTGTAATAAATGTAATAGCATATGCTAACACATCAATCACTCCTTCCATGTTGTCATTTAATGTTGTCATTTACCTTACACAAAGAATCTTACCTAAGAATTATGAATGGAATATGAACGTCAGATTGCTAAATGAATTTCTATAAAAAATATTAATGAGCAGTTGGAAACAGTTGGTTTATGGGATTTTTTAGCGGGGAATATAGCTATTATCTTATACAGTTATTGGTATTATAGATTTTGAAAATTAAACCAATAATATCTTGCAAGATCAGATGTTATTGGCTATAGTAAACATATATCTTGTTTTACAAGGTATATGTTTTTAGCCTATTTACCTTGTAAAACAAGGTAACGAAAGGAGATAATATGGCAGATACTACGCAAATGTTAAAGGGAATCTTAGATGGCTGCCTATTAGCGATTATTAAAGAAGGAGAAATATATGGCTATGAATTAGCTGCAAAGTTGGAATCATATGGATTTCATTCTTTTAGTGAGGGTACCATTTATCCCTTGCTATTACGTATGCAAAAGGAAAAATTAGTAAATACCACTTTACGAAAATCCACAGCAGGACCGAAAAGAAAATATTACACCTTAACTGAAAAAGGAGAACAAGAGCTCCAATTATTTATCGAACGTTGGGAACATTTGAATTTTGCTGTAAACAATGTATTAAGCAAAGGGGGAAATAATAAAGTATGTTGTCAAAAAAATCAGAACAATTCTTAGTAGAACTTCGCATGTATTTAATTTCTAAAGGAAAAAATGACAATGAAATTAACGAGATTACCGAGGAGCTTGAGGTTCATCTACTAGAAGCAGAGGCACAAGGAAAAGATGTATCCCATATTATTGGAAATAGCCCAAAGCAGTATATGAAAAGTATTGGAAAATCAATGAACACTGATTTTCGTCAGCTTGTAGTCTTAATACCGATGATGTTACTTCTCTTCGTTGCATTTCTTTGTTTTGGACCAGCAATTGAAGGTAAATTCTCATTATCCAATAGTATAATTTGGACGATGCTTCTAACAATATGTGTAAGTTTCCTTATTTATGGCTTGCTCTTATTTAAAGTATTACCTAAATTTTTTCAATCAAAATGGGGTTACATCCTTGCCTTTGGGGCTTTTGTATTAGTGACTGGATTAGATGTTGTCATTACACTTTGGTTTCATAAACAAGGTGCTGAAGCTACTTTTAATGCAACGCCTTTTCAAAATAATTTGATTGTCTTGCTTTGTATTGTCATATTTATTGGTTCAGCCATTTACACAAAATCGTGGTTTTTGATCCTTATACCATTATTTAATTCGCTTGGACCTCTCGCTACTCGATTTATTCCAGAAGAAATAAATAGAAATCCAACATATGTTTTTTATACTACTTTGTTTTTATTGATCATAACTGCCTTCGTGATTGTCATTTTTATTAGAAAAAGAAAGAGTAGTACAATTAAAAGGTCTTAGACTCCGCTACTCAAACTAGTAAAACAAATAAAGACCCTCTGCAAAATAGCAAAGTCACCTAAAGAAAACCTCAAAAATACACCCGCTATTTTTTTTTTTTTATTTTTTACCATTTTTGTCATTCGCGTTACAATCATGTCGAAATCTCAAATAAAAGGAGACGGATACGAATGAATCAAAAGGTAATTCCATTTAAAAAACCGAAGAATTGGGATGATTTGGTGCATGAACAAGGGGCAATCTATTTCTCAAAATTTAATGAGGACCTTGGGATTTTTATTCGCTCGTATGAGCAGAAGGGTCAGCTCATTGCCTCGCTACATCTGATTGAACGAGGAGAAGAAGAGAACATGTACCAGATACGAGATAATATTGAAGCTCTTATTTTTCCTAACGAAACGCAGCGGCGGCATTTCATTGACACATTCGGGGATTTAAGTGCAGTGGATTATTATTTAGAATGGGATTTAGGAGACAAGCATATGTTGAAGTAACATTTTCTACAAAATATGCAGGCACCCAGTCAAAGGATGCCTGCATATTCTAATACGTTTATTCGTGATATCCATCCGGATGCCCGCTGTGCCAGTTCCAAGCCGTCTTAATGATGGCTTCTAGTGAAAACTTTGCTTCCCAGCCAAGCTCTTCATGAATTTTCCCTGAAGACGCTATGAGCTGTGCAGGATCTCCGGCACGGCGATCAGCAAGTACAACATTTGCCTTCCGCTCCGTCACACGCTCACACGTTTCAATAATCTCCTTCACAGAAAAGCCTGTTCCGTTTCCAAGATTATACGTTTCACCGTCTTTCGAACCATCTAACAAGCTCTTAACTGCAAGAATATGTGCCTCTGCAAGATCCGTGATATGAATATAATCACGAATACAAGTTCCATCCGGCGTTGGATAATCCGTTCCGAAAATCGAAATAGACTCCCGCTTTCCAAGCAAATGCTGCAGCACAAGCGGAATTAAATGCGTTTCCGGATTGTGGTCCTCGCCAATCTCTCCGGACACATGTGCACCCGCTGCATTAAAGTAACGAAGAATAACATAATGCAAGCCATACGCATCATGGAAATCCTTCACCATTTGTTCGATCATCAGCTTCGAACGTCCATATGGATTAATCGGATTCGTCTTTGTTTCCTCAACAATTAAATCGGTATCAGGAATGCCATATGTAGCTGCTGTAGAGGAGAAGATAAAGTTCATAACCTTATACTTCATCATCATCTCAAGTAGTAGTAGCGTAGCCGCTACATTGTTTTTATAATACTTTAAAGGGCTCTTCACAGACTCTCCGACAAGACTAAACGCCGCAAAGTGCATAACTGCATCAATCGAATACTTAGTAAACACACGGTCTAAATCCACTTGATTGCTTAAATCTCCTTGTTCGAAAATAACTCTTCTATCTACACTTTCTTTATGACCAGTAGATAGATTGTCAAGTACAACAACTTCATGGCCCTGGTCTACTAATTCTTTTACGGTATGACTGCCGATATATCCGGCACCGCCAACGACTAGAATCATAGGATAATCTCCTTTCTAACTTCAAAGTTCAGCTCTTATCAAATTTAGCATAAAGTCCTAGCAATACTATCCTCACCATACATTACCTACTACCGATTCTCAACTGAAATTTTGTAATACAAAAGGCAGACCTAATCGTCTGCCTTTTGCTTATTGTACCGGCAAAGCTAAATGCTCGCGAAGCTTCTTCGATAAATCATTACGCGTTTGATCTGATACGACATAGTACCAAATGCCGTTCATCATTTTTCCCTCGCCGTTGATTTGCAATTGTTCTTTATTATTACTGCAATCTTTATAATTTTGTTGAATCTTAACCATATCATCTTGAGTTAAATTCGTTTTTACATTCTTCTGAATGGCACTTAGAATGGAACCATAGTTAGAAAGAGAAGACACATTCGCACCTTTCTTGATAATGGCTTCTAGCACAGTTTGCTGTCGCATTTGTCGTCCGAAATCACCGTTCGGATCTTCATGTCGCATACGTGTATACGCAAGCGCCTGCTCCCCATCTAGATGAATGGTTCCCTTCGCAAAATGCATCCCATCTTGTGTAAAGTCCTGATTATTTACCAAATCAACGCCGCCAACAGCATCAACTAATGCCTGAAATCCTTCCATATTTACAGCAATATAATAATCGACTGGAATATTAAGGAAATTCTCAACTGTATTTACACTCATATTCATACCGCCAAAGGCAAACGCATGGTTAATCTTGTCCATCGTTCCCTTGCCAACAATCTCTGTGTATGTATCACGAGGAATGCTAAGTAGTTTCATAGACTGTGTACTCGGATTCAATGTCATTAACATAAGAGAATCGGAACGCCCTGAATCTCCTGGACGTTGGTCATATCCTGCTATTAAAATAGAGATAGGCTTCTTATCCCCTGGATTTACCGCTGCATCACGCTTATCAGACTTACTTCGATCTAAAGGCTGATTCATAGATTGTAGCGTTTTATGTACATTTGTGTAAATATTATACGCATATGCTCCTACGCCAATGATAGCAACACCTAAAATTCCGACGATCCATAAGATAATTTTCTTCTTCATAGTGACAACCTTTCTATCTTTTCCTTATTTATATACATGATGGTATTTATTGTATGATGGATTGAGAGAGAAAGCAATTGACAAATCAGATAATTAATTATACAAGAAACATAGCAGGGTATATATTTTACAAAATTAATATATTATTTTACAAATTTCTTACTTAAGACTATTTAAGGAATTTTTACAATATATGAAGTGGAAGTAATAGTTTCAAAGATGACGCATCAAGTTTAAAAATCCTCATATCTCCTAATTCTTTTTGCATTATCTTAGCAGTTGCACTACTATTTTTCCTAATCATTATTTACTGGCGACACTAAATTATCATTAATTTTTTAGACATTTTAGCAACCCACTATATTATATAATGTTTATTTCACTATATATCTATGTGAAGTTTTTCATTATCTTTAAATCGAAATAAAATTCTCCCTATATCTTCCCTATATCTCCTTTTATTGTTATAGTTAAATAATGTAAAGATACGAACTAGTAAACTACATAACTAATATATTAGAGGGGGGAATTATCAAATGTTCAAAAGAGCATTAAATATTTTATTCGTTTTAGTACTCATAAGTATCACTTTTAATTCTAATGTTTCTGCATCTAATAATGATATTACTCCACCTACTTTAAAGAGTATCTCTATACTAGAAAGTGAGGTACATCCTGGGGATACTCTACATATTGAGATGGAGGCCTCTGATTCTGAGTCTGGAGTAAATACAAACTACTTGGCAGCAATTTTAAAAAGTGATGTATCAGATATTACTTTTAATGTTTATTTTCACTACAATCCTTTGACAGGGAAATATGAAGGAACGTATACCATTCCTGCTACTATGGCTAATGGAAAATATTCTTTTTCTGCTGTCTTATTAGAGGATATGGCTGGCAATTCTAAATTTTATTACCCTTCTGGTGAATTTACAGTAAGTGGTGGGAATTCAGATATAACTCCACCTACTTTAAAGAGTATCTCTATACTAGAAAGTGAGGTACATCCTGGGGATACTCTACATATTGAGATGGAGGCCTCTGATTCTGAGTCTGGAGTAAATACAAACTACTTGGCAGCAATTTTAAAAAGTGATGTATCAAATATTACTTTTAATGTTTATTTTCACTACAATCCTTTGACAGGGAAATATGAAGGAACGTATACCATTCCTGCTACTATGGCTAATGGAAAATATTCTTTTTCTGCTGTCTTATTAGAGGATATGGCTGGCAATTCTAAATTTTATTACCCTTCTGGCGAATTTACAGTAAGTGCTGGGAATTCAGATATAACCCCACCTTCTTTAAAGAGTATCTCTATACTAGAAAGTGAGGTACATCCTGGGGATACCCTACATATTGAGATGGAGGCCTCTGACTCTGAGTCCGGAGTAAATACAAACTACTTGGCAGCAATTTTAAAAAGTGATGTATCAAATATTACTTTTAATGTTTATTTTCACTACAATCCTTTGACAGGGAAATATGAAGGAACGTATACCATTCCTGCTACTATGACCAATGGAAAATATTCTTTTTCTGCTGTCTTATTAGAGGATATGGCTGGTAATTCTAAATTTTATTACCCCTCTGGCGAATTTACAGTATCAGAGAAAGTAACAAAAACCACTATGACGTTCGATAAAGTAGGCCCACAAGTAGTTGGAAGTCCCATACAAATTACTGCCACATCACAAGGAATTTCAGAACCAGAGTATCGTTTTTTCGTACGTGATAGTAAAGGGCAGCTTTCTACTTTGCAAGAGTACAGTGCTAACAACAAGGTTACCTGGACTCCTACCACGCCTGATAACTATTCGATTATTGTCCAAGCTAAGGATAAAAGCAAATCAGGTGCAAATCTTTTCTTTGAAGCTCGATCAGAAATGAATTACCAAGTTCAGGGTGGAGAGGTACAACATGTAAATCTAAGCACCGATCAAGCTTCTCCGCAAGCTAGCGGAACGCCTATCACATTTACTGCTTCATCTGACGGAAGTAGTAGCCCAGAGTACCGCTTCTTCGTACGTGATAGTAAAGGGCAGCTTTCTACTTTGCAAGAGTACAGTGCTAACGACAAGGTTACCTGGACTCCTACCACGCCTGATAACTATTCGATTATTGTCCAAGCTAAGGATAAAAGCAAATCAGGTGCAAATCTTTTCTTTGAAGCTCGATCAGAAATGAATTACCAAGTACAAGGTGGAAAGGTACAACATGTCAATCTAAGCACCGATCAAGCCTCTCCGCAAGCTAGCGGAACACCTATCACATTTACTGCTTCATCTGACGGAAGTAGTAGCCCAGAGTACCGCTTCTTCGTACGTGATAGTAAAGGGCAGCTTTCTACTTTGCAAGAGTACAGTGCTAACAACAAGGTCACTTGGACTCCTACCACGCCTGGTAACTATTCGATTATTGTCCAAGCTAAAGATATAAGTAAATCAGGTGCAAATCTTTTCTTTGAAGCTCGATCAGAAATGAATTACCAAGTACAAGGCGGAAAGGTACAACATGTCAATGTAAGTACCGATCAAGCTTCTCCGCAAGCTAGCGGAACGCCTATCACATTTACTGCTTCATCTGACGGAAGTAGTAGCCCAGAGTACCGCATCTTCGTACGTGATAGCAAGGGTACCCTTTCTACACTGCAAGAGTACAGCGCGAACAACAAAGTCACTTGGACTCCTACTACACCTGGTAACTATTCAATTATTGTCCAAGCTAAAGATGTAAGTAAGTCTGGTGCAAATCTTTTCTTTGAAGCTCGAATACAAACTGATTATAAAATTAATTAATAATTAATTAATGTGTATCTACGAATCATATAGAGACATAAATAGCCAGGTGTGTATCAATAAATAATTCTCATTCCTCCTATAGGAGATGAAAATATTTTGATTATGACTCCCTCTTAGTAGTGTTCGTGGCAATAAAAAAAATGCTGTTTTGGAAATATATTTTCTGTATACCATAGTTTGAGCTTGATGCGGAGAGACGGCTGTAATATACTTGTTCGTCATACAAGAGCTTTAGCTATTACTTTTGAGATGAATTACAGCCGTAGAGGCTCCTTGTAAAGCTGTAAGCATATTATAAAACTAATAAATATGCTGCCATTTCATATATGGGTTAGTTGCAAATACATCTTAGTAGATTTTTGTTAATTATGTTAAAAAAGTATTTGTAGCTTGTTCTAGCAAGAGATTTTAAAGGGGATATAAGATGCCTGTTTCTAAATCACAAATCATTAATCTATTATTTTTAACGACTAGACTAATTTCTTTCTAATAGTATTATATAAGAAATTAAATTTCACAATGTTCCAAATAATTCACGAGACTGATTGAAATACTTTTTCAAACACTTCAATCGGTCTTTTTTGTTTGTATAGTGAATTTTACTGTCTCCAGTTTGTATTTAGTAATCATTTTATGTACTTAATTATTGCAGAATGTTTATTTGCTGTTTTACTATCTGTTACCATTTTGGTTCTATCGTATAGTAGATGAAGGTCTAATAAATTACTTGGGGATCTAGGGTATTTGTATTAAATTTCTAATATCAAGTTGTTAATACAGTCTTACGAATACTCATATTTCTATGTAATCATCATCTTCTGCACCATAGCTCATAAGAACCGCCATTTTAAGCCACTCCCAATTTTAAAACTAGAATAAATTGGTGTGGCTTGATATGGGGAGCCTTTAGAGATATGATTTAGCTCAAAAGCCGAATCATCAAGGTGTTTCACATTGGTAAACAATCCTATCAACCTCTCACTCTATATCAAGGATTTACTTGATCAAGGCGGCTATATTTGAATGATAAATACTCCGCTTGACTGGAATTACGCTTATTAAATAAAACAACACTACAGTTTATTTTCAGATAGATACTATCTTGATAAACCATAGTAGATAGGAATACTTACATATACCTAACATCAAAGAAATCTGATATAAAATTCTTAATAGCCTAGATATTAGTTCTTAACAATATAGCTTTTAGTTTAGCAAATTCATTTAAAAACAACTGTTTTTCATATTTATTCATGCCTAAAGTCCACATGAAAAATAAATATATAAAGCTATATACAAAACATTGCATTATTAAGGTTATCCAAGAATGACTTTGTATTAATAACAATGTCGCTCCAAGACCTATTGAACAAATCATAGATATTCCTAAGCCCTTAGATAGTTCCTTATAAAACCTTGGAATATTTAATCCTGCCTTAACGTGATAATAGATATTCATAGCTATAACATTACCAAAAACTAAGGATAATGCTGTTCCTATAGAAGCTCCGATTGCACCATATATTTTAGCTAAATATATACTAATAATGGTATTAACAATCGCTATGACCAAATATGCGCCAGCTCTAAATCCATGCATATTTTTGGCTTGTAAAATAGATATACCAATGGTTTGAGTTAAAACAATAGAAAGAGGAATCATAATTATTAATGCAATAACCCAGGATATTTCATAACTAGGACCAGCCCACAATATGACAAAAGTTCTTCCAAACAATATAAATCCACTTAAAACAAAGCCAATTATTAAAGATTGGATACGACCTGTTTTTATTAATACGTCTGTCATTTCTTCATTTGAGGCGTTTTTGACCACCATTTTCGTTATTTTAGGAAGAAAAACTCCAGATATTGCAGTTGAAAAAGTAATAAAATATTGACCAAATACCATTCCTATTGCAAAAATCGCTACTTCTTTCGTACTAGCTACAACTCCTAATACTAAATGTCCAATTTTCCAATATATTTGATCTACAACAGCGCTAATAAAAATTAAGAAGGAGTATGAAAAAATTTCTTTATAAATCGACTTATTTAAGCTATGACAGCGTATTTTAACACGTAATCTTATTAAGACATAAAAAATACTTACTATCATAATAGAAATATTAAAAATAGAATCTACTATAACTATTGCTATTGCTTTATATCCTAATGACAACAAAAATAATATGATAGCAGCCCTTAACAAAGTTCTTACTATAGTAAGTATATAAGGTATAACAAATCTTTCATACGCCGTTATAATTCCTGTAAATAAATTCATAGGTAACGTAAGTGCAAGGTTAATAATCAAAATGATATACATCACTTTTGCTATATCAATTTCTTTACTTGTTAACGAGCTACTAAATATATAATCTAAATTAAAAAATATTATCGTACCTACTATTAAAACAATTAATGAAATAATTAAATATATTATTAAGGTTGAAAATAAAAAATTTTCTTCCCCTTTTTTATTGTTTTCTGCTCGATACTTTGCTACAAATCTAACGGTTGTATTTCCTAATCCAAAATCAAGTACAGCAATATAGCCTATAAACGCTCCTATAAGCATATATAAACCATATTCTGACTGTCCTAAATTACGGATAATAAAAGGGGTCAAAATTAAGTTTGTGATGTTAGTAATTAACAGTGATGCATACGATAAGTATATTCCAAATTTTAGTTGATCTATTTTCATACCCTAATTAACTCCAATTTTTATTTGCCTTTACAATTAATATATCAAAATTAAATTCCTACAATGTATCTTAAATTAATTCTATCTAACATTACCTTTAGTGCTATTTTAATAAAAAATTATCTAATATTTCAAAATGTTTCTCAGCATTCTTAGCTTGTTTGGAAACATCTATTAAATTACTTGTCATAGATTCAAAAACCTCTTCTGGTTTCAAAGCATACATATTCTTAATATCAACATAGCTTCCATCAAAACTAACATCTTTCATGACATTTGTCATTTTGCTACTATAAACAATTGGGTATACTGGTTTATTATATACCCAACCAAGAATCATAGAGTGAAATCTTGTTGCAATAACAAAACTGGATTTTGCTATAACATTTAATGTTTCTTCAATATTTAGTTTATAAAGATGGCTGTTTACTTTATGTAAATTTACTTTTGGAATTAGACTCATTATTGCATCAACAGCTTCTTTATCACCTTCATTTTCACAAAATGACATAAGAGTTACCTTGTAGCCTCTTTCAATAAAATGTAGTGTAATATCTTTAATCTTTTTATAGTATATATCATCATATTCATTTAAATTTTTCCTAAACGATGGTTTTATTACAGATATTACAATAGTACTTTCTTCATTCTTAATATTTTTCTTTTTTAATTGAAATATAATATCAGAAGCCATCCTAACATTACTTAAATCATTAAATATTTCATAGGAATATCTTTCTCTAAAACATATATCAGTATATCCTTTAAATAATTCTTTATATTCTTGATAAAATTGTAAATCTGTATATGGGCCAAAATTAGCTCCTAAAAGATAAAAGGGTTTATCTTTAATTCGCAAATTCTTATTATATTGTATACGTCTTTCCCAATTTTCTCCTTGAATAAA
Source organism: Ectobacillus polymachus (assembly GCF_048159605.1). Taxonomy (NCBI): domain Bacteria; kingdom Bacillati; phylum Bacillota; class Bacilli; order Caryophanales; family Bacillaceae; genus Ectobacillus; species Ectobacillus polymachus. Next base: position 314,389 of record NZ_JBLREB010000002.1, on the reverse strand, counting down.
TAAAGATCCTCCAATATTAACTCCTGCATCACAACTCTTAGATATTTGTTCTTGTATGGAATAGTTAATTTTAAATCTTTTTAACAAAAAATTTATTCCTCTATTAATAATAGTATCACTAGGAATAATACTGATATTATTTATTTCCTTTAAAGTAAGGTTATATTCATGTGGAGCATATAGAATAAATTTTGTTTTGGGATACCTCTCACACAATATTTTTATAAATAAATCATCACCAAAATTAAAATTTGTATATGCATATATCATTATCTGTTTCACTTTATCATTCCTCGTATATTAGTAACAAGAATCTTCACTCTGTAACCTTTCGAAACAATTGTTTGAAAAGTACTTTAAAAAGGATGCAAATTTGTCTTGGTAATAAATCTTATGAACTCATATTTTTATTAACAGTCGTTGTCTAGTTTGTGCTATGACAAAGATAAATAATTTTTGAATTTTTTCACTTGATATAGAAATTCTGCTGTTCAGTAATCCCACCGACATTCTAATTCCAAGCTGATCCTTTACCTTTCTAAGATAATTAGGCTTTTTATAATTCCGCTATATGTATTAATCAGCTAAAGACTCGTTTAAATATCTATCGTTCTGCATTAGGCTGTACTTCTTTTAAGTCTTTATAAAATACTTGTTTGTTCATTTAGACACACCTCATTATGATTAGTTAATTTTTTAATAAACTGTGTCTACTTTTGAGTCTAACTTCATAACAATAAACTATTTTTTATAGAGGGCTTAAAAAACTAATTGTTATTATATTTGGTATTCGATAATATTGGCCTTATTTTATCTCTTATAAAAGTTCTAATCATTAAAAAAATATATATTGCATTAATTGATTTACACTTTATTAAAAATCCAATTATTCTTTGTTGAAATCCATTTTTTTTGAAGTACTTAATGCTTCTCCTTACACTATCATCAAACACTATATTTTTTATTTGCTCTTTTTTATTTATTCTAGTTAATCCACTATCTTTATGAAATAGATTAACAAGACACCCTACTACATTCCCTGAATAATTCTTCTCAATAAATAGTTTATTATTCCCTGAATAATTCTCCTTACTCAGTAAAAAATTTCTTATATTTTGAAATAGCATTTGTTGAGTTTCAAAAAAAGAAGGTTTATAACTAACAGTGAGAGATTTCTCATTACTAAATTTAATATAGTTATATAATTTATCTTTTATAATAGCTATGTTATTGCAATCGTTTAGGTATTCAATATTAAATAAAAGATCTTCCCCCATATTTAGATTTTCATTAAATTGGATGCTATTATTTTTTATTATTTTTTTATCATACAATTTATTACATGGGGAATTAATTAAACCATTCTTTAAGAAATCACCAAAATTTTCCACAAATTCTTTAGATGTAAAAATACCATCAATTGGCGAACTAAATTCTTCGATAACATTTCCTAGTTTGGAATTAATTACCTTAATACCACAAATCACCAAATTATTTTTCTTATTCATTGCGTTTATTAACTTTTCGGTCATATTAGGTTCAATACTATCATCCGAATCAACAAATTGGATGTATTGTCCTTTAGAAGCACTAATTCCCATATTTCTTGCTATTGAGGGGCCACAGTTTTTTTGATGTATTACTTTTACATTCTTATATTTATTTACATATTTATCACAAATTTCAGCACTCTTATCAATTGAGCCATCGTTTATTAATATTACTTCAATATTTTTATATGTTTGTGCTAATACACTTCTTATACAGTTATCGAGATATAATTCAGCATTATATACTGGAATAATTATACTAACTAGATTTGAATATTCCAAAATAAATCACCCTTTATACCCTCTCAATAGTGGAATTTTATGAAATCCCTCTATTCATTGTGATAGTCTATATTTTTTAACTTTAGCAGGAACTCCTGCTACTATTGCATAGGGGGGGATATCTTTACTTACAACTGAACCTGCTCCGATTATTGCACCAGTTCCAATACTCACCCCAGGCAAAATAATTACTCTTCCCCCTATCCAAACATCATCACCAATATTAACAGGTTTTATGTCCATAAACCCTTGCTCACACATGGGTATGTCCGTTCGATCAAAACAATGGTTAGCGGTGTAAACTATACATTCTGGCCCCATCATAACATTGTTACCTATAAAAACTTTAGATCCTATTCTTGCATTAATCCCTATTCCTGAATTATTCCCCAATGTAATTTGAGAATCAAATTGGGCATCTTTTTCTATATTTACATTTTCACCGCATTTTTCTAGTATTAACCCCCCACAGAGTCTTCTCAATGTTTTTGCTCCAAAATTAAATCTACTATCTGAATAAGGCAATCGTTTTGCAAGAACATGGTAAATAATTTTTCCAAAGATTCTTTTGTATTTTTTATCCATTTGATTCTACCTTTCAAGTTATTTCTAAAGTAAGTTTTCAATTAATTATTTCCATTTGTAATAAATAGACTTATGACCTACTATTTTTTTTAATAAAAAAGGTATATATAATAAATAGAAAACATATAGATAAAATTGTATTACGGTACAATATACTTGCTGTTCCACGAATCATAATGAACAAGCTAAATATCGGTATAATAAAATATGATACTTTTAAAAATTCTCCCCTCAACAAATAATACTCAAATTTATTCGATACCTTTCCAACAATTACCCCTATTACTATTGCGGCTAAATAGGATAAAAACTCAAAACTATAATAAAGTTCACCAATATAAGAGCCACCAATAGCGGGTACATTTAGAAGTAGGACGTAGTTGGAAGATGCGTTGATTTTTGTAAAAATACCATTGATATTTGGAAAAATAGACATAAAATTCGTCACAAACTGTAATCCATGCGAATATTCAATTGAATTTGGTACTGCTAACATTGTTAGACATACTGTATATATTGTACCTCCAAACTCATCTAATGCCCCAAAAATTGGATTATTATGTAAGTGTTTGAAAAATGCATTACTCACAATCTCAAAAGTACGTGAATCCATACTTCTTATATCGGCCATAGTATTAAGAAAAGTAACAAGTAAAAACGCTAAGAAACTAAGAAAAATAGTTTTCTTTAAATTTACCCTTGTATTTGTAGATTTAATAAATACATACATTAGTATTACTATTGAAACAATTTGATACATCCTTCCACCACTAAACATTGTAATTACTAAATAAGAGCTATAAATTAATAACACTACTAATGACTTTTTAAGTTTCTTACCGTATCCCATTATTAAAAGGGCTATGCCAACTAAGTGAAAACGTGCATATAAACTTAATAACCCATTTGCTTGAAAATCAAATACACCATTATAACCCTGTTCAAATGCTATTATCATTGATTTAACAGAATAATAGACTTCAAATGGAAATGTACAAGAAAAGATTATCCAACCTAATCTTATAGCCACCTTAGATTCAGCATAATTAGAAACAAAGGGTGTATTATAACTAAATCCTTTTTTTAGATTCGAAAGCATCACCCCAAAGGCAACTAATGATATTATTAACAAGCTAAATATTACTGCTTTTTTATAAACATCTGATCCCATTACCATAGCAACATCTAATTTGAATTTATAGTTATTATCGATACCCTTTAGTAAAATTTGTCCTAAATGAAATAAATAAGAAAATATTAAAAACATACTAGATATACTAAATATTTTAATACCAATAAAATGTAGGGAAAAAAATGTAATTAGTATATGAGACAATGTAATCCAAAAGAATATATTAAGCCATAGGCCATATTCAATAGAATTGAAGGTGTATAACAGAAAAAATACTATAATTAAATAGAACATATAAAAAGTTAAAATTAATACACTTCGCCATTGATCACTAGTTTTCATATAAGTTCTCCAGTAGATTAATTGTTGAAAATATATCAAATCCTTTTTCAATCAACTCTTTAGATTTATTTATTCTTTTTACTTTCTCTAATTCTAATATTTTTGTAGCCCAAATACTTGCATTTTCTTGTAGGGACAAGAAATTAACTAATTCAGTAATTTTTACTTGTGTTGTAATATTTTTAGATACAATACAAGGAACCCCAGCTGCTTGGGCCTCAATCATCGCTACTGGAAATCCCTCATAAAGTGAAGGAAAAACAATAATATCTATTGCTTGTAATATATCTACAACATCTGTTCTCATTCCAGTTATTATAACACTATCTTCTAAATCCAAATCTTTAATTTTATTCTCGACTAATGGGCGTAATTCACCATCACCAACTATTAATAGTTTTGTATTTTTTCTCAATCTGTGAAGTTCATAAAATATTTCAATTAAAAATTCATGATTTTTAGCTGCAGTAATTCTTCCAATGTGACCAATTACTAATTGCTTATCTAACCCAAATATTTGACGCACCTTTTCTCTTTTCTTCTCATCAAAAACATAGTTTTTAATTACTATTCCATTGTTAATAATTTTCCCACTTTTTCTAAATAGTTTTTCACCATATAGGAATTCTCCAGCTTCTTTACCACAAGAAAAGAAATCAGTTGCATATTTTTGTATCAACTTTTTCATAATAATTTTATATAGTTTATAAACTATATTTTCTTTGCGACCACTATCAGTACTATGAGAATGAGAAATTCGTTTTCTAATATTGCAATCATATGCGACTTTTAATGTCAGCCCATTACTTAAAAGTGTATGTGCATGAACAACATCGTATTTACCTTTTATCAAAATCTCTTTTAAGTTTCTCATGTAGTTTATATAACCTTTACTGGGGTGGGGTATATGAATTACCCTAGAACCTAGTTCAACTGCCTCTTTCTCATATTGACCAACGTCTTTACCAAAAACTAAAAAGTCACATTGAAAATAATCTTTATCGATATAGCGAGCAAAATTCATAACAGTATTCTCGGCGCCACCTATATGAAGTGATCCAATAACTTGTAGGATTTTTATTTTTTTATTCATTTACATCATACCCATTTATATTATTTTTTTAGTACAATTTGTTAATTTAATTTATACTTATCGTATCTACTAATCAAAAAGCCACCAATAATTCCAATAACATTCATAAAGACAGAGGAATTCAAATAATATTTTCTTTTAGATAGTTTACTTTGAAACAAAAATCTATAATAATTAATGAAACCTTTAATTTTATATTTAAGTGGTATATTATAGCTTATTAACGTTTTATAATATAATAATGTTCCTCTTATATTGTTAATTCGTAAAAATTTAGACCTCTTTGTTAAACCATCCTCTAAATATTCACAAATATATATAATTTCGTTAATCCATCTCATTTTATACATACTGCCAAGTCGATCCCAAACAATAGCTTCAGTAATAAAGTTTTCTCCTTCAATTTCTGGAAACTTATTTTCTTTTAGAGCTTTAGTAACAAAAGCTTCGGCTTTATCACCCTTAATACCTTTTTTATATCTGTAATCTAATATACTACAATCCAAAATGTACTCTTTATTTTTACTTCCTACTATTTCTGTATTGCTGTATCCTTTTAGTCCAGAGATGCCACAGTACTCTTTTTTATTTATTACAGCCTCCCAATTAGAACTAATAACGTCAAGAGCGTTTTCAGTAAGATAATCATCGCTATCGACAATAAAAAAAAGTTCACCATTTGAAATATCTAATCCACTATTAATAGCTCTATGCTTACCACCATTTTTTTGTTTGTAGTATTTTATTAATATTTTATCGTCCTTAATAAAGCTCTCTATTATCTCATCAATGTTATCTATTGATCCATCATCAACAATAACCCATTCAAAATCTTTAAAAGTTTGATTTAATAGACTTTTATATAGTATTCCCATTAGATTTGCTCTATTATAAACCGGAGTAAATACTGTTATTTTACAATGCAATATACATCCCCTCTTTGTAGTAAAATTCTTTTTATTTATTAAACATTTAATAAAATCACGGTTTAATATATCTGTATACTTCTAAATATTTATCAACCATTCTATCTATATCATAATTTTTCGCCTTATCTTGGCAAGAATCTGCTACTTTGTAATATTTATCCTGATCTTGAATTAACACACTTATTTCTTTAGCTAACCCTATATAATCACCTCTAGTGAATAATACCCCACCACCACTAACCACATCTCTTAATCCAGAAACATTGCTTGCTATTACGGGTTTTCCAGCTGCCATACCTTCTACTGCAGCTAATCCAAACCCTTCCCAGTGTGAAGATAGAACCACAATATCTGAGGATTTTAGTATTTTCTCTATATCACTTCTAAATCCTAAAAAGTGAACACGATTTTCAAGACCCATTTCATTGCTAAATTCTTGTACCCGCTTTTGCAATTGACCTTCTCCAACTAATAATAAATGCATATTTTCTGGTAATTTAGTCATTGCTTTGATTAAAGTTTTTTGATCTTTTTGTGCTGTAAATCTACCTACCATACTAATTATCTTGGTATTTTCAGTAAAATTTTTACTAATCTCTGTTTTTTTATATGGATTTGCATAAATAAATTTCTTTGTGTTTATTCCATTTTCTATAACCTGAAACTTACTAGTTTTGTGACTTTTGATACCTAACCATGTTGTTAAATTTTCCTGAGTCTTCTCGCTTATTGATATAATCTTATCGAAACTCAAATACATAACCTTATCAAAAAATCTATAATATTTTTTTTCTCTTCTTCTATTATGGGTATTGTGCTCTGTAGTAATAAGTTTAGGTTTATTCTTCAGTATAAGTTTCACTGCTAAAGCAGCCCATAATTGAGAAGGAAATAAATGCACGTGTACAATGTCATAATTACCTTTAATAATATGTTTTCTTATGAAAAAGATATTTAATGGGCTGTAAATTTTTTTTAGAGGGACAACTGTAACTTTAATTCCATTTTCTTTTAAATTCTTTCCAAAAACATTTTCTTCATCATTAAGCAGTAGAGTTTCTACTTCAATTCCGGTTTTATTTCTCATCCGTGGTAAAGACTCTTCAATTAGCTTCTCAGCACCACCTGATCCAAGGTGATTTATGATATGAAGTACTCTCAAATCGTTCTCTCCTAGTAAAATAAATTACTTACTTAATCTTTCAATTACAGGATTGTTATATAATCAAAATACCTTAACTAATTTTCTCACTGAATACTTTTATATACAGTTTCCATAACTGGCATAACCTTTTCCATTGTATACCTATTAACAAACTTTAAGTTTTCTTGAGAAAATATTTGTCTTAATTCATTATCTAGATATAACTCTTCAACCTTGCTAGCAAAATCATCTATATCGTTTATTCCTACCACAAACCCATTTATTCTATTTTTCACAAGATCTCTGTTACCTCTACAATCAGTTACTACAAGTGGCAATCCTGTTGCCATAGCCTCCATTATATTTACTGGAAGCCCCTCTTGTTTTGATGATGAAACAGCAATATCAGATAATCCCATAAGTTTGCTAACATCATTACGAAAACCTAAAAACTCAACTTTATCTTTTATTCCTAATTTAATTACCTGTTGTTCATATTGATTCAACAGACCTCCTGCACCTACAAGCAGAAGTTTTATATTAGGTATTCGATTAGATAACTTATGAATCGTTTTTATTAATAAATCTTGATTTTTTCTGTAGCTAAGTTCTCCAGCATAGATTAAAATAAAATCCTTATCTTTATACCCATATTCTCTTCGTAACTCTAGCTTTTTTTCTTCAGAATAGGGTTTAAATTTATTTATACTAATCCCAACCCCATTTACCAATCTAATACTTTTTGTTTTAAATTTACGATTAGCAATTTGATAATCTTCTTGGTTTATTGTAATCAAACAATCTGTATACTTTGATAACCATTTTTCAATAGGAAAATAAATAAACCAGTTCTTTAATGGAGCACCCTCAAAAAAATGAAAACCATGCGCAGTATAAATAACCCTTGTTCCATTCTTCCGAGATTTCTTTGCAGCTATTCTAGTAAGAGCACCCCCCATAGGTGTATGGCAATGAATTATATCGTAATTATTTTTTTCAACTAATATTTTAAGTTGTTTATATATATTCAAATTATTTACTTTAAAAGGAGATCTTTCAAAGGGAAGGTCAAAGAACCTATCACAATATGGTATTACACATTCTTCTTTATTCTCGTAATCATTTCTGGCACATACATGTGTTTCATAGCCATTCTCTTTAAACCATTTTAGGTAGGGAAGGTGAAATACATTAATATGCTTCCTTACTACTGTTGCAACAAATAAAACTTTTTTCATAATCGTTTCTCCGTTAATCTAATAGTTATATTAAAGTCAAGGTCAGCATAGCTATTACTGTATTCTGACATCTTCTTCTCATACATCAAATCCCCAAATACCTTATTAATCGTACTAATCCTGAGCAATTTTATTAAGGGATTTACTAACTTAGTCATCAATATCGTTTTTCTATGTGCTTCAGCTATCAATTTGACCATCTCTGAAGTACACACATATTCTTCATTCTGTGGGAAAAATAATCCTTGACTACAATCATCAATTAACAGCTTTACAAATTCACACAAGTTATCTATATAAATCATACTGCGTTTATTTTCAATGTAAGGGAAAAAAGGAACTTTCAATGCAAGTTTAGCAAGTCTTTGATAATTACCTTTACACCCTTTTCCGTATATCATAGGAGGACGAAGGACTGCAATCTTGAAAGTAACATCTTCTAATGGAGCTATTAATTCTTCTGCTTTAAGTTTAGATTTCCCATAGTTACTCTTAGGTGAAGGTATAGTATCTTTATTTATTATTCCGGTCTCTATACCATAAACACTCATGGAGCTTACAAATATGAACTGTTTAACTTCTTCACTTTTTGCTTTTTGAGCGACTTCATATACTAGATCGCGATTGACTTTATAATAAAACTCCGAGTTTTCTTCTGTTTCTTTAATATGCGCTATCCCTGCCACATGAAGCACAACATCATATTTCGAGAAATCTTTCTCTTTCCACTCATCCGTCCGAAGACTAATTTTATCTACCGAATATGTATCCGGATATTGATCCAGCCATTTTTCCACACTATTTCCTATATAACTATTAGATCCTGTAATCAGTATATGTTTCATTTCGCTACAGTCTCCTTTGACTTTGCTCCTGTTCCGCCTTCAACAACACCATCACTTTTCAGAACACTCTTAATCGTCCCAAAGAAGCATTTGATGTCAAATGCAAAACTCATCTTTTCTACATACTCCCCATCTAACTTTGCTTTCACCTCGATAGGCAGCTCATCTCTACCATTAATCTGCGCCCAACCCGTGAGTCCAGGTAGAATCTCATTGGAACCATACTTATCCCGCTCTGCTATTAAATCATATTGATTCCAAAGAGAAGGACGAGGTCCAATAATGCTCATTTCTCCTCTTAAAATATTGAAGATTTGAGGAAGCTCGTCTAGGCTTGTTTTTCTAAGAAACTTACCTACTTTTGTAATCCATTGATCAGGATTTTCAAGAAGATGAGTAGGTGTATCCTTAGGAGTGTCGATTCGCATCGTACGAAATTTCAAGATGTAAAAATGCTGTTTATGAATTCCAACACGTTTTTGTCGAAATAAGATAGGTCCCTTGGAATCCACTTTAATTGCTAGAATTAATACTAGAAAAACAGGGGATAGGACAATAAGCCCAATCAGTGCAACGATGAAGTCAATCACTCTCTTAAACTTTGAATACATAACACACTCACCTACTTAATAGTTTGGATATTTTTCTATTTTCTGCTACTTACAACTACTCCTGATTCAATCTTTGTATTTGCCATTACAACACAATGTGATTTCACAATGGCACCACAATCAATGTGACAACCGCTTTCTATGACGGCATCATGATCAACTATTGACCCTATGCTGCATATACAACCTCTACGGATGACCACATTTGTATGAATCATCGCATGCGGCATCACTACTGTCCCAAAATCAATAGTAGCGGATGGGCTCACATATGCTGATGGATGGATAAGGATAGGAACAGTATATCCAAGATCCTCTAGCTTCTTAATCCATTTCATACGAAGTGCACTGTCTCCAAAAGCTGGAATCACATAGTGGTATGCATGTTTCAACTTCACTACATCAGCGCTTGTCCCAATGACAAATTCCGAGCTTGCTTGGTCATCAAGAAACCGAATTTCCCCAAAGCTTCCCATCGCTTCCGCAACTTCTTTCACCGCTCTGCCATGACCACCTGCACCAATAATTAACAAATTGTTATTCATCTATTTAACCTCTGTTATAAGAGTCTACCGTTAATTTTTGATGTAAACTTTATTATTCGCAAATTCCAGTAAGGTGTATCGAACCGCTTCTCCATTCATTTGCTTGAACTCATCAAGGAAATTCATAATTTCTTGCCGATCCTTTAATACAGCCTTCCCAATATGTATTTTCGGGAAAATTTGTTCCTTTTCGATTTCATTGTCATTCAGTAATTCCTCATACATCTTTTCTCCAGGGCGTAATCCAGTAAATTTAATGCCAATTTCATCAACTGTATAACCAGATAATGTAATTAAATTCTTAGCTAAATCCACAATTTTTACAGGCTCACCCATATCTAAGACGAATATCTCTCCGCCCTTTGCTAACGCTCCTGCTTGCATTACGAGTCTGGAAGCTTCTGGTATCGTCATAAAGAAGCGGGTAATATCTGGATGCGTGACAGTAATCGGACCGCCTTTCTTAATCTGTTTCTTAAATAATGGAATAACACTTCCGCGGCTTCCTAATACATTACCGAACCGAACCGCGACAAACCTTGTTTGACTAACACTATCGAGATGCTGCACAATCATTTCTGCCATCCGCTTCGTTGCACCCATTACATTCGTTGGATTGACAGCTTTATCAGTAGATATCATGACAAATGTATTCACATGAAAGGTATCCGCAGCCTCTGCTACATTCTTCGTTCCAATTACATTGTTCTTCACTGCTTCTTCTGGATTTCGTTCCATTAATGGAACATGCTTATGGGCAGCTGCATGATAGACAATATATGGGAGGTGACGATTCATGATGGTGAACATCTTATCACGATCTTGTACGTCTGCTATTTCCGTAATGATCGTAACTGCGTCTTTATATTTTTCACGCAGCTCCATTTCAATACCATAGATACTATTTTCGCCGTGACCAACTAACACGATCGTTTCTGGACCGTATTTCATAACCTGACGACAAATTTCTGATCCAATGGAACCGCCTGCTCCGGTAACTAAAATCGTACGTCCCTTAATCATGCCTGCAATTCTTTCATCATCAAGCTTTACTGGCTCACGCCCAAGTAAGTCCTCTACCTGTACATCGCGAACTTCATTAACGGAAACCTTACCTTCGAGAATGCTTTCTAACATTGGTACAATTTGCGTCTTTACTTCCGTTTTCGCACATTCATTGAAGATAGCATTTATTTGCATTCGATTTAGTGACGGAATTGCAATAATAATATGTTCAATATTGTATTGATTGACGATATGTACAAGATCCTCGGTGGTACCAACAACGGGAATATTAAAGATTTCTAGCTTTTGCTTTCGTTTGTCATCATCAACAAAGGCAACAGGATACAATTTGGAATCCTGATTATGAAGCAACTGCCGTGCCACCATCGTTCCTGCTGATCCGGCCCCGACAATTAACACATTCTTCTTATCATTACTTTTCGTAATATAAGTATCGCGAATGATTCTCCAAGCAAACCGTGAACCCCCCAGTAAAATCATATGAATCATCCATGTAACCGCTAAGATGCGAAAGTAGACATCTCCAGATATAATTTCTTGTACAATGGCTGTTATGGCAATCGAAAAGCTAACAGATTTAAATATATTAAGAAGCTCTCTAATACTTGCATATTCCCAAGCTTTCTTATACAACTTATAATAATAAGCAAAAATATGATGGCAGATTAATAACGTAATAGAACTAATAATTAACCGCTTAGGAAGTTGATACAATGCCGTCGGATGAATGAACCAATAACTTAAATACACAGATGTAAGAACAATGATGGAGTCTAATAGAATTAAAAAAGATAACCGTGTTCGATAGCTCAATCGTATGTCCCCTTTCTATAAGAATTACTAAAAGTGCTAGATATTTTTTCTCTATATAGAGAAAAGATATCTAGCGCTTTTAGCTGGATATATATAAGATATGGGCCTCTAACCCATCCTTTCGCACCACACTCCTGACGACTGGCGTCTAAGGCTCTTTACTTCCCACAGTGTGATCGAGTGCCTCCATTGATATCGGTGAAGGAGACATTACCGCATAAAGAATTAGAATATCCCAAATAGTTTTTTTCTTCGTAACTCTTGCGGTTCTTGCCTATATACAGCTCTTCCTGCAAGAATCGAGTAAGCTTGCTCTTGGAATAGAGATAGCATTTCCGCATCAAATTCATCGTGAATAGTTTGATAGGCTTGTTTCAATTTAAATGGACGATTGGTTATATTGTGTGCGTCAGATGCGACGATGTGAACGAGGTTATGTTCGATAAATTGGAGAGATAATTTTTTTATAGATTTGCCAAAATCTCCGGTTAAACTAGATGCCGTTACTTGTGCAAGTGCTCCTTTGCTTACTAAATCAAATAAAATACTAGGATGTTCGGCAATTTCAGCATTCCGTTCGGGATGTGCGATGACTGGAATAAGTCCTTTCATCTGCATGTCATAAAGTAAAGTTTGTGTATATCGTGGTACGTGGTTAGAAGGAAATTCGAGTAAGATATATTTATCCGTTTCATTTAATGTTTGAATGTCATTTTGTTCGTAATCAAGAACAAGATCACCGTAGATTCTAACCTCTTGTCCAGGTCGAATGGTAAGAGGAATATCTTCTTTCTTAAATAAATCCTGCAGCTTGTTTACGGCTTCAACGACTGTTTCTTTATTGTTCATATACCTCGTTGTTTGATGGTGAGGAGTTGCGACAATGGTATGAATCCCTTGCTCGACTGCTGCCCTCGCCATCAAGAGACTTTCCTCTTCGTTTTTAGGGCCATCGTCTAGACCGGGTAAGATATGACAATGTAAATCAATCATCGCAACTCTCTCCTTCTGTTATTCTTCTGATCCGTAATAATAGTAATATTGGCTTTCCTTTTGTTTCTTTGCATTTAATACAACGCCAAGCAGCTTCCCTTTAGAGTTCTCTAACAAGCTCTTTGCCTTTACCGCTGCTTCTTGCTCTGTCTGACCGCTGCGGACAATCATAATGATTCCGTCTACGATATTAGCAAGTACCTGTGCATCTGTTACCGCAAGAACAGGCGGGGTATCAATAATCACTAAATCGTAATGATTATAGGCTTCTTCGATTAATTCTTTCATTTTGCTTGATCCAAGCAACTCTGCTGGATTTGGCGGAATGGCACCGCTTGGAAGGAAATCTAGATTTTCCACGAGCGTTGGCGTAACACATTTCTCAAACGTAGCCTGCTTCGAAAGAATACTTGTTAATCCAAATAGATTGTCCACATGGAACATCGTATGGATCGCTGGTTTGCGTAAATCCGCATCAATAAGAAGGACTTTCTTCCCTTGCTGAGCAAATACGACAGCTAAATTAGCAGTTGTTGTTGTTTTTCCTTCAGCTGGACTAGATGATGTAACGAGAAAAGACCGGATTTCCTTATCTACAGAAGCAAATTGGATATTCGTTCTTACATTCCGATATTGCTCAGAGATCGGAGATTTGGGTTCTTCTTGAGCAATTAATCTTCGAATTATTTTCGGTAAGTGTCTTTGTTTACGAGCCAATTGTATGTTCCCTCGCTTTCGAACGTGAAGCCAACACTTTCTCCACTAATTTCTTTTCTTCCATTTGCGCAATAACTCCTAAGATTGGAAGACCAAGAATAACCTCTACATCTTCTTCTTTCTTAATGGTGTTGTCTAAATATTCAAGCAGGAACGCAAGTCCGGCTGAAGCTATAAGCCCGACAACAAAAGCAATCATAATATTAGTCGATGGACGAGGCTTAATAGGACTTCCTTCTTCCACTGCCTGCGACAAAATTGTCGTATTATCCACACTCATAATCGTAGGAATATCTTGTTTAAAAACATTCGCAATTTCATTTGCAATATCTTTTGCTTTCTTCGGATTGGAATCCTGTACGGTAACAGAAATGATTTGGGAATCCTTTTCGCTTGATACCTTCACTTTTCCATTTAATTCTCCCGTACTCATATCCAAAGACAAATTCTTTATCACACCATCTAAGATAGCAGGACTCTTAATAATGCCTGTGTATGTATTGATAAGCTGTAAATTTGTTTGTACATCACCAGCTGTCATAACGCCTTGCTGTTTCTTCTGATTTACGAGAATTTGTGTAGATGATTCATAGACTGGGGTAGTAAAAAAGAAACTAACAATCGCACTGATTAACACTGCTGCAAAGGTAATACTAACGATCATAGAAAATCGTTTTCGTAAAATAAGAAATAACTCTTTTAAACTAATCGTTTCTTCCATATGCTCCTCCGACGTAACAGATTTAATTATGTAAAATTATCTAACACTAAAATAATATGTTAATATATAAAAAATAAAATTGATAGTGCTTTCATGATTTTGACAACTATTATTTTCATATTACGACAAGACACGTAATGATATGTGACAACTATCCGTTCAGCACAGCTAATTATACAAAATTTTCCTTGTTCCTACAAGGTAATTTCTTGATTCTTAATATTAACTTTACATTAGAAAGTTTTGCCGCGATAACGTTTGGTACTTGAATATATGTAATTTCAAATTCTAGATTCCTATAGTTCCTGAATAAGAATTTAATCTTTTATTTGTGCCGTATTACACAATAAATTTTAGCTAGAATACACTATATACTCTATCCTGTAGCCGATCTATTTTTCATTTCACTTCATACCTAGTTCGCTTTTAAGAAGAATAATAAATTATATCAATATAATGGAGAGTGGCCCATATTCTCTTTCAACAAAAACTAAAGTTTTTCGACAAAGAATGCATCACAATACAAATTATACATAAATTCCCTTGGATACACAATGAAATTGAAGATATTTTTGTAAAAGTATTTAATAAGATTAACGAAACAGACATGACAAATTCAAATTCTGTCACATAACCTCACACACTTGTAGACGAATAGAAACCTATAAACAAACAAAAAAACCATTCCTTTTAGGAGTTAATACCTAAAGAAATGGTTTTCTTATTTTTATTTATGTGGAATCACAACAAACGCATTCGGCAAATACCGCATTCCGACAGCAGTATCGGTAGCTGGCTTTAATTGCAGCTCGCCTTGGTTAATCATCGTTGTCGAACCTCCTCCATCAAGAGCGAAGGCATTGACGCAGTTGTATTTCTTGAATAATTTCACCATATCATTCATCGATGCGCCTCTATGCTGTTTATTCCAGTAGAATCTTCCATCTGTTGCGATCATAATGACATTCCCTTGTGCATCCTGGCCAATCGCTGTCCGCGGCGCCCAGCCATAGCCGCTTTCCACTTCATCTGTTACAGCGTCTTTCCCATCTACCAAAAGCTGCGGTCCAAAGGAAATCGCCTGCGTAACACCCATATTCTCCAATTCGTTGATGGAATAAGATCCAGTAATGAATTGTCCTTTTTTCGTAAAGCCACCCACAAGGTAGCGCGTATTCTTATCAAAACCTGGCTCACTATGGACAACCCCATCCCCGATCACAATCCCAATCACGGTGCCGCCTCTGCCAACTCCATTTGTATCCTGGAATCCGCCAGCATTAATTCCCGCAACGGCCCCATTTTCCTTAATCAAATCAGAAAGAGGCTGCCCTTGATCCTTCAGCCTACTGCTTACTAAATGAATCGTAGTTGGATCATTCACCTTCATAACCTTCGCCGTATAATTCGCTGTTTCAACCGTGTCTACCGAGACGTTAAGATCAGACTGCGCAGCAAACGCCTCTACTGCATTCGACCTTTCACTAGGAGGCATATGAATTGCCGCGTTCAATTTCTGAATCTCTGCATCTGATAAAAACCACTTCGCATACTGCGGATGCTGCGAAGAAAGAATCGAGCCTGCTATCATTTTACGAAGCTGGAAACCAGAATCCGTGAAATAAAACCACCCTAGCCCAAGCCCCATACATACGACAAAGGTAGAAATGATGTATATAAACAATCGTTTTTTGTGTTGTTTCCTTCTACGTTCTTGACGCATACTTTCACCTTTTTCTATATTCTATTTCATTACTTTCATTTTCACCTAACTATCATACACTAAAATTACTATATTTAGATATCTTATTTTTTAGTAAATAATAGAATTGGAGGTTTAATTTTTATTTGGAGGCAGGCCTGCACTTTACCCTGTACTATAGTACAGGGTTTATAATGTACCTGAGGTGAATAGGGTGAGCTATCTGATTAGTGAACTTGCAGCAAAATGCGGAGTCAATAAAGAAACCATACGCTACTACGAAAGAATGGGGATCGTCTCAGAACCTTCCCGAACACCATCAGGATATAGAGTATATCCAGCCGAAATGATTCATCGTATACAGTTTATTAAACGAATGCAGGAATTAGGATTTTCTTTAGCTGAAATCAATACATTACTTGGAGTCGTCGACAAAGATGAGGAACGCTGTAAGAATATGTATGATTTCGTCATGCAAAAAATAGAAGAAGTACAAAAGAAAATTAGCGATTTAAAACGAATCGAACATATGCTTGTTCAACTAAAGGATTGTTGCCCTAACGAAAAATCTCTACATGAATGTCCGATTATCGAAACGTTAATGAATGAAGAAAAGAAATAATACATTGTGAAGGCGGTAGAAGAATGGGAGCTTGTTGTTGTAACACGAAAATGGAAACGGATGCTGAATGTCCATCCTGTAAGAAGAAAGCAAAACAAGTAAAGCTGGTTACCGTAAAATCATTGCTTAAACCAGCGGCATTAGAAACAGTAAACGCGAATGCTCAGCACTATTTCTGTTCAACCGAGGATTGTGATGTCGTTTATTTTGATACAAATCATAAAACATACCTTGTATCTGACATAAAGGTAGCCGTACATCAAAAGGATGACGCAGCACCAATTTGTTATTGCTTCGACTGGACTAAAGAAAAAATAAATCAATCTGTTGAAAAAGGACTCACTCCCGTAGACCATATTCGTGAGAACATCAAAGAAAACCGCTGTGGGTGCGAGGTGAACAATCCTCAAGGTAGTTGTTGTTTAGGGAATGTTACGCAATATATCAATGAACTAAGCGAATGAAAAAAGTGCCAACGAAAAACACATTGTTTTTCGTTGGCACTTTTTCTGCAGTCTCGAATCAATTAAGGTTTAAAGAATAATGAAAGAAAGTTGTATCTTTTTGATATCCGTTCTTTTCATACAATTTTTGGGCAATCTTATTGTCTGGAGCAGTCTGCAGTTCTAATGACTTTGCTTCAGTTTGCAGAGCATACTTTTTCGCAGCATCTAAAAGCTTTTGTGCTACACCTTGGCCTCTTGCTTCCTTGAGAACATATAAATCATTTAAAATCCACATTCTTCTCATTGAAACAGATGAAAAGGAGGGATATAGCTGCGTAAAGCCTACATATCTTCCTTCTTGTACAGCTACAAATATCACGGATTCTTGATTATTAATACGTTCTGCAAGAAACGTTGCTGCACCCTCAAGATCAGAAGATTGATTGTAAAAAACACGATATAAATTAAATAGTTCAGAAACACCTACTAAATCTGTTATTGTCGCTTGATATACCTCCATTTTTCATCCTCCTTTAACAACCATGATATCGTATCTTCCAAGTTATCTCAATTATCCTAATTTTTTGATGCCGATTCCTACTAGAACAAAAAAAGCGCCTAAAATTTTAGGCACCTTTCATTCATCATTATTTAATTGCAAATGTAATCTCCGCTTCGCATGCAAGCTCACCGTTCACAGTAGCAACCGCTTTTCCTTTGCCGATTGGTCCCTTCAAGCGGACAATTTCCACTTCTAGACGCAACTGATCGCCGGGCATTACTTGGCGTTTGAAGCGGCAGTTGTCGATTCCTGCGAAGAAGCCGATCTTGCCTTTGTTTTCTTCCTTAATAAGCATCGCTGCGGCGCCGACTTGTGCGAGTGCTTCGACAATAAGTACACCTGGCATAACAGGATAATCCGGGAAGTGACCTTGGAAGAATGGTTCGTTTGCCGTAACATTCTTCAAGCCAACAGCACGTTTCCCTTCTTCGATTTCAAGGATTTGGTCAACAAGTAAGAATGGATAACGATGCGGAATAATTTCTTTAATTTGTTGAATATCTAACATACAGTTCGCTCCTTTATTCATATTTCAGTCGTGCAAGGAAGTAACCCCCCAGCTTTCGAACCTTCGAAGCTGATGAGGACAAGTTTCTCATTCATTATCCCATTGTAAGCATGATTTGTGAACCGTATTCGGAATTTGCGGCATAAAAAAAGCATACACTCTAACTTCCGAAAGCAAATATTAGGAAGCAATTGATTTTACCTTTTGACACGGAGGTAAAGTCAGAGTGTATGTCCAAGTTAGGGGAAAGGCAATATGCAATTTTCATTCACTAATGAATTTAGAACATTATGCCTCATGTGTCGTATTCACTATGATTATAAATGCTATATACCAAAAACAAAAACCCCAAATACATCAAAAATCATGAAAAGATGTTGCATAATGTCGGTTTTTCTCATTTATGCTCGGTTTTTCTCGTTTTTATACCGATTGTAAGATTTTTTTTAATTATAGTTAACATAAAGTGAAACTTCCCAAAAGTAGGGGGGCTCTTTCATTCCCCTACTTTTGGGTTAGCCCGCCCAATCGGACTTTTACTGGCAGTTGCCCCCTACTTAGCCTTCTTCGGTTTCTCTTAAGCCTTGAAGTGGGGGCTTACTGCCAGTTAAAGCGGGATAATGTGATTGTTTCGGCGGTTTTTATACATCCCTTACTCACGCTTGCATCTGCCCAGAAGCAGGACAAAAAGAGAAAAACACAGTGTATAAAATATACACTGTGCGACATAAAGAACGAGGTAGCAGGATATTAAACTAAACCGCGTCTTGGTAAACGATCAATATTATCAAGCATTACGCCTGTTCCGATTGCAACACATTGCATTGGATCTTCTGCAATAAGAACTGGAACCTTCAATTCTTCAGCAAGAAGCATATCGATACCGTGTAACAATGCTCCGCCGCCTGTTAAAATGACACCGCGGTCGATAATATCAGCTGCAAGTTCTGGTGGAGTACGTTCCAACACACCTTTAGCAGCTTGTACAATAACAGAAGCATTTTCCTTAAGCGCTTCTTGAATTTCCTCTGATCCAACTGAAATCGTACGAGGCAATCCTGTTACCATATCACGTCCGCGAATTTCAATGGTTTCGCTACGAGAACCTGGGAATACAGTACCTACTTCGATTTTCACGTTTTCAGCCGTACGATCCCCGATTAATAGCTTGTACTTGCGTTTAATATAATTCAAAATTTCCATGTCAAACTTGTCGCCAGCCATCTTGATACTAGAGGAGGTAACAATATCGCCCATAGAAAGAACTGCGATATCCGTAGTACCTCCACCAATATCCACTACCATATTTCCGTACGGTTGGAAAATATCCATACCTGCACCAATAGCAGCTACCTTAGGCTCTTCCTCAAGATAAACCTTCTTACCGCCAGACTTCTCAGCAGCCTCACGAATCGCCTTCTGTTCAACAGACGTAATATTCGTAGGACAGCAAATTAAAATGCGTGGCTTAGACATGAAACCTTTCACATTCAATTTATTAATAAAATGCTTTAACATCGCTTCCGTAATTTCGAAATCTGCAATGACTCCATCCTTCAACGGACGAATGGCAACAATATTTCCAGGCGTACGACCAACCATACGTCTTGCTTCTTCTCCGACTGCCAACACTCTACCCGTATTACGATCTATTGCCACTACAGAAGGTTCATTTAATACAATTCCTTTACCCTTAACATGAATCAACACATTCGCTGTTCCAAGATCGATACCAATATCCTTCGAAAACATTCCAGATTTATCCTCCTTGATAGTACACTCTAATGAGTCACGATTTCTTATGCACCTAGTTTACAATTTTAGCATATCTCATTCTGAAACGTAACTAAACGTGGAGGATTTTCTTATGGAAATTTTACAAATATTAATTGGAACCATCTGAAACATGTCATGTCTATTGCCTCACCGTCTTCTCCGTATCCTCTTTTCTATACTTCTGCTTCGTCGCCTCACCACCCCTTAAATGCCGAATCGACTTATGGTAATCAAGAATCTCCTTCACCTCATTTGCCAAATCCGGATTAATCTCAGGAAGACGCTCCGTCAAATCCTTATGGACTGTACTCTTCGACACACCAAATTCCTTCGCAATCACGCGAACCGTTTTTCTTGTCTCCACGATATATTTACCTATCTTGATTGTCCTCTCTTTGATGTAATCGTGCACACCACTCGCCTCCCCGAATTGGATGTGAGAAGCGTGAAATGAGACTCGCAGTCTGGCTCTATAAAGTAGGTTCGAGTTCTTCTCGTTGGACTTGGCTGACTTATGATTTATGATAAACTGATCCACGATTTCTCACCTCAAACACTCTCTTTGATGGGTTTATACCATTGTATGGACCCTATTCAAGTTATATGCCAATAGGTGTGCAAATTTGTCTAGAATTTGACGGATTTAGGGTGATTGGATTGAGGTTTTTTTTTGGGGGGGAGTTTGATTAAGCATATCGCGCAAATCCCTGACTAACAGGAAAATAAAAAGAATCGATTTTGACTGATCAAAATGGATTCTGCAGTTTGGTAGTTCAGGTGAATTTTATGCTGATTTTTATTTGGATAGACCATCTCGATTAGTACTGCCGCCGATAGATAAGCAAATAGATAAATTGAATTAATTGTACTAACATGACTACTAGAACAATAGCATCTTGAAATTGTGAATAAGATAGCTGGTGATACTGATTGAAGAAATACAGCAGACCCCAACCTCCTAATATAAACGGGAAAGCTTTCGAACGGGATTTATCAAGAATCAATTTCCCTCTTTCATCACGACCTTCATGCAGCAAAAAGCGTCTTGAATAATAATAGGATGCAAGATAGAGAACAACAGTCACAATAGCTAGCCATTTAATCATTTAACTTACCTCCTTTAGGTGTGTATTGGGATATATCAACATTCATATCTAGCACTGGGGGTGTGGTGGAGAAACTGGGTGGGGGATTCTCTCCTTTTTTCGCGGAAATGGGGTTTCGTTGATAAACCCTTTAGTTTCGTCGATAAACTCTTCGTTTTCGTCGATAAATCCTCCAGTTTCGTCGATAAATCTTTCGTTTTCGTCGATAAATCTTTCGTTTTCGTCGATAACTTAATCTGGAGCTCCTTTTTCTTCCTCCGAACCGGTACTTTTGCCGTTACACTTCGGATTTTCGCCGTTAAATTCTGTATTTTCACCGTTAACCTTTTCCGGGAAACCTCTTTCTTCCTCCGAACACGCTCTTTTGCCGTTACACTCTTGAGTCTCGCCGTTAACTCCTGTTTTTTCGCCGTTAAACCTCTGTTTTTCGCCGTTAACCTTTTCTGGAAACCCTCTTTCTTCCTCCGAACTAGCACTTTCGCCGTTACACTTCGGATTTTCGCCGTTAACTCCTGCATTCTCGCCGTTAAACCTCCGTTTTCCGCCCTTAACCTTTCCCGAACACGCTCTTTCTTCCTCCGAACACGCTCTTTTCCCGTTACACTTCTGGTTTTCGCCGTTAACTCCTGTTTTTTCGCCGTTAACCTTTTCCGCTGACACTCTTTCTTCCTCCGAACACGCTCTTTTGCCGTTACACTTCAGATTTTCGCCGTTAAACCTCTGAATTTCGCCGTTAACCTTTTCTGGAAACCTTCTTTCTTCCTCCGAACTAGCACTTTCGCCGTTACGCTTCGGATTTTCGCCGTTAACTCCTGATTTTTCGCCGTTAAACCTCTGTTTTCCACCGTTAACCTTTTCCGCTGACACTCTTTCTTCCTCCGAACACGCTCTTTTCCCGTTACACTTCTGGTTTTCGCCGTTAACTCCTGATTTCCGCCGTTAAACCTCCGTTTCCCACCGTTAGCTCATTCCGCGGCGCCTTTTTCTTCCTCCGAACCCGCACTTCCGCCGCCGTTACTCCTCCTCGTCTTCCGCAAGTTCTTCCTCCTCTTCCAGTAGTTCTTCTTTTTCGTCCAAGGAGATCATTGGTGTATTTGCCATTGCTTGTAGTAATGCTTCGAAAGCATCATCACGCTCCATTTCATCGTCTGGGAAGTGGACGATAATAGGATCTTTCAGCATATCGATGATGAGACTATAAGTAGAAATGTTTGTTTTATAATACCGGTACGCCCAGAGGAAGAGGATTGCAGATAGAAAAAGCCAAAACAGCATGACATAGAAAGTCCCGTTCATGCCTTGGAGCACAAACAAGGAGCGAATACCAAATAGAACGCAGGCAGCGCCCCCTATCATAAGCGGGATCTCCCACGGTCGTTTGGCTGATATTTCTCTTTTTTCAAGCCCGAATATGTATTTTGCTGAGTACATTTTTCCTTTATATTGGAAATAAGTCCACATTACTTCTAAATCTTTTCCTCGAAAAAGAACTTCCTCTGGTTCATACAATGGCATATCCGTCCCTCCCTTTGTTTTACATCTATTATAGAGGGAAATTCCCTTTATTTCCAAAACAAAAAAGACACCTCAATCAAGAAGAAGTGTCTGTTGTTGCTTTGAAATAAAGCTTGATCATTTCGTAATGGTGTTACTAAGGCAATCGCGCTACACTTTGTTTACCATTTGATTTACTGTTTATATGTTTCGTGAGTGGGGTTCCTTGCTTATAAGATAAATAAAAAAACAGACTCTATAAAGAGCCTGCCCTGAGTTTGGTTTTATTATTAAGCTTTACGCACGTTAGCTGCTTGAGCTCCACGTTGACCTTGCTCAACATCGAAAGTCACAGCTTGACCTTCTTCTAAAGATTTGAAACCTTCGCCTTGAATAGCTGAGAAATGAACGAATACGTCTTCTCCGCCTTCACGTTCGATGAATCCGAAGCCTTTTTCGCTGTTAAACCATTTTACTTTACCATTTTCCATTTTTGTTGCCTCCTAGTGTGAAAAACACACATTGTGTTACTATCCTTGCTCTCAGTGATCATCAAGGCGAAAAGTTTTACTAATACTATCCTTTACACCGAACAAAAATAATTCTTATGTAGATTAACATTTTTCACAAGTATTTGCAAGAAACATACAAGCGACCATTTTTACAACTCGTGAATTTACGTATCTGGTTTTACATTCTTTTGTTGTTCTTATCCAAGTAGAGCGCCCTATCATGCAATAACCAAACTATGCCATCATCCCTGAAATTACTTACTTCTATTTTCCCCGGACATCAATTATAATGCTACCAAACAGTTACGTAGGCATCTAAAATTTTCAAGGAGTAGAAGATATGATTTTAACATTATCCAATTCTGAAAGAAAACGACTATTAACTCCCATTAAGAAAACAATTTTACAATACAACATGATAGAAGAGGGTGATAGAGTAGCTATAGGCTTATCTGGTGGAAAAGATAGTTCAACTTTATTGTATATATTAACCATTCTAAAAGAGCACCTTCCATTTCATTTTGATCTCATTCCGATTTCACTTTCACTAGGGTTTGAGGATTTAGACATATTGCCCTTAAAAAAGTTTGTTAAAGAACTTGGACATGAGCTCTACATAAAAGAAACGAACATTAGTCAAATTGTTTTTGATTATAAGAAAGAAAAAAACCCTTGTTCCTTATGTGCTAACTTAAGGAGAGGGACCCTTTTTGAATATGCAGCCTCATTAAATTGTAATAAATTAGCTTATGGTCACCATTTAGATGATGGTATTGAGACATTTTTTATGAACCTTTTTTATGGAGGAAAATTAGGTGTTTTTAAGCCCATAACCTATTTGGATCGCTCTAACATTACCTTAATCCGTCCAATGCTTGCTATCGAAGAAAAGACAATCATAAATTTTGTTAAAGCAAAAGACATCCCCATTATACATAACCCTTGTCCGGCTGATAAACATACAAAACGCGAAGAAATGAAAGACCTTGTTAAGGAATTAAGTACGAAGTACCCTGATTTGCGTCAAAAATTTATGAATGGGGCTATGAATGTTCAAGAAGAGGATTTTTGGAAGAATAATCAAAAGACGAGATTCTAGTCTCGTCTTTTGCTGCAATTTACCAACCAATCATTGAAGCCCCTTTATTAATTTCGTGAGCTCTTTAAATCTAAGATCGAGTTCCTCATATTCTTTATTATTTGGAGTCATAAAGCTAAGCCTCCCTAAGACTTCTTGTCGTTCTGTTTCAAGCGTTAAACGCAATTCATCATTATCATCTCTTTTTGGTGATGATTCCTTCTCATTAAATTCCTTAAATACGGTATGATTTGAAAAAATGAGCTTCATGTTTGTTGTTTTTTCAAGAAAATAGCGATCGTGTGATACGACCAATAAAGTTCCATTATATTGCTCTAATGTTTCTTCAAGTTGTTCACGGGATGGCAAGTCAAGATGGTTCGTAGGTTCATCTAGGATGAGTACATCTTTTTCTTCTAGAATATATTTCATTAACTTACACTTCACACGCTCACCCATGCTCATATTACCAATAGGCTCTGTCCACTGAGAATCCAGGAATCCTAAATGTTTCATTAAATTTCGTACGTGCCCTCTCTCTGCAAATGACTCTTTATCAAATAACTTTTCAGGAGTTTGATAAAGGGGCAAGTCAAATACTTCTTGAGTTAAATAGCCAATATTTGCTGATGGAGAAACCCAGATATCGCCTTTGGTAACTGTTTCTTTTCCGGCTATCATATTCAAAAGGGTCGTTTTTCCACTCCCATTTGGACCTGTAACCGAAACCTTTTCTCCGTGCTGAATGGTAAAATTAGCACCTTTAAAAAGTTTTTGTCCATCAAAAGACTTTTCTAAATTTTTAACTTCTAAGAATCGCTTGCCTACTTTATGATTCGATTTTAATGTGAAATTCACTTGGTATTCAGCCTTAGGCGCATCAACTTTAATTTTTTCTAGTTCTTTTTCAAGACGCTTTTGTTTTGATTTTACTTGTGAATCCATTCGTTTCGCTTTAACACGATAGTATTCTTTAGGGAATTCCTGTTTTGTTGATTGTGCGTGAGCTGATGTTGACCATGATGTTAGTTGATTCATTTGACCTTCAATACGCTCTTTCATCTTTTGTTGTTTCTCATATTCACGCTCTTGTGTAAGTCTTTCCCTTTCACGAAATTTCATATAACTCGTGTAGTTACCACTATGACTAATGAGCTTTTGGTCTTCAATTGACCATATTTTCGTGACAACTTTATCTAAGAAATAACGATCATGTGATACGAGAATAATGGTACCTTTATAACTTTTAATTTGGCTAATCAGGAAGTCCGTACCCTGTTCATCGAGATGATTTGTTGGTTCATCCAACAATAATATGTCCGTATCTTTGGCTAGTCCTTTGGCAAGGCGTGCTTTTAATCGTTCTCCTCCACTTAAATTCGAAAATTCACGGATTGGAACATTCCACTTCTTTAATAACGCTTCTTCTTGAGAAGTCACCTCACCAAAGGAATAAGACTCGGTTTCTTGTTCAACCATCGTGATGATAAGATCATTCTGCAGGTGTTTAATTTGTCCTTCTGTTGGTGGAAAGTCACCGTTCAGTAATTGCAACAACGTTGATTTTCCAGCACCGTTTTTACCTATGATCCCGATAATATCCCCTTGTTGTACATTCGTATTTATATTTTCAAAAACAATATGATTTTGAATTTCAACCTTTATATTTTGTAACTGCATGAGTTCTAACAAATAGAATCATCCCTTCTTTTTCAGGGAGAATAAAAAATCCTCCCAAACAATTTTGGAAGGATTAGTCAAATCGCACTTTTGCCGTACTCAAATAAGCTAGTTAGCATCACAGCTAATTAGTATATAGAAAAATGGGCAGAATGGGCAGACTAATCCTAAGTTTTATTATCTGAAATATACGATTTCAAATGTTAAAAATTAGGTTAGTTATCCATTGTCCACCCATCATCCCTTTCGATTAATAGTTAACGCAATTTTAACACTTCTAAAGTCAAGAATACAAGATTACTTTGCCTTTTCAACATAAAATATCCAATCTTATCGAAAACGTCACTCCACAATCAAGCCCGATTGTTGAATAACTTTACCCATATATGATACGGTTGACCGTAACAAATCTAAATGAGGTGCTTTAGACAAGAAAAAAAGTGAAGCCATATTGTGCTCCACTTCACTCTTTAATTTTAAGTCTAACTTATTTTCTTTCGTTTCTGCTTTTCTATATCATGTATTTTTTCATATTTTCTATACATTAACCATGCAACAACTGAGAAAATAACGGGTCCAGCCACACTCCAAATGGTTGTTTGCATATCCCCTTCTAAAGCTGGCTGTACGATACTAAAGAAATTTGCAAGTCCAACTGTTAGAACAATAATCCATGTCCAAAGATTTACGCTCAATTGCGTTTTATATACGATAAACGGCTTATTGATTTCCACTTTTTTCTTAAAATATGGGAATGCAAGTGCGATAAATACATACGGTATTGTCATAGCCACGTTAGTCATCGAAACGAGTATGTTAAAGAATGCAGCCATTGTGCTTCCACCGAAAGCGATTAGTGCGATCATTACACAAACAATAGCAGCCTGAAGCCACATAGCATTAACAGGCAGCCCATTCTTTGTTTCACCGATTTTTCCGGGCCACAATCTCTTAGGTGTTCCTTCAATCATCTGCTTTAACGGTGAAAACATCAAGGTAAAGAACGCACCGGACAGTGCCAGGAACATTGAAAGTCCAATGTATCTTGCAACCCCAAATCCCAAAGCCGTAGCTGTAGCATGGCTTGCTCCAAAAGCGGTACCTAATGAATAGCCTAAATTGGCCATAACTATATAACTTGCGTTTCCAAGGTTAACATTCGCAATACCCATTACAGATGCCCAGTTCGTGAATATTCCAATTAATAGTATTCCTAATGAATACCCTACAGAGATTATGGCTGCAGATAAAAGAATTCCTTTCGGAAACGTTTTTTCTGGATTTTCTGTTACATCCACTAAACCGCCTACTGCTTCAAGTCCACCATAAGCGAAGAGGGCATATACTACAAATGCTAACGAAGCAATAATATCTCCTGCATATTTAGGATTTGGTGTTTGAGTAAATGAATGTAACCCTGTAATCGGCTGCGCCAAATGTCCATGATTACCTATAAGTACTACTATTGCACCAACCCAAAGAAATACATTCAATAACAAGACTGCAGTACCACCTAAAGAGGTTACTTTTTTAATTTTATCCAGACCCTTAGTTGATGTATAGGTTACTATAAGAATCCATACAATTCCTAAAACCCCCAGAACCTGAGGTCCTCGAAGATTAAATAAAGTCCAGCTTTGTGTTGTATCTTGTCCAAAGATAGCATCTGACACCGGAATCCACATACCGGATGCGACATTAACCATCCAAGTTATATAAGAAAAATACCACATGAACGTTCCTATAAATGCAAATTTTGGACCGATAGATTTTTCCATCCATGAGTAGATACCACCCTTTTCCTCTTTAAAGGCGGAACCAAATTCAGCTACCATTAATGCAAAAGGAACAAAGAAGGTTATGGCTGAAAATATATACCAAGGAATAGCGGCATAACCCATCTTATAAAATGATCTTGGAATGTTGTTGAATCCATAAACAGAAGTAAAAATCATTAACACTAGGGATACTAAAGTCAACTTTTTGGTTATGTTTGTGTTTGACACACATTTCCCCCTAATTATAGTTATCATATAACTTCAACACGGAATGTTTACTTCGTATAATCATACTTAATCCTACATTTAAAAACGGAGAAGCATTTCCAGCCAACGTAAGTAAACGATAAAATCGCTTTCTTTCCTTGTTGTTTTATTATATCCAAATTGCACTATAGCTACTATAATCCACTGTTCCAATCATATGAACACATTCTAATACTATTAACCCCCTGAATTCCTTTACATAGTGATAAGATAGGGTTTTCCTCGCAAAAATATTTTTATGGTATGATGTTTAGGTTGTGTATTTACTATGTGACACATTTACATTCATCTAAGAAAAGAGGTATTTATGCACCCTGCAAAATTATCCAAGCGACATTGGTTGCTCATCTTAACTCTTACTTTATTAACATTTGTTCTCGGAACAAGCGAATTTGTTATTGTCGGAATCTTAACCGATATTTCCTCAAGCCTTCATATGACAAATGCAAAAGCAGGCACACTCGTTTCTGCGTTTGCGATTACGTTTGCCATCGCCACACCACTCGTGATGTCAGTAACAAGTCATTTTCCAAAGCGTAAATGGATGATGTTTTTGATAGGATCTTTCATCGTCCTGAATGCTTTGTGCGTAATTTCGACGAGTTACATCATGCTCCTTGTCCTTCGGATTATGACGGCGATTGTAACAGGAGTATTAATCTCTCTAGCCATGATTGTTGCAAGTGAAACTATGCCGATTAATAAACGTGGACTTGCTATATCATTCGTTTTCGGTGGTTTCACACTTGCAAATGTAGTCGGAGTGCCAATTGGTACTGTCATCGCCGAATGGTACGGCTGGAATGCCACTTTCATGTTAACTACTTGCCTAGGAGGATTGACGTTTTTGGCATCCTTTTTCGTGTTGCCTGATAAACTCAGCCAAATACGCAGTTCGATACGGGATCAGTTTTCTTTATTGACCAATCCACGAATTTTGATGGCCTTTTTCATTCCGGCTCTCGGATTTGGCGCAACTTATGTCGTCTTTACGTACCTTGTTCCAATCTTGAAGGGAATGGGAGCACCAAATCATTCAATTAGTTTAATCTTATTTGGTTACGGATTTATCTCGATTTTCAGCAACATCCTCGCCGGAAAAATTGCCAGCCACAATGCAATCGGTCGCCTTCGGTTTGTTTTTCTCGTGCAGGCAGTTGTTCTGACAAGTTTATTTTGGACTATAAATCATTTTAGTTTAGGACTTGTAAACATTGGCTTGATGTCGTTAATGGGTATCCTCTTAACTACATCTACCCAACTTTATTTAATAGACCTTGCCGGAATTTATCAGCCAAAAGCAACAGGGCTCGCTGCTTCACTTATGCCGGTGGCAAGCAACGTAGGGATCGCATTTGGTTCTGCATTAGGCGGAATTGTATACCATCAAGGGAATTTAATGAATGTAACCTGGGTCGGTGGGATTGTTGCGGTCTGTGCAAGTCTGCTAACTTTCTTTAATCATCTTTTAGACCAAAAACAAAAGAAACTAGCATAAGAGAGAAGCTAAGAATGCCTTTTGTCCACAATCAAAAGCCTTCGAAATTAATTCCGAAGGCTTTCGATTGTATGAAACTTTAACGAATAGAATATAGAATTAGATATTTCAACATAGGAAAATTATACAGTGGGGGTCTTACTGCCCGTTAAAGCGGGATAAAAAGAATCAGATTATACTTACAGCCTTTAACCCTATAACAAGGAATATCCGAGACTACTAAAAGCTAATGCTATTTGATAGTATCCTCTACTATTAGGATGAACTCCTCCTGATGATAATAAAACTTTTTCATTCCCCTTAAATACACTATAGATATCAGCTACTTTAACATTCAATTCCCGACCAAAACTGTTAATCAATGAATTAAACTCTCTAATCGCCTCATCTGCTATAGGAATATCGATAAATGGATTGTATAAATTCATTAATCGTAATATAAGTTTATCCATTTTTGCGGAAGATTAGAAATGATGAAGAAACATGAAAAGGACCTCTCCATTCAGCTTCCTTTCAGTTAATAAGAGACCCTTCTTATATAAAACAACAATAAGGAAATAATTAACAGAACAACCCCTACCATACCTGTTAAAATAGGATATAGGAGAGGGAAAAAGAGACTTGGATAGCCTTTTGTAATATCTGAGTAATATCCCATAGACATAAGTGAAGTATCAGAAAAATTTATTAGCTTAACTCCTAATTTGTTATCGCTTCTCTCAGAGTATTTTAAAACCTTTTCCCTAACATCATTGTCTTGAGGAATAGTGATTATTTTCCATTTCCTATCTTCCATTGGATAATTATCATCAGTCAATCTTTGAACTATGTTTATTTGTTTTTCACCAGTCAATCGGTCGGTGACCATGACTATATCTAACCACGAAAAATATCTACTCCCTCTATTACGGTTAGAAAGCCATATTTCATCGGGCTTAGAGATTTCTTCATCATTCAACAGAAAATGTATTTTCACTATGCCTTCAGGAGGAACATTCTCGTCTTGATCCCAAGAAGTTAATGGTGCTTCCTTACTCGTCTTTTCTTCAATTATTTTAATATTCCTATCATTTATTGTCAGTTCTGGAACGTCTACAATATTTTCAAATCCTTGAGTACCTTGATAAGCGTGATGTACTTCATAACGTTCGTTTATTTTATGTTCAATCCAATACTCACGAATAATATTAAATAATGGAATAGTAGAAAGCATTAAAAATATAAGCGAAAAACTAATAAGCCAAATGAGCTTTTTCATCCTTAATTCCTCCTTCCTATATTTAATAGAAATTCAAATTGTATCTTAAACTATTCTACTTGTTCGTACACTTCTCTCAAATTCAACATACATATCCGATTCCCTTTTAAGATGTTGAATGATATGACCCTTTTGCGGAGTAACCTACTGGATTTTGAAGAGAAAGGTCATGTAAAGAATATGTAACATTCAATTAAGACTTTATTAAAATACCATTGTTAGAATAAAGTGAAACTTCCCTCGGTGGGGGTTTTCTTTCATCCCCCACCGAGGGTTAGCCCGCCGAATCGGACTTTTACGGGCAGTTGTCCCCCACTTAGCCTTCTCCGATCTCTCTAAGCCTTGAAGTGGGGGGCTTACTGCCCGTTAAAGCGGGATAAATGAGGAAATCGGCATCCTATCATCAATATACAAAAAAGACCGGAGAAAAGAGGAAAAGGGGAAACGATGACAACGAAGACACTTACCTATCTCGCCATGAATACAACATTTGAACTCAGGTTGGATTCCAAACATGAAATTTCAACCGATTTTTTCACTAAGGTCATTTCGGAGACGGAGCGTCTCGAGCAAATCATGTCCCGTTTCCGGGAAACAAGCGAGCTGACATCCTTGAACCGCAATCCGAACCATTGGAATCACGTTTCCGAAACGATGTATGACGTTTTAAGGAAAACGGAAAAGAAATGGGCGGAGACGAATGGCGCTTTCGATCCAAGGGTTCTCGCATATTTGGATCGATTAGGTTACTCGGGTGCAGAAGTTGCACCTTCGTCTTCGAGCGAGGATGCGCTATTCGACTGGACGGCTGATGGAAAAGTGAAATTCTCCGCTCCGGTCGACCTTGGCGGCATCGGGAAAGGCTATACGGCGGATTACTTATCCACCTTGATCGAACTGGAATACAAAGATGAATTGACGGGGTATATCATAAATGCCGGCGGTGATATGATCGTTTGCGGAACGCAAGCAGATGACAGCGCTTGGAATGTTGGAGTGGAAGATCCTATTCATGCTTCGAATGATTTGGCGATGGTTTTGAGCATATCCGGTGAAAAAACCGCCATTTGCACAAGTTCCACATGGAAAAGAAGATGGGAAAGCGAAAACCGAACCTTCCATCATTTGATCAATCCGTGGACGAAACTGCCGTATCAAGGGAACATTGTGAGTGTGACGTCATTTGCGGAAAGCTGCGTGGACGCGGAAGTTTATACAAAATCCTTGTTCATACAAGATGAGCAGAAAAACATACACTTGCCATACTTGCCTCACATTTCGATCAATGCCCAAAAAGAGATTGTCTGTTCGAACGAAATCGCTTCAAATATTATTTGGACTTTTTCCGATTTTCATGAAAAGGAGAATGTTTTTCATGCCGTTTATGACTAAAAAACGTATCATTTTACTATTGTTTACGTTTGTTTTCTTTGTCAGCACTTACGTAACAGTCCCTTCCTATTTGAAAAACAATCAGCCAACCACTTATCCAACTATTTCTAATGATCAAATACAAAAACAAGCTGATTCTGTAGCAGGACAAATTCAAAAGCTACAAAGCAATTTGGATGAAGCAACAAAAGCGAAGAATGCAATCGATAATCAATACTCCAACCTAGTTGCTCAAAAAAATGCATTATTACAAAAAGAAGGTGGAAATAATAAATAAGGTATGGAAAAAATCTGCCATTGGAATTCTATGTGCTGGTGGTTTATACGCAGGCGTCCTTTATAATATCCAAAACCAGGTAAGCGCTGCCGATATTCAAAAAAATGCATATTTGCAAAAAATTCAAGAGCGAAACAATTTAACCCAAAAATTAAATGACGATAATCAAAAATTATATCAATTACAGCTCACTTACACGCAAACGGTAAATGATACGAATCAGAAAAGCCAACAAATAAATGCGCTTAATTCAGAAATCGCTCAAATAAAAAACCAGATTGCTGCGATGTCGGTTCGTTCGTCTTCGACAAGTTCAGCGAATACAAGCAGTAGTTCAAGTAGTAGTTCAAGTTCTGCAACAACTCAGGGACCAACAATAGGTAAGTCTTCAACTCCCGCTCCCGCTGTAACTCCAAAGCCGACGCCACCACCGCCTCCCGTACAATCGGTGACAAAGGCATCTTGAAAACAAAAAAAATACCGCTGTTTAACCTTAAACAGCGGTATTTTTTTGTTTTAACGGATCCGTCATTCTCTTTTTTGGCTGATTCT
Source organism: Ectobacillus polymachus (assembly GCF_048159605.1). Classification (NCBI taxonomy): domain Bacteria; kingdom Bacillati; phylum Bacillota; class Bacilli; order Caryophanales; family Bacillaceae; genus Ectobacillus; species Ectobacillus polymachus. The sequence goes on along the minus strand of NZ_JBLREB010000002.1, from coordinate 281,315 downwards.
TTATTGCCCAATGACGGTAAAAGAACGTACCAAAAGTAAGTAACGTCGACAACCCATACATTAGCGTGAACGTCAGTGTGTCGGATCCACCAAAGAATCCATGAAAAGTGACCAAAAACCAAATGACGATAGAAATCCGATGAATATCAATCCATTGTTTAAAGTGCTTCCTGATAGATGCGGTGAACCCGATCAGGATAAGGAAATAAAGTCCGAACGCCCCTGCCAAATATGGATAGGGATGTACCGCGGCATGGATTGGGAACCACATTTGTTTGAAAGTTACCCCGGATTTGGGGTCGATCACCGTAAAGATGAGGTGCATGGCAACTAACGTATAAGTTGCCGCTATCAATGCCTGGTGCCATGGCAATAGATATTTCGACAGTTTCCATCTATCCTTATTCCTTGGGTTACTGAGCAGGTTCCCCAGTATGATCACGAAAGTCAAGACGATGTAGGAAACAATGGCGGACGACCGGCTGATGATCCAATATCTTTGGTTTTGAACAATCGGATTATGCCCAACAATCAGCAAACCTACAAGTGTGAATGCAATGATGGAAGCCACGACAAAAAGCAAAAATTTAACTGAAGCATTTTTTTCCTGATTCACTCATTTATCACTCCCTATTACCGGATTTCGCTTCATTGTATCAGTGTTGTTTTAAAAATACTTTAAAAGGAATCAGTAGGGATGTAATAAAAGCTGGACTTAGAGAAAATCCAAATTTCTGATGTTCAAAAAATGAGTAATAGAGTAACATACTGGAGTTTTACAACATCGACAGAATATAAAAAGAAAAATCCTGTTTCACTTAATACAGGATTTTTCTCAAACTTTATTACAAATTATCAATCTTAGTTTTATTATCAAGACCTAATTCATACAAAGTCGTATAAAATAGAGATTGATACATATTATACATGACTAATATGTAGCAACCTCTCACTTCTTTTTCAATAATAGCGGCCTTTAATGGAATAACTAAGATATGGCCTGAGCCATAAAATCGTTTAATTGTTCTTCTACTAACACCCCCGTTTAGATTAAGTATTATTCTTCACATACTCTTGGTGATTAGTTTTTAATCTCCATAATTTATTAACATCTCCATCCCCTTGATTAGTAGAAAATAATATTCATTTACCTATTTACTACATAACTTTCTCCTGTTTGAATTTTTGTTTAGAATGTCTTTTAATCGGAAACCACCAGTTTAAATCTCCAAGCAATTTCATAGACACAGGTACAAGAATAAACCTTACAATTGTTGCATCAATTAATATCGCAACTGCCATCCCAAAACCGAGAGTTTGAATAGGTAATATTCCAGATAATGAAAAGCCGCCAAAAACTGCAATCATTAACAATGCAGCTCCTGAAATAAGCGGACCGGTACTTCCCAAGCCAACAGCAATACTTTCTACGTTATTTTTACTTTTCATATATTCTTCTTTCACTCGATTTAGGACAAATACTTCATAATCGGTACTTAATCCAAATAATAAAGCTAACAACAAAATTGGTACAAAATTTTGAATATAACCATTGGAATCTATATTGAGAAACTCAGCACCATGCCCCTGGGCAATTACAAATACAAGTACTCCATATGTAGCGCTCACAGACAATAAATTCATGATAATTGCTTTCAATGGAAGAAAAACACTTCTAAACGTAATAAACAAGATGAGGTACACAATAATCAGCATAATGATTAAAACTGGAATTAAGCTTTTTTCAATCACATTATTGGCTTCATGCCCTTCTATTGTCTGCCCTCCAACATATACATGAACTCCTTTTGGAGGATTAGTCTTTGCAACTAATTCATCTTTAATTTTATTAACTACAGCCATACTCTGATCGCTCGCTGCATATACACTAGCATCAACATCAATGACTGCGGTGTCTTTTGATTTATTTATATATCTATTTATAACAAGTTGATTAATCTTAGGTAATTGATTTAAATCCTGTGAAAGAATTTTAGTCATTTCCTCCGGTGTTTGCTTTGGAAAAACTGTTGACAAAGAGAAAACATTTGTCAAATTATCTAATTTTGAAATTTCTCCTGATAATCTTGATATATATGCTAAATTTTCTTTTGTTGTAATAGTGCCATTATCTGCATGAATCACAATTGATATTGGATTTGTCGCACCTACACCAAATGAATTTTCAACCATATTAACACCCTGCATTACCGGAGATTCACCTGGTAATATTCGCGCATCGGGAGTAAATGTGTGTAAATCTTTTGCAGGGATTGCCAATACAATAAGGATACCTACTACAAGGACCAAATAAGCCAATGGTCTTTTCATCACTGCATGTGACCACTTATACCATTTTGTATTCAATTCCTCCTTTGGTTGGGAAACAAAAGGTATCTTAAATCGATTAATTCTCTCACCCAATAATAAGAGTACTACCGGCAAAAGTGTCAGACTTGTTAGAACAGCCATGAATACGACAAGTACTGCGCCAAATGCTATAGATCTGATTGCTGATAATTGAACAAAAAACAGAGCCGACATAGCTGCCATTATGGTTATACCTGAAAAAAGAACTGTATGACCTGCTGTTTTTAATGTTTTGGCGACAGCAGCTTTTTTATTGTCTTGTCTTATTAACTCTAGCTTAAATCGGTGGATTAATATTAAGGAATAGTCTATCCCTACACCAAGCCCCAGCATCATGACAGTATTTTCAACAAATATAGATAATTCAAATTGCAGACCAGTAAAATAGATTACCCCCATACTTGAGGCTATAGAAATAATCGTCACAAGTAAGGCAGTTAATGTAGAAGCTAGGCTTCTAAAGATAAATAATAAAACAATAAAAATTAATGGCAGCACAAACAATTCAGCTTGTAATAAACCTTTTTGACTAAAAACAGCTACATCTCCCCAAAAAGCCGGAACTCCCACTATATGAGCACTTATCCCTAATTCTTCTGCTTTATTTACAATTCCCTTTTGAACTTTTGGTAAAATGTTAATAGCCTTACCTTCGTCTATATTTAGCCCAACAAACCCCATACTTGTGTATTGATCTTTTCCCACCATGCGCTCCCTAACCTCTTTTGGTGCATCCAGCCAAGTATAGACAGTCTTAATTTCATCTTGTTGTTTGATGTAGTTGACTAGCTTTTCTAACTTAGAACTATATTCTTCAGAGCCAACTTTATTCTTACTATCTTTCACAATTAATGTAAGGCTTGCATTTCCCCTCCCTACAAATCCTTCGGAAACCAATTCTTTTGCCTTTAATGCTTGTGAGCCTTCTACATCCCAGCCCCCACCGCTAAGAATATTAGGGAGTTTTCCTCCAACTAATCCGCCAATTAAAACAAAACCGACAAAACAAAAAATGATGATCCATCTAAACCGATACAAAAACGAAGTCCATTTCTCAGTGAAATTATTCATTCGTACAACTCCCATGCTTCTATTCGCTTCTTTTTTCGAAGACTTTTTTGCGTTATCTTCATCCCTTTTATCGCATCATATTACCATCAATATCTCTTTGTTTTTCTAAATCCATAATGAATTATTTTAAAAGTGATAAATGGTATGGCTCTTTTCAAAAGTTACATCCTCCTTATTTTAGTTATCAAATGATAACAATATAATACTCTTGCATTATTTTGTTGTCAATTGATAATTGTCAAACGATAACATTTTTGTTATCTTTTAATTAAGAGGTGAAAATTATGGACAAAAAGAAACTTTTTCAAAAATTTGTGTTTTTTACAGCTTCTGTCCATCACGTTACACATGAAATGACAAAAAATGCAAAATCCGATACCATCACACTTGTTCAATATAGTATTCTTGAATATATTTATGTCAATCAGCCTGTTACACCCAGTCAAATTAGTGATTGCCAGAATATATCAATGCCGAATACAAGCAGGGAACTAAAAAAATTAAGTGAAAAGCTATTAATAGAAAAATCCGGGGATTCGGGAGATAGAAGAAAACAATTAATTCGCCTCTCCAAGGACGGTGAATTAATGATGAGTTTGGCTTTCAATGTAATCGAAACACATTTTGTAAACCGATTAAAAGATGCCTCTTTAGAAGATTTAGAGGATATTGAACTTGCTTTAGATATTCTTCAAAAAAAAGTATTTTATTAATAAAATTTACTGAACTTGAGACTTCTTGATTGATCCCCATAAAATGGGCCAGCTTTTGTTCTTCTGATACTTAAATTACAATTTCTTTATAAAGAGTTATTCAACAATCTGGCCCTTTTGTGAAGTAACATACTGGAGTTTTACAACATCTACAAGAATATAAAAAGAAAAAGGAGCTGACTCAAAAGGGAGAAAACCATTCCCTTTTGAGTCAGCTCACGAAATAGGCTGTCAAGAAGAATCCCGTAAAATCAGGAATTTCTGAGACAGCCTACTTCGTATGCTTCGTATTATTTTTGTTTTTAGACGGCCCCTTTTTCTCAAACTTTATTACAAATTATCAATCTTAGTTTTATTATCAAGACCTAATTCATACAAAGTCGTATAAAATAGAGATTGATACATATTATACATGACTAATATGTATCAACCTCTCACTTCTTCTTCAACTATAGCACCCGTTTGTTTAAGTACAATATTTCACAATCTTATACATTGATGTTAATCACATTTCTTTCAGAAAGGGGAATTATAGGTTAATTTGCGCCCCTGTTAGATAATGGGGGCTATTCATGTATACTTATACTATCTGCCTGTTCTTTTTGTTGTATATCACAACGGTTACAATTGAAACAAGAACAATCACAGCATTTGCGGCAATGGTTCCCGCCCAAGTCATAGTCATGGTGCCGAAGATGGGGGATGCCGCATTGAACATGGTGTGGAATAATACGCACATAAACACACGGCCTTTCCCTGATATTTTGTAGATTGCCCCGTTGAAAAACCGAAACGCAATGAGTTGAACTGCAAACATCCAAAAGTTAATGAGTCCCTCTCCGTGATTCGTCCCCGGAATAAAGAAGAGAGGGATATGCCATAAAATCCAAATGATTCCAACAAAAACAGAAGACAAAACAAAACCGTATTTTTTGTCAAGCTCAGGCTGCAATATGTACATCCAGCCAGCTTCCTCCAAGCCACCGATAAAAAGATTACCAAGCAGGGAAAGGAAGAACGTATAAAACGGAAGCACCATTTCCGTGCGGCCTGAAACTGCAATATGTATCAAAAAATACAGTGCAAGTCCTGCAATAACGAACAAATAGAGAGATATGCTATTTTTGACATAAAAAACAGTGCTCAACCATTCCTTGAAACCTGCTATTCTGTTATTTTTCTTTAGAACGATATATGAAGCAATAGCGGGCGACAAAATATAGATTGCAAAAGGGATATCCATCCCGAATTGCTGTAACGAGTAAACCCAATTGTGAACCGAATATCCGAATTGCCCAAGAGCAATCAAAGTACCTGACACAAGATAGGCTATGCAAAATGTCAGCATCGTAAATTGTACTGTGATTTTTTTGTCTGTCACTATTTCTTCCCCTCACATTTTAAAGTATAAATTAAATTTTAACGGATGAACGCTTTAACTTTTATCACCTAATGTTTGCTTTCTGCCATTCAAAGTTGCGCTCCGCACAAAATATAAATAATCTCCATTACAAATTCTAATTTATCGACTTGTTTCTAAGCCCAATTATCGCACTATTTCGTGGTACAGTTATTTTTTCGGTACTTCATTACTTCCCAACTTATTAAACTAAACGACTGTTCGTTAAGTACATCTCTTCTCAATCTTCACAAAACAAATAAAAATGTTATTCCACAATCTGGCCCTTTTATGGAGTAACATACTGGAGTTTTACAACATCATCAAGAACATAAAAAGAAAAATCTGTTTAAGAATTGGACAATTTGTTCCACTCACTTAAATAAGGGACAAAATCTAATTCTCTTGGTTTATCATTCAGCATGGAAATGAATTCTAATTGATTCCCATCCGGATCTAAAAAATAAATACAGGCAGCCGGCATCCATGCTTGAACAATCGGTTCCTCGTTGCCTTTTCCCTGACTTCCAATAACCTCAATTCTTTGATCCTGCAACCATTGAATGGAATGAATCAAGAATTCAAATTCTACTTCAAAAGCAAAGTGCCTTTTTTCGATTTCACTTGAAACTGGCACCAGCCATAAACCCAGCATTTGGTAGCCTGGTTCTCCAATCCAAAAAAAGGCGTTTTTTTCTGTTGCATATCCTAATTCAAACCCTAACTTATCTTGATAAAAGTTGATGGCAGCTTTTAAATCCTTTACTTGCAAGTGAGTTTCGTAGAGTTTTTTAATCATTTTAGATGTTCATCCCCTATAAGATTACTTAACAACAATCCTCATATCAACATAAAAATCTAAATATTTCGAAAGATCCATTTCATTATATGGCCCTTTTGTGAAGTAACATACTGGAGTTTTACAACATCGACAAGAATATAAAAAGAAAAAGGAGCTGACTCAAAAGGGAGAAATCCATTCCCTTTTGAGTCAGCTCACGAAATAGGCTGTCAAGAAGAATCCCGTAAAATCAGGGATTTCTGAGACAGCCTACTTCGTATGCTTCGTATTATTTTTGTTTTTAGACGGCCCCTTTTTCTCAAACTTTATTACAAATTATCAATCTTAGTTTATTTTACTAAAGCTATCCGTTACTTTAAGTGCAATTATTCACAAATCCCTTCAAGGTAATTTTCAATAATAATCCGCTATTGCACCAAATAGATTACTTGTCTTACTTTCATTTAATCAAGTAAAGCAATTATATCCTGTGGTCTATCAAATTTGTATTTAGCTTGTATATTCTCGTGATTTTTACAACCCCATAACGCTAAACCAAAATCTATTCCTGCATCTCTTGCACATTCATAATCGTAAACTGTATCTCCAATATAAATAGATTTTTTCGGGTCAGCACTAGAAATCTCTAGAAACTTCAATATCGGTTCTGGATTCGGCTTATGTCTTTCGGTATCATCAGCACAAACAGTATGATTCAAATAACTTGTAAGTCCAAATGGTACAAAATCATTTATTAATTCTTCGCTAGTTTTTGAAGTCACGATACCTTGAATGATTTTTCTATTCTTTATAGTCTCTAATAAATCCTTAATTCCACTAAACACCTTAATGGAATGAAAAAAATCCTTCATAAAGTAATTCCAGCGTTCATTGGCCTTTTCAATATCACGAATGCCTAACTGGGTTAACGATATACCTCCTGGAATTCCAAGAACAAAATTCAAGTCTTCTAGTGGAACAACCCTGTCATAATCTGTTTTTAAGACTTTTTGAAGCGAACGTAACACCGCTTTTTCCGTATCAATCAGCGTTCCATCAACGTCATAAATAATCGTATTATACATGATCTCGCTCCCTCTTCCTTAAATATATTTATAGAATTACTATGGCAGAAAAATTTGACATTATCAAATTAAAAACGTACAATTTTAACGATAAAAAACGATATTTAACGATAATTACTTATTAATGTGCAAATATACTCTAGGAGAACTAACCATGCATCAGAATAAACGTATTGCTCGAATTAAAGAAATTTTAGCAGAACAAAAAGAAATAACAACGAAAGAAATTATGAATGAATTTCATGTTTCTCAAGATACAGCAAGAAGAGATGTTCTACTGCTTGTGGAAAAAGGAGCAGCCATTAAAACTCACGGCGGAATTATTTCCCTGAACTATGACAATCCTATTCCAGGCTATGAAGAACGATTGCTAAAATCCACGACAGAAAAGAATGCGATTGCTAAAGCCGCCTTACATTTTCTTAAAAAAGATTCCGTGTGCTTTGTGGATGTTTCAACTATCTTGCTTAAATTCTGTCAAAATGTTAATGAAAAAATAACGGTATTTACCCACTCCCTGGATAATGTTTTGGCTATGTCATTAAAGGAACAAATACATGTCAATTTGCTAGGCGGAGTATTAAATATTGAAAATCGTTTTTTTTATGGAATGGATACTCTGCAAAAAATAAGCAAAATATCTTTTGACATAGCTTTTGTTGCAGCCTCTAGTATAGATGAAAAAGGTATTTATCTAGTAAATCAGGAAGATGCCGCAATTATGCAATGTGTAGTTAAAAATTCTCGTAAAGTCATTTTAGTAGCGGAAAACCAAAAATTCCATAATAAATCTCCTTACCAAGTTTGTTCTATTAGTAAAATTAATGTATTGATTACCGATAAATCATTAACCAATGAACAAAGGAAATATTTTAACGACAACACCGAAATCATAATCGCAGATGAGGAGTAATACTATGATTCCAAAACTAATCTTTTCAGATATTGATGGAACTTTAATTAAACCGGGGGGCGAATTAACCAAAGTAAACATTGATACGATTAAAAAGTTAACACAAAAAAACATCCCCTTTATTTTGGTATCCGCCAGGTCACAGGAAGAAATGATGGATTATTATAGTCAATTAGAACTGGGTACGCCAATAATAAGTTACAACGGTGGATTTATCTCCAAATATCAAAATGGAAGTTTTGAAAGTATTTCTAGTATTTTCATAGAACCAAATGAATCAAAAATTATTTATGATATCATTACTACTCAATTTCCAACAATAAGTTTAAGCATATATTCTGAAACAAAATGGTATGCTTCAAAGATAGATAGAGGAGTTCAAATTGAGAAGGATTTAACCGGATTGTCTCCAGTCATTTTAAATGTAAAGGAATTCATTGATAGCAGCGCTCCCATCCATAAAATAATGATGATTGGTGAAAAAGACGTTATTTTAGAAGCCGAAAAAGTTTTAAAAGAAAATAAAGATTTAACATCCTCCATTCATAAATCAGGTACTATCTATTTGGAAGTAACCAATAAAAAAGCCACAAAAATTAATGCTGTAAAATACGTAATCGAAAACTTTTACAATATAGATCCAAAAGAAGTGATGGCTATTGGGGATAGTTATAATGATTTGGAAATGCTCGGATATGTAGGGTTGGGAGTCGCAATGGGAAATGCCCCTCAAGAAATTCGAAAATCTGTAAAATATATAACGGATTCAAATACAGATAATGGCGTTGCTAAGGCAATAGAAAAATTAGTACTTTTGACATTAGAAAATTGTTTATGATATTTCACATTCATAAAGAACCTCAGATATTTAAAAAATATTGGCTTGTACCATTAACGTTGCAAAACGTACATTGAATGCGCCATATTTTTTGAATGAAGTAGATAATAAAATAAAGCATAGATAAAAGAAAGCTGTTTACTAAACGCTCTCTTTCTTATTTTCATCTGTGTCCTCTCCTTCATTTCGAAAACTTGAATCACCAGAAGTCTCCGGCCGCGTACCCATAACAAAGAAAACAATGACAAAGAAGAATGACAATACCACGACGGTAACCGTCCAGCCCGTCGACATCTATCTCCCCCTCCCCTGTCATCTACCAAACGGCTGCAAGCGGCGTATGAAGCGAGTATTTCAGAATAAGTAGGGGGAGTGCGGGGCGAAATGTGTCGGATTTTGCGAAAAATCGATAAATCGAGGAAATTCGTTGATAAAAGTCTGCTTTTCGTCGATATATTTTAATTTTCGTCGATAAACGATGCTTTTTTGTTGATAAATATATCGATTTCGTCAATAAAACCTCTGTGGCCCATTCAGAACCTCTTAAAAAGACGGCCTAGTGCCGTCTTTTTTCAACATTCCTTAATTTATCAGGATTTAGGATATTATATATCGTTTTAATCGAAAGAAAGACCCATCCTATCAGAAACAAATTGCTCCTCAATTTGAATACAATCAATTTATTCGTGACTTTTTTTCTGACGCAAATAATAAAGGGAAAAATCGTACGGAAGCGATTGAAGCCGGAACGAAATTAAGAAACTTCCTGGAAGTAACAAATATACATAAGAAAAGCCGCCTTATCGTGACTGATAAGACAGCTTCCTCCCATACAACCATTAATTATTTGAAGAAGAATCTTGGTTTTGACTATCGTCTGGCTGTTGATCGTTGCCAGAGTTACCAGATGTTTGGTTATCGGATTGTTGATTGTCATTCTTCGCTGGATCTTTTTGGTCATCTGTAGAGTCTTTAGCTGGTGCAGTTGTTGGCTCTGCTTTCACGTCCGTAAGAGATTTGTCTAGAAATTTCTCAGGGTTTACAGCTACGCCGTCTTTGCGAAGCTCGAAGTGAACGTGGTAGCCAAGCTCCTTGTTCATTTCGCTAAGTCCAGCTTGTCCAAGGACTTGTCCTTGTGTTACGTTTTGACCAACTTCTACCTTTGTGTCGTTTAGGCTTTGGTAGAAGGTAGAAATACCGTTACCGTTGTCAATTGCTACGATATAGCCAAGAAGCGCATCTTTTTCCGCTTTTGTCACGGTTCCGCTTACGGCAGCGGTTACATCAAACATTTTTTCACCGTTACCTGCCACAAGATCGATTCCTGTGTTCGGAGTATATGTGTTGTTATAGAATACGAGTGCTTGCTCTTGCTCAGCGGCTGGAGCCTTGTCTTCATAGAATTTCTTCTTAACGGAAACGCTCGCAGTATCAGCTACAGGAAGCTTCAACACCTCCGCTACCTTCGTAACAGGTACAGATGGCGCTTCATGCTGGCTATATGGTGCAGATGGCGCCTGCTGCACACTTTGATTATCATTACTCATTTGGTACCAAAGAGCTGCAGATAAAATAACAGCTGCACTCACAATATACACAGCAGGAAAAACCCAACGTTTTTGAAACAAGCGTACTACTTTTCGAGATTGCTTATTTTCTCCATTTCTCATTCGATTATCACCTCAGCAACATTGTGAACAATATTCAGATAATCTATACAAAAATGGAAAATTTATTTTTTCGACAAAAAAAGAGCATCAGCTCCCCTGACACTCTCTTGTTATGTACGATTATTTTGCTTGGAACAAGGATGTTTGCATCAAACGTTGTAAGAAGTCCGACTTGGCCTTGCGATACTCTTCCATATCATGTCCTTCGAATGTTTGCTTTAATTCATTATATGCACTTCGCCATGATTCACTTTCTTTCAGCACTTCTGTAATTTTCCAGAAAATATCGAATTCGCTATCTTTTACGGTAAGCTGAATCCCAAGCGGTGGTTTGATGCTGTCATCTTTAAAGGATATAAAATGTTCCGTTGTAGGGCTTCCCTCGTTCCGATCATACAGGGCATCTAATATTTTCTTCGCTGCCTCAAAGTCCTTCTCAGCTACACGCACTTGTATATCAAGATCGCCCTTCGTAATCATACCTGGAACTGCCGTACTACCTACATGCCGAATATCCGCATACGGGAGAAAACTTCTTAAATTCGATTTCTGCTTACTAAATAAGGATTCTATCTGTCTTTGAAAGTACTGTTCTTCTTGAAAATGAACACGTCCTGTCATCGCTTCACCTCCTTACTAAACACCATTTTAACATAATATTTTAATATATAGAATTTTTATTTCTTGTAAAATAACCATAAACCTACTCCTAAACAAACAAGCGCTAATGCTCTCTTCATATCAAAGGAAATCTGCTTTCCGCCAAGCAAGGCATAGTGATCAATGATCGATCCCATAATAAGCTGCCCTACGATAACAGCCGTAAGCGTCGAGGCTACGCCAAGCTTCGGTACAACCATAACGGAAATCGCTACATAAAATGCTCCCATCAAACCGCCGGTAAGCTGATATTTCGGAATACCTGCTAAGGAAGGGAGCGTCCCCTTTCCAATGAATAAGACAGCTACCAGCAAGGCAAGAGTGCCCACCGAAAAGGAAACGAACGCTCCTTCTATCGAACCAATTCGCTTCCCAAGTCCGCCGTTAATCGCTGCCTGCAGCGCCAGCACCACACCGCTCAGTAACGCAAGTACATAGAATAACCAATTCACATGAAACCTCTCCTTCGTTATGTCAGAATGAAATTGTAACTTTCGCTCTCGCTAGGGCTCTTTCCTGCATAGGAGAAAAATGATTCAGTACAAATCAACCTATCGCAGAAATTAAAAATGTAAAATAAAAAGACCATCAAATTTGTATATCGATTTGTTGGTCTTTTTTGTTTAAAATTCCAAGTGAATTTATAGTAAAAAAATACGTTTATTTTATTCCGTTTCGATAAAGACAATACCAAATATTAATTACTAATGCGATACATGTGATTACTATAATTCCAATTGCTAAAGGCAATGTTATTTTCTGAGAACGTTTACTAAGCACGTAAAATATAATGGCATCATTTAATACAACAACTAATACACATCTAATAATAAGTTCTCTTAAAATAGTCATAATATCCAACCACCTTTTTTAAAAATATGATAAATGAATCGAACACACATAAGTAGTTTATTAGGATATAATTTTTTACGTTTACCTACTACTATTATAGTATATGTACGTAATGTTTATAAAAAAATTTCTAAAATAAAATGCAAAAGAAGCTACTCATTCGAGTAGCTTCTTTGCCTAAACACCTTACTCTGCAATAATATCTGCTGTAATACCTGTTGCCGGATCAAATTGCAAATCAATGCGTAACCGGTCTGGCATAAAGTTGTGATAGTCACGCAAGTAAACAGCAATCGCATCAATTAAATCCTGTTCATTCAGTTCGACCGTACGATACGGCAGGCGAGCACTTGCATGAAATTTCTGTTCTTGATTAAATTGCAAATCCACATCGATTTGTTCAGGACGGTATGAATGAAGAGATGCTTCGTACACACAAACCGCATCCACAACATCTTGTTCTTCAAAATAAAGTTTCATGGCTACTTCCCCTTCCTATCGTCTTGCAAATATACGGCGAAATACCCATACGATAAGAGCAATCACTAAGATATCTGCCAATAATCCAAATAAAGAGAAACCGTGACCTACTCCCATGCCTCCATATCCATACCCACCAAACGGATGGAACATATTTCCTAGAAATGCACCAGCGCCAAAGGCTGCTGCATGAGAAAAGAAGCTAGAGAAGCCAGATCTAGGCTTTGATTGGGTCGTATTTGCCGAATTATTATTATAAGATGGCTGCTTCGATTGCACACTAGACGAAGGAGCCTTATAGCCAGAATGATACGTACCAGAGTTTGAAGAACTGCTGCTGTGTACGGAACTGCTGCTTCTAGAAGAGCTTGAACTTGATCCGCCGCTAAATCCCTTTGCCTGTGCAACAACAGGTAAAAACAAAAGCGTAAATGCAATAGCGAATGATAATAGTCTGTTATACACTTTCATAATCGTTCTTCCTCTCCCTATAGTTAAAATCTCTATATATGATGGTATACAGCTTTTTACGATAAATAGCAATAGTAAAATCTTCTATAAACGAACACTTTTTGTATCGAAAAAGAAGAAAGAAGCCTTCCTAGCAGGCTTCTTCCCGTATCATCCAAGTGCTAATTGGAATGCTTTCACAACTAACATACCGACCGCAACAATTAAATACAATCGTAAGGTTACCATTCCAAACGTACGTCCCTTTGATCCTTTAACAGGTGGTAAATCTTCAAGCGGATCCATGCGCCATTCTATGCGTTCTTCCTCATCAACCACTTCTTTCACTCGTGGTTGATTACGATTATTTTTCCACCACCATGCCCCTGCGATCAATAAGGTAATGCCAAAAATGATTGCTAACACTTCAACAAGCATCGGTACATTGATATCTGGAAAAATAGTCGTTGTTGCTAAAATAAGTGACAGCATAACCAGTGCACCTACAATCACCATGCTAACTGCGTTTTGCCATGGTTTATTTACCCATGGACCAAGTACATGCTTATCATTGCAAAGAAGAACTAAAAACACAGTCGCACTAGGAAGGAGTACCCCTGCTAATGCTTGCACAAGAATTGTAATCAAACCAAGCGGAGCATGAGGAATAAGGACAATCGCTCCTGCTGCAGCAATAATGAAAACATACACAGCATAGAAAAGCTTTGCATCCTTCCAAGAACGGTGAAGGGAATGCTTCACCATAAATACGTCACCGAACGCATAAGAAGTAGAAAGCGTAAGCGCTGCTGCACCGATAATAGATGCATTCAAAAGCACAATGGCAAAGATGTTGCCAACAACAGGACCAAGCGTGCTGGTAAGTCCTGATGCAACCGCACCGCTATCATTAAAGTTACCCGCAAAATGTGTTCCTTGGAACGCAAACGCCGTCGTAATAATAAGCGCTGCTGCCCCAATAACAACAACGAATGCTCCAATAATCGTATCCGCACGTTCATATTTCATCCAACGTGGAGTAAGTCGTTTATCAATGACATTGGATTGTTGGAAGAATAGCTGCCAAGGTGCTACTGTTGTACCAACAATTCCGATGATGAGAAGCATAACATTGCCGTTCAATCCACCTTGAATATGAGGAACGAAAAAGCCCGTCATAATCGGAGTAAGCGTTGGATGCGCCATAAATGCCATCGGAATGGCAATAAAATTCGTTATGATAAACAAATACATAAACCGCTCCCAGCTGCGGAAGCTGCCGGAAATCGTAAACATAATAAGCATAACACCTGCAACCGGAACGCTTATATAGGGACTCACACCAAAATGAGCCATCGCCAAGCTAATTCCAATAAACTCCGTTACAATCGTCAAGAAATTAACAAGAAATAAGTCCCCAACAGAAAACCAACCCCAAAACTTACCGAACCGATTGAAAATAAGCTGTGCATGGCCAACACCCGTAACAAGGCCGAGCCGTACAACCATTTCTTGACAAACAATTAACACAGGAATGAGCAGAAGCAAAACCCATAATAGGCTCGTGCCATAATTTTGCCCTGCTTGTGCATACGTTGCCACACCACCTGCATCATTATCCCCAACCATTACAATCAAACCTGGACCCATAACCGCAAGCAACGTCTTCAAACGGGAACGAAAATCATTCCGTGGATCTAAATCGTGCTGAGAAATGGAACCAAACGCACCATGAATATCCCCAACATGTGCATGGTCTAAAACCGCCGCTTTCTTAACTTGACTCATCTCGCTCTCCTCCTTATCTCTTCTATCGGAGGAGCTACTACGCGCAACACATACGCCAATACTATCTTTCTTCTATTCTATTTGACATATCTGTTGCGCGCAGCACTATTACTCCTCCGCTTACTACTGTCTCCCGACTGACCACTGTCTGGCATTCATTCCTCAACTCCTTTATTTGATATTCGAATCCACCACAATCTTCTAACCGGGAAAAATCTTCATGTTGTTTGAATCCATTTAGTATATGCGCTACAATCTTCACTGTGTAACGGCAGATAAGCTCTTTTCATTATTAAAATAACAAGCCTATCCTAGGCGACCCGGGGAAACGCAAAAAACCCCCTGTTCTACTAAACAGGGGGATGCATGACAAATTAAATAACATGCAGCTCTAAATCCCCCTAGCTATAGCTTCAGCACTGTGCAACGTAGAGTTTTACAACTCAGCCACCTTAAGTAAAGCCTTAATCCGGCAATACCTGTTCTACCCATTGGCGTCTTTCGACATTTCCGGGCAGTGGCCTATGTTTACACAGACGCCTCGCCTAACGAGAACTGTAGCGTCTAAATGTATCCTTTTAACTCATTAATTATAGCATGGGGGGTAAGAAAGAGTCTATACAAAAATTACTCAACTATCGATTCACCAATTGATACGATACTTACGGCTTGCTCAACTGTTTTATTTTTTCACAACGAGTTTCCCTTCAAAATCACTTAGATTGGAAATGGCCACGCCCTGGTAATAATGCTGGACGATGTCCTTGTAGGATTTCCCGGATTTGGCCATGCCGTTCGCGCCATATTGGCTCATGCCAACGCCGTGCCCGAATCCCTTAGTCGTAATGGTAATCATGCCGCCCTCTTGCTTCCATGTAAAATCGGAGGAACGGAGACCTAACTTTTCACGGATGTCTTTCCCAGATAGCGTTTTCCCGTTAAAATCAACATTTTTTACACGCTGCCCGGCAGTGCGCCCGGCAATCGTTCCCACCGTTCCATTCGCCAACACTTGAACACCAAGCTTCTTTTGAAAATCCGATACACTCACTCGCTGTTCACTCGTAAATTTAGGGGCATCTTTATCCCAAGGACTTTCGACGCTGCGCAGATACGGCGAGGTCCCGCCCCAATAATCCTCTACGTTTTCTGTGTACCCATTGCTCATTGAGAAGAAGGAAGCAGTAATCGGATCCCCGTTATACGTTAGCACTTGTCCAGTCGTTGCACTTACTGCATCTTTCACACGTTTCATTTTCCAATCGTAATCCTTACCCCATAGCGTCTTCCATTCCTCTTCATTTTTATACACCTGGTTATCAACCGTATCCGTTACGTTCGCGTTGTTCGCTAGTAATTGACCAGTTAGCATCCGTTTCACAACAAATGTACGCGCCGCTAAAGCCTGCGCCTTCAATGCCTCCATTTCAAAATCTGCAGGCATTTCAGCTGCCACAACCCCTGCAACATAACTCTCAATCGGCATACGATCCACCTTATTCTGCCCGCTCCGAAACACAGCCACTTCAACGGCGCTCGGCGTAGGCTGCGCAGAAGCAGTAAGCGGGGCTTGCTTCACCGGCTCCTTCGACTTTGCGGGGAATAGTACTAATAAGCTAGGAATAACTACGACTACAACCAGTACACTTGAAAGAAATACGAAAATGGGTTTCGTTACCTTCATCAGTATCCTCCATAAAAAGACTTCATGATAATACTTATGGAACTGGACGAGCGTTTAGAACGGAATTTCTAACAGGAAAAAATCTATTCATGGCGAAATATGTTACTAACAAAATAAGGAGGATCAGTATGATTAAAAAACCTCGAAGCGTTCCCCTCTATGTAAAAAAGCTGGAAGCCTTACTTCGAAGACTTCCACTTGAACACGCAATCCGACTATCTATCACTGACAATCTAGCAAAACGAATGGCTGGCTACAAAGGCGAATGCGAAATGGACTACTCCATCAGCTACCTGCAAGATCACTACCACATTTTCCACGATTTGCGCCTCTATAGCGAAACCCGCCACTTTCAACTAGACACCCTCATACTCTCTAAATATTTCATTCTTATAATTGAAGTAAAAAATATCACAGGCACCCTATATTTTGATACCAACTTCAACCAACTTATCCGAAAAACAGAGAAAAAAAAAGAAGCCTTCCCAGACCCCATCCTCCAGATTAACCTACAATGCGAAAATTTAAAGAGATGGCTACATCACCATAAATACACAACCATCCCACTGGAGTCCTTAATTGTCATCAGCTCCCCGCGATCTATAATCGAAACCTCAGAAAATAACAGAAGTATCTACAACAAAGTCATTCACAATGCCAAACTCCCCTTACACGTAAGGAACTTTGAAAAAGCATACCGAAAAGAGGTACTCACCGCGAAACAGATTGCGAGACTATCTACCCAGCTATTACAAAATCATCAGCCTTTAGAAACTGACATTCTCAGCACCTATGGCATCCCCAAATCCGATGTAATAACCGGAGTCCAATGCGACAAATGCCAATCCATCCCCATGAACAGAGTAAGAGGAACCTGGCTCTGCCCAACCTGCGGACACACATCTAAACATGCACACTTAACTGCGCTCCATGACTATGCACTACTATTTGGTCCCACCATCACAAATCGAAACATGCGAAAATTCTTGCATATCGAATCAAAAAACGTAGCCAAATACTTACTCGGTTCTATGAACCTATCTCATACCGGCATGAAAAAACAAAGGGTATATCAGCTGCCCCTATAGAGTAAATTTACAAGGAGCTACCGTTTTAACGGAACGGCTCTTTTTTTGTCCATTAAACACTAGTTTCCTGCTCCCTTCTCTCGTTCTGTTCTCCTTTTGCCGTTACCTCATCCGGGTTCGCCGTTACACCTCTGTTTTTCGCCGTTAAATGCAGCAGTTCTGCCGTTAAAATTCAGGGACCTTCTCTTTTCCTCTCCTTCTGTTCCCCGTTCGCCGTTACCTATGCCCGTTTCGCCGTTAAACCTCTGTTTTTCGCCGTTAAATACACCATTTCCGCCGTTAAACTTCGGGGGGATCCTCTATTCCTCTCCTTCTGCTCCCCGTTCGCCGTTACCTATCCTAGTTTCGCCGTTACACCTCTGTTTTTCGCCGTTAAATTCCTCATTTCCGCCGTTAAACTTCGGGGAGACCTTCTTTTCCTCTTGATCAGGACCCTTTTCGCCGTAACCGCATCAAGTTTCGCCGTTAAACCTGCTTTTTTCGCCGTTAAATACCTCCGTTCCGCCATTAAACTTCGGGGAGGGCCTCTTTTCCTCTCCTTCTGCTCTCCTTTTGCCGTTACCTATGCCCTTTTCACCGTTAAACCTCTGTTTTTCGCCGTTAAATATATCATTTCCGCCGTTAAACTCCGGGGTACTCCTCTTTCCCTCTCCTTCTGCTCCCCGTTCGCCGTTACCTATGCCTGTTTCACCGTTAAACCTTAACTTTTCGCCGTTAAATTCCTCATTTCCACCGTTAAACTTCGGAGATCTCACCTTTTCCTCTCCTTCTGCTCTCCTTTTGCCGTTACCTCGTCCTAGTTTCGCCGTTACACCTCTGTTTTTCGCCGTTAAATTCCTTATTCCCGCCGTTAAACTTCGGGGAGGGCCTCTTTTCCTCTCCTTCTGCTCTCCTTTTGCCGTTACCTATGCCCTTTTCACCGTTAAACCTCTGTTTTTCGCCGTTAAATATATCATTTCCGCCGTTAAACTCCGGGGTGCTCCTCTTTCCCTCTCCTTCTGTTCTCCTTTTGCCGTTACCTCTTCCTGTTTCGCCGTTACACCTCTGTTTTTCGCCGTTAAATATATCATTTCCGCCGTTAAACTCCGGGGTGCTCCTCTTTCCCTCTCCTTCTGTTCTCCTTTTGCCGTTACCTCATCCTATTTCGCCGTTAAACCTCTATTTTTCACCGTTAGATACCTCATTTCCGCCGTTAAACCTCTGTATTCTCGCTCTTTCCTCTCTCTCACAAACAATACACCATACCTCGTATGGTACCATCGTAATCTATTAACCTCCTACCTAACCACATACCATCGTAATCTATCAACCTCTTACCTAACCACGTACCCTCGCAACCTATCAACCTCCTACCACCTCCCCCCCAAAACAAAGAAAACCCTCCCGCGCGTTCGCGCGAGAGGGTTCCCTCAAAAATCTTAAGCATGTACGTCCGATACCTGCTTGATTTCTTGTTCTGTAATCCGTTCAATGTCCGCACCTAATGCAGCAAGCTTATTGTGGAAATTCACATAACCGCGGTCTAAGTGCTTCAGTTCCGTTACTCGCGTATGTCCATCTGCTACGAGACCGGCTACGATAAGAGCAGCGGCTGCACGGAGGTCCGTGGCGGTGACTTCTGCTCCTTGAAGTTCACATGGTCCGTTTAGAATGACCGCACGGCCTTCGATTTTTATGTCGGCGTTCATCCGGCGGAATTCTTCTACGTGCATGAAGCGGTTTTCGAATACCGTTTCCGTGATCATGCTAGTACCTTCTGCTCGAAGCAAGAGTGCCATCATTTGGGCTTGCATGTCTGTAGGAAATCCTGGATGTGGCATGGTTTTTACGTCGACTGCTTTTAGAGTTTTTGGTCCGATTATGCGGAGGCCTTCGCCTTCCTCGATAATCGTTACACCCATTTCTTCCATTTTGGCAGTAAGCGGACGTAAATGTTCAGGTACTGCATTTTCGATTAGAACGTTACCACCTGTGATAGCGGCAGCAACCATAAATGTTCCAGCTTCGATGCGATCCGGAATAACATGATGCTTCGCTCCATATAATGTAGTAACTCCTTCGATGCGAATGGCACCTGTGCCGGCACCGCGGACTTTTGCTCCCATTGCATTTAAGAAGTTTGCAAGGTCGACAATTTCTGGTTCTTTTGCTGCGTTTTCAATAATAGTAGTTCCCTGTGCGAGGACGGCAGCTGACATTATGTTTTCTGTCGCACCAACGCTTGGGAAGTCTAAGTAGATTTTTGCTCCATGTAATGCTCCGTCGGTGTATGCTTCGACAAATCCGTTTCCTACTCTTACTTTTGCTCCCATTGCTTCGAAGCCTTTTAAATGTTGATCAATCGGACGTGATCCGATTGCACATCCGCCTGGCAGTGCAATTCTGGCATGACCCTTGCGAGCTAAGAGCGGTCCCATAACTTGTACAGACGCGCGCATTTTTCGAACGTACTCAAATGGTGCTTCAATATTCAGCTCTTTCTGTGCATCAATTACGACATGGCCATCTTCAAATACAACATCTACATTCAAATGACGCAACACTTCGTTGATGGTATACACATCGGATAGAGCTGGTACATCGAATAACACATTTTTTCCGTCACTCGCTAATAAGGATGCAGCGAGTATAGGCAGAACTGCATTCTTTGCGCCTTCTACGCGCACTGAACCGTTTAGCTGTTTCCCGCCACGGACGATGATCTTTTCCAAGGTATTCCCCTCCGTGTCAAAAATTTAACATCTATTCAATATTCAGACGTAATCACTGGTGTGCCAATCACAATCGTCGTCTTGTTGTCTGCATTTCGCAATGCGACTTGCACATTGATTTTCTCTTTTTGGATTGTAAGAGCGTCATTCCACTTCCCAGTATATGCAGAGATGGATACAAATGCTCTTTCCTGCGTAGCCTCTACTGGCCTTGCATCTAATCCTTGAAGGATGCTTTTCGCTCTAGTTAACAAAACACCTTCCATGTTATCACTCGAAATGGCTCGAATACAAGTATAAATTGTGGATTTTTGACTAAAAATTTTATTAATCATCACAGCAGTGGAATCGTCCCACTTCGTTCCTGTTATTTCGTGAATAATAAAGGTTGTATTGGTAGTATTCTCTTTAATCCAAGTTACAACCAATCTTTCTTTGTAATCAGAGAAATTCTTTACTGCAGTTGCTTTATATCCTTCTGCTGAGTTTTCGAATGTCCAATCTGTCACATGTAAGTCATGTTCCAGTTTTTGAAGAAGAGCATGAAATGTATGTATATCATAAACTGTATGATCTTCTTGTTTTTCAGTCATCGTCCAATCCTGCATAACCGCATCGTTTGCCTCCAAAACAGCACGCATTTTGGATAGCTGCTCTTGCGGCGTTACAGCTTGTGTCCGGCTAAAGCCGGCAAAAATCAATACGACACTTACCCCTACCATGAAAATGACCATCGTGACAGTACGCATTCGTTCATCCCCTCTCTACGTCCATTTTTGACGCGGCGGGGAGGAAATATACTCAGACAAAATTTACTTAAAAAGATACGTCAGACTCTTGGAGTATCCTAAATAATCTAAGAAAAAGTTGCTAACGGTCGTTCCGACAGCAATCGTAAGTAGTAATAATAATACTTTTGTTTGCAGGACTTTTCCCTTCTTCATAATCCTCTCTAAATGAATGCCTTGAAGCGCCCACCATGTAATCGTAATAAAGAGTAAATGTGAGAAGATGGATATGAGTGCTTGCTGTCCAAACTGTACCACTTCCATGTTTTCCTCCTTCCATCAGCAATGAAAAAAGTGTAGAGTAAAAGCTCTACACTTTTTCAGTTCATATTTTATTGTACCACGTTTTTTCTTATTTTGCGCCAGTGAAAAAGAAATCTTTCGTAAGCGGAAATGTATCATGGAAAAAGTTGTAGCCAATCGATGGAAATACACCGAGAAGTACAGTTCCGATTACGCATAGAACGATGACAAATCCAATATTAAATGGAATCTCTGGCTTCGTTTCCTTTTCAGGACTGCGGAAGAACATAAGCTGCAGGATTCGGAAATAATACACATAGGAAATGACCGTTGTTAGCATCATAATCGCTGGCAGTACGTAGTGTACAGGCTGCGATGTAAAGGCGCCAACAAAGATGTTTAATTTCCCGATAAATCCGGCTGTTCCTGGGATTCCTGCTAATGACAAGATAAAGATCGTCATAGCAAAAGCAATGCCTGGTGAGCGCTTGTAAAGCCCTGCGAACATGCTAATATCTTCATGCCCATCATTTCGAATGAATGCATGAATTATGGCAAATGCCCCAATATTCATAAGTAAGTAGGCAGCCATGTAAAACCACATACTATCAAGTGTAAACGGTGATATGGATAGGAACGGTACGAGCAAGTAACCAGCGTGCGCAATTCCTGAATAAGCGAACAAACGCTTTACGTTGCGTTGCTTGAGAGCTACCGTATTTCCGACGATCATCGTTACAGATGCAAGCACAATGATGAACATTTGCAAGCTCATAAAGAGCGATTCTGTTCCTTCCTTCACTGGAATACCTGTGAAGACTAAGATGAAAATACGCATCACGATAATGAAGCCTGCGATTTTCGAAATCGTTCCGAGAAATGCAGTAACAGGTGTTGCCGCCCCTTCGTATACGTCTGGCGCCCACATATGAAATGGCGCAGTCGCAAGCTTAAAGGATAAACCAACGAAGGAAAGGATGAAGGCAATTGATAGAAGCAATTGCTGATCACCGCTTACGCCTTGGGAAAGGATCGTGCGCATTTCTATCACATTCGTCGTTCCCGTAAGACCGTATAAATAACTGAAACCAAACAGCGTAATAGCTGTAGAAATACCGCCATTAATCACATATTTCATCGCTGCTTCGCTGGAAGCAAGACGCTTTTTGCGAATCGCAACCAAAACAAATGATGAAAGAGTAAGCATTTCAAGTCCGATGAATAATGTAATGAGGTCATTACTTGACGCCATAAACATCGTTCCGAGAAGGGCTGTTAAAAATAAGAAATAATACTCACTTTCGTCCGTAATGCTTCTTTCCTTCGTATCGCTTACCGCAAGAAGAAGAATAAGAGCAGATCCGATGAGAAGCAAGGTTTTAAATGACTTCGAAAAACCGTCTAGTACGAAAGATCCATTTATGATGTCGCCAGCTGGTTGTCCGTACTGAAAGACTAGAGAAACAAATGAAAGAATAATAGCAGCTAAAGCGACATATGCTAAGTTCTTTCGTTTAAAAGTATCCTTGGCGAATAAATCAAGGAGCGATAGAAGGATGGCGGCGGTGGCAATAATAATCTCCGGCATCATAAGGCCCCAATTTATGCTCATTAACGTGTGCATATCCACTCTATCCTACCTCCCAACCATTTGTAGTGCGGAATCAAGCGGTCCGCCGAGTATTTGAGGAGCCACCCCGATAGCAATGATGAAGAACATAAGCACGAGAATAGGTAAAAACTCATAGCCCTTCACATCTTGCCCTGCAGTAGTAAGCTCGTATTGTCCGAATGTAATGGTTAAAACTGCACGCAGCATATAGACAGCTGTGAGGATGATGCCGAGCGTTCCGATTGCCGCGACAATTGGCATTGCTTGGAACAAACCAAGAAATGCTAGGAACTCGCCGACGAAACCAGACATACCTGGTAACCCAAGCGATGCCATCCCTGCAGCAAGTAGGAAGCCGCTAAAGAGTGGAACCTGCTTTGCTAAGCCGCCAAGATGCGTAATGTCTGATGTATTGTAACGATTCTCAAGAATACCGACTAGGAAGAACAGCAAGGCTGCAATTAAACCGTGCGATACCACTTGGAAGAGGGCACCTTTCACACCAGCAACATTCATCGATGCAAGACCAATAAGCACAATACCCATATGCGAAATACTACTGTAAGCCAGAATGCTTCGCAAATCCTTTTGAACGAGCGCAATCAATGCCCCGTACAATAAATTGATAACGCCGAGAATGGCGATAAGTGGTGCTAAGTAATTAAATTCAGCTGGGAACAAGCCCATTCCAAAACGAATCATCCCGTATGCCCCAATTTTAAGGAGCACGCCGGCATGCAGCATAACAACTGCTGGCGGTGCTTGCACGTGGACATTTACCATCCAGCGATGAAGTGGGAAGATTGGAAGCTTAATACCAAGCGCAATAAATAAGGCAATAAACAATCCCATTTTAAGCGATTCGGAAATCGGGCCAAGCGGACCTTGCCCTGCTTGAAGCGCAGCCGCTGCTTCATGGAAATTCGTTGTTCCAGTTATTGCAAAGATGATGACGAAAACGAGCAGCATAATCGCTGAGCCGATTCCGTTATACAATAGGTAGCTGTACGCAGCTTTTTCGCTTGCGAATTTTCCCCATTTCCCAACGAGGAAGAACATCGCTGGAAGCGTAAGCTCGAAGAAGAAGAAGAAAAGCAAGAGATTTTGCGCAGCAAAGACACCTAGCATACCCGTTTCTAATAATAGAAATAGGATGTAGAAGCTTTTCACATTTTTCTTAATCTTAATAGCTGTGATCGCAGCTAGTACAGCAAGTACTGCTGTTAGCATCATAAGCACGAAAGAAAGACCGTCAACACCGAGTTCAAAATAAATTTTGAACAGATCTCCCTGTCCATCAAATTTACCAAATTGAATCCAGTCCACTTTTTGTGCGAACGTATCAAATCCTGTTCCCGATAGGTATGCTCCGTATACGATAAATGAGCAAACGAGCGGAATGAGAGTCGTAATAATTCCAATCACTCTTGCACGTTTTTCATCGGAAATCATACTGAGTGCAAGAATACCGAGAAGTGGGGAGAAAATAAAGATGGTTAAAAGATAGCTCATTGTATATACCCCCCTAGTGCAACGAGAATGACAAGTAATATCGCAAGACCTACGAATGCAACAGCACCGTATGTTTGAACCTGTCCGCTTTGCAATTTAGAAAGAAGCGATCCCACTGCCTTTGTAATGCTTGCAAACAAGACTGCAACGCCTTCTACAATGTAATTTTCAATCCATTTGAGCACATAGGCAATCCCCTTTACAAGCGGAATAATCGTAACGCCGTAAAGCTCATCGATATAATATTTGTTCAGTAACAATTGATAAAACGGTGTTTTTCCGCCAAGCCAATCTCTTGATATCGATTTCTTTCCGTAAATCAAGTAAGCAAGGCCGATACCTGCTAGTGAAACAAGTGTAGCTACAATCATAATCCATACAGGACCATGAGTTTCAGACACTTGGAAAGGAACGTCCTTCGTAAGCCAATCGCCTAGGAATGTACCAAACCATGGTGTATTAAAGTATCCTGCTACTACAGCAAGAATACCGAGTACAATCATTGGAACCGTCATAACCTTAGGTGATTCATGCACATGTACTTCCTTACTGCGGGATTCCCCAGTAAATACAAGGAAGAACAAACGGAACATATAAAATGCTGTAAAGAATGCAGCTATGACTGCAAGCCAGAATAGAAAATAATTTCCATGCTCCCAAGTAGCTGCTAGAATTTCATCCTTACTAAAGAACCCAGACAGTAACGGGAATCCACTAATCGCTAACGTACCGATTAAGAATAATGATGCAGTTAGCTTCATCTTTGAGAACAGGCCGCCCATCTTTTCGATGTCTTGCGTATTCACGGCGTGAATGACGCTACCTGCTGCTAGGAAGAGAAGTGCTTTGAAAAAGGCATGCGTCGTAAGGTGGAATACTCCTGCTGTATAGCCAGCAGAACCAAGTGCAAGCATCATATATCCGAGCTGACTCATTGTAGAGTAAGCAAGCACGCGTTTAATATCAGTTTGTACGATACCGATAGATGCTGCGAAAATGGCAGTAAATCCGCCGACTACGGCAACCGTCATCAACGCTGCAGAGCTCGCTTCAAAGAGCGGGAACATCGTAGCAACTAAGTAAACCCCGGCAGCTACCATTGTAGCCGCATGGATGAGAGCCGATACAGGAGTCGGACCTTCCATCGCATCCGGAAGCCAAGTATGAAGTGGAAACTGACCTGATTTTCCGATTGCACCAATAAAGATGAGAATAGCTGTCAATGTAATCATCACATCAGGAATTTGATGATTGGCTACTGCTTTGAAAATCGCATCATATTCAAAGCTGCCAACCTGCCAGAACAACAGGATCATTCCGATAAATAATCCTACATCCCCGATTCGCGTCATAACGAACGCTTTCTTCGCTGCCGCTCTTGCTTCATCCTTGAAGTAGTAGAAGCCGATTAGCAAGAAGGAACCAAGACCAACTAGTTCCCAGAACACATAAAGCTGAAGAAGGTTTGTACTAATAACAAGACCTAGCATCGCGAATGTAAATAATCCTAAGTATGAATAGAAAACGGAAATACGTTCATCTCCGTGCATATACCCTCTTGAATACACATGAACAAGAAAACTAACAAGTGATACGATGAACAGCATAAGCGCGTTCAATGCATTCACTTCAAAACCGAAATTAATCGATAGATTGCCAATATGAAGCCAAGTCCATTCTATTTTTAGCGTACCCGCTGACAAGCGCTCGATTAAGACAAGTGCCGCACCTACAAAAGCAAGGAAATGTAGCACAATCCCGACATAGCTTCCGTTTTCCTTCAGCTTCTTACCAAATAGAAGCAATAGCACAAAGGAAAGTAGCGGGAAAAGCGGTATAAGCCAAGCATAATTCATCATTTCTGTGTTCTCCCCTTTCCTTCTAATGCTTTAAGGAATCCATTTCGTCAACATTTACAGTTTGACGATTACGGAAATATGCGATAAGAATCGCTAAGCCAACTGCTGCTTCTGCTGCAGCTACTGCAATCGTGAACAAGGAGAATACTTGTCCCTTCAAGCTAGGGAATATACCCATTTTACTAAAAGCTACAAGATTAATATTTGCAGCGTTTGTCATCAACTCAATACAGACTAATACGATGACCGCATTTCGCTTCGTTAAAGCTCCGTAAAGCCCAATGCAAAAGAGGATAATAGCTAGTGCTAAGTAGCCTGATACTGGAACGTTAGTCATGCGATTCACCTTCTTCCTGCTCGTCTGTCTTCGTTAAAATGATTGCACCAATTAATGCCACCAATAGCAGAATCGAAGTGATTTCAAACGGAACGAGATATTGTGTATACAACATTTCCCCGATTTGCTTCGTATTCTGAACATGCAAGTTTGCATCAGCGCCCTTTGGCGAGAAGTCAACATTATTCACAGCGAAATACATCACAGCTCCAAATGCTAAAACGCCTAAAAGAACGAAGAAAGACCGAACATTAAAATGCGATTCGACTTCGTCGTCATGTTTTGTAAGCATGATCCCAAAAATCATGATGATCGCAACTGCTCCGGAATAGATTAAAATTTGTACAACCCCTACAAACTCAGCCGAAAGCATAAAGTATAAACCTGCGATACTTAAGAATGTAAAGACGAGGGATAGCATCATGTGCATAACCTTCGATACATTGATCATAAGCACGCCGCCCATAATAGCAATTAAGGCAAGTGCGAGAAAGGCTACTAAATCACCGCTCATGGCTTATTCCCCTCTCTCACGTTTTTATCGTTTTCGTCCAGCCATTGCAAATTCTTGAACAAATCATCACGTGTATATTCAGCAAGCTCAAAGTTGTTCGTCATCACAATCGCTTCAGTCGGACAAACTTCTGTACAAAGATCGCACAGAATACAAATTTCAAAGTTAATATCGTACGTATCGATTACCTTTCCCTTTTTCGCAGGGTCAGGATGCTTCTTCCCAGTTAGGTTAATGCAATCCGTTGGACAAATGTTCGCACATTGATTACAGACGATGCATTTTTCCGGATAAAATTTCTGAATACCGCGGAAACGATCCGGAAGCGGAAGTGGTTGGTTTGGGTAATCGTACGTTACCTTTTGCCGCGTTAACTGGTGCAACGTGTACTTCATTCCCTTTAATAACCCAAGCATATTTTCTCCCCCTCTTTCACCGCGAAAATCGCGGCTGATTTGGCTACATGAGCCAATACCATTCCATTAAAAGAATAATTGTTTAATAAGCGCCGTAAGAAAAATATTTGCAAGTGAGATTGGAAGCAGTACCTTCCAGCCAAATTCCATAAGCTGATCCGCACGAACACGCGGGAACGTAACACGGAACCAAATTAATAGGAATACAACAAGTGAAAACTTTAATGAGAACCAAACAGCACCTGGAATAAACCCAAGAAATGCTACTGGCTGCCATCCACCTAAGAATAAAACCGTTATTAATGATGCCATCGCGAAAAAGTACACATACTCAGAAAGCATGAAGAAGGCCCAGCGGAACCCAGAGTACTCGGTATGGAACCCTGCAACAAGCTCAGATTCTGATTCTGGTAAGTCGAATGGCGTCCGGTTTAATTCTGCTGTCGCCGCAATGATAAATACGATGAACGCAACAGGCTGTGCAAAAATGAACCAAACCTTCGATTGCGCTGCTACAATATCATTTAAATTTAAGCTTCCTGCTAACATAACGACACCAATTAAGCTCATAACAAGCGGAATTTCATAGGAAATCATTTGGGCAACAGCACGCATACCACCAAGAAGTGAGTATTTATTATTAGAAGCCCAGCCACCTGTAATAACCCCAACCGTTGAAATACCGGAAATGGCTATATAATACAGAAGACCAACGCCGATATCCGCAAACTGAAATTTATCTGTAAACGGAATCGTTGCAAGCACGATAAAGGAAGGCGCAAAGGCAATAACCGGCGCTAAAATGAATAATGGCTTGTCCGCAGCCTTTGGAATCGTATCTTCCTTCAGCAATAGCTTTAATACGTCTGCTACGGTTTGCAAAAGTCCAAAACGTCCGCCGACCTGGTTCGGTCCGATACGGC
The DNA here is from genome assembly GCF_048159605.1 of Ectobacillus polymachus. NCBI lineage: Bacteria > Bacillati > Bacillota > Bacilli > Caryophanales > Bacillaceae > Ectobacillus > Ectobacillus polymachus. The sequence continues at coordinate 252,558 of NZ_JBLREB010000002.1, read as the reverse complement.
CTTGCATAAATCCCATTACTTTCCGCTCCGCTAAAATCCCATATGTAACGAAGCCAAGAACAACCATTAACAATATTACACCTAATCCAAAAAAGATGAAAAACGTAGTCCAACTTGGTGTGGATTCTAAAAGGCTCTTAACCATTAGCCGTCAACCTCCCCAAGTACAATATCAATGCCGCCTAAAATCGTAATTAAGTTCGCGATATTCTCGCCTTTTAATAGCTTCGGTAAGATTTGTAGATTGTAAAAGGACGGACGACGGAATTTGATGCGATATGGCTCTTTCTTGCCATCGCTCGCAATATAGCAGCCAATTTCTCCGCGTGGTGATTCAATACGAACAAAGGCTTCTCCCTTCGGTGCTTTAATAATTTTCGGCACCTTCGCCATGAATGGGCCATCTGCTGGGAATTGCTCAGCTGCTTGCTCTATGATTTTAAGAGATTCTTCAATTTCTAACATACGGCACATATAACGATCCCATGCATCCCCTACCTTACCGACAGGAACATCAAAATCAAAACGATCATAAATGGAATATGGCTCTTCCTTACGAATATCCCATTTCACGCCTGAACCGCGTAAATTAGCACCGCTCAGCGAATACGCAATCGCATCTTCTGCCGAATAGGTTCCGATACCCTTTACACGATTTAAGAAGATTTCATTTCCTGACACAAGATCATGGTATCCTTGCAATTGCTCACGCATGTAAGGAACGAATTCTTTTACTTTTTCAATCCAGCCTTCTGGAGCGTCCCATTTCACGCCGCCTACACGCATGTAATTAAAGGTTAGGCGCGCACCGGAAAGCTCATTTAGCATATTGATAATCATTTCACGCTCGCGAAATGCGTACAAGAACGGGCTTACTGCTCCAAGATCAAGCAAGTTCGTACCCCACCAAACAAGATGGCTGGCAACACGGCCAAGCTCCATGGCAAGTACGCGAATGTACTCAGCACGTTCTGGCACTTCTAGTCCCATCATCGTTTCTACTGCGTGACAAATGACATAGTTATTTGTCATCGCTGATAAATAGTCCATACGGTCCGTATACGGAATAATTTGCGTATACTGCAGATTTTCTGCCAGCTTCTCTGTTCCACGGTGAAGATACCCTATTACTGGCGTAGCTTCTGTAATAATTTCCCCATCAATTTTAACAACGAGACGAAATACACCGTGCGTACTCGGATGCTGTGGACCTACGTTAAGAAGCATTTCTTCTGTACGAATCATGCTTATTACACCTCCACATCATACGGCTCGTAATCTTTACGTAACGGATGTCCAACCCAATCGTCCGCAAGTAGAATACGTGTTAAATTCGGATGACCGACAAACGTAATCCCTACTAAATCATAAGCTTCCCGTTCTGGCCAGTTTGCACCAGGCCAAAGAGGCGTAACGGACGCAACCTTTGGATCATCGCGATCACATTTCACCTTCACGGCTACGGATTGCTTATTTTTGTAAGAGTACAGATGCACATATACTTCCATATGCGTTACAAAATCTGTTCCATGCAATTCCGAAACATAATCAAAGCTAAGCTGATCATTCTTCTGTAAAAATTCCATCGCTTCAAAGTAACGATCCGGCTTCACAACAAGTGTTGGAACTTCTTTCGAAATAGCATTAATATAGGAATCTTCTAATACATCCCCAAGATGTGCTTGAATTACCTTCACATACTTATCCAGGTATGGCTGATTGCGTGATGGCTCTTCCTCGGCCTGTACGGGCTCTGCATCGCTTGCTCCAGACTTCGCCTTAGCGGCTGCCGCTGCTGCTGCTTTTGCCTTTGCTGCCGCGATAGCTTTCGCTTTTTCATCATCGCTTGCTCCGCCGGCTGCTTTCGCTTTTGCCGCTGCCGCTGCTTTTGCCTTTGCTGCCGCGATAGCTTTCGCCTTTTCATCATCGCTTGCTCCGCCGGCTGCTTTTGCTTTTGCCGCTGCTGCTGCTTTTGCCTTTGCTGCCGCGATAGCTTTCGCCTTTTCATCATCGCTTGCTCCGCCGGCTGCTTTCGCTTTTGCTGCTGCCGCTGCTTTTGCTTTCGCTGCCGCGATGGCTTTCGCCTTTTCATCATCGCTTGCTCCGCCTGCCGCTTTCGCTTTTGCCGCTGCTGCTGCTTTTGCCTTCGCTGCCGCCGCTGCTTTTGCCTTTGCTGCTGCCTTTGCTGCTGCCTTCGCCTTTTCATCGTCGCTCGCGCTTTCAGTTGCTCCGGACTTCGCCATTGCGGCTGCTTTCGCTTTCGCTGCTGCCGCAGCTTTTGCCTTTGCCGCTGCCTTCGCCTTTTCATCGTCGCTTGCGCCTTCAGTTGCTTCGGACTTCGCCATTACGGCTGCCTTCGCTTTCGCTGCTGCTGCTGCTTTTGCCTTTGCCGCTGCTTCCTTTTTTAATGTATCTAGATCCTTGCCTTCACTCATTTATTCGTCACCTGCTTTCCGGTTTTCGCCTCGTAACGAATTTTTTCTTTCAATTTATTAATTCCATAAATTAAGGCAGCTGGGTTTGGCGGGCATCCTGGAATGTACACATCAACTGGTACAATTTGGTCTACACCCTTTACTACAGCATATGATTTCACGTAAGGTCCGCCTGCTGTTGCACAAGAACCCATAGCAATAACCCATTTTGGCTCTGGCATTTGGTCATATAATCGGCGTAAGAGTGGTGCCATTTTTTTCGTAACGGTACCGGATACAATCATGACGTCAGATTGACGCGGAGATGTACGGAAGAATGAACCGAAGCGATCCAAATCGTAGTGGGAGGAACCAACACCCATCATTTCAATGGCACAACAAGCTAAGCCGAATGTCATGGGCCACAAAGAGTTACTTCTTGCCCAGCCTTTCAGCTGCTCCAATGTTGTAAAAAATAGATTACGTTCAAGCTCTGCTCTTTCTTGGCTGTTCAAATTCTCAAAATTTATAACCATTTCAACACCTTCTTCTTCCAAGCATAAACAAGCCCTACGAGAAGCAATAATACGAAAAGAAGCATCTCTACAAGAGCAAACAGCCCTAATTTATCGTAGGCAACAGCCCACGGATACAAAAATACAGTTTCCACGTCGAAAACAACAAACAAGAGCGCAAAAATATAATAGCGGGCATGGAAACGAATATTTGCTTCATGAAATGGTTCAAGACCACTTTCATATGTAGTTTGCTTCTTTTCTGTTGGCTTGTTCGGACGAAGTATTTTCCCTGCCGTTAGTGCTACCATAGGCAACAGAATGCCTAAGAGCAAAAACGCAACTACGATCGCATAGTTATTTTGATACACATTGAACATTAGCAAACTCTCCCCCTATGCAGTAAAATTTGTTCAATTAGCAAAACTCCCATCAGTGAAAAAAATATTTAATCCTGCTGACAGCTTGTTTGGGCCAACCCGGGTTCTGACTGAAATCAGAACGGGATAAGATTACACCATCAGTGAGGCAAATCCTAAAAATGATTATGAAAGCTATTTGCAATAAAAATATGGCCTCGAACGCTAGTAACAACAGCATTTTCACCGTGATTACACTACTTATTTTTTTTGAATTTTTCTAAATAATGTAACCGATATCATTATAACAAATTCTTCTTTGCTATGTCGACCAATTACACCAAGGATTATCACGTTCAGACAAATAGATTACCTATTCTCCATAAGAAGACAAGCAGAATCAGACAAAGGTCACATGTTACTGTAATATATTCATACTTTTTTCAAGAAATCCCTTATTTCCCTACTGGTAAATAAAAGAAAGGTACGCTATGCTAATATAAATATATATATTAACATACATTAATATAGTAAGCTTCACAGCTACATATGACTTTTCCGCTTGTGTCATTACACAAGCGCTTCCATACTTTTTAGTATTTCACAAATTCTTTATTCTGTATTTCGTATGAGGTGGCTTATGACTATTCAATCTAACAAAAGATTTCAAACTCTTTTTATTTTTTCTGCCCTTTATCTACTTGTATATTACATTTGGATCTTTATATTTCCTACTGACGGACTAATGAATGATCTTGGTACGATGGCCTTAAGCGTGTTGGCAGATGGAGTTGCCGCCTATTCGCTATGGCATACCTTTCGAAATTCCAATACAAATATGCAACTCTTTTGGCTCCTTCTCACGATTGCATGCCTTAGCTTTCTTCTTTCAGATGTAGCCTGGTTTTGTGCATCCGTACATTCTCCGAGATGGAATCCACCGATTATTAACACATCATTTATATTTTTTATTCCATTTTATCTCATTTACTTATTAGCATTCTCGATAAAAATTACGGCTGAATACAATATTATACAAAAACTATTGATTTTCTGCGATATCGGTGCAACATTTATCGCAACGGTTACTTTATCTTATCATCTTGTTTTCGAGAAAATCTTAAACAAGCAATCACTAAGTATGTTCATAAAGACAATGGAGCTTTTCTATCCTTCAGGTGATATTCTGCTGCTCCTCGTCTGTGTTAGCTTATATTTTCAGCCGAATAAGCTCGTTTCCAAACGGGTTCTGCATCTACTCATTCTATCTATTTTACTGTTTGCAGTAGGTGACATTATATATTGTTTACTTTTAATTGAAGATAATTTTAGATTAATAGATATAATAAGCCCGGTTTACCAGCTATCCCTTTTACTAACAGCTACAGCAGGAGTGTTAGACACGAAAACAGCAGCAAAACAAAAAGAGCAAACCGAGACAAAGGAAAGCACCATACGAATATCCTTATCGTATATTGCTACGATTACCTTAACGGTGTTTACCATTACATCAAAAGACCCTTCTCGGTCATTAGTAATCAGCCTTTCCTTATGCCTTGTTTTATTTCTATTTCGCCAATTTCTCGTAAACGCTGAGAATAGACGATTATTAAATCGGCAGAAGCAATTTAATACAGAGCTTGAAGACCGCGTAACGGAAGCCACCTACGATCTTGTCGTACAGAGAAAAGCGTTAATTCAAAGTAAACAGAAGTTCAAATCCTTATATGAACTTCATCCTGAGCCGATCTTTACATTAGATCAGCATGGAAATATTATGCATGTAAACAAAGCAGGAGGAACGCTGCTCGGCTATCAAGTGTCCGATATTTTGCATACCTCCTTCCGTTCGTTTATTGATGAAAAGGATATACAGCTAATCGAATCGAACATTCAAACTGTTTTAAACGGACATTCCATTTCCTTAGAAGTTAGAGCCTATCATAAAAATGGGGATACATACATTCTTTCTATCACGATTGTTCCTTTTTATGAAGGCAAGAAAGTAAAGGGAATGTATGTAATGATTAAGGATATTACAGAATCGAAAATGCAGGCCGAGCAAATTAGCTACCTTGCCTATCATGACACACTAACAGGGCTAGCCAACCGCCGCTCCTTTTCAGATGACTTAGACCGAGCAATAGCAGCAATCAAGCGGAATGGCGGAACATTAGCGCTTATGTACATCGACTTAGACCGTTTTAAAGTCATTAACGACACTCTGGGCCATGATACAGGTGATCTTGTACTAGTAGAAACAGCAAACCGAATCAAAGCCTGCTCTGCTTCATTCGGATCGCTATACCGTCTAAGTGGAGATGAATTTATCCTGCTCGTCAAAGATTATGTTCACAAAGACAATTTGAAACAAATGGTCCAACTTATTATGCAATCGATGCATGAACCTGTACAAGTTCAGTATCATACGCTGTACATTACACCAAGTATCGGGGTTTCCATTTATTCTGATTTGTGTAATGACGCAATCACCCTGCTTAAGCATGCAGATTTAGCACTCTATAATAGTAAGAAACTAGGGAAAAACGCCTACAGCATTTATGACGAAACCATGGACGATCAAATGAAAAGAAAGATGCGTCTAGAGAAGGATTTATACGAAGCCTTACCAAATAACGAGCTATTTTTAATGTATCAGCCGCAAATCAATACGAAAACCAATCGCTGCATCGGAGTAGAAGCGCTCGTACGCTGGAACCATCCGCAATTAGGACTTATTCCACCTACAGAATTCATACCCGTTGCGGAAGAATCCGAGCTTATCGTCGAAATTGGCGAATGGATTCTTTATGAAGCATGCCGCCAAATGAAAGAATGGCATGACGCAGGCTGGACTAAAATCAAGGTTGGTGTAAACGTATCGTACCGCCAATTTATGCAGGTGGACTTCATCGAAGTGGTCACGACTATCCTGCAAAAAACAGGCTTGCCTGCACATTGTTTGGATATCGAATTTACCGAACGCGTATCGATCAACAACGAAGAGCAAACATTAAGCAAGCTACAACAACTAAAAGACATTGGCGTTAGTATTTCCATCGACGATTTTGGAACCGGCTACTCATCCCTTTCTTATTTAACACTATATCCCGTGGATACACTCAAAATCCCGCGTGAATTTATCTTACAAGCCGATGACCAAATCAAAGGAAAGGAACTTATCGCTACCATACTTTCACTCGCGCAAACTTTAAACTTATCCGTCGTGGCGGAAGGAGTAGAAACGAAAGCTCAGCTCGACTTCCTGCAAACACTTAACTGTAAATATATACAAGGCTACTACTATAGCCCGCCTCTACGAGTAGATGCCTGCAAGGTATTTTTCGAAGGAGAAACCTTGCAACATCGCTAACAGATAGAGGACTCGGTAACGGCGAAATACTAGAGATCTAGGTTTCGCCGTTACCTTTTTATTTCCCAGGCAACCGTCGCCATTCCCCCATAAAAAAACCAATCGCCTACACGATTGGTTCTTGCAGCACAGCTTTAATTTTCGTAATCGCCCATTCTAATTCTTCTTCTGTGATCACCAGCGGCGGAGCAAACCGGATGGTTGTTTCATGTGTTTCCTTACAAAGCAGCCCTTCCTGCTTAAGTTTCTCGCAAAACGGCCGCGCTGACTGATCTAGCTCTACTCCGATAAATAAACCCTTCCCGCGAACATCGCAAATCATCGGATTGTTAATCGCGCGCAGCTCCTTGCGGAATACCTCGCCCAGTGCAAAGGATCGCTCCGCTAATTTTTCATCCGCTAATACATCTAGTGCTGCAATAGCCACTGCTGCTGCTAGCGGATTCCCGCCAAACGTCGAGCCGTGCGAACCTGGATTAAATACGCCAAGCACATCGCGATTACTCGCCACGCATGAAATTGGCATGACACCGCCGCCAAGCGCCTTTCCTAAAATATAGACATCCGGCACAATGTCCTCATAATCGCAAGCAAAGGTCTTTCCAGTACGGCATAATCCTGTTTGAATTTCATCCGCGATAAACAATACATTACGGCGCCGGCATAGCTCGTAAGCCTGCTTTAAAAATCCTTCGGGCGGGATGACAATCCCCGCTTCACCTTGAATCGGTTCTAGCAAAAACGCTGCCGTATTCGGGGTAATCGCCGCCTCTAAAGCGGCAATGTCGCCATACGGAATGATCGTAATACCGGGAACAAATGGCCCAAAGCCTCGCTTATACTCTTCCTCGGAAGATAGCGAAATTGCAGCAAGTGTACGCCCGTGAAAGTTTCCTTCACACGCAATAATCGTCGCCTCATTTTCAGCTACTCCTTTCACATCATATGCCCAGCGCCGGGCAGCCTTGATTGCCGTTTCCACGGCTTCGGCGCCCGTGTTCATAGGAAGCACCATCTCTTTCTTTGTCAGATGCGCTACTTTTTCATAAAAAAATCCAAGCTGCTCGCTATAGAAAGCGCGAGATGTAAGCATCACTTTATCAGCCTGCTCCTTGAGTGCCGCAATAATCTTCGGATGACGATGACCTTGATTCACTGCCGAATAAGCACTTAGCATATCCATATATTTTCGGCCTTCCGGGTCGTAAACCCACACACCCTCAGCCTTGGCAATCACAACAGGTAATGGATAATAGTTATTAGCTCCATAACGATTAGTCACAGCAATAATAGATTGTGTATTCATTTGATCTCGCCCCCTTCTCTTTTGTACTGCTTGTCCGATTTCTCTTAAACCCAGGACATGAGGCCATCCCCATGTCCCGCTCTTATTCAACCGGCGTATGCTGCCTTTCGTTTCTCATAAAAATGTGCAAACGCAATGGACGAATACGGCGTAATCCAAAGCTCCGCCAGACCAAATGTAATGATGCAAAGCAAAATCCAACCGATAAAGCTAAGAAAGAGAACAAATAGCTCCCATTTATGGCCATTCATCATATGTCTGCTCTCCGTAATTGCTTGATTCACGCTATATTCCGGATGATCAATGAGAATGAAATACGTTAAAGCATACGAAAAACTTTTAATAATACCAGGAACAATCAGAAGGAGTGACCACAAAGAAGTATAAAGACTAAGCAAAAAGAGGGTTAAAAACGCTTGCCACATTCGCTTCCATCCTGCAAAATACCGAAACAAATCCGATACCTTAGATTCCTTACCCTGTGCAAGCTGCAAATAAATGTAATAAATACCGAACACCAATATACCCGTTATAAATAAGTCGACAATAATATATACAATATTCCACAAGCCTGCAACAAAACCTGCCGCATCCGTATTTTGGGACAATGAAGCAAGAAAAACAGTTATACCTAAAACGATATAAGTCCCAACCACAGAAATAATCATATACAAGAAGGTACTTAAAACTGCAAATCCCCATTTTCCTTTCAACGATGCTAGCGCTTTTTTCTTTAACTCACCAGTCATTGGCTGCCCCCTATCTAGTTGTAATGGCCTTATAAATCACTAGCATTGTATGAGCTAAATAGGGGAGATATGTCTAATAAAAAAGGGCATCCCCTACGCGCATGGGACACCCTTTGAATTCTTATTCGAATATATCCTCCTGCTCCTTAGACAAGTTCTCATAGAAATGTGCAAGTGTCACATTAAAATACGGCATCGTCCAAAGTTGTGCTATTCCACACGTAATTGCGCTTAGGAGAAACCAACCGATAAAGCTAAGTCCAAGAACAAATAATTTCCACTTATTTCCGTACATCATTCGTTTGCTCTCTGCAATCGCTTGATGAACCGTATACTCTGGATGATCAATGATAATAAAATTCGTCATCGAATAAGATAATGCCTTGATAATACCAGGAATTATAAGAAGCAAAGACCATAATGCTGTATAAAGCGAAACAAAGAACGTTACCTTAAAGGCTTGTACCATCCGCTTCCAGCCTGCAAAATACGCAAACAAATCATCCACTTTCCCGCCATTTCCTCTTGCAATAAGCAAAAACACTTTATTTAAACCAAGTGAAAAAATACCACTTATAAATAGATCCGCAACGACTAACACAATATAGAGTAAAATGATAATGAAATATAGACCAATTGTACCGTCTTCATAAATAGCATTCATTAAAAAAGCAGTTGGAATCGATTCGACTATCGCAACAATATAGCCACCTACAACTGTCAAAATACCAAATAAAAGCATAATACCAGCAGAAAACCACCACCTGCCGCTTAAAGACGATCTCGCTCTCTGCTTCAATTCACTTATCATAGTAAAACCCTCCTGAATGTAGGTACAAGAATAATTGCATGGTAATTTTATCATAATATGACAAAATACACTCCCTTTTTCACAAATTTATAATATTGAATTACCTCTCGTTATGGAACTGAGGGAATTGACGGTGGAAAAAAAAGAGGTTTATCGGTGGGAACGTGAAGGTTAACGGCGAAATTCTGAGATTTAACAACAAAACTGGCATTGGTTACGGCGAAAGCGGACCTGAACCACAGGAAAATAGAACTCTACTAGAATTTAACGGTGAAATTGAGGTATTTAACGGTGAAATTCTGTACTTTATCGGTGAAACTGACATTGGTTACAGCGAAAGCGGACCTGAACCACAGGAAAATAGAACTCTACTAGAATTTAACGGCGAAATTGAGGTATTTAACGGTGAAATTGAGGTATTTAACGGTGAAATTCTGTAGTTTAACGGTGAAACTGACATTGGTTACAGCGAAAGAAGACCTGAACCACAGGAAAATAGAACTCTACTAGAATTTAACGGTGAAATTGAGGTATTTAACGGTGAAATTCTGTACTTTATCGGCGAAACTGACATTGGTTACAGCGAAAGAAGACCTGAACCACAGGAAAATAGAACTCTACTAGAATTTAACGGTGAAATTGAGGTATTTAACGGTGAAATTCTGTACTTTATCGGCGAAACTGACATTGGTTACAGCGAAAGCGGACCTGAACCACAGGAAAATAGAACTCTACTAGAATTTAACGGTGAAATTGAGGTATTTAACGGTGAAATTCTGTAGTTTAACGGTGAAACTGACATTGGTTACAGCGAAAGAAGACCTGAACCACAGGAAAATAGAGGTCTACTAGAATTTAACGGCGGATCTGAGGTATTTAACGGTGGAATTCTGTAGTTTAACGGTGAAACTGACATTGGTTACAGCGAAAGGGGACCTGAACCACAGGAAAATAGAACTCTACTAGAATTTAACGGTGAAATTGAGGTATTTAACGGTGAAATTCTGTACTTTAACGGTGAAACTGACATTGGTTACAGCGAAAGAAGACCTGAACCACAGGAAAATAGAACTCTACTAGAATTTAACGGTGAAATTGAGGTATTTAACGGTGAAATTCTGTACTTTAACGGTGAAACTGACATTGGTTACAGCGAAAGAAGACCTGAACCACAGGAAAATAGAACTCTACTAGAATTTAACGGTGAAATTGAGGTATTTAACGGTGAAATTCTGTACTTTATCGGCGAAACTGGCATTGGTTACGGCGAAAGCGGACCTGAACCACAGGAAAATAGAACTCTACTAGAATTTAACGGTGAAATTGAGGTATTTAACGGTGAAATTCTGTACTTTATCGGCGAAAATCGCTTTGGTTACGGCGAAAGCGGACCTGAACCACAGGAAAATAGAACTCTACTAGAATTTAACGGTGGAATTGAGGTATTTAACGGTGAAATTCTGTAGTTTAACGGTGAAACTGACATTGGTTACAGCGAAAGGGGACCTGAACCACAGGAAAATAGAGGTCTACTAGAATTTAACGACGGATCTGAGGTATTTAACGGTGAAATTCTGTAGTTTAACGGTGAAACTGACATTGGTTACAGCGAAAGGGGACCTGAACCACAGGAAAATAGAGGTCTACTAGAATTTATCGGCGGAATCGGGGCATTTAACGGTGAAATTCTGTACTTTATCAGCGAAAATCGCATTGGTTACGGCGAAAGAAGACCTGAACCACAGGAAAATAGAACTCTACTAGAGTTTAACGGCGGAACCGAGGGTTTTAACGGTGAAAAAAGAAGGTTTATCGGCGAAACTAGCGTAGATTATGGCAAACGGGGAGCAGAATGAGAGGAAAAGAGAACCTCCCCGGAGTTTATCGGCAGAACTAAGGCTTTAACGGGGAAAAAATGTAGTTTATCGGCGAAACCGCTCAGGGTACCAGCGAAACCAGTCCTGACCAACAGAATTCCCTCATTTTTCCCCACAAAAAAAGGTGCCCCCGCGGGACACCCTCTTTCTTAAAACAACTTATTTCATATTCGAAACGTTCAGACGGTTGACTGCACGTTGCAAAGCAAGTTCTGCACGTTTGAAGTCGATAGCAGATTGCTTGTCTTGCATGCGACGTTCTGCACGGCGTTTTGCTTCGTTTGCACGGTGAGCATCGATGTGAGACGATTCTTCCGCAGTTGGCGCAAGAATTGTCACCTTATCTGGGCGAATTTCGATAAATCCGCCTGAAACTGCTACATAATCCGTTACATTTCCTCGTTTAAGGCGAATCGGACTAATTTGGAGTGGAGCCACAGTGGAAACGTGACCATGTAAAATACCCATTTCTCCGCTAACAGCTTTTACGCTGACCATATCTACGTCTTGCTCGTATGCCGGTCCGTCAGGAGTTACAATACTGACTTGAATTGTCTTCATGATTCGTCCCTCCTAGACCTAATTATACTAAAGTCTTTGCTTTCTCAACTACTTCTTCAATGCGTCCTACTAGACGGAATGCATCTTCTGGAAGATCATCATATTTACCTTCTAGGATCTCTTTAAATCCTTGTACAGTTTCTTTTACAGGAACATAAGATCCTTTTTGACCTGTAAATTGTTCTGCTACGTGGAAGTTTTGAGATAAGAAGAATTGAACACGACGAGCGCGGTGTACAATTTGCTTGTCGTCTTCAGATAATTCATCCATACCTAGAATTGCGATGATATCTTGTAATTCTTTGTAGCGTTGCAATGTTTGTTGTACTTTACGTGCAACTTTGTAGTGCTCTTCTCCAACGATTTCAGGTGAAAGGGCACGAGAAGTTGAAGCCAATGGGTCCACGGCAGGGTAGATACCCATTTGTGTTAAACGACGCTCAAGGTTTGTTGTTGCATCTAAGTGAGCAAATGTCGTTGCTGGAGCCGGGTCAGTATAGTCATCGGCAGGTACATATACAGCTTGGATCGAAGTGATAGATCCTTTGTTTGTAGATGTAATACGTTCTTGTAATTGACCCATTTCCGTAGCTAGTGTAGGTTGGTAACCTACGGCAGATGGCATACGGCCAAGCAACGCAGATACTTCAGATCCTGCTTGTGTGAAACGGAAGATGTTATCGATGAATAGAAGAACGTCTTGTCCTTGTTCATCACGGAAAAATTCAGCCATTGTAAGACCTGTTAAGGCAACACGTTGACGAGCACCTGGTGGCTCGTTCATTTGTCCGAATACCATGGCAGTTTTCTTAATAACGCCGGAATCGCTCATTTCGAAGTATAGGTCGTTACCTTCACGAGTACGTTCCCCTACACCAGCGAATACAGAAATACCGCCGTGTTCTTGTGCAATGTTATGGATTAATTCTTGGATTAATACTGTTTTACCTACGCCGGCACCACCGAATAGTCCGACCTTACCACCTTTGATGTAAGGAGCAAGTAAGTCAACAACTTTAATTCCTGTTTCAAGAATTTCAACCTTTGTTGAAAGTTCTTCAAACTTAGGAGCTGTGCGGTGAATTGGGTCACGGCGAACGGATTCATCAATTTTATCGTTTAAGTCAATTTGATCTCCAAGCACGTTAAATACGCGGCCAAGAGTTGCTTCCCCAACTGGAACAGAGATTGGTCTTCCTGTGTCAATTGCATCCATACCGCGAACAAGTCCGTCAGTAGAAGACATGGCAACGGCACGAACGGAATCATCACCTAAGTGAAGAGCCACTTCTAATGTTAGGTTGATTGATGCTTCATGTTCATTTTTTGCTTTGTATGATACTTTAAGGGCGTTGTAGATTGCAGGAAGATGTCCGTTTTCGAACTTTACGTCTACAACCGGACCCATTATTGCTGTAATGCGTCCTTTACTCATGGGTTTCCCTCCTAATTATATAATCCACGGTCTATGGCAGGTTTTTGCCGCTAAAAGAAGCCGATGGCTCCTTTAGCAGACCAACCTATTCGAGTGCTGCTGCACCACCAACGATTTCCGTAATTTCTTGCGTGATCGCTGCTTGACGAGCGCGGTTATAAGAAAGTGTAAGTGTTCCAATAATGTCTTTCGCATTGTCTGTTGCACTCTTCATTGCTGTCATACGCGCAGCGTGCTCACTTGCTTTACCGTCCAGCAAGGCACCAAAAATTAAGCTTTCTGCGTATTGTGGCAATAAAACTTTAAGAATTTCTTCTTCTGAAGGCTCAAATTCATAAAGCGTATGTGAAGCGTTAGCCTCTACATCTGATAACGGCAAAAGCTTCTTCGATTGTACTTCTTGTTGCATTTTGGTGATGAAATGATTGAAATAAATGTACAATTCATCGAATGTACCATCGGAGAACTTTTCTACGGAGCTAGCAGCAATATCCTTAATGTCTGCAAATACAGGTTGGTCGGATAAGCCAGTAACATCATCAATGATATTAAAACCGCGACGTTTTAAATAATCACGACCCACACGTCCTAGTACAATAATCGCATATTGACTAGCATCGTTATTGTGGCGTTCCATTATTTCTTTGCTTATTGCACGTAATACGTTACTGTTATAAGCACCAGCTAATCCACGGTCAGACGTAATAACGATATAGCCTGTACGTTTAACTGGACGAGTAACGAGCATAGGATGGTTTACACCGCTACCACTTGATACATCAGCAATAACCTCTTGAATTTTGTTCACGTAAGGAGTGAATGCTTTTGCATTTTGCTCAGCACGACTCAATTTAGAGGCGGAAACCATTTCCATTGCCTTTGTAATATGACTCGTTTTCTTCGTGGAAGTAATTTTCGTTTTTATATCGCGTAAAGATACCACAGGTTCTCACCACCTTTTGTCCAAAATAGGCATGACGGAAGAATCGGCCTGTTCGATATCCTCCCTTTGCTTATTACTTAAAGCCGGGCAAAGCCGGCTTTCTTTCTATTATTCAGAAACAACGAATGTTTTCTTAAAGTCGTTAATAGCAGAAGCCATTGTATCATCAGCTAGTAGCTTCTTCGTCTTAACAAGTTCTGCAAGAACTTCTGGACGGTTAGACTCTAACCAGCTATTCATTTCGCTTTCGAAACGTTGGATGTCAGATACAGGAATATCATCTAGGAATCCGCGAGTTAGTGCATAAAGAATCATAACTTGCTTTTCAACCTTAAGTGGCTTGTGCAAGTCTTGTTTTAGCACTTCAACTGTACGAGCACCACGGTTCAACTTGTTTTGTGTAGCTTTATCAAGGTCAGAACCGAATTGAGCAAACGCTTCAAGTTCACGGTATGACGCTAAGTCAAGACGAAGTGTACCAGCAACTTTACTCATTGCCTTAATTTGGGCAGCGCCCCCTACACGGGATACAGATGTACCAGCATCAATTGCTGGACGAATACCTGCGAAGAATAAATCAGATTGTAAGAAAATTTGTCCATCTGTAATGGAAATTACGTTTGTTGGGATGTATGCTGAAACGTCCCCTGCTTGTGTTTCAATGAAAGGAAGAGCTGTAATTGAGCCGCCGCCTTTTGCATCGCTTAATTTTGCAGCACGTTCTAGTAAACGAGAGTGCAAGTAGAAAACATCCCCTGGATAAGCTTCACGACCTGGAGGACGACGAAGTAGCAAGGAAAGTTCACGATATGCAGCTGCTTGCTTCGTTAAATCATCATAGATGATCAATACATGCTTACCGTTATACATAAACTCTTCACCCATTGATACACCAGCATAAGGAGCTAAGTATAACATTGGAGCTGGTGAAGATGCAGAAGCAGTTACAACGATTGTGTAGTCTAATGCACCATATTTACGAAGAGTTTCTACTACGTTACGAACAGTAGATTCTTTTTGACCAATAGCAACGTAAATACAAATCATATCTTGGTCTTTTTGGTTAATAATCGTATCAAGCGCAATTGCTGTTTTACCAGTTTGACGGTCCCCGATGATTAACTCACGTTGTCCGCGGCCGATTGGTACAAGAGCATCGATTGCTTTAATACCTGTTTGAAGTGGTTCATTAACAGATTTACGATCCATAACGCCTGGTGCATTGCTTTCAATTGGACGAGTCTTAGTCGTAGCAATTGGACCTAATCCATCTACAGGTTGTCCTAGTGGATTCACTACGCGACCAATTAGTTCTTCCCCAACTGGTACTTGCATGATGCGACCCGTACGGCGAACTTCGTCACCTTCTTTAATGCCTAAGTATGGCCCTAAGATAACGATACCTACGTTATTTTCCTCTAAGTTTTGCGCTAGTCCCATAACTCCGTTAGAGAACTCAACTAGTTCTCCCGCCATTACGTTATCAAGACCATGAGCACGTGCGATACCATCACCTACTTGGATGACTGTACCAACATCACTAACTTCGATTTCTGACTGATAGTTTTCAATTTGCTGTTTTATCAGTGCACTGATTTCTTCAGCTTTGATGCTCATGCGTTTCACCCCTATCTATTGTTCAAAAGTGTGCGTTCAATACGCGTTAATTTTCCTCTTAAGCTTCCGTCGTAAATACGGTTGCCGATGCGGACTTTAATACCGCCAAGTAAGTTATCATCTACAATATTTTGAATACGAATGGCATCTTTCCCGCTCATTTTTGCAAAGGCTTCTGCAATGCCAACCTTTTCACCTTCTGTAAGTTCACGAACGGAGTATACAAGGGCATCGGCCACGTTCCGTTCTTCATTGGCTAATGCAATGTACGCATCTGCAATAGCAGGAATGATCTCTTCACGATGGTTGTCAATCAAAATATATAATGTGTTTAAAATATATTGTGATAGAGAAGAAAAAGCTCGGCTTAACAAGTCTTTCTTCTTTTCGTTAGAAATGTTAGGTTGTTCTAAAAAAGCTGCTAAATCACTTGTTTGAAACACTTGCTTTACATCACGTAATTGTTCTTCAAATGTTTCTAATACTTGTTGTTCTTTAGCAATTTGAAAAAGAGCGACTGCATAACGTTTAGCAACTAGCTCCATACTCATCGTACTTCTCCTACTTTGTTCATGTAGTCACGAATAAGCTTGGCTTGGTCTTCCTCTTTCAGTTCTTTTTCAATTACTTTAGAAGCAATTTGAACAGATAGAGTTGCCACTTGTTCTTGCAATGCAGCAATGGCTTGTTCTTTTTCGCGCTGAATTTCACTAAGAGCAGCATTTTTGATTGTTTCTGCTTCTGCCTTAGCAGCAACAACGATACCTTCTCTTTGTTCTTCCGCTTGCTTTTTCGCTCTTTCAATTAAGTCCTGTGCTTCTACTTTTGCTTGCTTCATGAACTCACGTTGTTCTGCCACCAATTTCTTGGATTCAGAATTGTTTTGTTCAGCAGCTTCAAGTTCGCTCGCAATATGTTCTTCACGTTGTTTCATAATGTTCATCAACGGACCAAATGCATATTTACGCAGCAATGCTAATAGAATTAGGAAAATTACCAATTGATAAATCATCGTTCCATACGGAATGGCAGCCCCTAAAAGCATTAGGATTCACTCCCTTCAATAGTTTCGCCTACAAAAAAAGACTGAATTTTTCATCATAAAGCAATGGCGAAGAAGTTCACAAAACGATCTTCGCCATTTATTGGTAGGGGATCATCCCTTATTTGTTAAGAACCATGAATGCGATAACTACCGCGATAATTGGAAGGGCTTCAACTAATGCAACCCCGATGAACATGATTGTTTGAAGTGTTCCACGTAATTCTGGTTGACGAGCAGTACCCTCAACTGTACGAGATACGATTAAACCGTTACCGATACCAGCACCAAGTGCTGCTAAACCAATTGCAATTGCAGCTGCGATTAAATTCATTTTAAAATATCCTCCTTTTAAATTATAACTATATAATGTAATGCAATTTATTAATGTTCATGACTGATTTTATGAGCCATATACACCATAGTTAACATTGTGAAAATAAAGGCTTGGATGGATCCTACAAAAATACTGAACCCTTGCCATGCAAGCATTGCTACACCGCCACCAACAGCTCCGAGTGCGCTGCTTGTTCCTAATCCCGCTAGTAACGTTAATAGAATTTCACCTGCATAGATGTTACCGAATAGTCGAAGACCAAGAGTAAGAGTATTTGCGAACTCTTCAATGATTTTTAAAGGCAACAACCACCATATAGGCTGTAGGAAAGTATCTTTAAAATAATTGCGAGCTCCCTTTAACTTTATTCCATAAAAATGGGTGAGGACAACTACCATCACGGCTAATGTTAACGTAACAGCTGGGTCAGATGTTGGGGATTTCCACCATGACGTTGGTTCTGCTCCATGCTCCGTAATAAGAAATGGCAATCCAAGCATGTTCGCAACGAAAATGTACATGATTAAAGTGACCCCTAACGTTAAGAAGCGGCCTCCTGTTTGCCAATCCATCGCGCTATTAATGATATTCTTTACAAAGTCGAAAATCCACTCCATAAAGTTCTGAATACCTGTTGGGCGGAGAGCCAATGTACGTGTAGCCAATACAGCGATTAGGAACACAATGAGTGCTGCAACAGTTGTCATTAATACACTAGACAAGTCAAACGTTAAGCCTAAAAACTCAACTAATTTACCGTGTTCCACTAGTAATTCACCTCTCTTCCCTGCCGGTATACTGTAAGTATAGAAAATCTATGATCATGACAAGGTACCCTGTCAATAATCCGAGTCCAATTGCCCACGCTTCTACCAAATCTTTATAACGAATGGCAAAGATAATCAATAATCCCATCGTCGCTAAGCGTGAGTATGTACTAACTGCCGTTGCTTTAAAGCGAACCTTCGTGTCGCCTTTTACTACGCGATCGAGCAGCTTGTCTGTTTTGAACGCAACAATGCGCAAGCTGAAAAAGCCCACAATTGCGCCCATAATTAGCCCTAAAAAAACTTTGTGATAAGGCATAACCCCATAGCCTAAAACAAAAAGCGCTAGGGTGTAAAAGAAATATTTTGTTTGTCTACGAACAAGCACATGCATATCAACCATTATTCGTCTCCTGCGTAAAATTGTTGAATGAGTCTCGTCATTGCATACACACCTGCTGTCATACCTAATAACAGTCCAATAATAAGGAAAAGAGGTAGTGTACCAAAGTAACTATCCATCCACTTACCGCCAAAAATTCCCACTAGAATAGGTCCTACAAGTGAAGAAAGAACACCGGTCATAAGAGCATAAGCTTTCATCGGATTTTTATTTTTTCCTTGCAAACGCTCATCCCTCCTAGACGGATATGAGGAAATCATGTGGAAGCTGTACGATGAGATAATCCTAACTCATTATCGAGAGAATAGTTGAAAAAAAACGAAACATTTTGGTTTTTGTCAAAAAACAGTCATAAAGCTGACACTGAAAGCCCTATCATTTATCCCATTGTTAGCATACAATAGTGTGTTTAATAGTGTCAACGACTAAACGCAAAAAAACGAAAAAACTTGTATCCACACGTTGCCTAGGTTGTTTTCTGTTACGTTCCAAAGACCTTTAGACAAAGCACAGAAACAAAATACCATTCTATACTACTATAACATGAGGGAGTGATTCATCGTAGTATTTTGTCGAAACTTTTCAGATGTTTTGAATTTGTCGATAAAAATGAACCTTCTATCAACGAAGTTCTACTCCTAAGCTAAGAAATCTCCTCTTGTATTCCATTGTATTCACACTCGCAAGGTGTTTAGAAGCACTATTTCCTAATATATTCCATGCAACTTATAGCTTATACAAAAACAAAGAAGATATTCAAAAGGGGGAGATAATCCATTTTTTCAAAATAGGGTTATCCAAAAAGAAAGACCAAAATGAACGGTAGGATTCATTTTGGTCAAATGGGGGTTCACTTTATTTTATTTTGTTCCAAATAAACGGTCTCCAGCGTCTCCTAAGCCCGGAACGATGTAGCCATGGTCATTTAGCTTTTCATCAAGCGCTGCTACATAAATATCGACGTCAGGATGCTCTGCTTGTACTGCTTCAACGCCTTGAGGAGCTGCACAAATGCACATAAGTTTAATATGTTTTGCTCCGCGTTTTTTCAAAGAGGTAATCGCTTCTGCTGCTGATCCGCCTGTTGCTAGCATTGGATCCACTACAATGAAGTCACGTTCGTTTACATCAGATGGAAGCTTTACATAGTATTCAATTGGTTTTAACGTTTCTGGATCACGATATAGGCCGATATGACCTACCTTGGCAGCTGGAATCAATTTTAACATACCTTCAACCATACCAAGACCAGCACGAAGAATCGGAATAATTCCTAATTTTTTACCAGAAAGGACCTTTGTTTTTGCTACACTTACTGGGGTTTCAATTTCAATTTCTTCCACTGGCAGATCGCGTGTAATTTCAAAAGCCATTAAGCTTGCTACTTCATCTACTAATTCACGAAATTCTTTTGTACCCGTTCTTTTATCGCGGATATATGTTAGCTTATGCTGAATTAAAGGGTGATCAAATACATATAGTTTTCCCATGGAAATCTCTCCTTTTGCCGGTTAAAATTGCACCATTTACGATTGTATAGAAAACAATACGTTAATTCAAGTTCTAGACATAGAAAAAAGACCGTTACATATATTGTAACGGTCTTTCGGTATTTATTTTCTTACAATTCTTTGTACATTGGGAAACGATCTGTCAGCTTGCGAACACGTTCGCTTGCTTCAGCCAATGCTGCTTCATTTTCATGATTTTTAAGTGTGAATGCAATAATGGATGCAATTTCATCCATTTCTTCTAAGCCAAAGCCGCGAGTTGTCACAGCTGCTGTTCCGACACGGATACCGCTCGTAACGAATGGACTAGCTGGATCATACGGGATTGTATTTTTATTAACGGTAATGCCGACCTCATCAAGGACATGTTCGGCTACTTTACCTGTAATGTCAAGATTACGAACATCAATAAGAAGAAGATGATTGTCTGTACCGCCAGACACAAGTGTTAAGCCTTCTTTTTGTAATCCTTCTGCAAGACGTGCGGCATTTGCAATGATACGACTTGCATAGTCTTTAAATTCATCTTGAAGTGCTTCGCCAAATGCAACTGCTTTACCAGCAATCACATGCATAAGCGGACCACCTTGAATACCAGGGAAGATTGATTTATCAATTTGCTTTGCAAATTCTTCTTTACATAAAATCATACCGCCGCGAGGGCCGCGTAATGTTTTATGAGTTGTTGTTGTTACAAAGTGTGCGTAAGGGACTGGACTTGGGTGTAATCCTGCTGCTACTAAGCCTGCAATGTGGGCCATGTCTACCATTAAGTATGCGCCTACGCTATCCGCGATTTCACGAAATCTCTTGAAATCGATCACACGTGGATATGCGCTTGCTCCTGCTACGATTAATTTTGGCTTATGTTCCTTTGCCTTTGCCAAAACATCATCATAGTCTATAAGATGAGTATCCTTATCTACTCCGTATTCTACAAAGTTATATTGAACACCACTAAAGTTAACAGGACTACCATGTGTTAAGTGACCACCATGAGATAGGTTCATACCAAGAACGGTATCACCAGCTTGAAGAACCGTAAAGTATACTGCCATATTTGCTTGGGCGCCAGAGTGCGGTTGAACATTCACATGGTCAGCTCCAAATATTTCTTTCGCTCTGTCTCTTGCAATATCTTCGACAATATCAACATATTCGCAGCCGCCATAATAACGCTTGCCAGGATAGCCTTCTGCATATTTGTTCGTTAATACAGAGCCTTGTGCTTCCATAACTGCTTCACTAACAAAGTTTTCAGACGCAATCAATTCAATTTTAGAACGTTGTCTCCCTAACTCTAACTGAATTGCTTCATACACCTTTTCATCTTGCAGCTTTACATGATTCATGTGAAATCCCCCTTTTTTCTTAACGAACTACGTGCACAGCTTTGAAACATTGGCATTTATACAAAAAATACGAATGTTATTACAGTAATTCGATCTAATATTCACGTTTTGGTCATCTTCATTCTATCATGACTTACGATAAGGTAAAAGGAAAAAATCAAATACAACTTGAAAAACTCTTTATTTTCACACTATTCCAGAGAGGGGTAAAAAAAGAGGATAACAATCGGAATATCTCCCCTTGTTATCCTCCCAACTTTATAGACAAGTAACTGATACGTTTTCCACCGCATAGACGGCACGAACGCCGCCGATTAGCTTTGCTCTCGTTTTCGCCATTGTCACATGGGCTTTCCCAATTTCCTTAATGCTCGTTCGAACAGGAACAGCTACGTGTTTCAAATGCATACCGATGAATGTATCACCAATGTCAATGCCGCCATCCGCCTTGATAAATTCTACAACGACCGGATCTTTCATATGATGATACGCATAGGTTGACAATGCCCCGCCTGCCGAACGTACCGGAATGACCGAAACAACTTCAAAGCCAAGCTTCTTTGCTGTCTCACGTTCGATGGTCAAGGCGCGGTTGATGTGCTCGCAACCTTGGAATGCCAGCGAAATGCCATGTTTGTCTTGGAACTGCTTTAATTCTGCATAAATAGACTCTGCCACTGCCATTGTTCCAGCAGTACCGATTTTTTCCCCAATCACTTCGCTCGTACTGCAACCTACGACAAAGAGATTACCTTCTTCTAGCTGTGCTTGCTCTTGATAGTCAGTCAGCGCCGTTCGCAATTGTTGTTTCCAATGTTCTAGCTCATCCATCACGATTTTCTTCCTTTCGCGGGGGTTCTTCAGGCACATTATATCATGCTTGTATACGCTTAAAAAAGTAAGAATCCTTCTCGTTTTTTCTACAAGAATTACTCTGCTTCGTACGTGTCGATTTTGCTAATTCTTTTTTCATGGCGTCCGCCTTCGTATTCGGTCGTTAGCCAAATTTCTGCGATTTCTCTTGCTAAACCAGGGCCAATGACACGTTCGCCCATTGTAAGGATATTACTATTATTATGCTGACGTGTTGCCTTTGCACTAAATGAATCATGCACAAGTGCAGCACGAATTCCTTTTACTTTATTAGCTGCAATGGACATGCCAATTCCTGTACCGCAAATTAAAATGCCGCGATCATATTCGCCGCTTGCAACCATTTCTGCTACCGGAAACGCAAAATCAGGATAATCAACAGAGCCTGCTTCACATTCACAGCCTAAATCTTTATATTCAATACCCATTTCTTCTAATAAACTAACAATTTCCTTGCGGATCGTCATACCGCCGTGGTCAGATGCGATTACTACTTTCATGAGTTGTCCCTCCAATTGTGATTTCCAATCTATTATTATACACGAAACGTCAGTCTTCCGAACGCTCATTTTCTAGTTTTTCGATAAAACGTTGAATGAGCATCTCCAGCTCATCTAATGTGTTCTTATATACTTGCAGTGAGCCTCCGTACGGATCCGAAATATCGCGTCTTTCATCGCCGGTAGCTTCATACAGCGTAAGCACCTTATCCTTCATATACGGATAGTACTGCAGGATGCTCAGCTTATGACTTTGTGTCATCGCTAGCACAATATCTGCCCAATTAAGCAACTCCTCCGTCACCGGCTGTGCAGAATGATCAATAGCAATTCCTTTATCCTCTAAAGCTTGCTTCGCATGTAAAGAAGCATCACATCCCTCTGCTGCAAACACACCAGCCGATTTTACTTGAAAGGTATCATTCGCATAATGCCGAAAGACTGCCTCCGCCATCGGACTGCGACACGTATTTCCAGTACAAACAAATAGGATGTTCATTCGCCACTCCTCCTTACGTTACAGTTTGTGCAAATGTATACTCCTATCATACTGCAAGAGGAGAAAAGTTGGTAATAGGAAGCAAATAATCCACGCATTTTCCGTACAAAATGCGTGGATCTAAAAGTAAACCTATGTATAAACCTGGTTTCCGTACTACCTATCATACCGAAACCGTGTAAAGATTTTTACTCGTTTTATTTGTTTTTTTGTAAAATTGTATGAACTATCTTCCTATATATAGTATAAATATACCTACACTTCCATTTTTCTCTATCCCTATTTACTTAATTGTTAACCTAAATTAAAATATAGTTAACAATAAAAGGAGGAGATTCGAAGTGAAGAAAGGAAAAACGTATACATTGGTTGAATACAGCTTACTTGCTGCTTTGATTTCTATCACTGGCTTTATTAAAATTCCTATTGGTTTACCAGGCGCAGAATTTCAGCTTTCAGCTCCTATTGCAGTTGCCATTGCAGCCGTATTTGGTTTTAAACGTTATTTTATTGCCGGCCTTATTTCTAGTGCTATTTTGTTCGCAATGGGTTTACACACGGTATTTAATATTGAGGTAGCCCTTGTCTTTCGCTTGGTAGCAGGAGGACTTGTAGCTTTGCTGCGCCCGTCCATTCCGGTTCTACTTGTAGCAGGACCCATAGGTACGATGGCGGCAAGACTCGTATTATCCTTGACCCTAGGTGTTCCGTACATAACGTTATTAATCCCTACCATTCCAGGAATGATCTTTACGGCGATTACTGTTATTCCGCTCGTAAAAGTGCTAAAACGCGTACAAGAAATGCAAGGTATTTCCTATGAAAAATCTATATAATATTCGGTTTAGATGAGAACAAGGAGGGAACCCCCTCCTTGTTTTTGTTTAATTAATTCCAATAAGCCAAGGAACGCTTTCGTAAAGATTCTCTAAATTGCTCCGTTGATTTTGGCAGTACTTTGTTCGCACTATAATCCATAATGACGCCAAAACGGCGAAGCACATCTAGCTTATCAATTTCTCCTTCACGAAACTGCTTTTCCACAAGGAAAGGATCGGTTTCCAGCCAATTTTTACGATTGCTTCGAATAAAGCCTCTCTCCACCTTTGTCGCTTCATAGTCAATTTCAAACAAATCAAGATCTTTATCAATCTCGCTAATCACAACTCCATAATCTTTTCTTGCTCTTTCAATCGAAACATATCCATCTATCACATCTTCTAAAACAGCATAGATATCACGTTCAAGCGGATCACCTAATCCACCGCCGCCTGCCGATGGTCTAACAAAGGAATCACCGCTTTTTACTTCAACATTTGAAAAAACAGTCCCTAAAAATTGTTCTTCGTCTGTATCGGGATTTAGCCATGCACCATGTGGATACGAAGGAAGCCCTCCAAAAATCCCCCATGTAACGGAACGAGAACGGTCACAACAATAGGACATGACGGTATTTTTTATATCAGATAAAATTCCGCCTTTTTCAACACCGCATCCGCCGCGATATTTACCCGGTCCTGCTGAATCCGTAATGATTTCATGCTTCGTCGTAACAACTGGAGATAATCGTTCTTGACCTTCGCAAGGCTGTACACTTAGACCAACTCCAAACACAGGGGAGGTAGTATTTGCACCATCTCGGTCAATACGGCCGCCGTGCCCTCCTGCCATCCAGTCATACCACATAAAATAGTTACTGTGATCCGTTCTTGCATCCGTACCACCTATAAGTAAGTATTCTAAGTTGAAAGAACAAGCAATCGCTCTTTCTGGAATGACATTTGACCAAAGCTCGAAGCAAGCATTCATAATTTTTTCAAATGTTCCGGAACAGAAACCCGTTACAGCAATCGGACTTGGCGCATTTACTACCGAGTCTTCAGGTAAATCAACCTTTACCACTCGATAAAATCCTGAATTCAAAGGAATTTCCGGGAAAAATGTTTTTGTTCCGGCATAAGTCGCAGACAAGGATGCCCCAAACCCTGAGTTTAGAAAACATCCAATATAAGGGTGAGATCCGTTTAAATCATAATGAATCTCATCATCCGAAATGGTCATTTTCACTCGAATTGGGATAAGGCCATCTCCTACTTCTGGGTCCATATCAATATAATCGACTGTTTCCCATGTTCCCTTTGGTAAAGATTTAATTTTCGTTCTTGCTAAGCGCTCTACATAATTTTGAACCTCTTCAAACGCAATGAGAGTTGTCTCTAGACCATACTTTCTAACAATACCCTGAAGCTGATCTTGTCCAACTTTTGCCGCTTCCACCTGCGCTCTTAAATCCCCAACTCTTTCTTCAGGAACCCGCATATTTGTCACTAAAACATTCACGACATCTTTCAAGTAAGTTCCACGACTATATATACGTAGGGGCGGAATTCTAACGCCTTCCCCATAATGCTCCTTTGCATTAATATCGAAAGAACCTGGAGTTGTACCACCCATATCTGCCCAGTGACCATTTACTTGCATAAGAGCGATTAACCTATCTTCATGAAATACAGGTAATACTACACGCGTATCGTTAAAGTGAGTGCCGCCCCTGTATGGATCGTTAACTAGGAAAACATCTCCAGGGTGAATATCATCACAAAAATCCTCTAAAATGGCCTTCGCTGTTAAATGTAATGTTCCCACGTGTACCGAAATATCTTGTGTTCCTTGCATAACTGTATTTCCTAACGAGTCACAAAGAGCACAACTGAAGTCACGGTTATAAATAACAAAGGAATAACAAGTTCTTAAAAGTTGTTCTGCCATTTGATCCACAAGGTTGATAAAGCCATTTTTTAATACTTCGAATGTAACAGGATCGAGACGGTTTGTTATTTCCTGTTGAGTATTTTTATTCAACGTCTTCACCTCTCCTTTTATTTATTCACAGTGATAATTAAGTTTCGATAAACATCAACGGTTGCTGTGAAGTCTGGCGGAATAACTGTCGTTGTATCAAGCTGGTCAACAATTGCAGGACCTTGAATTTCAGATAAAACAGGAATTTTCTCACGATCGTATACCTGAGTCGGGACAAATTCCCCATCGAAGTAAACATCTCTTACTTCTTTTATTGCATCTTCAATCGATCCAGATGGTCCATACTTAGGAAACTCTGGTTTCGGTACAGTTCCAATTGCAGTTACACGTAATCCGTAAATTTCAACGGGTTGGTTGCGATCAGAGTAAGCAAATTCACGTTCATGCTCTTGATGAAAAGCCTCTAATACTTCATCCAAGGAAAGAATGTTGTTGCTTACAGGTATCGCTAATGAGCGCCATTGGCCGTTATATCTCATGTCAATGTAACGCATGAGTGTAGAGTGATCACTTCCTACACCTTCTTCTTCTAATAATTTTTCAGCTTCTTTTTCCATTCCAGCAAATGCAGCTTCTAGTTCTTCTACCGAAACACCATTGAAATTCTTCACAAATGTTTTGGATATATCATGTCGATAATCTACTAACAAGCATCCCATTGCCGCAGCTACACCAGGATGAGGAGGGACAATAATGGTTGGTATTTCCATATCCTTTGCTAAGTGCGCACCGTGTAACGGTCCAGCTCCACCAAAGGCAACAAGAGCAAAGTCGCGTGGGTCATAGCCGCGTCTTACGGAAATTAACCTGAGCGCATCGCACATATTTGCATTTGCTACTTGAATAATGGCATTGGCAGCTTCTTCTATGGAATAATGAAACTGCTTCGCAATTTTTTCAACAGCCTGTGATGCCTTTTCTTTATCCAATTTCATTGTTCCGTTTAATAGATCGACCCCTAGACGACCAAGAACTAGATTTGCATCTGAATTTGTTGCTTCTGTTCCGCCCCTTTGGTAGCAAGCTGGTCCTGGAACAGCCCCCGCACTTTGTGGTCCATTACGTAAGGAACCACCTTCATCCACCCATGCTAAGCTTCCTCCACCAGCCCCAATAGTTAAGATTTCAATACTAGGAAAACCAATTGGATAGCCATATTCAATGTACCAGTCTTTTGTAATTCGTATATCGCCATCATACATTAAGGAAATATCTGTACTTGTACCTCCCATATCCAGTCCAATGGCATTATGGAAGCCGCATAATTTGGCAATATGCTTACTGGCAATTGCCCCAGCCGCAATCCCTGAGCTTGCTAGTCTCGCAGCATAACGAGGAACGGTACTAGACGTCATGACACCACCGCCAGAGTGCAAAACAAGAATATCTCCTTCATACCCTTTTTGTTTCATTTCTCCTTCTAATCTATTAATATACTGGCTCATAATTGGGCCTAGTACTGCATTAATAATGGTTGTACTCATACGTTCATGCTCAAATATCTCCGGCAGTACTTCACTTGATATACAAATATAAATGTCTGGTATTTCTGCTTGGATAATCTCCTTTACCCTTGCTTCGTTCTCACCATTCACATAAGCATTTATAAAACAAACAGCAATGGACTCTGTGCCGCGTTTTTTTAATTTTCTTGCAAGCTGACGAACTTCTTCTTCGTCAATGTCAGTAATCACCTTACCGTCATAATCAGTTCTTTCTATTACTTCAAAACGGTCTCTCCTTTGAATATACGGTTTTGCAGTATCTTTGTACGTATCCCATAAGTCATTCTTTGTCCCGCGCCGAATTTCCGGAACATCTCGAAACCCTTTTGTTGTAATTAACGCTGTCTTCGGTAGCTTTCTTTCAATTAAAGCATTCGTACCAACTGTTGTACCGTGTGAAAATACTTTAATATCTTTACCCTGCAACTGCGCTTTTTCAATTCCATCTAAAATTCCCCGTTCTGGATTCGATGGTGTGGAAGATGTTTTCGTTACAAAAACATTTCCAGTGCTCTCATCAAAAACAAATACATCGGTAAATGTACCACCTACATCGATTGCTAATCGCGTTTGCGTCATCGTTATTTCTTCACTCCTGTCCTAATTTTCTTAATTATCAGTCTATTAAGCATAAGGGAACATGCAAAAACTAGTATCACCTCCTTGGCAAGGTTAGTATAGTTCTAGCATGTCCCCTTATGATTTACTCTGACACTTTTACTTCTTCTAGCTGCTGAACAACTGGTTCTTCTTTTTTATAATTAAACAGGAAGTAAGATCCTATAACTAAGATTGTTAGGAGGGAAGTAAGGTAGAATTGAGATCGCATAGAATCGATAAAAACTTGGGCAATAAAAATGGCAAATACGACAAGAATCGTTGCGTACGTTAAGTAGGGGAATAACCACATTTTCACTGTCAGTTTCTCGGGATTTTCCTTTTCCATTTTTCTACGTAAACGTATATGTGAGAAGGCGATAAGTATATACATAATCAGCGTGACGCCGCCTGAGCTATCAGCTAAAAATACAAATAATTTATCAGGAGACGCAAATTTAGAAAAGGTGAATACATAAGCGAAAAAAACGCTCGCAGCTAAAGCCCAGTACGGAATTCCCCTTTTATTTACACGTGCGAGGAAACTTGGGGCATCTCCTTTTTTCGCAAGAGAATATATCATACGGGAACTTGTATACAACCCTGAATTTAAAACGGAGAGCAAGGAAATAAAGATTACAACAGTCATAATTTGAGCCGCAGCAGGAAGACCTGCCAGTTTGAAGACACTGGCGTATGGAGTTTTAAGCAAGTCTTTGGCACCCGCTGGAATCACCATAACCAATATGGCAACGGAACCAACAAAGAAAAGAAGAAGCCGCCACACTACCGCGTTTATCGCCTTTATTATATTTTTTTTAGGGTTTGTAGATTCTCCAGCTGCAATTGCTGCTACCTCACTCCCGGATAGTGAGAACGTAATAAAGATTACGTTAAGAAGTACCGGCATCCATCCATGAGGGAAAAAGCCGCCGTTCGCTGTAAAAGTTGCAAGGTCTAGTGTTTTAACCCCTGGAACAAAACCGAAAATGATTGCTGCACCTAAACATAGGAATATGACTATGGCAGATACTTTAATGAAAGCTAACCAATATTCAAATTCTCCGTATGCTTTGACTGAGAACATATTTGTAATCGTTAATAGAATAGGAAATGCAAAACTTGCCGCCCATATTGGTATGGAAGGTAACCAATCATGAACCATACCTCCCAATAACGTAGCCTCGATCGCAACGATGATCAACCAATTAAACCAATATAACCAACCAATCGTATACCCAGCCCAAGGACCAAGTGCTTGATGTGCATAGGTGGAAAAAGATCCGCTATCAGGATTTACAACAGCCATTTCTCCCAGCATACGCATAATCAGAACGATGAGAAGTCCGGCAATTCCATACGATAGGAGTGCTCCAGGTCCTGCTGTCGTAATCATCGTACCACTTCCTACGAATAGCCCCGCACCGATTACACCGCCAATAGAAATCATCGTTACATGCCTAGTCTTAAGAACATGTTTCAGTTCATTATTTTGATCATTCATTTTGACCACCGCCTTGGCAAAGTTTATGTGTTCCAATATATCTATCATCCGTAACCAAACGGTTCCGCGCATGAAAGTGTTTAGGCTTAGGGTGCGGAACCATTCGTTACCTTGGAAGCGCTTTAACTACATGCTACAAAGAAGAAGTAATGGATACTGTTTTATAAGAAGTGAAAAATTCAACAGCTGCCTGACCTTGTTCGCGTGTACCTGAGCTGGATTCTTTCGTACCGCCAAACGGAGCCTGCGGTTCTGCGCCGCCTGTTTCACCGTTAATTTGAACCATCCCAACCTCACTGTTCTTAATGAAATGAAATGCCTTGTCCAAACTTGTTGTAAATAACGATGCACTTAACCCAAACATAGTATCATTTGCTTTAGCGAGCGCTTCTTTATAATCAGCAACTTTGATTACAGCTAGGACAGGTCCGAAAATTTCTTCCTTCGTAATCGTCATCTCATTCGTTGCATTTCCAAAGATCGTTGGTTCAATAAAGTATCCCTCCTTGAAGTCCGGCCCATGTAAACGTTTTCCGCCATAAAGGAGTTCAGCCCCTTCATCAATCCCTTTCTCTATATAAGAAACAACACTTTCTAATTGTTTAGCAGAGGCGATTGGTCCCATATCTACCGTTTCATCTAGGCTATCCCCTACTTTAATTTGTTTTACTTTATCTACTAGCTTTTCCATAAACGAATCGTAAATGGACGCTTCTACATACGCTCGGCTTGTTGCAGTGCAGCGCTGACCCGTTTGCTTCATTGCCCCTTCAAGTGTTAGCTTAGCAGCTAGATCCAAGTCAGCATCCTCAAGGACAACGACAGGATTTTTACCCCCAAGCTCCAGCTGGAACTTTTTATTTTGCGCCACTGCTTTTAAGGCAATCTCTCGCCCAACTTGGTTAGATCCGGTAAATGTAACAGCGGCCGTATCTGGATGCTCCACCATGGCATTCCCTACGATGCTGCCTCTTCCACTTACTAGATTTAATACACCTTTAGGTAAGCCCGCTTGTTCAAAAACTTTCGCAAGCATGACTGCTGTTATACCTGTTTCTTGCGCTGCTTTCCAAACAACCGTATTTCCGTACACAAGAGCCGGTGCTATTTTCCACATTGGAATCGCCACAGGAAAGTTCCATGGTGTGATGACTGAAATCACTCCTAAAGGAACCCGAACAGAATACAATGTATTTTGAGGATTTACAGATGGGAGAAGCTCTCCCATCTTCCTCATTCCTTCCTGTGCATAATAGCGTAAAATCATTGCACCTCGAAGTACTTCGCCTTTCGTTTCTACAAGTCGTTTTCCCATTTCTTTCGAAGCCGTTTCGGCAATTTCTTGAACTTGCTTTTCCAAAAGGTCAGCAGCCTTTCGCAAAACCTCTCCACGCTGTACAGGAGAGAATTGCTTCCATGTAAGAAATGCCTGCTTTGCCTGTGCAACTGCTTCGTCTACTTCTTCAGCTGAAGAATTCGCTGTCAAACCGATACACTCGGATGGATTAGCCGGATTATAATGCGCATGCGTCGACCCATTCTTCGCTTCTGTCCATTGTCCGCCAATGTAATTGAAATAACTCGTATAACTATTTACATAACTATTCATTGCTCTCCCCCAGTTTCCTTTGTTATACGTTTAGACTCTCTTTGGCTAAAAAATTTTCAATTGGAATGTATGGATAGCCATGAGCTTCAGCTACGGCTTTATATGTCACGTTTCCATCTATAACATTGATTCCGTATGCTAATGGCTTGTTTTCTCGTGCAGCTTTTTGATAGCCTTTGTTAGCAATCTGAACACCATATGGAATGGTAACATTCGTTAGAGCCATTGTTGATGTACGCGCTACTGCTCCTGGAATATTCGCGACAGCATAATGAACGACACCATGTTTTTCATAAGTTGGTTCACTATGTGTTGTAATATGATCGATTGTTTCGATTGAACCGCCTTGATCGATTGCCACATCAACTACCACTGAACCCGGCTGCATCGTTTTAATCATCTCTTCCGTAACAATTCGCGGCGCACGAGCTCCTGGGATTAAAACTGCACCAATTAGTAAATCGGCTTTCTTAACGGATTCGGCAAGATTAAAGCTGTTCGACATTTGTGTGTTCAATCTTCCTTGGAACATATCATCAAGCTGACGAAGACGATCTATATTTGTATCTAAGATCGTAACATTTGCGCCTAAGCCCATCGCCATTTTTGCGGCATTCGTCCCAACAATCCCGCCGCCAACAATAACAACCTCAGCTGGGGATACTCCTGGAACACCTCCAAGTAAGACACCTTTTCCGCCTTCATGCTTTTCTAAATATTGTGCACCTATTTGGACAGACATTCTTCCAGCTACTTCACTCATCGGTGTTAATAATGGAAGAGACCCATTTTCTAGCTGAATCGTTTCATAAGCAATCGCAACAACCTTATTCTCAACAAGCGCTTTTGTTAATTCTGGTTCTGGGGCAAGATGCAGGTACGTAAAAAGAATCAAGCCTTCACGAAAGTAGCTATATTCAGATGCTAACGGCTCTTTTACTTTAATGACCATGTCCGCATTCCATGCTTCCTTAGCGGAAGGAACAATTGTTGCTCCTACTTCTGTATAATTTTGATTTGTAAAACCGCTGCCTAGTCCAGCTCCTGATTCAATCCAGACTTCATGACCATTTTTCACGAAATTTGCAACCCCAGCTGGTGTGATACCTACACGATTTTCATTGTTTTTGATTTCTTTTGGTACTCCAATAATCATAATTTTTCACTCCTTATCTTTTTTGTTCCCTTATAAAACTTCTTGTTCAACTGCTGTAATCGCTTCATCCAGTATTTCTATCATTCTCTCGATCTCTTTTTTATTAATGATTAACGGCGGTGCAAACACGAGTGTATCTTGATCAAAAGTGACAGCTCGAAGAATTAATCCGCGTTTCGTAGCTTCTTCCACTAGTTTCGGAGTTAATTGTGTTTCAAACCCTTCCCCAGTATTCTTATCCTTGACAATTGCCATACCGCCAATCAGACCAAGTGCCCTTACATTCCCGACAATTTGGTGTTTACGCTGTAGATATTTAAAGCCATTTAACATTTCAATACCCATCAGTCTTGAATTTTCAACTAAATTTTCGCGTTCAATGATTTCAATATTTTTTAAAGCGACGCTGCAGGACATCGCATGTCCGCTGTATGTGTAGCCATGTAATAACGTACCCTTTGACAGTTTTATATAATCGTTATGAATCTTATCTGATAGAATCACGCCGCCTAATTGGGCGTAACCGCTCGTCACACCTTTCGCAAAGCTCATCATATCAGGGGTAACGCCATAATGCTCCATACCAAAAAACGTGCCGGTTCTGCCAAATCCAGTAATCACCTCATCGGCAATCATTAAAATACCGTATTCATCACATATTTTTCTTACTTCTTGAAAATAGCTTTCTGTTGGGATATTCACACCGCCAGCACCTTGAACCGGTTCAGCAATAAAAGCTGCAATCGTCTCAGGTCCTTCTTGCTCGATCGCCCCGCGCAATGCTTCGATAGAGGAACCCTCTACATAATAAAAATCAGGTGCAAGCGAATTCGTAAAATCACGGAACGGCTTTAATCCAGTTGCACTCGTTGCTCCCATCGCTACACCATGATACGACTTTGTACGGGATATAATTTTTTGACGATTTGGCATCCCTTTTAAAAGCCAATAATGACGAGCAAGTTTAATCGCTGTATCATTTGATTCGGATCCACCGGAAGTAAAGAAGACAGCATTTAAATCCCCGGGTGCAAGGGAGGCGATTTTTGTTGCTAATCGAATTGCAGGTTCATTGCTAAATGTTGAAAAACAAGAATTAAACGCCAGTTTAGACATTTGCTCATAAGCAACTTTTGCGATCTCTTCTCGTCCGTGTCCTACATTTACGTTCCACAAAGATGACATTCCATCAATGACTTTTCTTCCAGTAATATCAGTAAGATAGATTCCTTTTCCTTCTGTGAAAATAAAACTAGGTCCATTCTCCTGCTGCTGTGAAATCGAAGACGTTGGATGGACAAAGTGTTTCTTATCTAATTCACTCAATTCTTTCGCCAAGGTTACATCTTTTAACATATAAACCATCCTTTCTAAAAAAAAAATATTGTGTTGTATCTATTCAATAGCAAGATTCATGCCAAAAATAGATTTGTTTAAAAATCAGCATTTTAACCATCATTTTTTAGAGAACGATTCATTTATTGATTAATTTTGATTCTTTTCTTGATTATTACATCTTGTATGATTTATATTTGAATCAACCATTTCCATGTATTACCAAGTTAAGTAGAAAAAGGAGGGTCTTATGAATCTTTCAATTGAAGATACGATTTTAGATACGATTATCCAGACCTCGAATAACAATATTACAATTACCGATGAGAACGGGGTTATTCTGTATACCAATCTTGATCACTGGGCTGTTTATGGGGTCAAAACGGATAATTATATTGGCAAATCCGTTTATACGCTTCAAGAAGAGGGGATTCTTTCTCCATCCATTACGGCCATGGTAATAAAAGAACGAAAAGCAATCCAAATTATGCAGCATACGAAGACCGGGAAAATTATTATGTCGACAGCCTATCCCATTTTCAATGATGATAAGAAGTTAATCCGCGTAATCAGCTATGCCCAAGATCAAACAGAGATTCGTAATCTTCAAGATCAATATGAACAATTAAAAAGAAAAGTAAAAGGCTACCAAACAGAGGTTGAGGAGCTTCGTGGAAAAGAAGGGATTCTCTATCGAAGTAAAGAAATGCTGCAAATCTTAAAAACGATTTATCGAGTCGCCGACACAGGTGCAACTGTATTGTTATTAGGAGAATCGGGAGTCGGAAAAAGTATGTTTGCTCGTTCCCTGCACAATCATAGTCACCGTCACAAAGAACCGTTTATTGAAGTAAATTGCAGTACCATACCCGAAAATTTATTTGAATCTGAAATGTTTGGCTATGAATCTGGCTCTTTTACAGGTGCGCAAAAGTATGGGAAGCAAGGGCTGATTGAACAAGCTCATAACGGAACTTTATTTTTAGATGAGATTGGAGAATTGCCTTTAGCTATCCAAGTAAAATTGTTAAAAGTTCTGCAAGAAAAAAAGTTTATGCGAATTGGCGGAAATAAAGAAAATCATATCGATTTTCGGCTCGTCGCAGCAACAAATCGTAATTTAGACAAAATGGTGGAAGAAGGAAAATTCCGACTTGATTTATTTTACCGATTAAATGTAATTCCAATTTTACTCCCCCCTTTACGCGAACGAAAAGAAGATATTACTTTGTTACTTAATCATTATTTAAATCGAATGAATGCGAAATACCAAAAGTTAAAAACATTCCATTCATCTACCTATGAAATTCTGATTCAATACAGCTGGCCTGGCAATGTTCGAGAATTAGAGAATTTAGTAGAACGACTCGTTTTAACAACCGAGGAATCGACCATTTATCCGCACTCCCTACCTCCTTTCATGGTCGGGAATAGATCGACTGAGAGAAAAGAAACTCCCCTTGTCATGGAGGAACCATTTTATGAAGAACACGATCTAAAGACGGTCTTAGAAAAAGTGGAACAACAGATGATTTTGAAAGCCTATAAACAATGCACATCAACGTATGAAATGGCTAAGTTTCTGGGCATTAGCCAGCCCTCTGTCGTACGCAAACTTAAAAAATATAAGGATCTAACCTAAGAAAAGCGCAAGCGCCTTGGTCAGCCCCGACAAGCAAATGTTCTCGAACATAGGAAGTCGTTCTTTGACTTCATATGTTCGGGGTTATTTGACCTCGAGGGGCTAGGCGCTGGAGCTGGACAATTAAAGTGAAACTTCCCGAAATCGGGAAGTTTTTTATGTTTATCTCCCGGATTTTATATAAGTAGCTTGACAAAAGTAAGTTACTGATATACTATAGCTTATGTAAAGTAAGTAAATAAATTTTATTAGGAGGAATTACTATTATGATGGACTTAGGACTTTTAATTATTCGTTTAATCATTGGACTTTTATTCGTTGGTCACGGGGCACAAAAATTATTCGGTTGGTTTGGCGGCTACGGCTTGAAAGGTACAGGTGGCTGGTTAGAATCAATCGGAATGAAGCCTGGCGTATTTATGGCATTTATGGCCGGAGCTTCTGAGCTTGTAGGAGGACTTCTTTTCGCTGCTGGTGTACTTACTTGGGTAGGAGCACTTCTTATTGTCGTAACGATGGTTATAGCAATCGCTACCGTACATGGTAAAAATGGTTTATGGGTTACAGCAAACGGATTTGAATACAATCTTGTTTTAATTGCAGTAGCAGTTGGTGTTGCTTTAGTTGGACCTGGTGCTTACGTTCTATAAGTAACACCCGAAAATGAAACAAGCACGGCTTCGGCCGTGCTTGTTTTTTATTTGATTCGGTTACGATTTGCCAACGAATTCTTATTGGGCTACGCCCTTCATATTCCTTGAAGTGAGAGTCTTCTGTCGTGAAATGATAAAAAAGCGAAGCCGTCCCTTCGCTTTTTTTCATAAAGGAAATAATAGCTTTAAGCCAAAGCCAATCAGGATCATTCCGCCAAGTACTTCGCCGTAGGTTCCGAACACTTTCTCTACGTGACGGCCGAGAATGAGCCCTGTCCAAGTAAGAAGCGCGCTGACGAGTCCAAAAATGACAATCGTTGCCCACGTTCGCGCTCCAAATATGCCAAGACTTAAGCCGACTGAAAAACTGTCTAAGCTGACGCCAAAGGCAAATAAACATAGGCCGAGACCCGATGTTGGTGCGGATCGTTTCTCATTCCCTCTAATTAAGGAAGAGTATACGATGTGAAAGCCAAGTCCGAGCAAAACCACGCCTCCAACAATCGTAGCCAGCGATCCAAACTTTTCCGAAAGGATACGGCCGAGACCAATCCCTAGAAGAGGCATAATGAAGTGAAATACACCAATGATCATACCTATGTTAAAGATTTGCCTCCGTTTGAGCCCGATCATCCCCATTCCTAGACTAACGGAAAAGGTATCTAGCCCAAGGGCTACTGCCATAAAGCTTAGGGTTACGAGCTCTCCGATGATATGTCCAATGTCCATATGTTCCCTCCTTGGACTTGCTACTTAAACATATGCACGTCCAAAGAAGGATAGAAGTTATTTTTACTTAAATCATTTCACTCTATTCCACGATGATTTGATGTCCAGCTGCCTTCACAAGACGATTCATAATAGCGATTCCCATCCCTTCCTTTGGAAAGGATTCACTATAAATGACGTCCACGTCTACTTCATCAAATTGGCGCAGCGTATCATATAAATGCGCTGCTACTGTTGCAAGATCTGCTCGTTTTCCGCAAGCAAGCACATAGTCTGCCCGGTAGAAGTCGGCATTTTCCTCAGTTGTTAAAATCCCTACTTTCTTACCTTGTTGCTGCGATGCCAGCTGCTCTATATAGCTGGGCGAACCTTCTACGATTGTAAGGGGAGCTTTCGGCGCATAATGCTTATATTTCATACCAGGTGCTTTCGGTTTTAGCGATTCATCCTGTAAGCCTTTATCAAGCTCTACTGGTCCGATCACTGCCTCCAATTGCTCCTTCGTCACACCGCCTGGGCGTAATATCGTAGGTACTTCGCTCGTGATGTCCAGTACAGTCGATTCAACCCCTACTCCGGTAGCTCCGCCGTCCACAATGCCGGCGATTTTCCCATTTAAATCGGCATATACATGTGAAGCTAGCGTTGGGCTCGGGCGTCCCGATACATTTGCGCTCGGTGCTGCCACCGGAACATTCGCCATCTTCAGAAGCGCACGGGCAACGGGATGATCAGGCATGCGCACAGCAACCGTGTTCAGTCCTGCGGTCACTCGCGTTGCCACGCGGTCCGAGCTTGGGAAGATGAGAGTAAGCGGACCTGGCCAAAATGTCTCCATCAGCACATGGGCAAGCGGGGAGATCGAGGATACGATCGGTGTAAGCTGCTCTGCATCTGCAATGTGGACAATT
The DNA here is from genome assembly GCF_048159605.1 of Ectobacillus polymachus. Taxonomy (NCBI): domain Bacteria; kingdom Bacillati; phylum Bacillota; class Bacilli; order Caryophanales; family Bacillaceae; genus Ectobacillus; species Ectobacillus polymachus. The sequence goes on along the minus strand of NZ_JBLREB010000002.1, from coordinate 214,850 downwards.
AGTGGATTGTCGCTCGGTCTTCCCTTTGCTTCAAAGATTTTTCGAACTGCCTCGTTTTTCATAGCATCTGCTCCGAGGCCATATACCGTTTCCGTCGGAAAAGCTACCACTTCTCCTTGCTGTAGAAGATTTGCGGCTTCCTGTAATTGTGGATATGTACCATCGTTTTCAACATTTTTATCCACAGTCCAAAGCTTCGTTTCCATTCCTTACCACGTCCTTTTCCTTGTGAGAACATCGTTATTTGTCTAGTTTACTACGAAAAAAACGATCTATACAAATAGGGTTTATCCACAGAATGTGAATAACCCTTATAAAATAGTGGATAACTTTGTGAATAGCTGACAATTCAAAACAATACAATCATTCCTTACATTCCTTTGAAAATGAGGTATATCAGTAATTTGCTTCGGAACCTTTTCCACAGCTTCAAAGCCAAACATGTGGAAAAGTGGCAAATCCTTATGCTTAGCTAGTACATAAACATTTGTAATTCCTCTCATTTTCAGGCGCCCCAGAAATGTTTGCAGAAATTCGAGTATGTCCAGCGGATTCATTCTTTGAGAAAGTACTAACGAACGAAGCAAGGCTTCCTCACCTGCTCTCTCATAGCCGATGGCCACCTTCATCTGCCCCTGTTCATCTTCCTCAATCATAAACTGTGAAAATAGCGTATCTACGTTTTCCGTACTAACGCCGGCCTGTCCTAAAAAAGCGAGAAGCCGCTGCAGATCATGCTCCGTCGCAAAACGCATGGCATTCACCTCCTTCTCTAACTTATGAAGGAGGTGAGAGTAGCAGAACTTATTTAGAGAATAAAGAATGAATCGCGTCTACGATGAAAAATTTTACTTCTACTTTTTTTTCAGGAGCATCTTCGACTTTTATAGACGGTGGCTGCGCAGTGTTATCAACCTGAGCCTTCTCATCGTTCGGAACAAGCTGCTCTTCTTTATGCACACGTTGTTCTTTTACCGTTGTATGAACCTGCTTACTATGTATACTTGCAGGCTTATCCACAGACTTCGTTTGAACTACCTGACCATCTTGATTTCCGTTTCCTTTATCCTCTACTTTCAGGCTAGCTGTCGTTACGTCTTGCTTACTATCTGGCTGCTCTGCTGCCTTTGCTGCTTCCTTCTGAATAGCTGTACCCGTTCCAAAGTCAAGGAAACATAGTGGAGGGAATAGAACGCACCACCAATTGGCACCTTCACCTTTTCCTAACGTAACAAGAACCGCCTCATAATCGCCAGCTGGATAAACGAAATTGCCATACACCTTTGTAGGAAAAGCGATATTCTTGCCAAACTCCACCTTATACTGTTGGTTGCTGTGCTCTTCCTGCAATACCTTCGCTACGGTTTGCTTCAGCTGCGGAATACGGCTTTGAATGATTGTACGAGCATCATCCACCGAATGTAAATCGGCAACCCACGTATCGATTTGCTCCTTCACACGATCGCGTACCTTCCGTTTTAACGCTTGATCCGCTTCACTATCACTATTTGCTAAAATGCGAAGCCTGATCGCATCCTTTGGAATAACACTTGCCTGTGCCTTCGTATATCCAAAATGCGCCATCATTTGCGCACCAATTACCAATAGAATTAAATAAGCAATAAGCTGTTTTCTCATGTTATCCACACCGTCCCTTCAGTAGTATCAGTGTGGACACATGAGCGTAATCTTAAACTATGAATCTAAAAAAATAATCACGTCTAACGTATCGCCCTGCTATATTTCAGCAATGACGATACGGTCTTTTCCGTTTATATCATAGAGAAGATGGACAGCGGCATGCGGGAACGTTTCTGTTAGCATGCGCTCGATAGCTTTACCTTGCCCAGCTCCATATTCAAAGGCAACAATGGCACGGTCCTTCAATACCTGCGGCAACTGCTCCATAAATCGGCGGTAAAAGTCTAAGCCATCCTCGCCTCCAACTAAGGCACGTGCCGGTTCATGCTCCTTCACAAGCGGTGATAGCTCCTGCCACTCCTGCACCGGAATATACGGTGGATTCGATACGACAACGTCGAGCTTCAGTCCGTTCTCGATGAAGGGACGCAGCATATCCCCCTGATAAAACGTTACATTTGCTCCAAGCTCAGCGGCATTTCGCTTCGCCACTTCAATCGACGGGGCAGCAATATCAACCGTAGCTACAGACAGATGCGGATTTTCTAGCGCTAACGTAATAGCAATCGCACCGCTCCCTGTGCCGATATCTGCCACATCTAATGATGCACCGCCAAAGGTTTTCTGTATTTGTGAAAGAACGTGGAAAACAAGCTCCTCTGTTTCCGGACGAGGAATCAGAACTTCTTCATTCACATGAAACATACGTCCATAAAAGCTCTCATATCCCGTAATATACTGGATTGGAACCCCGTCATAATGACGCTGCACGATATTACGAAACTCCGTCTGCTGCTCCTCGGTTAATTCAGCTTGCATATCCATCAGCATTCCCGTTCGGTCCGTCTTACGTACATGAAGAAGGAGAAGCTCTCCCGCATTTTCATCGCGTCCTCTTTCCCGCAAAAAAGAAGAAGCCCATTTGAGGGCTTCATACACGCGCATTATTCTGCGGCCTCCATCCTCTTGGCTTGGTCTTCCATAATTAAAGCTTCAATAAATTCATCCAATTTTCCTTGCAGAATTTGGTCTAGCTTTTGAATGGTTAAGCCAATACGGTGGTCCGTTACACGGTTTTGCGGGTAGTTATACGTACGAATACGTTCAGAGCGATCACCGGTACCAACTGCTTGCTTCCGGTTTTGATCGTACTCAGCCTGTGCTTCTTGTTGGAATTTATCGTACACCCGTGCACGTAATACTTTCATTGCTTTTTCTTTGTTTTTAATTTGTGATTTTTCATCCTGACAGGAAACAACCACTCCTGTTGGAATATGTGTTAAACGAACGGCTGACATTGTTGTATTAACACTTTGTCCCCCTGGGCCGCTTGAACAAAATGTATCAACACGAATATCTTTGTCATTAATGTCAATTTCCACTTCTTCTGCTTCCGGCAAGACAGCTACCGTTGCCGTAGAAGTATGAATACGACCGCCTGACTCCGTTTCTGGAACACGTTGAACACGGTGTGCTCCGTTTTCAAATTTCATTTTACTAAACGCGCCTTTACCGTTAATCATGAAAATGATTTCTTTAAATCCGCCTAGCTCTGTATAGTTTGCTTCAATGACATCGCATTTCCAGCCTTGCATTTCCGCATAACGGCTATACATTCGGTATAAGGTAGCTGCAAACAAGGCAGCTTCATCGCCGCCTGCTGCTCCGCGAATTTCAATAATAACGTTCTTATCATCATTTGGATCCTTCGGAATAAGAAGAATACGCAGACGTTCTGCCAACTCTTTTTCCTGTACTTCTAAAGAGGAAACTTCTTCTTTCACCATTTCACGCATGTCAGCGTCTAATTTATCCTCTAGCATTGCTTTTGCATCTGCTAATTGCTCACAGATGTCTTTATACTCACGATAGACAGTCACTGTTTCTTGAATGTCAGACTGTTCCTTTGAATACTCACGAAGCCTTTTCGGATCATTTACAATAGAAGGATCGCTCAAAAGTTCGTTGAGCTTCTCGTAACGGTGCTCTACAGCCTGTAGTCGATCTAACACGTCACTCACCTCAACATCCTAAGTTTCTAATACATAAGTATAGTCTGCAAAAAGTGTAAAAAGCAAGGTGTTACCCTTATTCTTGTGCATCAAAAACTGATTTTTTCATTTGCCTCTCTTTTTGGTACTGTATGACAATGACGACAACGTGGTTCGTATGACTCGGAAGCTCCTACTAAAATAATAGGGTCATCAAAAGAAGCGGGTTCTTCATTAATCAGACGCTGCGTTCGGCTTGCAGGCGCCCCGCACTTCGAACATACGGCCTGTAATTTTGTCACATCTTCTGCAATAGCCATTAACTGAGGAACTTGTCCAAATGGTAGACCCCGAAAATCTTGGTCTAAACCTGCGACGATCACACGAAAGCCTCGGTTTGCTAGTGTTTGCACCACTTCCACAATGTCCTCATCAAAAAACTGCACTTCATCAATTGCAATTACATCTAAATCTTCCGTTACAAGCTCATTGATTTCCTTTGAAGCTGTAATCGGAATCGCTGTAACACTTGTGCCGTTATGAGATACGACATCTTCTTTGCTATAGCGCTTATCAATGCTCGGTTTAAATACCATTACATGCTGCTTGGCAAATTGAGTTCGTTTGACGCGACGGATCAGCTCTTCTGACTTACCAGAAAACATACTGCCGCATATTACCTCAACCCAGCCTTCTCGATTCATTACGTACATAAAAAAAGCCTCCTGTTCCATGAGAAGCCGATCTTTATTTGACGGATTTCTATATTGTAACATCGCAAAAAAGCAGGCAAGCTCTGCTTGCCTGCTTTACTTACGCAATTACAATTTGTCTTATAAGAGTGTGCACTCTTTTTCGGCAAATTGTATTACTTAAGACCGTATTTCTTATTGAAGCGATCAACACGACCATCAGCAGTAGCGAATTTTTGACGTCCTGTGTAGAACGGGTGAGAATCAGAAGAGATTTCCACCTTGATCAATGGGTACGTATTGCCATCTTCCCATGCAACTGTTTCGCTAGAAGACTTTGTAGATCCGCTAAGAAACTTAAAGCCAGTGTTAATGTCCATAAACACTACCTTATTGTATTTTGGATGAATTCCTTGTTTCATTTTTACTTCATCTCCTTCCGCCCTGAATCATTCGAAACAGAGTAATATGGAATGCTAAATTAGCATAGTTTAACGATAAAACACACATGAGGAAATTATAACAGCGCAACTTGCTTTTTGCAACATTATGTTTTCCATAGTTATTTGTTATTTTATGGGGCGATTCCCATTACGAAAGGCCTATTTCGAAGCTACGGCACCTTTACGCTCAGCCATGATCATTCGAAAAAATTCTTCATTCGTTTTTGTATTGCGCAGGATACGCAAGAAGCGCTCTAAGAAATCAGGGGAGTCAGACATCGTTTTGCGAATAGACCACAATTTATCCAAACGTTCCTTCGGCAACAGAAGCTCTTCCTTACGAGTTCCTGAACGACGAATATCAATAGCTGGGAAGATCCGGCGTTCTGATAGACTGCGATCAAGATGAAGCTCCATATTGCCTGTCCCTTTAAATTCCTCATAAATGACGTCATCCATACGAGATCCTGTATCGACAAGAGCAGTAGCTAAAATGGTTAGACTGCCGCCTTCTTCGATATTTCGCGCCGCACCAAAAAATCGTTTTGGACGGTGAAAAGCAGCAGGATCAATCCCGCCAGATAACGTTCTGCCGCTTGGTGGAATGACGAGATTGTATGCACGTGCAAGACGAGTAATACTATCCATTAAGATAATAACATCCTTCTTATGCTCAACGAGACGCATAGCACGCTCTAGTACAAGCTCTGCTACCTTAATATGATTTTCTGGTACTTCATCGAAGGTAGAGCTTACCACATCTCCTGCAACAGAACGCTCGATATCTGTTACTTCTTCTGGACGTTCATCAATCAGTAGGACAATCAATTCTGCATCTGGATGATTGGTGGTAATGCTATGGGCAATTTCCTTCAATAGCATAGTTTTTCCGGCCTTTGGAGGGGCAACAATGAGACCACGTTGTCCGAAGCCAACGGGAGCGAGAATATCCATAATACGTGTTGAAAGATTAGTTGGCTCTGTTTCCAATACCATTTGACGATTCGGATACAGAGGAGTTAGTGCAGGAAAATGCACACGTTCTTTCGCTGATTCAGGGTCATCGCCATTCACAGCCTCTACTTGCAGCAAACCGAAATATCGTTCATTTTCCTTAGGCGGACGAACCTTCCCAGATACTTTATCTCCATTACGTAAATCAAATCTACGAATTTGCGAAGCAGAAATGTAGATATCTTCTGAACTTGGGGAGTAATTGATTGGACGTAAAAAACCAAAACCCTCGGATTGAATAATTTCTAAGACGCCTTCCATAAAGAAGAAGCCTTCTTTTTCTGCCTGCGCTTTCAGAATGGCAAACACTAACTCTCGTTTCGTCAGCTTGCTGTAATAGGAAATTTTAAATTCCTTTGCATGTTCGTATAATTCTTTTAATTTCATGTTTTCTAATGCTGAGATTGTTAAACTCATCGAGACACCACGCTTTAATTTTTACTTTTTAATTGGATAAATAGGGATTGTAACGGAAGGTATTATGAAAGAGTACGTGCAAGTAGAATTATATTCACTATTGTAACCTCTTTTTTCCGCATTTAATCAGTTGTTATTGCTAAAGCTATATTATGGGAAAATACTATCAAAATAGGCCTTGGAGAAGATCAAACAAACACGCTCTGTATTTGAATGTATATGGATACATAATGTATTGTCAATGAAAAGTTAAAATTTTTGTACATAATCACGAAGAGCGGGAGAGACATTCTTCATAGTGGGTAACACCCCTTAAAACATTCTATTTTAAGGGGTGCCATTTAGCCCAAAACTTTCGTTTCTATTATTTAATTACTAGATTTGGTTTCTTTTGCAAGCTATGACGACCATCAACAAAACGAACTGTACCTGATTGCGCTCTCATAACTAATGATTGTGTCGTACCGAATTTCCCTTTGAATTGAACGCCTTTTAGAAGCTCGCCGTCTGTTACACCTGTTGCAGCGAAAATAGCATCGTCACCGCGTACAAGGTCTTCCATACGCAAGATACGATTTATATCTTCAATGCCCATTTTTTTGCAGCGAACGAGTTCTTCTTCACTTTGTGGAAGAAGCTTTCCTTGCAGTTCTCCGCCTAAGCATTTTAATGCTACAGCTGCAATAACTCCCTCTGGTGCACCACCAGAACCGAAGAGAATATCGACACCTGTATGATCAAAAGCAGTATTGATAGCACCTGCTACATCACCGTTATCAATTAGCTTAATACGAGCGCCTGCTTGACGAATTTCTTCGATAATTTTTGCATGGCGATCACGGTATAAAATTGTTGCTACTACGTCTTCGATATCTTTCCCCTTTGCCTTTGCCACAGCACGTAAGTTATCGATAACCGGAGCATCTATATCAACTTTTCCAACCGCTTCTGGACCTACTGCAATTTTATCCATGTACATATCTGGCGCATGCAATAAATTCCCATGGTCTGCAACGGCTAATACTGCTAATGCGTTCCAGCCACCTGAGGAAACGATATTTGTACCTTCTAGAGGATCAACAGCTACGTCAACACGTGGACCATATCCTGTCCCAAGCTTTTCTCCAATGTAAAGCATAGGAGCCTCGTCCATTTCCCCTTCACCGATTACAACAGTTCCCTTCATTGGAATTGTGTCAAACACATTGCGCATGGCTGTTGTTGCAGCATCATCTGCCTCAACCTTTACGCCACGTCCCATCCAACGAGCAGCAGATAAAGCTGCTGCTTCTGTTACACGAACTAATTCCATGGATAAACTTCTTTCCACAATAATTCCTCTCCTTTTAGCCCTTTAATTACGAGTTTTGTATTTGCTCAATTTCCTGCTCTGACATTTGTTCCCGCCAAATGTGTGCGCCAAGACCTCGTAGCTTGTCAACTAAATCTTCATATCCCCTATCAATATGTTCCAAACCAGTTACTTCTGTCATTCCCTCAGCTAGTAAACCGGCAATGACAAGTGCAGCGCCTGCGCGAAGATCACTTGCCTTAACCTTTGCACCCTGCAGGTCTACAGGGCCTGTTATGATAGCTGAGCGGCTTTCTACCTTGATGCTTGCATTCATACGACGCAGTTCATCAATGTGTTTGAATCTAGCGCTATAAATGGTATCGGTTACAACGCCTGTCCCGTTCGCCTTCGTAAGAAGCACGGTGAAAGGCTGCTGCAAATCTGTTGCAAATCCTGGGTATACAAGCGTCTTTACATCGACTGTTTTCAAGCCATTCCCACCTGTAACCATGATTTGGTCGTCGTTTATTTCAATACGGACGCCCACTTCACGAAGTTTTGCCGTAACAGATTCTAAATGCTGCGGAATTACATTTTCAATCATAATTTTATCACCGACAGCAGCAGCTAGAATCATATACGTCCCTGCTTCAATACGGTCAGGTATAATCGTATGATTACAGCCGTGCAAAGAATCAACACCATCAATGCGAATGACATCGGTTCCTGCACCTTTAATGCGCGCTCCCATACTTGTTAAAAGCGTAGCAACGTCAATGATTTCCGGCTCCTTCGCCGCATTTTCAATAACCGTTCTACCCTTTGCACGAACAGCAGCTAGCATAATATTAATTGTAGCACCAACACTTACCACATCCAAGTATATCCGGGCACCTCTTAGCTCTTCGGCACGAAGATAGATGGCGCCTTGCTCGTTGGTCACATGGGCTCCTAGCGCTTCAAACCCTTTAATATGTTGATCAATGGGACGCGGTCCTAGATGACAGCCGCCAGGAAGACCAATGACCGCTTTCTTAAAGCGACCGAGCATGGCTCCCATTAAATAGTAGGAGGCACGCAATTTTTTTACTTTTCCATTTGGCAATGGCATATCTACCATACGAGACGGATCCACGGTCATTTCTTGTTCGTTATAGGTCACATTCCCACCAATTTCTGTGAGTAAATCGCCTAACATTTTTACGTCAGAAATATTGGGTACTCCTCCGATTGTAACAGGGGAATCTGCAAGAATGGTTGCAGGGATTAACGCAACTGCACTATTCTTTGCGCCGCTTACTCGTATTGTACCGTTTAAACGCCTTCCGCCTTCAATGAGTAACTTTTCCATTTCGCGCTCCATTCTTGTGAATTTCACATTCTACTTCTTCTTATTTCGATTATACGCTAAAGAGTAAAGAGGTGTCCCTACCATTGGATTAGCCGTGGTCAATCTTTGTATGAGGCAGCTAGCTAAGCTACCCCACCGTTACTTTGTTTTCTCTTCCAACCGTTAAATGAAAGAACTACTGATAACGGGATAAAAGCTATTTCTAGCGATTATTCCAATCTTTTAAGAACTGTTCAATTCCTTTGTCTGTTAACGGATGCTTCATTAATTGATGAAAAACTTTGTACGGAATTGTGGCAATATGCGCTCCTCGAAGAGCAGCTTCGGTCACATGAACCGGGTGACGAACGGATGCAGCTATAATTTGTGTGCGAATATCATGCTGCAAGAAGATTGCTGCAATCGTTTCAACAAGCTCAAGTCCATCGTGTCCGATATCATCTAATCGGCCTAAAAATGGTGATACATAAGTAGCTCCTGCTCGGGCAGCTAAGAGCGCTTGATTGGCGTTGAAAATAAGCGTAACATTCGTTTGAATACCAAGATCACTTAGCGCCTTTACTGCTTTTAATGCATCTGGTGTCATTGGAACCTTTACGGTAATATTCGGTGCGATCGCTGCAAGCTCTTTGCCTTCTGCAATCATTTCTTCAGCTGTTAAACCAATTACTTCTGCACTAACGGATCCTGTAACAATAGAGGTAATCTCCCGTAATCTGTCATGAAAGGATACCCCTTTTTCCTTTGCCACTAAGCTAGGGTTTGTCGTTACTCCGGCAATAATCCCCATGCCGTTAATTTCTTTAATTTCTTCTACATTTGCCGTATCAATGAAAAACTTCATTTATACTAGTCCTCCGTTTCAACTGTGAAATGATATTAGTTTTCTTTCGATGTCGATTCTTGACGCACCTTACCTAATAGTGTCAATTGTTGACGCTTTCATTATACAACGAAAGGAAACCGTCTAAAAGGGTAGACGGTTTCCAAACATAAATTTTTCTAGAAAAATGATTCCGCTCTTGCTCTTATGTCATACTTATGTCAATGTACAAAAGCAATAGAGTCTGACTTAGCAAGACGTAACATTATTAAGCTTTGCCGTTAGAACCGAATTCGCGAATTTTACCAACTACAGTTGCTTTGATTGCTTCGCGTCCTGGTCCCATAAATTTACGTGGATCGTAAACTTCTGTATCTTTCGCTAACACTTCACGAACAACCTTAGTAAATACAATTTGGTTTTCAGTGTTTACGTTGATTTTAGAAGTACCTAAAGAAATTGATTTTTTGATATCTTTTTCAGGGATACCAGTACCACCGTGAAGTACTAATGGTACTCCAGTTGCGTCACGAACTTCTGCCATTTCTTTAAAGCCAAGGTTTGGTTCACCTTTGTAAGGACCGTGAACAGAACCAAGAGCTGGAGCTAGGCAGTCAATACCTGTACGTTTTACAAGCTCTGCACATTCTTTAGGATCTGCATAGATTACGCCGTCAGCGACAACATCATCTTCTTGTCCGCCAACTGTACCTAATTCAGCTTCTACGGATATGCCGCGAGCATGTGCATATTCAACTACTTTAGTAGTTGTTGCGATGTTTTCTTCAAAAGGATGATGAGAAGCATCGATCATAACAGATGTGAAACCTGCATCGATACATTCTTTACATTTTTCAAAGCTTGAACCGTGGTCTAAGTGGATAGCTACAGGAACAGTAATTTTCAAATCTTCCATTAAGCCTTTAACCATCATAACTATTGTTTTAAAACCGCTCATGTGACGAGCAGCGCCTTCAGATACACCAAGGATAACTGGGGACTTCTCTTGTTCTGCAGCAGCTAAAATAGCTTGTGTCCATTCCAAGTTGTTAATGTTGAATTGACCTACTGCATACTTACCTTCTAATGCTTTTGTTAGCATTTCTTTCATAGAAACTAAAGGCATATTGAATCCTCCTAGAAGTTTTTTTGTCCAAAATATTCAATCTTAGCTTGAACCAGATACGCAAAAATATGTATCTAACTGAAAGGACATCTTACACTCCATAGGATACCAACTTGTCTTAGAAAACTCAACAGCTTTCCCCTTGTGCACGCCTGATGTAAACGCTTTTTTGAAATATTTTTTCTAAAATTGTCACACTAAGCGCTTACACTAATTTGTTGACGAACTGCATTTCGTAACTCATCAATATCGAAAGGTTTTGCAAAGTGCATTAAAGCCCCTAGCTGCTTCGCCTCTTGAATCATATCCAGCTCTCCATAAGCTGTCATTAAAATCACTTTAATCGATTTATCTATTTGTTTCACACGTTTTAAAATTTCAATACCATCCATACCAGGAATTTTCATATCTAAGATGATCAAATCCGGTTTATCATTCACCACAATATCAATTGCTTGAAACCCGTTCGCCGCTTGAAACGTTTGGTACCCTTCCTTTTGAAATACCTCGTTAAGCAAGATTCGAATCCCGTACTGATCATCCACAATTAAGATCTTCCCGCTCATTCTCCCCAACCTCTCAATTTGTAAGTTTTCTACTTTTTTACTTTATCACCTAATTCTATATATTTTAAAGGTTTTCCTGCATAACGTACAACATTACATATTTTTAACAGACGTAAGAATCCTATATAATAAAGGAGAAGTACGAAAGGAGCACTAAACCGAGTGAAAATATTCTCAACACAACTACAAGGCTATTTTACAAAAATTTCACAGCAGGAAGAAATGAATATAGAGAACAGTGCACGGCTGCTCGCCCAAGCCTCTATAACCGGCGGATCGATTTATATGTTCGGCACAGCAGAAATGCAAGGAGTCGTTTTAGAAGCGCTCTACGGACAAGAGCCCCTTTCAGGAGCAAAGACGTTACAACCTAATCAACTAGCTGACATTGGTTCAGAAGATCGCATGATCATAATCAGCCGGTTTTCTACCGACCCTGATGCAATTGCCCTTGCAAAAACACTTCAGCAGCAAGGCCATTCCGTAATCGGTATTTCCGCTATCAAAGCTGGTACGGAATCATTAGAAGCGTATACAGATTTTCATATTGATACAAAGCTACTTCAGGGACTCATCCCAAATGAAGACGGAACACGTCATGGGTTCCCTAGCATCATGATTGCACTATTTGCCTACTACTGCGTGAAATTTACGATAGAGGAAATCTTACAGGAGTACGAAGAGGAACTTAGCTAAGAAAAGCGCAAGCGCCTTGGTCAGCCCCGAAAAGCAAATGTTCGCAGGCCTGGGAAGTCGTTCTTTGACTTCATATGGCCCTAGGTTATTTGACCTCGAGGGGCTAGGCTGCTTGCGCTGGACAATTCTCTAGGTCAAAACTTTTATACTTATCAAAAACAAAGATCGCCCTCAAGGCCTTGAGGGCGATCTTTTTGTATATCCTTATTTACTTTCCTTGTTCGCCATTGATGCATGCACGAAGTCACGGAATAGTGGCTGTGGACGCGTTGGACGGGAAACGAATTCTGGATGAAATTGTGCTGCTACAAACCATGGATGATCTTGTAGTTCTACGATTTCTACTAGACGGCCATCTGGGCTTGTTCCAGAGAAGACAAAGCCTGCTTGTTCCATTTGCGGACGGAATTCATTGTTAAATTCATAACGATGGCGATGACGTTCGTATACAACGGGTTCACCGTATGCTTCGTATGCCTTTGTACCTTCTGTAACCTTACAAGGATATAAGCCAAGACGAAGCGTTCCGCCCATGTCTTCAATATCCTTCTGTTCTGGAAGAAGGTCGATAATTGGATAATTCGTTTCACTGTTAAATTCAGAAGAATGTGCTCCTTCTAGCTTTAACACATTGCGTGCAAATTCAACAGATGCAAGCTGCATCCCTAGACAAATACCAAGGAATGGCACTTTATTTTCACGAGCAAATTGGGTTGCAGTAATTTTTCCTTCAATACCGCGATCACCAAATCCACCTGGTACAAGAATACCGTCTGCGTCTCCAATTAACTCTTTCACATTTTCCTTTGTTACATGTTCTGCGTTAATCCATTTCACTTCAATATCACTGTCAAAAGAATAGCCGGCATGACGAAGTGCTTCTACAACGGAAAGGTAAGCATCTTGCAGTTCTACATACTTCCCTACTAAGGCAATCGTTGTTTTCTTAGATAGATTGCGAACCTTTTGCACAAGAGCTTTCCATTCTGTCATATCAGCAGCCTTGCAGCTTAATTTCAAGTGGTCGCACACGATTTGGTCCATGTTTTGTGCTTGCAGCGCTAATGGAATTTCATACAATGTGTCGGCATCACGTGCTTCAATAACCGCATTTTTATCGATATCGCAGAAAAGAGCAATTTTATCTTTCATATCTTGGGAAACAGGCTTTTCTGTACGAACAACAATAATATTTGGTTGAATACCTAGGCTTCGCAGCTCTTTAACACTGTGCTGCGTTGGCTTTGTTTTCATTTCGCCAGCGGCTTTAATATAAGGGATAAGCGTACAATGAATGTACATTACGTTTTCGCGTCCGATATCACTCTTAATTTGACGAATTGCTTCAAGGAATGGAAGAGATTCAATATCTCCTACTGTTCCGCCGATTTCAGTAATAACAACATCGGCATTCGTTTCTTTTCCTGCACGGAATACACGTTCTTTCAATTCATTCGTAATGTGCGGAATAACTTGCACCGTTCCGCCTAAATAATCGCCGCGACGCTCTTTTTGAAGTACAGAAGAGTATACCTTACCAGTCGTTACGTTACTATACTTGTTCAAATTAATGTCGATAAAGCGTTCATAGTGTCCAAGATCCAAGTCCGTTTCTGCACCGTCTCCGGTTACAAATACTTCCCCGTGCTGATAAGGACTCATCGTTCCTGGGTCTAAGTTAATGTATGGATCGAACTTTTGAATCGTTACACTTAACCCGCGGTTTTTCAATAATCGGCCTAGAGATGCAGCGGTAATCCCCTTTCCTAGAGATGATACTACGCCACCAGTTACAAAAATATACTTCGTCACAAAAGTTCCCCCTTAGAGATGTTTATATGAAACGTTACGATAGGTAACGTACATGAGGAGTAGTCTGTTTTATTGTTAGCATTTTTGACTATCTCAACAAAAAAAAAGAAAAAACTCCCTATTCCTTACATAGGGAGCTATCTTCTTATATATAAAACGTACATCATTACTCAATTTAAAGAGCCCAAACATGATTCTACCTAGACTGATTTAAAAAGTCAAGGCTACAATTTTTCAGAATTATCGTCGTCTTCGCCCGGATCTTCTTCTTCATCTTCGACAAATACTCCTTCTTTTTCTAATTCATCTTCTTCATCTTCATCTTCATCTTCATCAAAGATGTCATCGAATTCTTCGTCTTCTTCATCTGCATCTTCTTCAGTAAAGTCTTCGTCGAGATCTTCTTCTTCATCAAGATCTTCTTCAGCCAATTCGTCCGGATCATCGAAATCGTCTTCCAATACGACTGGTTCATCGTCGTCTTTCTTACGTTTCTTCTTAGGCTTTGGTTGAGGCAATACTTCCTCATCGATTTGTTCGTACGGATACCAACCGCGAAGTCCCCAAGTGTTTTCTCCCATACAGATGAAACGTCCATCAATATTTAAGTCTGTATAAAATTGAGATAGTTTTGAAACTAATTCTTCGTGTGAAAGACCAAGTGAGTCTGTTATTTCCTTGACAATCTCTTTAAATGATGTGGCTTGCTTCTTATTTTCTAGTATGATAAAGGCAAGCTCGATCATTGATAATTCTTTTTGCTCTTCAGGTGAATATTGCTCTAGATTCACGTGTAAGACACTTCCTTTCTCTCATTAATCGTCCATACCCATTATAAGGCCTGTATAAAAAAATACATACTATTCATTATAAACAATTCATAATGCTTTATGCCACAAAAAAAGAGAAACGCAAACAGGATATGTCCTGTTTGCGCCTATTACTTTCATTTTTTCATTTTTTCGATTGGTTACATATTTCTGCGGTATTGTCCGCCAACCTCATAGAGAGCTTGCGTAATTTGTCCAAGACTCGCTACTCTAACGGTTTTCATAAGCTCTTCAAATAAATTACCGCCCTTAATTGCAACTCTCTTTAAGCGATCGAGCGCTTCCTCTGTCTGCACAGCATGCTTCTCCTGGAAGGCTAATAAATTTGTAATCTGCATTTCTTTTTCCTCATAGGATGCACGAGCTACTTCCATACTATTTACATCCTCATCTAATGATGGCGATGGATTCAAGTACGTATTCACCCCGATGATTGGAAGTTCGCCGGTATGCTTTTGCATTTCATAGTGCATACTTTCGTCCTGAATTTTACCGCGTTGGTATTGAGTTTCCATCGCACCTAGCACACCGCCGCGATCATTAATACGATCAAACTCCTTCAGCACAGCTTCTTCCACAAGATCCGTAAGCTCCTCGACAATGAATGAACCTTGCAGCGCATTTTCATTCTTCGTCAATCCAAGCTCCTTTGTAATGATGAGCTGAATCGCCATCGCTCGGCGAACAGACTCTTCCGTTGGTGTCGTAATTGCTTCGTCATACGCATTGGTGTGAAGCGAGTTACAGTTATCCTGGAGAGCCATAAGTGCCTGCAACGTAGTTCGTATATCATTAAAGGCAATTTCCTGAGCATGCAAGGAACGTCCAGACGTTTGTACATGATATTTCAGCTTCTGACTTCGTTCATTCGCTCCGTACTTCTCCTTCATCACAATAGACCAAATACGGCGTGCCACACGACCAATTACCGTGTACTCAGCATCTAGACCATTACTGAAAAAGAAAGATAAATTCGGTGCAAAATCATCAATATTCATGCCGCGGCTTAAATAGTATTCTACATACGTGAATCCATTTGAAAGGGTGAAAGCAAGCTGTGAAATTGGATTTGCTCCCGCCTCGGCAATATGATAGCCAGAAATCGAAACCGAATAATAGTTTCGTACTTGACTTCGAATAAAGTAATCTTGAATATCCCCCATTAGGCGAAGGGCAAACTCTGTTGAGAAAATACATGTATTTTGTCCTTGATCCTCTTTTAAAATATCAGCCTGCACAGTCCCGCGCACGGTTTGCAGCGTCCGCACCTTCACTTGCTCATATTCTTCCGGCGTCACAATCCGTCCGAGCCGCTCTTCTTCTCGTTCGATTTGCTGATCGATAGCGGTATTCATAAACATAGCTAGAATAATTGGTGCTGGCCCATTAATGGTCATAGACACAGAGGTAGAAGGAGCACATAAATCGAAACCGCTGTACAGCTTTTTCATATCCTCTAACGTACATACGTTAACGCCGCTCTCGCCAATTTTCCCAAAGATATCAGGACGCTCTGATGGATCCTCCCCATACAGCGTAACGGAATCAAAGGCGGTGCTTAAGCGCTTAGCATTATCATCCTTCGATAAATAATGGAAGCGGCGATTCGTACGCTCCGGTGTCCCTTCACCTGCAAATTGCCGTTTCGGATCTTCGTCAGCACGCTTGAATGGGAACACACCAGCCGTATACGGAAAATGACCTGGTACATTCTCACTGCGTACCCAGCGTACAATTTCACCATAATTGCGATACTTCGGTAGAACCACTTTCGGTATTTCTGTTCCAGAAAGTGTCTTTGTCTTAAGCTTCGTACGAATTTCTTTGCCGCGTATGTTTACAACATATTCATCGGCTGCATAGTCTTCCTTCCATTTATCCCACGAATCAATAATTTGTTTCGCTTCGTCTGAAAGTACATTTTCATAGCTGCGTTTTACGTTTTCGAGCGCTGGGATTACTGTCTCGTCATCCTTCACCGCTTCAAGCGCACCTTCTAATTGGAAAAGACGCTCTGCAACAGCAGCCTGTTTATTCGTTTGTTCATGGTAATTCCGCACCGCTTGTGCAATTTCTCTTAAGTAATAGCGGCGATCATTTGGAATAATAACCGTTTGTTTTTCTACCTTACCCGGTTGAATCAAACGCGGCTGCCAATTTGTACCAGCTTTTGCATTGATCAGTTCGGCAAGTTTTAAAAACACGGTATTCGTACCAGCGTCATTAAATTGACTTGCGATCGTCCCGTAAACCGGCATGTCCTCTAAAGGAAGTTCAAATAGCATATGACTTCGCTGATATTGTTTTTGCACTTGACGCATTGCATCTTCTGAGCCTTTGCGTTCAAATTTATTAATGACGATCAAATCTGCATAGTCAATCATATCGATTTTCTCAAGCTGCGTTGGCGCACCAAATTCACTCGTCATGACATACATATTGAGATCACTAAACTCGGTAATCGCAGCATCCCCTTGGCCGATACCACTCGTTTCGACGATAATCAAATCAAAGCTTGCTGCCTTCACAACTGCAATCGCATCTTGAATAGCAAGCGAAAGCTCGGAGCGAGAATCCCGTGTTGCCAAACTTCTCATGTATACGCGCGGAGAATGGATGCTATTCATCCGAATACGATCCCCAAGTAAAGCTCCGCCTGTTTTTTGCTTCGTTGGATCAATACTAATAATGGCAATCTTCATCTCATCCCATTCCCGAAGGAAACGACGCACGAGTTCATCCGTTAACGAGCTCTTTCCTGCTCCGCCCGTACCAGTAATACCTAAAACTGGAGCAGTTTTATTACCTTGTGGCAGTGATTGAAGGATTTCATTTCCTGTACCTACACTATTTTCTGCAAGCGTAATGAGCTTTGCGACCGTATTCACATTCAGCTCGTTAAGATTCATATCACGAGCTGTTTCGAAATCGCATTCCTGCAGGATTTCGTTAATCATCCCTTGCAAGCCGGATTGTCTCCCATCCTCAGGAGAAAAAATCTTCGCAATGCCATACGCATGCAGTTCATCTATTTCACGCGGAAGAATAACGCCCCCGCCGCCTCCGTATATGCGGATATGACCTGCTCCTTTTTCCTGCAGCAAATCATACATATATTTAAAATATTCTACATGCCCTCCTTGATAAGAGGACATCGCGATCCCTTGCACATCTTCTTGAATCGCAGCATTCACAATCTCTTCTACTGAGCGGTTATGTCCAAGATGAATCACTTCCGCCCCGCTTGATTGAAGAATACGTCTCATAATATTAATAGAAGCATCATGACCATCAAAAAGGCTTGAAGCCGTAACAAAACGCACTTTATGTTTAGGACGATACACATCTACGATTGTCATATTCTATTCCCCCTATGAATTCATATGAATCCCATGCAGCAAGTAGCTCGTCTGCAACTCTATATACTCCTCAATCGTATACAGTTTTTGCAAAATCCACCTGCGAAATCCCCACATCTGCCCTTGTACGAAAATGTTATGGGCAATAATCGTAATCTCCTGCTCCGTAAGCAGGAATTCACCATTTCTTACACATTGCTTTAAAATATTCTCAAACATCCCTACCATTTCAAGCTCTTTCTTGATGACATACGAAAGCGACTCCTTCGAAAGAAATCGAACCTCTTGATACATGATCAGCACTTCCTCCTGCAGCTCATCCATTACTTTGAAATAATCAGCAATCGCTAGCTTTAAGCTTGCTAAACTACCTTTTTCCATCGTAATGACTTGCTCAAGCCGCGCTTTCACGTTGTTATAAATGCTGTCACAAACGAGATCCAATACATCATCTTTCGTTCGTATGTACTCATATAGCGTTCCAATACTGAAGCCAGCCGCCCTCGCGATTTCACGAGTTGTTGTACGAGGGAAGCCCTTCTGCCTAAACAGCTGGACAGCTCCCTTTATCATCTGCTCCCGACGCAGTTCGATTAATGCTTCGTCCTTCACCGATGCTTGAATATTGGGTTTTGTCATTCCCTCGCCACCCTTTCTTCGCAGAGCGGGTGCCCCTGCATCTTTATTTCTTACCTGCATACTATTCTATTTCTCATGTGGCGATTCCGCCCATAAGATGGGTAGATTCCCCATACATACGAAGCTTCCCATACTAATACCCTCTATGGATTTAGGGAGCCGGAGCACCGGTCCCTCTCTTTCTCTTTATTTTGCTAGCATTCTTGAAATAACAAGCTTCTGGATTTCTTGTGTTCCTTCATAGATTTGTGTGATTTTTGCATCACGCATATATCGTTCAACTGGATAGTCCTTCGTGTAGCCATAACCACCGAAGACTTGTACAGCTTCTGTTGTAACTCTCATAGCCGTGTCTCCTGCGAATAGTTTGGACATCGCAGATTCCTTACCATATGGAAGGCCTTGTGACTCTAACCATGCCGCTTGATAAGTTAATAGACGAGCTGCTTCGATTTCAGTCGCCATATCCGCCAACTTAAACGCAATGCCTTGCTGTGCGATGATAGGCTTTCCAAATTGCTGACGCTCCTTCGCGTAGGCAACTGCAGCATCAAGGGCACCTTGCGCAATACCAACAGCTTGTGCAGCAATACCGTTGCGGCCCCCATCTAACGTTTGCATTGCTACTTTAAAGCCTTGTCCTTCTTCGCCAAGTATGTTTTCAACAGGAACGCGGCAATCTTCAAAAATGATTTCCGTTGTAGGTGAAGAACGAATGCCGAGTTTCTTTTCTTTTTTACCTACTGAAAATCCTGGCATACTGCTTTCCACAATAAATGCAGTCGTACCTTGCTTAGATGTTGGATCCGTAACAGCGAACACAATATAAGTATCTGCTACCCCGCCGTTTGTAATAAAAATTTTGCTACCATTTAAAATATAGGAATCTCCGTCTTTTTTGGCATTCGTGCGCATACCGCCAGCATCCGAGCCAGATCCCGGCTCTGTTAAACAATAAGCACCGATCTTTTCACCTGTTGCTAATGGACGAAGATACTTTTGCTTTTGCTCTTCCGTACCAAATTTATAAATAGGCCAGCTACCAAGAGAGGTATGAGCAGATAGCGTAACTCCTGTAGAGGCACATACACGTGATAATTCTTCTACTGCAATAACATAAGCCAAATAGTCACTGCCAATTCCGCCATATTGCTCAGGCCAAGGAATACCTGTTAGACCAAGCTCCGCCATTTGCTCAAACAATCCGCGATCAAATCGTTCTTCCTCATCTCGCTCCGCCGCTGTTGGCTGTACTTCATTAATAGAAAAATCTCGTACCATTTTTCGAATCATTTCATGTTCTTCTGATAATTTGAATTGCATAGTTAATTCCCCCTAGTTTATTGTTTGGTCATATATTTACTAATAACGATTCGTTGGATTTCACTTGTTCCTTCATAGATTTCGCATACTTTTGCATCTCTGAAATAGCGTTCTACCGGATATTCCTTCGTGTAACCATAGCCGCCAAATACTTGAATGGCAGAAGTAGATACCTCTACTGCCGTTCTAGAAGCAAAGAGCTTAGCCATAGATGCTTCCTTACCGCAAGGGATCTGCTCTGAACGCAGCGAAGCGGCGCAGTAAGTAAGAAGACGGGCTGCCTCGACCTTGGTTGCCATATCGGCTAATTGGAAGGCAACGCCTTGTTGTGCGATAATAGGCTTTCCAAATTGCTGACGCTCCTTCGCATATTGCGTTGCAGCATGGAGGGCCGCTTCGGCAATTCCTAACGACTGAGCTGCAATGCCGATACGCCCTACGTCAAGGTTTGCCATTGCGATTTTAAACCCTTGCCCTTCCTCACCAAGCAATTGTTCCTCTGGAATAAACATATTATCGAAGGTAAGCTGTACAGTCTTGGAACCTGTGAGTCCCATTTTGTGCTCATTCTTACCAATGACTAATCCTTCTGTTCCTTTTTCCACGATAAAAGCAGAGATTCCGTTATTCTTAGCTTCTGGATTGGTTGATGCAAACACAATATATGTATCAGCCTCACCGCCGTTTGTAATGAACACCTTCGATCCATTCAGCACATAGCCATTCTCTACTTTATTTGCCCGTGTCTTTAGACTGCCGGCATCGGATCCAGCGCTCGGTTCTGTTAGGGCAAACGCACCTAAGTACTGCCCACTTGCGAGCTTCGGTACGTATTTTTGCTTCTGCTTTTCCGTTCCGAAATACAAAATTGGATTTGTACCAACGGAAATGTGAACTGCAAGAATAACACCGATCGTCGCACTCACACGTGATAGTTCATTAATCCCTAAAATATAAGAGATAAAATCCATCTCGGCGCCGCCATACTCCTTTGGAATCGGGATGCCCATGAGACCGAGATCTCCCATTTTTCGTAGCAATGGCCTAGGAAATTCCCCTTCCTCCATTTTCGGAATCCAAGGAACAATTTCGTTTTGTGCAAATTCGCGTACCATCGATTGCATCATCTGTTGCTCGTCAGTAAACGTCAGCTGCAATTGCCTCACCTCACTAGCTGTAATTTAATGGGGCTTATTCGTAAACGTAAAATCCTCGACCGGATTTTTTCCCTAGCCATCCGGCACTTACATATTTTCGTAATAATGGACATGGACGGTACTTGCTATCGCCTAAGCCTTCATGAAGGATTTCCATAATATATAAACATGTATCAAGGCCGATGAAATCAGCAAGAGTAAGCGGTCCCATTGGATGGTTCATGCCAAGCTTCATCACTTCATCAATCGCTTCCTTCGTAGCAACTCCTTCATAAAGCGTATAGATCGCCTCATTAATCATAGGAAGAAGAATACGGTTGGAGATAAATCCTGGAAAATCATTTACCTCAACAGGAACCTTTCCGATGTTTTTCGTAATATCTTCAATTGTTTGATATACTTCGTCCGTCGTAGCTAGACCACGAATGACTTCTACAAGCTTCATAACAGGTACTGGGTTCATAAAGTGCATCCCAATCACTTGTTCCGGACGTTTTGTTACCGCTGCCAGTTCCGTAATCGGCAACGATGATGTATTGGAAGCTAAAATGGTATGGGAAGGAGTAATTTCATCCAGCTTCATAAAAATTTGTTTTTTAATATCCATTCGCTCTACAGCTGCCTCGATAACAAGATCAGCTTCCTGAGCTACTTCTATTGAAAGGGTAGGTGAAATACGAGCTAATACCGCTTGTTTTTCATCCTCTGACATGCGTTCCTTTTCCACTTGACGTGAAAGATTTTTCGTAATAATTGCGATTCCTCTATCCAATTGCTCTTGCTTCACATCTTGCAATACTACGGAATATCCTGCCATTGCACACACCTGTGCAATACCAGAGCCCATTTGACCTGCACCAATTACAAAAATGTTTTGAACGTTCATTTCGTCATTCCTTTCAAATTTTTAATAGGGAGAATATTTTATTTCGCCATTGGCGAACGGCCCCTTTTCGCCGGAGGGAGAATCCTCCCTCCAGGGGCCGGGATTTCAAACCTCAATTAGAATGGCGTCACCTTGACCACCGCCGCTGCAAATGGCAGCAATACCAAGACCACCACCGCGTTGCTTTAATGCATGAATAAGAGTTACGATAATCCGAGCGCCGCTTGCTCCAATCGGATGTCCAAGTGCAACGGCACCGCCATTTACGTTTACTTTCGTTTCATCGATTCCGGCAATATTCATGCTCGTCAGTGAAACAGCGGCAAAGGCTTCATTAATTTCAAACAAATCAATGTCCTCAACCTTGTGACCTGTCTTTTGTAACAGTTTGTTAATGACATAGCCCGGTGTTCGCGGAAAATTCTTAGCTTCCCCCGCAACGGATGCCTGCCCTAAAATCGTAGCAACGACGTTTTTCTTTTCTGCTTGCGCCCGCTCTTCGCTCATTAACACAAGCGCTGCTGCACCGTCATTTAATCCCGGCGCATTTCCTGCTGTAATGGTTCCATCTGGACCGAAAACAGGCTTTAGCTTTGCAAGAATTTCAAGCGATGTATCTGCTCGCGGCGCTTCATCGGCCCTAATAACAATTGGTTCTCCCTTTCGCTGTGGAATGACGACTGGAACGATTTCTTCCTGGAACCGTCCTTCCTTTTGCGCTGCTACTGCTAGCTGATGACTGCGGAATGCCCAGCGATCCTGCTCCTCACGTGAAATATGCTCCTCACTTGCCACTTCATTTCCATAAGTGCCCATATGAACACCCGTGAATGAACAAGTTAAACCGTCTGCAATATTTAAATCAACCAATTCACTATGCCCCATTCGGTAACCCCAGCGCGCATTTCGTAAAATATAAGGGCTGCTGCTCATTGATTCCATTCCTCCGGCAACAATTAAACTTTGGTCGCCAGAGCGGATTATTTGATCGGAAAGGGTTACTGCTCTCATTCCTGAGGCACATACTTTATTAATCGTTTCCGTGCAAGTTTCCCAAGGGATTCCTGCCTGGCGGGCTGCCTGTCTGGACGGAATTTGCCCTTGCCCTCCCTGAATCACATTGCCGAGAACGACTTCCTCTACCGCACTTGGATCAATATCAGCTCTCTCCAAGGCCGCCTTTATTGCCGTTCCCCCTAAATCAGCAAGCAACACGTTCTTTAATACACCGCCGAATTTTCCAATGGGCGTTCTAGCAGCGCCAACGATTACGGTTTTCCCCATTTTGTCCTCCCCCTTCTATTCTCGTAATCTATTAAATTTCGAGTTCAGCAGGATCCTCCTGCTGCGGCATTCCTACAACAGAACGTTCTAATATTTCCGTAATATCTAATGTTTGAATCCGTTCCTCCGCTTCCTTCGCCTTCGTGCCGTCGCTCATCATCGTCAAGCAATATGGGCATCCAGTACCGATGATCGTCGGATTCATAGCAAGAGCTTGCTCGGTTCTCGCCACATTAATTCGCGTTCCTGCAGAGTCTTCCATCCACATAAGACCACCGCCGGCACCGCAGCACATTCCTTTTTCCCGATTCCGTTCCATTTCTACTAGCGTCACGCCAGGAATTGCTTTCAAAATCTGACGCGGTGCTTCGTATACTTCGTTGTAGCGGCCTAGGTAGCAGGAATCATGATACGTAATCGTCTCATTTACCTCATACTTTGGCTTAAGCTTGCCTTCCTTCACCCACTTTGCCAGCAGCTCAGTATGATGAAAAACATTTGCCTCTAAACCGAAATCTGGATATTCATTTTTAAACGTATTGTAGGCATGCGGGTCAATCGTCACGATATTTTTAACACCGGTTTTTTCAAACTCCTCAACGTTTTTCACAGCCAAGTCTTGGAATAAAAATTCATTTCCTAAGCGTCTTGCTGTGTCTCCAGAGTTCTTTTCCTTATTTCCAAGAATGGCAAATTTCACACCGGCTTCATTCATTAGCTTCGCAAATGATAACGCAATTTTCTGACTACGATTATCGTAGGAGCCCATGCTTCCTACCCAAAATACATATTCAAATTCTTCTCCTGCTTTTGTCATTTCTTTCACTGTTGGGATTACTACATCGTCCCTCAGATCGCGCCATGCTTCGCGTTCCTTCCGGTTCAGTCCCCAAGGATTTCCTTGGCGCTCGATGTTTGTCATCGCCCGCTGTGCGTCCGGATCCATTTTTCCTTCTGTTAATACGAGATAACGCCGCAGATCGATAATTTTATCAACATGCTCATTCATAACTGGACATTGATCCTCGCAGTTACGACAAGTTGTACAAGCCCAAATTTCGGATTCGGTGATAACCTCGCCAATTAATTGCGGTGTTTCCAGCGCTGCTGCCGTTTCCTGGCTTCCAGCTCCTACCGCAGCAAGTTTATCTTGATTTGGGAATACAAACGATGGCACCCAAGGCGTACGAGATGTAACAACAGCCCCTGTTTCAGTTAAATGATCGCGGAGCTTAACGATAAGATCCATTGGAGAAAGCATTTTTCCTGTTCCCGTTGCAGGACACATATTCGTACAGCGTCCACATTCTACGCACGCATACAAATCGATCAGCTGCGTCTGCTTAAAATCCTGAATCTTTCCTACCCCGTAGGTTTCCTGCGTCTCGTCTTCAAAATCGATTTTCTCCAGTTTTCCCGGATTCGTTAACCGGCTAAAGAAAACGTTTACAGGACCAGCAATTAAATGAGCGTGCTTCGATTGAGGCACGTATACTAAAAATGTGAGCAAGATAAGCAGGTGAATCCACCATGCAACATAGAATACTACAGTAGCTCCTACGGTTCCTATTCCAGATAGAACAAACGCAATAGCGGATGCGATCGGTTCGCTCCAGATCAGCCCTTCGCCATGCCAGATTAGGCCGGCAGCATTCCCTAATAAAACAGATAGCATTAGTCCGCCAATAAAGATTAGAACAAGACCTGATTTGAAATTACGTTTAAGACGAACGAGTTTTTCAATATAGCGTCGATAAAATGCTCCATATACAGCAATTAAAATAATGAGTGTGATAATTTCTTGGATGAAGGTAAAAACAGGGTAGATTGGTCCGAGAGGTATGTGATGTCCAGGTGCAAGACCTTTCCAAATGAAGTCGATTGCTCCAAACTGTACAAGAATAAATCCGTAAAAAAACATAACATGAATGGCGCCGCTTTTTTTATCCTTTAACAGTTTCTTCTGTCCGAACACGTTTGTTTTTACGCGTTCCCATCTTTCTTTCATCTTGTTGTCAAATTCGACTTTTCTTCCAAGCTTAATGAAAGCATACCTTGTTCGTACGAGGTAGATAAATAAATACAGACCATAGGCTGTTATAGCGATAAATAGGGCCCAGTTGAGTAGAAGTAAATAGTTCATATCCTATCCCCTTTCTTTGAATCAATTATAGAAACAAATGGATTCATATAGAACTTCATAAATTACAGCAATAGAAAAAAATAGAAATACTGGAACTTTCTTAATTTTCTTCTATATTCATCATAATGAATGAGCGAGCGTTCAGTCAATATTTTTTATCATCCTTACGATGAATTTTTTTATTCAATAGGGTGAAGCTAAAAATAACGAGAGAATGGGAGGGATTGTTATGCGTGTTTTCTTCCTCGTCCTTATGCTCCTCATCCTATGGGCATGTATCGATTTCTGGCTAGGAAGACGAAGACATATCAAGTACAGGGCCCATCGAAAACTGCCGCTGCGACTCAGTCATTTCCAAATGTACACGGATGGCGAGGCTTTATATAAGCAATTATTCCATGATATAGGGCAAGCGAATCATCACATACATATCTTGTTCTTTATCGTGAAGAATGACGAGATTAGCTCATCCTTTCTAAATCTGCTCATCGAAAAAGCAGAGCAAGGGGTAGAAGTTAGATTGCTACTAGACCGATTAGGTAGTCGATCCTTGTCAAAGCAAAGCATTCGCCAGCTTCATGAAGGTGGTGTTCATTTTTCCTATTGCCATTTGGTTAAGCTTCCGTTTTTATTTTTTTCAGCTAACGAACGCAATCATCGTAAAATTGCCATTCTAGACGGCCGGATTGGATACATAGGCGGTTTTAATATCGGAGAGGAATATTTAGGGCATAATGAGTACCTCGGCAACTGGCGGGATTATCATCTTCGTCTAACCGGCGAGGGTGTATATGATTTGCAGCAGCAGTTTCTTCACGATTGGCGGGATGAAACGAGGGAAAATCTCGTGCAAAGCAATGCTTACTATCCCGCTGTAAGTAAAGGAACCGTACTTCATCGCTTTATTCCCACGGACGGAGTATATTTACAAAAAACATTTCTAGACCTAATCGACCAGGCAAAACATGAGATCTATATCGGAACTCCCTATTTTATTCCGAGCCGCAGCTTATACGCATCACTCATTAGCGCGGCGAAACGAGGTGTACGTATTACCATTCTCGTACCGGAAAAAGCAGATCACCCCTTCGTTCGTGAGGCACGGCTACCGTATTTTCGAAAGCTCCACCGCGTGGGATGTAAATTATATGAATATACAGATGGATTTTATCATGCGAAAATTGTCATAATCGATCATTCTATATGCGACATTGGTACAGCGAATTTCGATCTTAGAAGCTTATATTTAAATCATGAGATTAATTGTCTGATCTATGATTGTAATTTCATTTCTTCTATTAAGAAAGAATGCGAAAAGGATATCCAGCATGCTAGACTCATTTCCGAAGAAGAGCTAGCTGCAGGCCCCCTATATGTAAGATGGAAAGAATGGTTTGCCACCCTTATTTCATTTTTTCTGTAGGCAAAATAAGAGCTTTTCCCTAAAGGGGAAAGCTCTTTTTAGTAGTGCAGCACAAGCTATTTCCTACTTAGGAAAATAGCTATAACATTTATTAATCTAAATATAATACTTTTTTAACGTTACATTTACTTTTTTATAATACTATTTAGATGCAATGCCTTATTTGAAACGGAGGAGACATATATGTCTTTTACGAATACAAACAAATACATACTCGTTCTGATTGGATTTAGTGCAAGCGTATTTCTTATGAATTTACTGTTTTATTCCAATACTATTGCACGAATAATCGGAACATCTATTCTTTTGCAATCTGCAGCTATCGTTGCCTGTATTTGGCTATTCCGTGCCTTTAAACGAAGCACACAAAACCGTTTGTGTTGGCTATTATTGCTGCTTGCAACAATGTCTTCTTATATAAGCGAAGGAATCGTACTTCCTTCCCAACTATTGAAACAGAGCAGTTCCTATTTCTCACTGCCATTGTTCTCTTTTCATACGGTTCCATTTGCACTTTATATAGGTGTATTTGCAATCAGGTTTTTTCATAGAAAAAAAGCTGTTTTTATACTACAGTTTCTGTTTGATACCGTATTTATCGTAATTACAAGTCTATATATGATCGTAATATGGGTCATGCCTAGTTTTACCGCCAATTCTCTTGCTTATATTTTATATTTCGTCGTCCTGTCCATAGCGTTATATGGGAGTATAAACATGTATTATAATTATCAGGGTCTTCCTTTATTTTCAAGAAAACTGCTAGTTGCTAGCTTTGTTCTGCCATTTCTATTTGACTATATCAATTTTTACGAAACACTTCGGAATTTCTATTTTGGACCTGGGATGATTCAAATCATTCATGGAGCTTCTATATTATGCATCGGGATAGTAGGAGCTATATTTGCTACTAGCGGAGAAGAACCAACAGTAACTGAAAATCTTAGGGGAAATCAAAATGTAAATTACATCCGGCTATTTCTACCCTATGTCTCGGTCTTTATCATTTTTATGTTGATTTATACCCACCTATCGAAAGACAAATCGATTTTATTCGGTTTCGGATTGACAATAATTTTCTTAATGATTCGACAATTTCTTTTATGGCAGGATAATAAAAAACTGCTGTATACGTACCACGGATTAAATGAGAAGCTAGAAGAAAAAGTGAAGGATGGCGTTCAAATTCTAGCAAAACGGGAACAGCAATACCGATCTTTATTTGAAGATCATCCTGATGCTGTGTTTTCCTTAGATGTAAGCGGGAATTTCCAGATGGTAAATCGCTCTTGTACAATCCTGCTTGGTCACAATCAAGACCATTTACTAGGACAATCCTTCTTAAATTTTATTATAGAGGATGATCAGTACATTACGCGCGATCATATACGACAAGCAAAGAAAGGGATATTACAAACCTTCGATGCTCGTGCTTATCGTTCTGGAGATCAGTTTTCCTATTTGAATATTACCCTCATTCCAACGATTGTTAAGGATAAGACGATTGGCATGTACGGTATTGCAAAGGATACAACTGAGTTAAAACACAATCAAAGACAAATTGAACATATGGCCTTTCACGATGCGTTAACTGGACTAGCCAATCGAAGACGATTTGCAGAATGCCTCGATGATTCTCTCATCATGGCAATGAAACGAGAAACGATGCTTGCAGTCCTCTTCATTGATTTGGATCGATTCAAGAAAATTAACGACCGTCTCGGACATGATATAGGAGATTTATTGCTCGTAGAGGTAGGGAACCGACTGACGCAATCGCTTCGAACAAAAGATGTTGTCGCACGCCAAGGCGGAGATGAATTTACCGTTCTTCTAACCGACATATTTTCGAAAAAAACAGTCGTTCAAGTTGCAGAACGATTGCTTGATGCACTAAACCGGCCGTTTTTTATTCGAGAAAACGAACTGAAAATCACACCAAGCATCGGTGTTGCCCTTTACCCTACCCATGGCACAAATGTAACCAAGCTTATGAAGCACGCAGATATTGCGATGTACCGTGCGAAATCTAGCGGGAAAAACAAATTTATGTTCTACTCCACCGAAATGAGTGACGTAGAGGATGAACGGCACTTCCTAGAAGGAGAGCTCAACAAAGCCTTGGAGGAAAATGAGCTTGTCCTTCATTATCAACCGCAGGTAGATGTAAAATCGAATCAGATTATTGGATTTGAGGCACTGCTTCGCTGGCACCATCCAAAATTCGGCATGGTATCTCCGGCTCGTTTTATTCCTCTTGCGGAAGAGACCGGGCTCATCGTACCGATTGGAGAATGGGTACTACAAACAGCCTGCAAGCAGGCAAAAGAATGGCACGATAAAGGATTCCCTTTAAAAGTGGCAGTCAATTTATCACCGCTGCAATTTAAACAGCCGAATCTTGTAAAACTAGTTGCCGACACGTTAAGCGAAACACAGCTACCTGCAAGGTATTTAGATTTAGAAATAACCGAAGGCGTTGCAATGAACAAAGAAGAACAAGTCATTAGGAAACTCCAAAGCTTTCATGAAATCGGAGTTCGAATTTCCATTGATGACTTTGGAACGGGTTACTCTTCTTTATCCTATTTAACAAAATATCCAATCCATACATTAAAAATCGCACAAGAATTTATTCGAGAAATCGAAAATAATCCCCAAGAGGAAGCCATAATCTCAACCATTATCACTATGGCTAAAAACCTGCGCCTAACCGTCATCGCAGAAGGTGTCGAAACGAATACACAATGGGCGTTTCTCGACAAAGAGCAATGCGACCAAGTGCAAGGCTATCTTGTTAGTAAGCCAATCGCTGCCACTGATGTTTGGGGATTGCTAACTAAAAGAAATAGCGGTCTACTGATCTAAATCATTTCTCCCCTGCCTTGCTTGAGAAGATAATTGAATTTAATAGTAAGGATAAGGCCGAGAATTCGAATTTTTGGCGGGAATAGCATACTAGCGAAGGAGGAAGACATGGAGGTTTTTTCAAAATATTTAGCAGGTATCGATAACCCCGACCACCAGGGCCGAACAGAGGAAATTTTGGCGTGGGTTGCTACTAAATTTCCAAATTTGGAACCGCAAATCAAGTGGAATACACCAATGTTTTCCGATCACGGCACATTTATCATCGGCTTTTCCACAACGAAGTATCATTTGAGCATTTCACCCGAAGTAGCAGGCATTGCGCACTTTGCTGATGACATTGCACAAGCTGGCTACAGCGCTACCAAAGGCTTGTTTCGAATTCCGTGGAATGAGCCGGTAAATTACGAATTGTTTGAGAAAATGATTGAATTTAATATTCAGGATAAAGCAGAATATACGAATTTTTGGCGGAAATAATACATCACCATGACACGAAAAAATGTCATGCGCTTTTGCAACTCAGGTTAAGGTTCGGGCAGCCTAAGTCTACCCGAACCATATGGTGAACTGCCCCCACCTTCACTTTATGAAGTGGGGGTCTTCTTATGGTAAAATGGACGTGATTATATACATTTTGAGGTGATTAGGCTTGGATTTGCCGAAAGACTTTTTAGATAAAATGAAGGATTTACTTAAAGAAGAATATGACGATTTTATAAAAAGCTACGAGGACAAAAAATCTCAAGGACTTCGAGTAAACACACTCAAAGTTTCTATAGACGAATTTACGCAAAAAACGCCCTTTACAATAGAGAAGATTCCTTGGGTGCAAGAAGGCTTTTTCTATAGCGAAAATGATCGGCCTGGGAAGCATCCGTACCATGATGCGGGCGTCTATTATATGCAAGAGCCAAGCGCAATGGCAGTTGGAGAGCTGCTAGACCCGCATCCAGGGGAAAAGATTTTAGACTTATGTGCGGCCCCCGGCGGCAAAACAACGCATATTGCTGCTAGAATGCAGGGCCAAGGCTTTTTGCTGACAAATGAAATCCATCCAGCCAGAGCAAAGATTCTTTCACAAAACATAGAGCGGATGGGTGTTTCCAATGCCGTCGTTACGAACGAAACGCCAGCCCGTCTTGCTGAGCGATTTCCTGCCTATTTTGACCGCATAATGGTCGATGCACCGTGCTCAGGAGAAGGCATGTTTCGGAAGGATCCCATTGCTCGCCAAGAATGGAGCTTAGAAAACGTAATGCATTGCTCTGTACGTCAATCCGAAATCCTCGAGCATGCCGGTAATATGTTAAAGCCCGGCGGACGCCTTGTCTATTCGACCTGTACATTTGCACCGGAAGAAAACGAAGGCACGATTAGCAAATTTATACACGAAAACCCGAACTTTAAAATCGAAACCGTGCATATGTATGAAGGATTTAGCAACGGACAAGCAGGATGGATTCCGGAAGCTGCAGCGAACATAGAAAATACCATTCGCCTATGGCCGCATCGTATGCGGGGCGAAGGGCATTATATCGCCGTGCTGCAAAAAACAGACGGAGACGAGCCGGCAAAACGGAACTACCCTAAAACAATTCGAGATACAAAACAGCTAAAAGAATATACTCATTTTGTAGAAGAAACGCTGCTACAAGCGCCAAAAGGAGAATATATCTTGTTTGGAGAGCAATTGTACTGTCTTCCGAAAGAAATGCTCTCATTTGATAAGCTAAAAGTCGTTCGTCCAGGGCTTCATCTTGGTACAATGAAGAAAAATCGCTTTGAACCAGCCCATGCACTCGCACTCATGCTAAAGAACGAACAAGTGAAATACTCTTATAATCGTACAAACGACGAAATCATGGCATACCTAAAAGGAGAAGCGCTCCAAGCTGAAGGCCCAAAAGGCTGGTACCTCGTAGAAGTCGATGGTTATTCCATCGGCTGGGGCAAGCTAGCTGGCGGCGTCCTAAAAAACCACTATCCAAAAGGACTACGGTGGACAGGGAAGTAGTTTACTAAAAACAAAGCTGTCTCATAAGTCGATTTCAGACTTAGAAGACAGCTTTTCTTTTTGATTCCGTATAGGATTTAGACGAAAAAGGCTTACAAACAAATACTATTTTTTCGCAAGAATATTTTCACTAACGTCAGAAATTACATGCCCTTCGATTTCTTTATAAAAATCATTTAATAAATAGCCTTCTTTTAAATCTAGCACTTTATCTAATGCATATACAGTCAAAGTATATACATGGTCTCTATCTGGTGGTGTTGGACCGACATACCTATGTATTACGTTAATATCTGTATTCCCAACGAATGGTGAAGCAAAACTGTTTTGACCTTGTACAATACCTAATGTATTCTTTTGACTCATGTTTTCTTGCAATCTATCAGTACTCGGATTTATATTGCATGCTAACCAATGTATCCATGTGAACCCACATACTGGTATAGCATCATGGTCAACAAAAGTAAGGGCTAAGCTTTTCGTTCCTTCTGGAATATCTTTAAATTGAATTGGAAAAGAAACGATTGGATTATCTCCGTTTTTATAACGATCACTAGCATATTTTGAATACTTTTCAGGTAAATACTCATTTTCTTTCATTACTGTTACTTTCATGCATGATTCTCCTTTATTGAACATTCCATCCTGATGAATGTCCGATTCATGAATAAAGTATATTTTATGTTATAGTAATATGGAATTATTTGTTTTGTAATAATATGTTAGTTAATTGTTAATATACGGGGGAAATAAGATGAATATAGATTGGTATTATACATTTATAGTATTAGCCAAACATCTAAATTATAGGAAGGCTTCGGAAGAGTTATTTATTACTCAACCTTCCGTCTTTAATCAAATTAAAAAGTTAGAAGAACATATGCAAGTAAAACTATTTGAAACAATTGATAGACATATAAAGCTAACAGAAGAAGGAGAAGCATTCTTACCAATCGCTAAAGAGTTGATTAACACTTACGAAACAGGTATGGAGAAAATGAGATATTTAAAAAATCATTATTCATTCCGATTAAATATAGTTGTTACACCGTACATAGCTACTTATTTAATCCCCAAATTTCTTCCTATTTTTTTTAAAAACTCTCCTAATATCGATATTTCTATTTCAGTTGCACAAGGAAATATCACTGAATCAGTGGAAAATGACGATTTTCAAATTGGATTAAATAGAGTAGAACCATTTTCATCAAAATTAAACAGTGAAAAGATTTGCGAAGGAACAATAAAGCTAGTTGTACCTAATATGGGACCAAATCAAAAAATAGAAGATGAATTATCTTTCTTAAAAAAATACAGACTTATCATTAATAATCATCCAACATACTGGGAACCATTACTAAAAGAAATTCAGCACTATTTTCCTCAAGTTGAAACTACTTCAATTCAAGATGTTAAAGTAACGGAACAATTAATAAAAAACGAGCAAGGTATTTCTTACCTACCCGTTTATATACTAAAAAATATTTCTACCCCAGAGAAATTAAAAATAGTTGAACCGAATTTCATTCAACCACCAGTTAGTTTTACATATATAATGTGGAGAAAACAAACGCCAGAGATAGAACAATTTATAAATCTTTTTAAGGAATTTATTAAAAAAGAGCAAGTATGAATGTTTTTAGTCAAAAAAAGACGCCCATTAAGCTGCAAAGCTACTTTAATGAACGTCTTTTAATCTTACTTTCTGTTTTGATACAAGGTTCTGTTATGCCCACCCTCATATCCATCCCTTTTCCTCCGCCTTGGCAATGGCTTCAATACGATTTCGTACACCGAGTTTATTTAGAATCTCTGACATATAATTTCGAACGGTTCCTGAGGAAAGATACAGTTTTTTCGCCATTTCATCTGTTGTATAGCCTTCCTTTGCCAAGGCTAGCATGTCTTTATCGCGCTCTGTTAGCGGATTCCCTTCCTGCCACAATCCGAACATTAAATCAGGCGAGATTTCCCGCTTTCCCTTCATCACATTCCGGACGCTATTAGCGAGATCCTCAATTGGACTATCCTTTAACAAATAGCCATCTACCCCCGCCTTCATCGCTCGTTCAAAGTAACCCGGTCTTGCAAATGTCGTAAGAATAATCGTCTTACAAGGCATACCTTCCTTTTTCATTCCTTCTACGACGTCCAGGCCGCTATATATCGGCATTTCAATATCCATAATGCATACATCGGGCTTTAACGTTCGAATTATCTCCATCGCTTCTTCGCCGTTTTCCGCCTGCCCAATGATCTGCAAATCATCTTCCAAATCTAACAGAGCCCCTAGCGCCCCGCGCAGCATTCGTTGATCTTCTGCTATCATAATCGTAATCATGGCCTTTCCCTGTCCCTTCCGCGAATCACAATTGGCACAGAGCAAATCAGACTCGTTCCGGTCTCCCCTGTAGAAACAGTGAACGTCCCGTCTATAAAGCTAAGCCGCTCCTGCATCCCTTTCATCCCATTTCCTTCTCCGTCATTCTGCTGGATTCCAATTCCATTATCGTTTACAGTAAGCAGGATTCTTCCCTTCTCTTTCGCTAAGATTACCTTGCAGCATGTCGCCTTACTATGCTTCACAACATTCGTTACGGCCTCCCGCAAGCACATGCTTAAAATATTTTGCGTAAACAAAGGAGTCTCCTCCGCCTGCATATGCTCTTCATACGTACATGCAATATTTGCCGCCTGCAGGATTCCCTTCACATGAATGATTTCCTCCGGAATTGAGCTATTGCGCATATCTGCAATAAGTTCACGTACTTGCTTAAGGGCAGCACGTGATGTGTTTTGGATTTCCTTCGCCTCCTGCTTCGCCCTGTCTGGATCACTTGTCACAACTCTTTCGATAAGCTGGCTCTTTAACGTAATAAGCGATAACGTATGACCAAGCGTATCATGAAGATCGCGGGCAATTCGCTGCCGCTCCTCACGCTTCACAAGCTCATGAATTTGCTCATTGGCTTTATTCAACTCATTCTGTAATTCTCGGCGTTTCACCTGCATACGCATCCCGAATGGAAACACCATCATCAAAACAAAAAATGGAATCATAAAAAACATATCTTGATTCATCCATGTTCCCTGCTGAAGGAAAAACGGTGTAATCACAGCTACGACAAACACAGCATATATCTGAAAATAGCGAGCCTTTGTACGAATATAGCCTAAAAAAGAGGCTGGAAAAAAATTCATATACAAATAAAAGATATTGTAAAAGGAGGAGTAAATTAAAATAATACCAATTTGTAACAGCACCCATAATTCTAGTGATTTCTTCGTTGCATACGCTTGTCGATACGCTACGACAAAAATCATCAGCAACAAAAAGCCGATGATTCGTTTTGAACCCGTTTCAAGCATTAAATATCGAATGGGAAAAGCAAGATAGATAAGCCAAATATAAGGAAAATATCCGTATTTATCTGGAAACAACTTAAATTTTTTCTTCACTACACCGCTTCCTGTCTTTTTCGAATATAAATAGATAGTACCACAAAGATAACGAGATATCCTGCTAGCAGAGCAGCACTAGCTAGATCCGGTGCCTTTCCGTCTACAATATTCCAAGCTCCATTACCAAACGAGTACGTAGGCAGAACCTTTCCAATCGATTGCAGCGTCTTTGGGAAAATCTCAAGCGGCATCCATAGTCCGCCCAGCATAGAGATACTTAAATACAGTATATTTGCGAGGGCAGATGCTGTATCGATTCTTTTCATCGTCCCAATTAACGTGCCAAGTGCTAAAAACGGCATAGAACCAAGTAAAATCCAGAAAAAGCTTGAAATCCATTGCCACATGCTAAGCTGAATATGATTAATCAAAAATCCTGCTACGAACACAACAATAATACAAAGGGCATTTATAAGGGATTGCGCAACCATTTTTGCTGCAATATATGCGCCATTAGGCAGCGGCGTAACTCGCATCAGACGCGACCATCCTTGCGTATTCTCCTGAACGAGACGAAGACCTAACGTATTAATAGCCGTTCCGATCACGCTAAATGCAGCCATTGATACAAGATAATGCGCCTTCCAGCCTTCCGGTGCATTTCCCCCCGCTACTGCATTCGTAAAAATATAATAAAACATAATCGGCATAAGCAGTGACATCACTACAAATCTTCTATTCCGAAACGTTCTCTTCAATTCGACTTTACATTGCATGGTAAATGCATTCATATTATTTCCTCCTTTGCTTGTGACACAATTTGCTCGAATGCCTCATCCAAACGGCCGCGCTCCACATCAATATCGTGAACATTTAATTTTTCTTCAAAGATTGCCCGTAATACAGCATCGGTATCATTTGTAACTAAAGAAACGCGAGTTCCTTCCACTACTGCACCTTTCACATGTGGGATCGCTGCAAGCAAGGAAGCGGGAATCGGCTTTGACATCGTAAAAGTCACAGACTTCTTCGTAATTCTCGCTTTTATTTCTTCTGGTGTACCATCACAGGCAATTGTTCCATTTGCGAATAACATAATGCGATTTGCTAGTTGATCCGCTTCCTCCAAATAGTGTGTCGTTAAAATAATCGTCTTCCCTAATCTAGCAAACTGCCGAATCTCATCCCAAAAATGTTTTCTCGACGTAATATCCATTCCTACCGTTGGTTCATCTAAAAAGAGAATATCGGGATTCCCAGCAAGGGCAAGAGCGAAGCCGAGCCGGCGCTTTTGTCCGCCCGATAAGCCATCTGCCATCTTCTTTTCCTCTGCCTCTAAATCCGCTAAACGTAGCAGCTCGTTCTTTGGAAGCGGCGCTTCGTAATAGCTGCGAAAGAGATCAATGGTTTCGCCCACCGTTACCCCATCCATTACGCTCACCTCTTGTAGCATCGCGCCAAGCCGATTGCGAACCGCCTTCGGATTCTTGCCAAGCATCCGGGCCTTCCCTTCAGTTGGCGAGAGTAGCCCTAGCATCATGGTAATCATCGTTGTCTTCCCCGCACCATTGGGACCCAAAATCGCCGTTACCGTTCCCTTTTCAATGGAGAAGGAAACATCATTTACCGCTGCTTTATCTTTAAACCGCTTTGTAATATGGTTCACTTCAATGATTTTTTCCATTTTTACACCTCCGTGTTATGTTTTCATTTTATGTTGGAGCAAGCTTCCAAAACAGTAAGGGATGTCACCAGATAGAAATGACAATTGTCATAAAGTGAAACTTCCCTCGGTGGGGGCTTTTCCCACCGAGGGTTAGTTGAACCAATCAGGAATTTACGGGCAGTTATCCCCCACTTAGCCTTTTCCGATTTCTTTAAGCCTTGAAGTGGGGGTATTACTGCCCGTTAATGCGTGATAAATTTTTTGAAGTAAGCAAGGAAACGTGTTACTATCATGTGAGGATAACTACGAGAAGGAAGTGTCATAATGATTATTAAAGATGAAAAGGATCTAGAGGGTTTACGCAAAATCGGACGTATTGTTGCATTAGCGCGTGAAGAAATGAAAAAACAAGCGAAGCCCGGTATGACAACAAAAGAGCTTGATTTGATTGGAAAAGAGGTACTAGATGAGCACGGTGCCATCTCTGCACCTATAAATGAGTATGATTTCCCTGGGGTAACTTGTATTAGTGTGAACGAAGAAGTTGCCCACGGCATGCCAGGAAGCCGCGTATTGCAAGAGGGCGATATCGTAAATGTTGATGTTTCTGCAGCGTTAAACGGCTATTATGCAGACACTGGTATTTCCTTTGTGCTCGGCCATGATGAAGAGAAGGAAAAGCTATGCAAAGCAGCAGAAGAAGCTTTTTGGGCAGGTATTAAAAAAGCAAGAGCCGGCGCGAGACAAAATCAAATCGGCCGTGCGATTATGAATTCAGTACGCAAAAAGGGTCTTACGATTATTGAGAATTTAACAGGGCACGGCATCGGTGAAAGCCTTCATGAAGCACCTGAGAATGTCCTCAATTACTTTGACCCATTGGATAACAAGCTACTGAAAGACGGCCTTGTACTTGCCGTCGAGCCTTTCGTCGCAAACGGAGCAACCTATATCGTAGAATCAGGGGACGGCTGGACGTTCGTAACACCAGATCGAAGCCCGGTTGCCCAATGCGAGCATACGATTGTCGTAACAAGAGGCGAACCAATTGTATTAACAGAACTTTAATAGAGAAAACGGAACGGATTCATCGTGAATCCGTTCCGTTTTCTTTTTCTCCTGTCTCCGGGGATTCCCTTGGGGAGAGCTCAAAAAAACCTCGTTTCCATCTGGAAACGAGGTTTTTACCGTGCTGTAATTTACATTTTCTCAGGTGCAGATACACCAATGATAGCTAACGCGCTTTGTAATGTAAGTTGAACTGCCTTCATTAAGTCATAGCGTGCTTGGCTCTTCTCGATATTTTCTCGGTCAAGTACTTTTTCCGCATTATAGAAACTGTGAAGAGCGGATGATACTTCAAAGAGGTAGTTCGTCACGCGGTGCGGAATGCGTTTTGCAGCAGCTTCTGCAACAGCTGCAGGATATTCACCGAGCTTCTTCAATAGATCATACTCTTTTTCTGTATCAATTAATGAATAGTTTGATTCGCCTGATGCTGCTAGGCCAAGTTCCTCGCCTTGGCGCAGGATACTGCATACGCGAGCGTGGGCGTATTGGGCATAGTAAACAGGGTTTTCGTTTGATTTCGAAACGGCTAAGTCCATATCAAAGTCAAGATGAGAGTCGGCGCTGCGCATAGCGAAGAAATAACGCATAGCATCGATACCTACTTCTTCCATTAATTCACGAAGGGTAACCGCCTTACCTGTACGCTTACTCATCTTCACTTTTTCTCCGTTTTGGTACAGTTGCACCATTTGGATAATTTCCACTTCTAGCGTATCCTTGTCATTGCCAAGTGCTTGGATAGCTGCTTTCATACGTGGGATATAGCCGTGGTGGTCAGCGCCCCAAATGTTAATGAGCTTCGTAAAGCCACGTTCAATTTTATCGCGGTGGTACGCAATGTCTGGTGTTAAATACGTGTATGAACCATCTTGCTTAATAAGTACGCGGTCCTTATCATCACCATAAGTAGTGGAACGGAACCAAGTAGCGCCGTCCTTTTCATAAATTTCACCGCGCTCTTTCAAGTCAGCGAGTGCCTCAGCTACCTTGCCGCTTTTATATAAAGATGTTTCGGAGTACCATACATCAAAATGAACGCGGAAGCTGTCTAAGTCTTTTTGCAGCTTCGCAAGCTCTAGCTGTAAGCCGTGTTCACGGAAGAAGTTATACCGTTCCTCTTCAGCTACATTCATATAGTGATCGCCGAATTCTTTCGCTAGTTTTTCTCCGATGTTTTTCACATCTGCTCCGTAATAGCCGTCTTCTGGCATTTCCTTTTCTAATCCAAGCGCCTGCATATAGCGTGCTTCGACGGATAGTGCTAGATTATGAATTTGATTGCCGGCGTCGTTAATATAATATTCACGAGATACATCATAACCAGCCTTTGCAAGAACATTACATAATGTATCACCGACTGCTGCGCCGCGGGCATGTCCTAAATGAAGGTCGCCAGTTGGGTTTGCTGATACAAATTCCACCTGCACGCGCTCGCCATTCCCTACATTGCTTGCACCGTATGATTCACCTGCTGTTAAAATAGCAGGAATTAAATCTGTTAAATAACTATTGTTCATGTAAAAGTTGATGAAACCCGGTCCTGCAATTTCAATTTTTTCGACAGAGGCTTTTTCTTTATTAAAGTTTTTCACGATTTCATCTGCAATCATACGAGGTGCTTTTTTGGCAATGCGAGCTAGCTGCATCGCTGTGTTAGTAGAATAGTCGCCATTGGTTTTGTCCTTCGGAACTTCTAAAATAATATTTTGAATTTGTTCCTCAGTTGCTAAGCCGGCCTTCAAAACAGCGGCTGTAATTTCTTCTTTTACTAAATCCTTTATTTGCTCGAGTGCGTTCATTTTGTCTCCTCCTTAAACGTAATCGTAATCGCATATCTTCCCGCGTTACTTTCTTCTATTTGCAAGGCATATGTTAGAAACAACTGTCCCCTTCGATTTTTCTCCGACCATTCGAACTGAACATTGTCTGTTTTGGTTTGCAATGAAAAACTGCCAAGCTGACTGACATAGGTGCCATTCGTAAGATGTCCTTTTTTATGAGATTGGCGCATCGATACCACACCTTGACGCGTGATTGACACTTCTTCTTGCTTGATTTTGAGGATCGTCCTCACTTCGCCTTGCTCATTCGGCTCTTGAAACGTAACATATGTAGTTAGACCCTTCTCATAGTATAGACCATTTGTTTCAAATGCAATAGTTTCCTTGCGCGGACCATCATGAATTTCCGTAACAAATTTTAACGTAATTGGGATTCCAACGGTCTGCTTATTCATAGCTTGCTCACCTTTCCTACCTATCTTGACTTACATACAAATATACTTCCTTCATCATATCAAAAAAAGCGCCGCACGTCTTTGTTTAAGGTAAAAATAGACCGCCAAGCAAGGTGCTAAAGGCGGTCTTATAATCGTGTTCTATTTATTTACGCTTTTGAACAAAGCCAAGGATAATTTCACGAATCAGCTTGCTTGCGACAATTTGGGTTTGCTCACTTGGATCATATACAGGTGCCACCTCAACGACATCTGAACCAACCACGTGAACATCAGAATTCGCAATTGCTACAAGGGAAGCCAATAACTCTTTTGATGTAATGCCTCCTGCTTCAAGCGTTCCGGTTCCTGGTGCATGGGCAGGATCTAGCACATCAATATCAATTGTCACATACACAGGACGACCCGCTAGCTCTGGCAACACTTTCTTAAGCGGCTCAAGCACTTCAAATTTGTGAAGCGGCATGCCCACTTCCTTTGCCCAGTCAAACTCTTCCTTCATACCGGAACGAATACCGAAGGAGTATACGTTTTTCGGTCCGATTAATTCACATGCCTTTTTAATCGGCGTACTGTGAGAAAGTGCTTCTCCTTCATAGGAATCGCGAAGATCAGTATGTGCATCCATATGGATAATCGCAAGGTTCGGATATTTCTTATACATTGCCTTGATTACCGGCCATGTTACAAGATGCTCGCCCCCCATGCCAAGCGGAAACTTCCCGTCAGCAAGTAAGCCATCAATATATGCTTCAATCATCTCAATGCTGCGCTGCGGATTCCCGAACGGAAGCGGAATATCTCCGGCATCGAAATATTTCACTTCGTCTAATTCCCGGTCCATATACGGACTGTATTCTTCAAGACCAATCGAAACTTCGCGAATGCGGGCAGGGCCGAAGCGAGAGCCTGGACGAAAGCTTACTGTCCAGTCCATTGGCATTCCATAAATAACTGCCTCTGATTCCTCGTAATTGGGATGGCTTTTTATAAATACGTTACCTGAATAGGCTTCATCAAATCTCATCGTTGTCTTCCTCCTATATATCGAAAGAAACGCGGCTAGCGCTCCTTTTTAATCCATTATTTTAATCCTATAATGTTCCCTATAAAAAATAAAGCAAATCCTAGCAAATGTATAGCGAATTATATGAAAAAGAAAAAGATTTTTCAATCCGCGCTTATTTCGTTTACTTTACAAATCAATCTTCCTCTATTACATATTTTTGGATAAGGAGGGGAAATTAGATAGCAAGGTAACACGCTAGGTGAAGGGTAAGGTTGAAAGAATATGCGTAAACCGAAGCGAAAGAAACTCTCATTATTTACAAAACCGAAAAAGCAGCTCCCTGAGCAACTGCTGCAAGAAGAAACACCCTCTGAGGTAACAGAGCTAACAGGCAATCTATCAGAAACGGAGCAATACATAAGACAAGCAACAGGTGGCAGCACAGATTTTATTTATAAGCAATTTTCAATTGGCTTATGTGAAACACAGCAAGCAATGCTTATTTACATCGATGGCTTAGTTGATACACAAGCCACTCGGGATCTATTAACATATCTCATGGATCCCATTCGTCTGCAGCAGGAAACAAGCGAATTCGGACGTTTACTCGATGGGCATTTGCTGCCCATTAGCATTGCCAAAGAAGTCTTTACATTGCAGGATACGCTAGCGGCTATTCTCGCTGGACAGACCGTCTTACTTGGAGAAGGCTTTCGTAATGGGCTTGCCATTGATGCTAGCGGGGCAGAACATCGAAATGTCGAAACCGCAAAAAACCAAATCGTTGTCAAAGGACCACAGGATGCATTTAATGAAATATTACGGGTTAATACAGCACTCGTGCGAAAGCGAATCAAGCATCCTAACCTATGGACCGAAACGATGGAAATTGGAGAGGTTACGAAAACGACGGTATGCGTGATGTATATTAAGCATTTAGCCAATGAACAAATTATAACAGAGGTAAAAAATAGGCTCAGCCAAATTAAAACCGATAGCATTTTAGAGACTGGCTATATTGAAGAGTTTATAGAAGAAAAAAAGTGGAGCCTATTCCCTACCATGTTTAATACAGAAAGACCAGACGTGGTTGCGGCCAATTTACTGGAAGGAAAGGTTGCTATCTTTGTTGATAATACTCCTTTTGTATTATCGGTCCCGGCAGTATTCGTTCAATTCTTCCAGTCGGCAGAGGATTATTATAACCGGAATGATTATGGTCTATTGCGAATCCTTCGCTTCTTTTCATTTTTCATTGCGCTGCTTGCCCCTGCTCTCTATATAGCATTAACTACGTTTCATCAAGAGATGCTCCAAACAACCTTGCTCATTAGCATTGCAGCGCAGCGGGATGCCATACCCTTTCCTGCCTTTTTTGAGGCTTTAATCATGCAGATTACTTTTGAAATTTTGCGTGAAGCTGGCATTCGCATGCCGCGCGCAGTTGGAGGCGCCATTTCCATTGTAGGTGCACTCGTATTAGGAGAATCTGCAGTACAAGCAGGACTCGTATCAGCTGCTATGGTTATAGTAGTAGCAATTACAGCATTAACGACCTTTATTATACCTGAGCCCGCCTTATACTTACCCCAACGTATTTTGCGGATCGTATTTATGGCACTTGGCGCTTTCTACGGGGTATTTGGCATTGTTATCGGATTGTTTGCTCTTCTGCTTCATCTATGCAGTTTAGAGTCATTTGGTATTCCTTACATGTCTCCTATGGGACCACTAGACGTTCGCGATCAGCAGGATACATTCATTCGTCTCCCAAGATGGATGATGAAAAAGCGCCCGAAAACATTTAAATCCGAAAATGAGGTGCGTACAAATAAAAAGTAAGTAGGTGATACGATGGTAATGACAATTGTTATGTTTTTGTTATTTGGTTTGATTTCGTTTCTTGAAATAAGACCCTTGCTGAAACAAAAGAAAAAGCACGATGTGTATGTATTTAGTATAATCATGCTTCTTGCCTTTACCCTAAATGTTCTGTTCCTGTTTAAAGTTCGCATTCCCAATCCGCTTTACCTCATGTTCATTCTATTTCAGCCCATTGCGAACTGGGTTAATGGGTTGTTAAGTTAGGAGGACTTATGTATGCAAAAGACAACGGCAACAACTATTAGCCCCTATCAATATTTCATATTGATTTTCTTTTTCATAATCGGAAACTCTATCCTTACAGCCCCTTCTTTACTCGTTTCGACTGCTAAACAGCAAGGATGGATACCCGGCATCCTTAGCCTTGTGATCGGCGTCCTACTTGCATTTTTATATACAAAAATTGCAGACAGGCAAAAAAGAACCCCATTCATTGCCTTTATTAGTAGTCTCTACGGAAAATGGATTGCCCTTTTCTTTACACTACACTACCTTTTCTTTTTCTGCACCTTAACTGCGCTTGTACTTCGCAGTATGGGAGACTTTGTCACAACGCAAATTATAACAGAAGCTCCAATTATCTCTACCCATATCGTATTCATGATCTTGGTTGTATACGGTGTAAAGCTCGGTCTTCCTACCATATGCCGATTTGGGGAAACTATTTTTCCAATCTTTCTCGTTTTAGTCCTTGTATTCTTTTTTTTCGTATCGACGAAGATTGAACCTGAAAATTTCCTTCCGTTTTTTCCTTTTGATTATAAATCAATAGCGAAAGCGACGATTACATTTTCAGGATTCCCCTTTTTTGAACTATGTACCTTTTTGGTGATCCAACCCTACGTCGTTCAAAAAAAACCATTAAAAAAAGTATTACCTTTAGGCACACTACTTGGAGGAATGGTACTGATTCTATTAACGCTACTATGTATTCTTGTTTTAACTCCTGAACTGACGAGTAGCTGTTTCTATCCAAGCTATGCGATGGCTCAGAAAATACGAGTAACAGAATTTATTGAACGAACGGAGCTGGTTATGGCTGTGCTATGGTTTATTTCCTTATTTTTCAAGATAGCAATCAGTTTTTACAACAGCGTCTCCCTTCTCGGAACCCTTTTTGCTGTGCAGAAAACAAACACAATGGTCATTCCCTTAGCTAGTATTATCATTATATACTCGATGGTCTTGAGCCCTAATGACGCCTATATACCTTTAAATGCAAAAGTCTGGCCCTACTACGCTGTTTTTTCTGGCTTGATCTTTCCTTGCCTTCTGCTACTGCGGAAACCAAAAGCATCAAAAAATTAAACAACCGAGGATACAACAATGAAACTTCAAATGAAGGTAGTTATTATCTTATGTCTACTCGTATTGCTCACCTCCTGCAATGGAAAGCGAGAATTAAATGAGCTAGGTATTGTATTAGCGATGGGGATTGATCGAAAGGATAACCAGTATTTAATTTCCCTGCAACTTGTTAACCCAAGTTCGATTGCTTCTCAAGGAAACACTGGCAATCGATCACCAGCTACTGTGTACACAACCTCTGGCAAGACGATTTTTGAGGCCGTTCGTCGCTTAACAAAAGAGACACCTCGGAAAAACTATTTTGCTCATTTACGTATATTGATTCTTTCAGAAGATCTCGCCCGACAGCAAGGGATAGGTTCTGTTCTCGATTTAATGGTTCGCGATCCGGAATTTCGAAAGGATTTCTATGTGCTTATTTCAAAGGGAACAAGTGCTTCAAGTATTCTTAGCGTCCTAACTCCTATTGAAAAAATTCCAGCTAATAAACTATTTAACTCACTCGAAACATCAGAAAAGGTTTGGGCACCATCGAAGGCGTTTACGTTAGATGAGCTAATTGTAACGATAGCGCGGATAGGAAAAGAAGCGGCATT
This sequence comes from Ectobacillus polymachus, assembly GCF_048159605.1. Lineage (NCBI taxonomy): Bacteria > Bacillati > Bacillota > Bacilli > Caryophanales > Bacillaceae > Ectobacillus > Ectobacillus polymachus. Next base: position 169,883 of record NZ_JBLREB010000002.1, on the reverse strand, counting down.
ATCAGGAGTACAAATAAAAGGAGAGGCTCAAGGCGGACAAAGCCCTGAAAATGTATCGAAAATAGTGCCAAATGCAAAATTGTCTATTACCAATGTAGCAGCTTTCAAAGAGGATAAACTGATTGGCTGGCTGAACGAAAAAGAAAGCAAAGGATACAATTATATTACCGATAATATCCACTCCTCCATCGGTTCCGTTCCATGTCCCAGTAATAAACAAAAAAAAATAGATATTGAAGTTGTACGCAGCAAAACAAAGACGAAAGCTCGTATTGATAAAAATGGAATTCCAATCATCGATGTCACCATTGAATCAGAAAGCAATGTAGGAGAGGTGGAATGTCCAGCTGATTTACTAAATCCAAGGACCATTCAAATACTCGAACAATCTTCTAACAACCATATAAAGAAATTGATGGAAGCTGCTCTGAAAAAAGCACAGGAAATGAAATCCGACATGTTTGGATTTGGTGATTTGATTTACCGCAAGCATCCAACCGAATGGCAAAAATTAAAGAGTGATTGGAGTGAAGTAGGCTTTTTAAAAGCAAAAGTGAACTTTCATGTTCATGACCATATTAATCATCTAGGAACCATGAATAACAGTCCTCTACAGCGTATACAATAAAAAAGCTCCTGACGAATCAGGAGCTTTTTCAATTGCGTAATTTATTTTACATTGGCTTTGTTATAGTTTGTAATGGCCGCATTGATTGTTTTTGCTGAATCTTGCATGGCTTGCGTCGGCGAAGAATCACCTTTAATCATTTTTTCAAGGTTCTGTTCAACCGTTTGACGAGCTTCTGGGAATACCCCTAACAACGCACCTGTAGATGTTTTTGGTGAATCATGTAATTGATTAATTGCTGTTTGGAATTGTGGATACTTTTGTAAATAATCCTTCATATCTTGTAAATCATAAGCTTTCTTTGTTACAGGGAAGTAACCAGTGTTTTGGCTCCAGAATGCTTGTTGCTCAGGTGATACCATGTATTTAATAAATTCGAATGCAGCTTTTTCTTTCGCAGGATCTTTTTTATCCATTACCCATAGAGATGCACCGCCGATTGATACGCCGTTGTTTTTAGCAGGATCTACAGTCGGAAGATAGGCTGTGCCAATTTCAAAACGATCGCCAACACCCTTCATGATATCTTTTAAAGATGCTGTAGAATCCATTGTCATTGCAACTTTACCAGCGATAAACGCACTCTTTGTATCATCTGTTTTACGTCCTAAGTTAACAGCAGCACCGCTGTCATATAGTTTTTTCCAAGAATCAAATACTTTTTGACCAGCACCGTTTGTATCAAATTCAACTTGCGTTGCTTTACCTGTACGACCATTTCCATTATTAGCATAATTAGCGCCTTGTTTCACTAGAAACTGTTCAAATAACCAACTATAAGAGGCAATCCCTAAACCATTACGTTCTACTTTGTCTCCATTTTTCTTCGTTAATTTGTTTGAGTCATCAATTAATTCATCAAATGTTTTTGGTGCTTTTTCAGGATCTAAACCTGCTTCTTTAAATGCTGTTTTGTTGTAATACAAAATTGGAGTAGAAGAGTTGAACGGCATAGAATATAATTTCTTATCAACTGTATAATATGCAAGTAAGTTTGGCTCTAAAGAAGATGTATCGAATTTTTGTTCATCAATTAGCTTTTGCATAGGAACAGCATAGCCGCTATCGATCATAAAACGAGTACCGATATCGTATACTTGCATAACATCCGGGCCTGCATTTCCTTTGGCAGCACTCTTCAATTTGTTAATCGCTTCATCATAAGTACCTTGGAATTGTGCAGTAACATGTACTTTCTTTTGGGAGTTATTAAAGTTCTCTACCATTTTGTTAATGGCTTCCCCACCGGCACCACCCATTGCATGCCAGAATGTAATTTCAACAGGAGCACCGCTGTCTGATGCAGTTGCATCTGTTTTTTGGTTAGAGCTACAGCCTGCTAACACAGTAGCAAAGGTGAAAACTGTCATGATGATGACTAACAATCTCTTTTTCATGATTACTCTCCTTTTATAGTAGATTAGCCCTTCACAGAACCAGATGTGATTCCGGACACGAGCTGCTTTTGCCCAAAGATAAAAATAAGTGTAGATGGAATTAACACGAGCACAATGCCGGCCATAATAATGCCGAACGACTGTGACTCCGCGTTTTGCAGCATTCCTACACCGATTTGGACAGTGCGCATGCTGTCTTTATTTGTAATAAGCAGCGGCCACATATACTGATTCCAGGTGCTTAAAAATGTATATACACCAAGAGAACCGATGGCTGGTCTGGATAAAGGAAGCAGAATTTGTAAGAAAAAGCGGAAATTGCTGCACCCATCCATTTTTGCTGCTTCATATAATTCTTTTGGAATGGTCATGAAATACTGTCTCATGAGGAAGATCCCCATCGCAGAAGTTAAATAAGGAATGGTTAATCCTTTAAAGGTATCCATCCAGCCCCATGAGCCGATGGTCATATAGTTTGCAATAATAATGGATTCACCTGGAATCATCATCGTTGCCAAAACAAATAAGAATAATAGATTCTTAAATGGTATACGAAAATATACAAACGCGTACGCGGCCAAACTACATATGATAATTTGTCCGATCGTTACAACGGTAGAAACGATAAAGCTATTTTTAATAAACGTAAAAAGCGGTGCACCAGCTAAGGCTGCTGTATAATTTCCAAAGTATAAGCCGCCAGGCAGCAGTACCTTTGGATTTGCAAACACTTCCTCTGGTCTCATAAAGCTCACGCTAATTGCGTAAAGTAGAGGAAGAATCACGATAATACCTACTAACAATTTCAACAGAAATAACATACGATTCTTTATCTTCATTGGTAATGCACCCACTTCTTTTCATAGCGAAATTGAATAAGCGTAACAACTAGCATCATGATAAACAAAATAATCGAGGATGCACTCGCAAGACTAAAGCGGTTATTCAAAAACGCCTGTTGATAGAGTGTATAGACAAGTACGTTCGTTGAGTTAGCAGGGCCGCCTTGCGTCATAATATTCACTTGTCCAAACGCTTGAAACACATCAATAATGTTCACGACAACAACGAAAAATAATGTCGGAGATAGAATCGGTATCGTAATTTTAAATAAGGTTTGTAAATAGCCAGCCCCATCAATAGCAGCACTTTCATAATATTCTTTTGGAATACTTTTCAGCCCAGCTAAAATCAAGATAAAATTAAACCCTAAGTGCATCCATGCTGTAACAATTGCAATGGCAATTAACGCCCAGCTTGGATCGCTTAGCCAACTAATTTGTTGTCCAATTACGTAATTAATAAGGCCAATTGTAGGATGATAGAGAAGCATCCAAATAACAGACGCACAGGAAATTGATACAGCCATAGGCATTGCATAGAGCACGCGCAGGATACCAACACCCTTTGCCTTTTTCTGCGTTAGCAATGCTAGTACAAATCCTCCTAAGATGGCTGGAATCACGGTAAAAATCACATATTTACATGTAACTACTAAGCTATTCAAAAACTCAGGTGACGTAAACAGCTCTTTGTAATTGTCGAAACCAACGAATCCAACGGCCTTCCCAACTAGATTCGTTACATGAAAGCTTAAGTAAATCGTTTTCAAAAATGGATAATATACAAAAACAATAAATATAAGAAATGCTGGAAATAGGTATACAAAAGGCTCAATCCTTTTCCAAATATGCATGTCCATTGCTTTTACTTTTTCTGTATGTATATGTACTTCCGACTTCTGCTCTGCTTCTATTGCAGGTTGCATGTTTTCCCCTCCCAACTCTCATACGCTTGTGAGTATAGCAATCGAATGTAAACTCATTTACAGATAAGTTTATAAATTCCGTTAAGAAGTTGAAAATAATGTTAAGGTTTGTAAATTTATTCAATTTGCTTGTCAGCATAACGGCTTGGATTCATAATGGTATCGTGAAAAAATCTTAAAGGGGAGCTTACAAATGAAAAATCAATCTCTCATTTTTGGACATCGTGGTGCGAAAGGTACTCATCCAGAGAATACAATAATTTCATTTCAAGAGGCAGAGCGCACTGGTGCGCATGGAATAGAATTCGATGTTCATCTATCCAAGGATGGAGAAATTGTCATCATTCATGATGAAACATTGAGCCGAACGACGAACGGCCGCGGTCTTGTAGTGGAGCATACACTTGAGGAACTAAAGCAGCTTGATGCAGGATCCCATTTTAACGCTGCATTTCAAGGGGAGCGTATCCCAACGCTGCGCGAAGTATTAACTTGGCTAGGCGGCAATAAGCTTCTTATTAACATCGAATTGAAAAATGACCGTATTCGCTATCCAGAACTAGAACAAAAAGTAGTTGATTTGGTTCGGGAATTCGGTTTGGAAAGGCGCGTCATCTTCTCTTCGTTCAACCATAGCTCCGTTGCTATGCTTGCAGATCTTGCTCCGGATATCGAAAGGGCCATTTTATATCATCATCATCTGAAGGATGCCTGCGGCGTGGCACGTCTCCATCATGCAAGCGGTCTTCACCCAAACTTTAAACTGCTTACGAAGGAATTCGTAGAGGAAGCAAAATCACAAGGCTTTGTACTTCGTCCTTATACGATTAATGAAGAGAAAGATATAAAACGAATGATCTCATATGGCGTAGATGCTATCATTACCGATTGGCCAAGCAAGGCTTTATCGTTACTTGGTGAATAAATTCAAAATAACACGTTTAAGAGATGACTATTTAGGTCATCTCTTTTTTAATTACAGCATCTTTCTCATAAATAGCAGCATATTTTTGTTTTGATTTATACATACTGTAAAGACAATATGATTCCTTGTAAGTATTTCTATATATGTTTGGAGAAAAAAATAATGAATGGTGTTATAGAATCCATCCTAAGGAGCTCTCTTTCTTTTCTTTTTTTACTATTGATGGCAAATAAACTTGGAAAAGTTGTAAATACAAAAGGCTCCTACTATAACTTTGTCTTTTATATTACAATCGGTTCCGTAGCTGCAAATCTGGGATTTAATATCAACCTCAAGTTTTGGCAAATACTTGCATCATTTTTGGCGTTTACGTGTATTGCTTATTTCTTAGCATATATGTCTGCAAACAATCGTTTTATAAGAAAATGGATCTCAGGTAAGCCGATGATAATAATTGAGGACGGAAACATTGTAGAAGCGAATATGAAGAAACTTAATTTTTCGATAGATATGTTACAGCAATTTCTAAGAGAAAAAGATGTTTTTCATATGAATGAGGTAGAATATGCTATTCTCGAAAATAATGGCACCCTATCTATTTTAAAAAAAGAGGCATATCGTTCTCCAACAAAACAAGACTTCGATATGTTAACAAATAAACATGCACTTCCTCTGGAATTGATCATAAATGGGGAATTCATTTATAAAAACTTACAATCTGCCGTTCATAACAAAGATTGGCTATTACAAAAATTAACAGAACGAAAACTTTCATTGAAAGATGTACAATATGCAGTTTTAAGCTCAGCTGGTCTTTTATTTATTCATCCATACTTAAATAACAATACAAAGTAAAAATTTTTTAAGTGGAGATGCCTCCCATCACCATCAAGTTAAGATTTTATTGCACCACCATAACGAAAATTTTATCTTTTCACAGTTATTTATGAGAGTTCGGCTCATTTTTTTCGTTTTGGGGAACAGTTAATTTCTTAAGTTGATGGGCATGTAGCGGTATCCCCAATAAGAAGATAGGGAGTCCCTAATAACTGGACCCCCTACTTTATTGTGAAACATTTATGATCTAAATAGAAGATACAGAATCATAAAATATAATAGCTACTCACATCATCTATTTATTTAATATACACCGTTACTTGTTCCAATACGAGTAGCTCCCGCTTCTACCATTGCTTTCATAATTTCTGGAGTTCTTACACCACCAGAAGCTTTAACACCAATGTTTTCACCCACGCATTTTCTCATTAGAGCTACATCTTCTACTTTCGCACCACCTGTCGAGAAGCCTGTTGATGTTTTGATGAAATCAGCTCCCGAATCACGGACAATGATGCTTACTTTTTCAATTTCTTCTTTTGTTAATAAACATGTTTCAATAATAACTTTTACAAGTGCTTTTCCTTTTGCAGCCTCCACAACTGCTTCAATATCTCGTTGAACAACTTCGTAATGTCCTGCTTTCAATTCTCCGATATTGATTACCATATCAATTTCATTTGCACCGTTATCAATTGCATCCTTTGTTTCGAATACTTTTGTATTCGTTGTATTTGCTCCTAACGGAAATCCAATTACAGTACATACTTTTACGTCAGAACCCTTCAGTACTTCAGCTGCTAAGGAAACCCAATAAGGATTTATGCATACAGATGCGAAGTCATGTTCTAACGCTTCGTGTAAAGTTTTTTCAACCGCTTCTTTTGTTGTATCTGCTTTTAAAATAGTGTGATCAATCAGTTTATTAAAATTCATTGAGTGTTCCTCCTTAATTTAGCGCCCTCATTTTAATTTGGACAGCATGCTTTTTCCGAATTTAGGCATTTTTACACTAAAATTATCTGCTATTATCGCTCCAATATCTGCTTTGGTTTACATATCTGAAGCCCATTGGTATTTATTCACATCGCCCGTTTCTATATTTTACAAACAAGCCTCTAATGCAATTTTCATCATTTTATCGAATGATGTTTGTCTTGCCTCAGCACTAATTTCCTCATGGGTTACTAAAGAATCTGAGATAGTTAGTATACACGCTGCTTGTTTTCCTAATATTCTTGCATTATGGAATAATGCATAACTTTCCATTTCTACACAAATACAATTATGTTCATTATAAAAATCAACATGATTTGGAACATTCGTTTCATGATAAAATACATCACTTGAATGTATTCTACCTTTAACAATAGGAGTATGAATGCGATTTGCAGTATCTTCAATTTTCTTCGTTAATAACTCACTAGGAAGCTGAATATCACCATTTACTCCTGCTTGAACCTTTGTAAAAGTTGATTCACTCCATGCACTATCAACAAGCACAATATCATGAATGTTCAAATTTTCAGTATAAGCACCTGCACTACCAATACGAATGATATTTTCTACGTCATAAAATTTATACAATTCGTATGAATAAATTCCTATACTTGGCATTCCCATACCAGATCCCATTACAGATATTTGTTTTCCTTTATAACTTCCTGTAAAGCCAAACATATTACGTACACCATTAAATTGCACTGGATTTTCTAAGTAGGTATCCGCAATATATTTCGCACGTAGTGGGTCTCCTGGCATTAAAACTGTGTTTGCAATTTCTCCGACTTTTGCAGCATTATGTGCTGTTGTCATATTATATCACTCCATTTTTTATTCTATTAAATATGTTATTTACATCTCCAAAACTAAAATACAATTAATTTTCCAATTCTATTGGTACATATTTAGTTTTATTTTCGAGAACTGTTGAGGTATATAAAATTTATTATAAATTAATGGATAATCTGCATTACTGTATAGGCTTTCTAATAGTAAAAAGCACTCATTTTGGCCAATTAGTTTTTCTTTCCGATCGGCAAAATTAAAGGTATGCGTATATTTTATTTCGATATTTCCATGCTTTGCATTAACATATACTTGGTTCTCTAGAAAATCTAGTAGTTGTTCCTTATTATTTAAGTCCAAGGATAAACTTTCTACCGTTTGCATGGACATATAAGTAAAAGCATAGGCTAATAAATCGCTTCCCTTTCTATACAAGCGTTCTAAAGCTACTACTGCAGATGAATCCCTTTTTAATACTTGTTTCGTGAATTTCGTTTCCGTGTCTAGTCGATAATGTAAATCTATTCGGTCAAATGTACCTATATGGCACTTATGCATAGGGTTACTTAATATTTCTAATTGACGATCCTCTTGTTTATAAAACGAATCGATTACAAAATTTCCCTTTCCGCGAATATTTCTCACTAATCCATCTTCTTGCAAAAGTGCTAAAGCTTGTCTTAAAGTTGCACGACTAATCCCTAGGCTCCTTGCTAAATCTGGTTCTGAAGGAAGCTGACTTCCTACAAGGTATTCTCCCTTCATAATTTGAAGGAGGAGCTCGTCATATACATTTATATAGAGTGGTCTTTTAAATTTATTTGTATTCATTCAGTATCCTCTTCCTAGAAATTTTAACAAAAAAACCAAAAATCTTTTTTGTATAGTAACATACTATTTTAGGAATTGTAAGAAAGAGGTACCTTATTAAGGCATATTCACATCAAAATTATCTCGGGAGCTGGTTTATCCTTTGTCGCTCCTGATGGGCTTACAAATATACCGGGAATATGATGGCTTCCATTAAGAATCGAAACGAGCTGTTTAGCAGTAATCATCGTTTTCTTTTGCTCCTTTAGTTGAAAATCTTGCTGTTTTTAGACATGTCTATTTTTTAGACAAGTTCAAAGTATCATATTTTTTTATTTTATGCAAGCGCTTTAAATAATAATAAAAGGGGTACCGGCACATGCCCATCAAGCTAAAGCGAAATTGTATCTATAAAAGAAAAAAACGTTATTCTTTTTGTAGAAATATACAGAAAGGAAACGTTTCAGGTATGAATTTATCGATTGTTTCAAATGCAACAACTCTTATTACGAAAGAAGAAAAAAGAGATAAGTGAATACAAAGCCATGTATATGATCTATTACATGTTCCCTCTTTTAGGTGTGAAAAATGGATAAGTTCAAGTCACCCCTTTAGGTTTAAAGATTGGATAAATCCTCCATACTAGTAAGAGTACGAATGTATTGGGGGGAGCATCGATGGAACTAACTACAACGAAAACAACAGCGAAACTTATTCGTATTCTAGGCAAGACTCTATTTGTTATTTCTTTTATTCTAGTAGCAACGCTATCCATCCTTTTCACCGCCGCTAAGATCGCCGGTCCACCTCCCATCACCGTCCCGCAAACGTCCGTTTTTTACGCAAATGACGATACGATTATCGGGCAAAGTCATACGGGGCAAAACCGGTATTGGGTTTCCCTAAAGGACATAAGCCCTTACGTAAAAACTGCGAGCATCGCAATTGAGGATCAGCACTTTTACGATCATAGCGGATTTGATCTAAAACGAATTGCTGGTGCTGCAATTGCTGATATAAAGGCAATGGCGATGGTGCAAGGAGCCAGCACGATCACACAGCAATACGCCCGAAACCTTTATCTAGGTCATGATAAAACATGGAAACGAAAAATAATGGAAGCTCTTTATACCATTCGTTTGGAAGTAAACTATGGGAAAGAAAATATATTAGAAGGATATTTAAATACGATTTATTACGGCAATGGAGCCTACGGAATTGAAGCGGCTTCCCGCCTTTATTTTCATAAGCATGCACAGGAATTGACACTTGCAGAAGCGAGTCTATTGGCAGGCATCCCAAAAGGGCCAAGCAATTATTCTCCTTATACAAACCTAGCGGAGGCCATCAAACGGCAGGAACTCATTCTTTTTGAAATGCAACAACAAGGCTACATTACAAAGGAACAAGAGCAAGAGGCGAAACAGCAAAAACTAACGATTGCACCGATGGAGAAGAAGGAAGAAGAAATTGCCCCTTACTTTCAGGATGCAGTTATGCAGTCTCTCCTGCATAATGCCAAAATTGATGATCAGGCAGTCGAACGCGGAGGCTTGCGCATCTATACGACATTAGATCGAAAGGTACAAGACATCACCGAACAGGCAGTTGCCCAAACGATTCCTAACACAACGGACCTGGAGGCATCTGTAATCGTAACAGACCCAAAAACCGGAGAGGTTAAGGCGCTACTTGGCGGCAAGGATTATCAAAAAAGCCAATTTAATCGCGCTACCCAAGCCTACCGGCAGCCTGGTTCAACATTTAAGCCATTTCTGTATTACGCAGCTTTGTCTCATGGATTTACAGCAGCTACTCGGCTTAAGAGTGAATTTACAAGCTTTCCTCTTAAAGACGGCGTCTCTACCTATAATCCATCCAATTACAATAATTATTATGCAAATGACTTCATAACAATGGCCCAAGCGCTTGCTGTATCCGATAATGTCTATGCTGTAAAAACCCACCTTTTTCTAGGAGAGGACACACTCGTTAACACAGCTAAACAGTTCGGCATTACGAGTGAACTGCGAGCTAATCCATCACTTGCTTTAGGAACATCACCCGTAAAACCGATTGAAATGGCCGGCGCGTACAGTATGTTCGCAAACGGAGGGAAACGTGTAACGCCTACCTTTATTCGTCGCATCGTCGATCGAGATGGAACGATCCTATATGACTCGCATGTAAATGGCGTCCAAGTATTGGATCGAAATGATGTTTCCATTATGCAAAGCCTTATGACCGGTATGTTTAACAAAAAACTAAACGGCTACGCAACCGTAACAGGTCAAGGAATAACTGACAGGCTTACGAGAACCTACGCAGGAAAATCGGGATCAACGACAACCGATAGCTGGATGATTGGCTTTACACCCAATCTCGTCACTACCGTCTGGACAGGCTATGACAAGGAAAAAGAAATAACAAATGTTAATGAACAACGCTACGCAAAAGAAATCTGGGCACAAATCATGGAACAAGCACTCTCTGATCAACCGAAAGCAGAGTTCGAAAAACCAGAACAAATTGTCACTCTCGATATCGATCCGAAAACCGGAAAAATTGTCAAAAATGGATGTGCCGAATCCGTTAGCATGAACTTTGTGAAGGGAACTGAACCAACCGAATACTGCATCGATGAAAAGAATGGAAACGACCAAGGAAAGCAAACACCGAAGCAAAACCAAAGCTGGTGGAGAAAATATCTGCCGTGGTAAATACAGCTGTCTCACAGACAGCTTTTCTTTCGTGCTCATACTTGCAATTCAACACAAAAAACCCATGGAGAACAAAATCACCATGGGTTTCTTCTTGAGAACCAATTATTCTCCAAGCAGTTCCTTCTTAAGCTGTTCGCTAGAGCGGTTCCATATATTAAGATTATGCTGCTTCAAAAATTGTCCTAGTACGGTTTTGGATGGTTCGTCCATATGATTAACGATGATGTGTCGTTTTAATGATTTGTCCATTCGGTTTACATGCTCAGGCAGGGACTTATAGCCGCGACGTATTTCACGGTCGACGGTCATTTCGCATGCGGTAACGCCAGCATAGTAAGCACCTTCTGGTAATTGTTCAATGGTTACCCAGACGAGCCAGTACGGTTTACCGTTTGGCACCTCTTCCTTATTCGCTAAAAATTTTATTCCTTTTTCCACTGCACTTCTTGCGTGCATAGCGCCGCTATCTACGACAGCAGTTCCTTCTGTTACGTCGATGATAACAGGTGAGACATTATCTAAACTTAAGCTACCAGCTCCATATCCGCCATGATTTGTTTCTTTTTTCATAATCGTGAAGCCCATTTTTTTACGTGGTTCCTCCATTTTACTTCCTCCTTCTTACAAATGGAATAGCGGTCCAATTACACTTTCAAGTGCTCCTGCAACGGCAGGTACAACCGTATGAAAAATAGGTTGAATCGTGTACATATCTAATGGTGTGACAACAAGAATGAGAAAAATAATCGCACCGTAATTTTCAAATTGCGTCATTTTTATTCGTATGTTTCTCGGCATTAGATCCTCTATAATCCGATAGCCGTCTAGCGGTGGCAGCGGAATTAAATTAAATACAAACAAAACAACATTTAAGCGAATGAAAATGCTGAAGAAACGATATAACGTATCGATAACGGCCACTGGTAATGCATCGATTGCCCCCATTTTCAAAAGCGAATACCAAACGATTAACCCGATTCCACCTAGCAGTAAGTTGCTAACAGGTCCTGCTACGGAAACGAGAATGCCGGCTAATCTCGGCTTTTTAAAAAAATATGGATTTACAGGGACCGGGCGTGCCCACCCAAAGCCTAATAAAAAGATAGCTAATGTTCCAAAGGGATCTAAATGAGCAAACGGAGAAAGCGTCAGCCGTCCTTGCTTCTGTGCAGTAGGATCTCCGAATTTATATGCGAGCAGCGCATGAGAATATTCATGCACAGAAAATGCAAGCATAAGCGTAATCGCAACTAGCGGAATATCCTTTAAAGGATACACAAAAAAATTACCCATACTTCAACTCCTCTACGTTATTCCTTAGCGTTCTATTATCATTAGCATAGCAGAATTTCTCGTAAAATGTATGTTTACGGATTAGAATTCGCTATAATAAGAAGGTAAAGTGAATGAAAAAAAGGAGCGATACATATGCCATATGTAACTGTAAAAATGTTAGAAGGCCGCAGTGAAGAACAAAAAAAAGCGTTAGTTGAAAAAGTAACAGCTGTTGTAAGCGAAACGACAGGAGCTCCTGTTGCAAACGTTACGGTATTTATCGATGAAATGTCCAAAAACCACTATGCTGTTGGCGGTAAACGTCTAAGCGACAAATAATTATGATAGAAAAGCAGCCTCGGCTGCTTTTCTTATCTATTCATTCCCATTTAATAATTGAATAATTTTTTCTTTAATTTTCCCTTTTCTGCCGGATTCAGAAAGAAAATCCTGCGGATAAAATAGCTTTTGATCCGTCCGTTTTTTGCCCGAGATGGCTTCTACTATTTCAGATTCACGGGATAGCTCTCGAAGTTCTCCATTTGGCATAAGAAGCAAAATTGGCAGACGTTCTTCTTCATCGCCAGCTCGATAAAAATCGTATGGCAAATCAGAGGTGCTATCCATCACAAGATAATAGTCTGGATCAATTCCCGCTTTTTTAAACAAGGCATTTAACTCTACCCAATTGTTTAAGCCATGTTGTTTATCAGCAAAGTCGACATATTTAAACAAATTACGGTTTAGGAACCTGCGGCTTAAATCCCGTAAAATACTATCCTCTTCCTCCTGCCAAACTTGGAAATAGTAATACATAATATTTTCATCTAGCTTTAAATAGTCCTCTAGCGATACCTGTTCCTCAAATAAAGAATAGAAATGAACTGGTTTATGTATAAAAGAATACGATTGTTTGTATAGTGTCTTTGCACGATGCAGGATCTTTGTTAAAATTACTTCTGCGCTGCGTGTAACAGGGTGAAAATACACCTGCCAATACATTTGATACCGACTCATAATGTAATGCTCCACTGCATGCATACCGCTTGCTTTAATGACAACCTGTTGATCATGCGGACGCATCACACGTAAAATCCGCTCCATGTCGAAATTCCCATAGCTAACACCGGTAAAATAGGCATCCCGTAATAGATAGTCCATCCGATCCGCATCAATTTGACTGGAAATCATACTAATAGCAAGCTTGTTATCGGAAGTTTTCGCAATTACGTCTGAAACCTTCTTTGGAAACGACTCATCTACGCGGCGAAGTACTTTATTTACTTCTGTATCTCCCATAATAATAGCTTGGGTAAACTTCTCATGATCGAGATGAAACACCTTCTCGAAGGAGTGAGAAAACGGGCCATGTCCTACATCATGAAGCAAAGCTGCACACATACATAAAAGCCGGTCATCCCCATTCCAATGCGGTCTACCATCGAATATATCATCTACCATACGTCTAACAATTTCGTACACGCCTAGCGAGTGATTAAAACGGCTATGCTCTGCACCATGAAACGTAAAAAACGTCGTTCCAAGCTGACGAATACGACGCAAGCGCTGGAACTCCTTCGTACCAATTAAATCCCAAATCAATCTATCACGAACTTGAACATACTTATGTACAGGGTCTTTAAACACTTTCTTCTCGTTCATCTTGTTATTTGTATACAACGACTCAGGCCCCCTTTCTGTTCCTTACCTTCATTATATAGAACAAATTCACATATGGAAATTACCTGCATGTATGAATCGTTATATTTATACAGGTTTTCATAAGAAAAAGCACTTCTTTTTACGTAAGTGCTTTCGAGACCTCTACTTATTTAATTTACTCTCAATCTTCTTAAGCAATTCCTCTTCATTCGGTGCAGAAACAGGACGATTATTAACGAATGCGAATGATTTTTTTCGACCAGGGCCACAATACGATTGGCAGCCGATAACAATATCTGCTTCGGGATCGATTTTTTTCAAGCGCGGCAACAATGTTTTTAAATTCGTTGCCTGGCAATCGTCACAAACGCGAAATTCATTTGCCATTTAGCACAATCCTTTCTCTATATAAAACTAACAAGTCCAGTGAAATAAGCGTGTTAACTAAAAGGTATTTTACCGCTCTTTGTACATGGATGCAAGTTCCTACTGTAATCTACCATTTTTTTGAAAGCTTTGTATAAAATGCATAGCTTTCGGCTATTCTAAAAATAGTAATTTCTTATAACGGGAATAAGGAGATGAATCTATGAAAGTTAGACAAGATGCTTGGACTGAAGAAGATGATTTATTATTAGCCGAAACCGTATTACGTCACGTGCGCGAAGGAAGCACCCAATTAAATGCGTTTGAAGAAGTAGGAGATCAGTTAAATCGCACATCTGCAGCCTGCGGCTTTCGTTGGAATGCAGTGGTTCGCTATAATTTTGATAAAGCACTTCAGCTAGCAAAAAAACATCGCAAGGAAAAAATGAGAGCTGCAAATGGCGACCAGGCGAAGAAAAAGTTGCTCTATACACCGCCAGCTTCGTTTTCGGTCTCTCTGCCAGAAGAAGTGGAACAAGAGCTTGAAGGTGAAGCACTGCCTATACCTATGCAGGTGAACATGAATGTAAGTGCTCCATCCTCTTCTATTTCCATGAATGATGTCATTACATTTTTACAGACTCTTGATTATTCAGATGTGAAAGCTACCACACTGGAAAGAGAGAATGAGAGACTTAAGAAGGAGCTTACAGAATATGTACGGCACAACGAGGAATTGCAAGCAAAGATTCAACAAATGGAGCATCAATCATCCACCATTCAAGAAGACTACGAAACGATCTTAAAAATTATGAATCGTGCTCGTAAGATTGCTTTAACCGAAGAAGAGGAAAGAACAAGTACCTCATTTCGAATGGATCGTAACGGAAATTTAGAAAAGATTGCTGAATAAGTGAACGGGGAGATGGCATCACGCTATCTCCCTTTTGCCTAGATTACGTTCACGGAAAGTTCCATAAATGCTCTTTCCCGCTACGCTAAATTAATAGTATAATTTACGCATCTTGTGAAAAGAGAGGTTACCGTTCCGGTGCACAAAAAGAAAAACTATTCTTCCCTTCCATATATACTTATCGTTACGATTCTCCATATAGCAGGAATTACCGGGCTCCTATTATCCGCTAACAATCATCCTGTTTTATTAGGGATGGGGGTCCTTGCCTATACATTAGGACTACGGCATGCATTTGATATTGATCATATTGCAGCTATTGATAATACGGTTCGAAAATTAGTAGAACAAAAGAAAAATCCTGTAGGTGTTGGCTTTTTCTTTTCTCTCGGTCATAGCACAGTTGTACTGTTACTTACGGTATGTACTGCTTTTTCTGTGCAATGGGTACAACAAAAGCTCCCGCAATTAAAGGATATAGGCGGCTATATCGGGACAATCGTTTCAGGGTCCTTTTTACTTGTGATTGGCGTTCTAAACTTAATCATCTTAAATGATATTTTTCGTGTATTTCTCCGTATGAGAGAAAATAAATATAAGGAAGAAGAAATGGAACAACTCTTGCATTCTAGAGGCTTTTTTACCCGCTTTGTACAGCCCCTTTTTACATTTATAAGCCGAAGCTGGCATGTGTATCCAATCGGTTTTTTGTTTGGACTTGGCTTTGATACGGCTAGTGAGGTAGCTTTACTCACCCTATCGGCTGGTGCCGCGCAAAATTCGCTTCCTATCTATGGTATTCTCTCATTGCCTATTTTATTTGCTGCTGGAATGAGTCTTATGGATACAGTGGATGGTATCTTTATGACTACTAGCTATAATTGGGCGTTTGACAAGCCGATTCGGAAAGTATATTACAATCTAACTGTTACCGCCATTTCCGTTTTTGCAGCGCTATTTATCGGTATGATTGAGCTTGCACAGATTATTATTCCCAAGGTTGGACTGCAAGGGGGCATTTGGGCATGTATTGAGGGTCTTGACCTCGGAAATTTAGGCTATATTCTCGTGATCTTATTTATCCTTGTATGGGGAATCTCGTATTTTGCATGGAAATTTTTTCATATTGAAGAAAGATGGAGCCAGAAGGATATGTAAGGCTCCTTCTGGCTGAAATCGCTCCTTTTTTGCTATAATAGGCAAACAATAGTGAAATGTAAGGAGCTAGTAATGTCAACAACCCGCCACTTAACACCCTTACGGATCGTTTGAAGTGGGGGCTTGCGTCTGTCGGAGTTCGACAGTGCTTCTACCCTCATAGAGAGCAACTACGCTTATTCCTACCCAGTAGTACGAACGAGAAATACTCTCCTACCTTAGTATGGTGGAACATAAGGACGGTTGACTTCGCCCCTACTACTTAGGTATACCCAAGTAGTAACCGTTTCAGAACGGTACTGTTTACGTTTAAGATTAGAGTGCCTTTTACGCAACGGTTTTCTCTATGTCTTGATTATAACAAATGGAAAGGAGGAGGCAAGGTGGAAGTTTCAGATACTTGATATGGTACAAAATCTTGCAATTTACTGCACCATACCGTATCTGACGGCAATTCCTCCCCCACTTATCGTTGGGCTACGCCCTTCACACGATTGAAGTAGGGGTATCCTTGCCGATTTTAGATGAACCATTCGCAATCTATTCTCTATCAACCAGAATGGCGCATCATTGACCAGTCTAGCCTTGGAGAATCATTTGATGCCTTGCAATCCTTTGCAATGGACGATACATTATGCAAATCGGTAGGAAAGGGGCTTGCCCCAGCTACCATCCGTTCTTGGGTTCACCGCCCTACGATTGTACTCGGTATCCAAGATACAAAGCTTCCTCACTTGCAGGAAGGCATTTCCTTCTTAAAAAAACAAAACTATCATGTGATAGTTCGAAATTCCGGCGGCTTAGCTGTTGTTCTCGATGAAGGCGTGTTAAATATTTCCCTTATATTACGCGAAACCGACAAAGGCATTGATATTCATGCTGGATACGATGCGATGTGGGAGATTGTCAAACAGATGTTTCACGATAAAGGCGTAATGATTGAGGCGAAAGAAATCGTCGGATCCTATTGTCCGGGAAGCTATGATTTAAGCATAGATAATAAAAAATTTGCCGGCATTTCACAAAGACGGGTGCAAGGCGGTGTAGCTGTGCAAATTTACCTATGCTTAACAGGAAGCGGACAAAAGCGAGCTGCTATCGTTCGTGATTTCTACCAGGTAGCTCTGCAAGGAGAACAAACGAAGTTCGTCTACCCTGCCATCATTCCAAGTACGATGGCGTCTCTTTCTGAATTATTAGGTGAAGAGATTACCACTCTAGACGTTATGCGTCGTCTTTTGTTAACCTTACAGCAAATGGGTGAAACACTTATCTCCTCACAGCTTACACCAGAGGAAGTCCCGCTATATGAAGCCTATTTGCAGCGCATGATAGAACGAAATGAAAAAGCATTGCTATAAAGTGAAACTTCCCTCGGTTGGGGTTTACCGAGGGTTAGCCCCACCAATCGGACTTTTACGGGCAGTTGTCCCCCACTTAGTCTTTCTCCGATTATTAAGCCTTGAAGTGGGGGTCTTACTGCCCGTTAAAGCGGGATAAGCTAGTTCCATAGGAGCTAGTTTTCTTTTGCTTCTCCCTTTTCTTTCGCCCTTTATTCATTTATGGTAGAGAAAAGAACAAGTGAAAGGAAAATGTCGTATGAAACCCTTTATAAATGTAAAAACAGAGAAACCCGAAATAAAAGAGGCATCTCAAATCCAAGGATTTGATATTAATTTAAATGATGAAAATCTTGGCAGAATTGATCGTCTCGTCGACCATTATGAGCAGAATATTTTACGGCAGGTTGATAAAGAATACAATATTAAAACGACCCGATCCGATCGCTTAGCGGATAATATCGCCAAATTCGGCGGCAGCTGGACCTTTATTATTGTATTTGGAGTCTTTCTGATTTTCTGGATGATTTGGAACAGTCTTCCGTTTACGAAAGGTCTCCATTTTGACGAACAGCCGTTTATATTATTGAATTTATGTTTATCCTTTCTTGCTGCCTTTCAGGCGCCGATTATTATGATGAGCCAAAACCGACAAGCAAAAAGAGATAAGCATGAATCTGTCGTTGACTTTGCCATTAACTATAAAGCAGAGGAAGAAATTGATGATATGCAACACCACCTTCATCGGATTGAAAGCGAAGTAGCACAAATCAAAGAACTCTTGCTCGAGCTTCGTACACAAGAAAAATAACGCCTGTATATAAAAAAGCCCTACAGATCATTCTGTAGGGCTTTTTTGCTGACCCGCTTTTGTATTCACCTTTATAATGTCTGTGCCGCTGTTAAAATGCTTAGTTTATAGACATCCTCTGCATTACAGCCGCGAGAAAGATCATTCACTGGTTTGTTTAACCCTTGTAAAATAGGTCCAATGGCTTCGAAGCCCCCAAGACGCTCTGCAATTTTGTATCCAATATTCCCAGCTTCCAGACTTGGAAAAACAAATACGTTCGCATCTCCTTGTAACATGGAATCCGGCGCTTTTTTCGCAGCCACGGAAGGGACAAACGCTGCATCAAATTGAAACTCCCCGTCTACGGGTAGCCCAGGTGCTAGCTTCTTTGCAAGATTCGTCCCTTCCACAACCTTTTCCGTTTCCGGTGAGACCGCTGACCCTTTAGTCGAAAAACTTAAGAGCGCAACCCGCGGCTCAAGGTCGATCATTTGTGCTGTCTTTGCACTCTCCACCGCAATTTCCGCTAAGTCTTGGCTCGTTGGTGTTATGTTAATTGCGCAATCTGCAAAAATGTATCGCTCTTCTTCCCGAACCATAATAAATGCTCCAGACGTTTTGTTTACACCTGGCTTTGTTTTAATGATTTGTAACGCCGGCCGAACGGTATCAGCGGTAGTATGTGCTGCTCCGCTTACTAACCCATGCGCCTTATCTAAGTAAACAAGCATCGTACCAAAGTAATTCTCATCTAATAAGATGCGGCGTGCTTCCTCTTCTGTTACTTTGCCTTTTCGTCGCTCCACAAATGCCATTACCATTTGATCCATCTCTTCATAGGTTGCAGGATCATATATATATATGCCCTGTAAGGATAGATTCATAGTGTGAGCTTTATCTCTTATCGAACTCTCATTTCCTAATAAAATAGGGGTTAAGACTTCCTCATCTGCTAATCGCTGCGCAGCTGCTAAAATCCGCTCATCCGTTCCTTCTGGAAATACGATCTTAATATGATGAGGCAGCTTTTCTTTCATTTCTTGAAATAAATGATTCATATGAACATCCTCCTAGGTCTAAGATAACTGATATGTATTTCTATTAGAATCGGGTGTTTGTTATTATTTTAAACGTATGTACACCTTAATAGAGATGATTTTTTCGTGTTATTTATGACAAATTTTTGTGTAGAATTGTCCCGATTCTGTTTTTTTGCTAGATTATGCTATAGTAAAGATGTATATCATATTAAGGTCTCGAGGTGACGAGGAAATGAGTGAAGCAGCAAAAACTTTAGATGGCTGGTATTGTTTACATGACTTCCGTTCAATCGATTGGGTAGCTTGGAAACAGTTAACAAGCGATGAGCGTCAAAAGGCAATTGTTGAATTTTTACATATGGCAGAAAAATGGAACAAAGCCGAGGAAGCTCATGCTGGAAGCCATGCTATCTACACAATTGTCGGACAAAAAGCAGACATTATGTTTATGATTTTACGTCCTACAATGGAAGAGTTAAATGAAATTGAAAACGAATTCAATAAAACAACGCTTGCAGCGTACACCATTCCTACTTATTCCTATGTATCAGTGGTAGAGCTTAGCAATTACTTACCTGCGGACGAAGATCCGTATCAAAATCCACGCATATTATCACGTTTATACCCAGCATTGCCAAAAGCGAAATACGTTTGCTTCTATCCAATGGACAAACGTCGTCAAGGCGATGACAACTGGTATATGCTTCCGATGGAAAAAAGAAGAGAGCTTATGGCTAGCCACGGCAAAATCGGCCGCACCTATGCTGGTAAAGTTCGTCAAATCATTACCGGCTCAGTTGGCTTCGACGATTATGAATGGGGCGTTACTCTCTTTGCAGATGACGTTCTTGAATTCAAAAAACTCGTCTATGAAATGCGCTTCGATGAAGTAAGTGCACGTTACGGCGAATTCGGTTCCTTCTTCGTTGGAAACATTCTTCCACTGGAAAGCGTAGCGAAATTTTTACACATTTAAGGAAAAAACACTAGGCATTTAGGATACGCCTAGTGTTTTTTTGTTTCGTTTTGCAGCTTACCTGCTGCAGGTTCCTTCCAATCGCCCCCCGCTTATTTTTTACTTATCCTGCATCGTACTAATTTTTATTTTTCAATCATATGTTTAATTGAAAAGCACTATACGTTTTGGCTTTGTATGGGAGCTCCCTTGTTAATAAGCTCGGAAGCGAGGTGACCTAAATAGCTGTCATTCCTTATACAGAAGAAGATGTAAAGTTACTCGCCAGGCTGATGAGAGCAGAAGCAGAAGGTGATGGCCAGCTCGGAATGCTGATGGTAGGAAATGTAGGTGTAAACCGTGTACTTTGCGATTGCTTAGACTTTAAAAACATCCGAACTATACAGCAAATGGTGTTTCAAGATCCTGGTGGGTTTGAGGCAACGAAAAAAGGATATTTTTATCAGCGTGCCCGGGAGAGCGATATGGACCTTGCAAGAAGAGCGATTAATGGCGAGCGCCATTGGCCGGCAACCTATGGGCTTTGGTTCTTCAGACCGACTGGAGATTGCCCGAACACTTGGTATAATCAAGAAAATTCAGGTCGTTTTAAGAGTCATTGCTTCTATCAGCCTAGCGGAGATGATTGTCCAAAAGTGTATTCGATTTAATGAGGAGGGGTATAATGGCAGGTCAAGGTCAAAATCCATATTACGGTGGAGGCGGAGGCTATTATCAGCCATCGGGAAGACAGATTCCTTCCTATCCACAACCGCAACCAACAACAGCGCAGCAAGCAGCTCAAGCAGCTCAAGCTCAGTATGCGATATCACAAGGCATGCTGCCTCTTGAGCAATCGTACATTGAAAATATTCTTCGTCTTAATAAAGGCAAACCGGCGACAGTATATATGACCTATGAACGAGGCAGTCAGATGGGCACACAGAAGTATACAGGTATTATTGAAGCAGCTGGACGTGATCACATTGTCATAAGTGATCCAACAACAGGCAAACGCTATTTATTGCTTATGGTATATTTGGATTTCGTTGAATTTCCTGGTGAAATCAATTATTTTCCCCAATTACCAACTGCGACTTATCCACCAAGATAAAAGAAAGCTGGCAGAATATCCTGCCAGCTTTCTTTATTACAATCCTTTTACCGCTGCAACTGCGAGCAATGCCCACGCCACTAGAAAGGCCACTCCACCAAAAGGAGTAATGGCACCGAGTATTTTGATCCCTGAAGTACTTAATACATACAAGCTTCCTGAGAAAAGAATAATACCAGCGAACATGAACCAACCCGCCGTTGATACAAGCGAGGAATTTAATTTTGCCATTAAGAATGCTACCACAAATAAACCAACCGCATGGAACATTTGATACGTAACACCTTTTTCCCAAACTTTTAACATTTTTTCTGATATTTTACCTTCTAATCCATGGGCACCAAACGCTCCAAGGGCAACAGCTAAGAAAGCCATAACACATCCTAATAGAAAGAATATTTTCATATGTAATCACCCACTCCCTTTCCTTTATGATAAAGAAATTTTGGAAAAGATTCCACCTTTAGAAATCCAAGAGGGAATTTCCATTTGCATCATCTTCCTCTTCATATACACGCTGGACTGCTTTTATGTCAGTAGTGGATGGCGGCACTTGGGATAATGTCTCCTGTTTTACATCCAGCACGATGTCACAAAGCGTGCGAACAGCTGCTAAATGCTCCCGTACTCGTTCAGAATGCTGCTCTTGTTTTGCAAGGGATAGCTCACTTTCAATTTTGTTTAAAATAACCCCAATTGGTATATGCATATTCTTGACCTCCCATTCCTACTATCTATGTCGTATGATTCTTTTCATTTATCATATCACGCCCCTACCCTTTCCACAAAAAAGCAAAAAATAGAATAAGACTTTCATTGCGCTCTTTACCTAATATTGATAGGATAAGAGGGTGAAATCCATTCCAGAAAGGACTCATCACTATGGAATACAAAATGATTGTGTTAGATTTAGACGATACGCTATTACGTGATGATCATACTATTTCACCACGTACGAAAGATGCTTTAATGAAGGCGCAAGAAGCAGGAGTGAAAGTCGTACTCGCTTCAGGACGTCCTACGTACGCAATGCGTGGCATAGCAAAGGAATTGCACTTAGAAGAATACGGCAGTTTTTTATTATCCTTTAATGGAGCAAAGATTACCAACTGCAAAACAAACGAAGAACTCTTTAGCAGCACATTGTCGCCTGAAACCGTTCATCGTCTCTATGATATTAGTAAACGAGAAAACGTTTGGATTCTCACCTACGTTGGGGATTCCATTGTAACCGATGAAAGCTGTAAATATACAGAAACCGAACACGTCATTACGGGTTTACCGATTGCAGAGGTTGCTAGCTTTAAAGAAGCGGTATCTGAACCGGTTGTAAAGATTCTTATGCTGGAAGACCCAGAACGACTAGCAGTCGTGGAGAAGAAGCTGCAAGAAGAATTAAGTGGGGACCTTAGCGTTATGCGCTCTAAGCCATTCTTCCTAGAATTCACAGAAAATGGCGTCACAAAGGGGACAAGCCTTGCTCATTTGATTCAAAAACTTGGCATTAAGCAGGAAGAAGTCATTGCTATGGGCGATAGCTACAACGATTTAGCCATGATCCAATTTGCTGGACTTGGTGTCGCCATGGGCAATGCCCCCGATGATATAAAGGCCAAGGCAAACTATGTTACTGACACGAACATGAATGATGGCGTGGCGAAAGTTGTGGAATCATTTGTTTTAAAAACTACCGTACAAGCAAACTAAATAAATATAGCAAAGGGGCTATCTCAGAAGTTTTTTCTTCAGAGATAGCCCCTTCATTTTCTATCGATTTTTATCTAACGGTACTCGCTCTCCCATTTTAAAAATGTAATAACTCGCTACGACGATAGCTAGGAAGACTATCCCAACAATAAGGGATATTCGAGTACTAGGGTTAATCCACATTCCTATAAGCACAAGCAATAAAAATACAATGGTAGCATAATTGCTGTACGGAGCAAAAGGCATTTTGAAAGGGTGGCTATCCATTTCATTAGCATGTACTTTTCTGAATCTAAGCTCGCTAATGACCAAGACAAACCAAGGTATCATTCCGGGTAGAACACTTGAACTGTATACATAAAGGAAAAGCTCTGGAGGAGCAAAGTAGTTCAAGACTACACCAATCCCTAACCCAATAAATGTAGCTAAAATAGTGTACACTGGAACTCCGTTTTTCGATACCTTCGCAAAAAGTTTAGGAGCTTGACCGTTCATTGCTAACGAGTAGAGCATACGTCCTGTACTGTAAATACCACTATTGGCCCCAGACAATGCTGCTGTGATTACCACAAAGTTTATAATCCCCGCTGCAGCAGTAATACCAACTTTGGCAAAGGTTGAGACAAACGGGCTGCCGAGCGTCCCTAGCTGATTCCAAGGATAGACTGTAACGGTGATAAAGATTGCCCCAATATAAAAGATTAAAATACGCCAAATAACATTTTTAATTGCTTTTGTTAATGTCTTCGTTGGCTCTTTCGCTTCACCAGCCGTTATACCGATAAGCTCTACTCCCTGATAAGCTGCTACTACAAGGGATAGCGCAAAGAAAAATCCTTTCCAGCCACCTGTGAAAAAGCCATTTACCCAAAGATTGGATAATCCTATCGCATGACCGTTGTTTCCGATTCCGAAAAAGATAAGACCCAGCCCTACGATAATCATAATAACAATCGTGACAATTTTAATTAACGCAAACCAGAATTCAAATTCTCCGTAATATTTAACAGAGACGATGTTGCCAAGACCTAGAATAATCATAGCGATTAAACCCGGTATCCAATGGGGTAGGTTAGGAAACCAATAATTCATGTACATCCCAACAGCCGTTATTTCCGCCATTCCTACGATAATCCATTGAAACCAATAACTCCACGCTGTCATATAGCCTGCTAAAGGATGGATATACTCCTTGGCAAATGTTGCAAACGAACCCGTGGTAGGCTCTAAATAAAGCATTTCTCCCATCGAACGCATAATGAAAAATATAAAAAGCCCGGCGATCGCATACGCTAGCATTACAGATGGTCCAGTCCATTGAATCGTACTCGCTGATCCCATAAATAATCCAACGCCAATCGTACCGCCCAAGGCAATCATCTCTATATGCCTTGCTTCAAGTCCTCTCTTTAAACCCTTGTTATCCACTGTAGACTCCCCCTGCTGCAATAATAGTAGCTAAGCTTAGTATTTCATTACAAATCTGTTCTTAACAAATCGTTCCACACTAAGCCCCAAATTACACACTTTCCCTAACTTAATAAACTTTCCAAACGTTCGTAACAAGAAGAAAAAGTGACAATTCCTATTTTATTGATTAATCAGTTAATTCATCGTTCAATTTGTCTATGGAATTGTCAAATGCATTGTCTTATTGTTACTCATTGGAAAATCACAAAAATAATATATGAATATAAGTATACGACAAACATCAGCAAAATACGACCTGAGAAAAATATATTTTCATACAGCTGAATTGGATGCTTTCTTTGGACATTACAAATCAAAAACAAAGGACACCTTGCTCGTAGAATGCAGAGGCTGCATCCTAGAACGAGTGTCCAATGAAAAGAAATAATGTATCACTATAACAAAGCTTACTATAAATACTGCTATCGAATCTACTAAATATTAGGTACCGCCCAATCAATTTCTGGTTGACCTTGTTTACGCAAAAATGCATTGCAAGTAGAAAACGGCTTGCTTCCAAAGAAACCGCGGCGTGCCGAAAACGGACTTGGATGCGGTGCTTCGATGATTAGATGACGGTCATTCGTAATAAGTGCTTTTTTCGCTTGCGCATGCTTACCCCATAGTACGAATACAACAGGCTTTTCTCGTTCATTAATAAGCTGAATGATGTAGTCCGTAAATGTTTCCCATCCTTTGCCCTTATGGGAGTTCGGTTCACTTTGGCGTACGGTTAGCACCGTATTCAAAAGAAGCACACCTTGCTTAGCCCATGGTACGAGAGAGCCATTATTCGGAATCTCACAGCCAATGTCATCATGAAGCTCTTTGAATATATTTTGCAAGGACGGCGGTGCTTTCACACCCGGTTTAACGGAAAAGCTCAGTCCTTGCGCTTGATTTGGCCCGTGATACGGGTCTTGTCCTAAAATTACAACCTTCACATCATTGTAATCCGTAAATTGTAAGGCATTTAGTATATCATCCTTCGATGGGTATATGGTATGTGCCTTGTACTCATCCAGTAAAAAATGACGGAGATCCTTAAAATATGGTTTTGCAAATTCATCGTCCATAAGGGATGCCCAATCATTCTGTAGCTTGCCTGCCATTTCTTCACGTCCCATCTCTTTATTAACTCGATAATCATTGTACTTACTTTTTTACTTTCTTAAAAGAGGGAGATATGTATGGCTCACAAAATGTATACCCCTAATGACCTGACTGCCCATGCAAAAGGTAACCCTTTCTTAATTCGATATATCCTGCCGTGTAAATACAAAGAATGCGACAAACAGCGATACGATTGCCCAAACAGAAAGATTGATTAGCGAAAAGCTCATCGACAATCCCTTTAGCGCAGGTAGTTGTCCGGATAAATAATCAGTAAGAGATAGATTGACACTGAAAATGTATTTAACCCCTTCCCAGGAAGTTGCATATCCGCTTAAAATGCTACCAGCAATGAGACCCGAAAACATAACGCCCATCCCCGCAGTTGTATTGCGAATTAATACCGATACCATGAACGAAATCGTTCCAACGACCACTGCCACAAACCAAGCTAGACCAAAGTCCATTAAAATATATTTCCACTGCGGAATAAGATGAACGAAGCTCGTATTTAGACTGTCATTTTGCGTAATGAACCCTGTTAAGATTGGAAGACTCCATCCAGAATAGCCAAAGACAAGGCCGGATATAAGATAGGATAATATGCCAATAACCAGCAGAATAAAGGAAACAAACAAAAGCATCATGACATATTTACTCAGTAAAATTTTCCATCTTCGAATTGGTCTTGTAAGTAACACTTTAATCGTACCTTCACTCCGTTCGCCCGATACGATATCAATGGCAACAATCATAACAAGCAGAGGAACAAACATGGTAATTCCTTGCTCAATGAATCCTCTGACAAAGGTAGGAGCACCGGGTGCATTCGGATTAATATTATGATCCAGATAATATTGCTGCTGAGATATCTGCACCTTAAGCCACGCTTTCCACTCTTCAGGCAAGCGGGAATTGTTCAACCGATTTTGTGTATCAACAATTTGCTGCTGCAAAGATACACGCCAATCGGTCGTACCAAGACGCTGCTGCGCGGTTTCTACTTGGCGATATTGAGCATAAACAAATATAGGAGTGAGAACGAGCAGGATTAACAAAACCACAGCAAGACGCTTCTTTCGATAAATCTTCTCTGCTTCGTTATAGAGCAGTCCGGCAAATTCACGCATGTTCTTCCCCCCTTGTAAGCTCCATGAAGAGATCCTCTAACGTAAATACTATTTCTTTCACGCTGTGTACAGCAATTTCATGTTCGACAAACATCTTCGTATACGTACTAACGCTTGCCGGAGGCATACGGCAGAAAAGTCTGCTATCCATGTTTGATACTGATACTTCCTTCACTCCTTGCGCCCGAAGCAAAGCTTCTGCCTTTTCTACCGGCGTAACCGTCCATTCTATTCGATCTGCTGCTTTTTTAAGCAAATCGTCAATCGTTGCCACTGTTATCATATTTCCATGGTCGATGATGGCAACGCGATCGCAAATGAGCTGTACTTCGCTAAGTAAATGGCTTGAAATGAAAACACTTATTTTTTTCTCCTTGACGAGCATATGAATAAACTCACGCAGCTCACGAATGCCTGCGGGATCCAGGCCGTTCGTCGGCTCATCAAGTATTAATAGCTTGGGATTGCCAAGCAAGGCTTGGGCAATCCCTAGACGTTGTTTCATTCCAAGAGAATACTTTTTGACCTTATCGTGAATCCGCAAATCGAGATGTACCATCTTCACAATTTCCATGATCCGTTCATCTGGGATTCCCCCGAGCATCCGTGAAAATTGCTTTAGATTTTCCCAACCGGTTAAATACGTGTAAAGCTCTGGATTTTCTACGATGCTTCCGATTTGCCGCATCGCTCTTTGAAATTGTGTTTGGATATCAAAGCCACAGGCAGTGATACTTCCTTCTGTTGCTTTGATTAGTCCCACTAGCATTCGTATCGTCGTCGTTTTTCCTGCACCGTTTGGTCCAAGAAATCCAAATACTTCCCCTTCCTTTACATCAAATGAAATGTTTTCTACAAGGGTTTTCTTGCCAATTACCTTCTTGAGTCCTCGTACGGAAAGCACATCAGTCATGGATTCGTCTCTCCCTTCGCCGCAATATTAAACTGACTAACAATACTTTGCAGCAGGCGATTCGCCATAAGCGTATATCCCTTTTCATTCGGGTGAAAATGATCTGAGTAAAGCAGGTCTTTGTCTTTACCCTGGAATAGGTCATACGTAGGTACAATATATACCCCTTTTGCATCAAGGGTTGCTTTCGTTAATGCATCATTCCAATCTACTACAACAGAGCCAGATCCTCTTAGCTCTGGTACATCCTCGAAAGGATTATACAAACCGAGCCAATAAATAGGACTATCGGGGTTTATTTCGCGAATTTGCGTAATGATCTTTTTCACATTATCTTGAAAGGTTGCTACATCCGGACGATATTGCGTTAAGTCCGTCTCTCCAATGGACTGCCAGCCTGGAAATACGTCATTACCACCGATGGTAAGTATAATCACATTGGCACGACTAATAGAGTATTTCACTCCATTATCTGTAAGTTGCTTAAGTAAATCCGGCGTTCTTGCACCCGTAACAGCTAAATTGTTTACGGCAACCTTTTGTTTATAATCCGTTTCTAAACTTGTTCGCAAGCGACCAATATAACCAAGTCCTTCTTTATCTCCTACCCCTCGGGTGAGAGAGTCACCTAGACTGACAATTTGCAAGGTATCGGGCTTTTTCGCCTCAGCTGTCTCTGCTGTTTGTTTCGTAATCACAGAGGCTTTCGGATGCAGAATATCATTCACTGCGAGGGTGAACCCAAATGCAAATAATACGAGTGAAACGATTGTGAGGGCCAAGAGGGATTTAATGATTTTAAATCTCATGCATTGTCACCATCCTTCTAACTATAGATAAAGCCTGCAGTATATGTTAAAAATAGAGATTACGATTTTAAGGTTTTCGTTTCTATCCGTTCACTAACGCCCATATTATACCACCTGCTAGAGGGAAAGAAAAAAGTATCCCTAAATTAAGGGATACTTTTTGTAATTTTATCGTAATTTGTAAAATTATTACATACTTTCCTCTAAAGGAGAGTGCAAGACTTTGCTTCCTTCATTCACAACATGCAGATTAGCTACCTGACATGCAGGAAACATAGCTTGCAGCTCTTTTTGCACAGCTTTTCCTTTGCCTTTATGAACATAGCACAGTACGGTAGGACCTGCGCCGCTAAGCGTAAACCCGTACATATAGGGATGACTCCCTATCTCCCTCAATGCGCTAAGCTCTGGGACGAGGGCCGCGCGATACGGCTCATGAAAGAGATCCTTCTTCATAGCTTCTCCGGCCATGTCCCAATTTTCCTGCCACAAAGCTGCTACAAGAAGATTGCTAATACCGCTACCTTGAATTGCTTCCTTGTAAGAAAGGCTCTTTGGCAATACACTGCGTGAATCCGATGTTTTTAATTCATACGAAGGGATGACTGCTACTAGCTCCACTTGGCGTAATGCTTTGTTTACGAGCATTGCACGTTCGCCATCATACGTGCCGACAACAAGTCCGCCGAAAATCGATGCTCCTACATTATCCATATGTCCTTCCACCTGGCAGGCAATATCAAGCTTTTCTTGTAGCGTCAATTGCAGGTTGCAAAGCTCATTTGCTATTTCAATGCCTGCCACAATGGCAGAGGCACTGCTTCCTAATCCTCTAGCGAGCGGGATGTCACTGGATACTTCCAGTTTGCAAAATGGAAGGGTGCGATCATACCTATTTGCAACATCAATCGCTGTTTGAAACAATAAATTACTTTCATCGGTCGGCGTATCTTGAAGAATCGCTGATTTTGCTTCACATCTAAAAGATGTATAAGGTGCAACGCGAACGCATAAAAACTTGTCCACCGCAAGTCCGATTGAGTCAAAGCCTGGTCCTATATTTGCTGTACTAGCTGGTACTTGTACGGTGAACATGGGACTGGATGTCATTGCATGACCACTCCTTTAATATGTGCAAATACCACTTCCTCATCATTTGGAAGAACAACAGGCTTAATATGCTTCGTTTCAATAGCCGTATTCGGATCCTTCAAGCCGTTTCCTGTAAGGACGGCTACGACGCGGCTTCCTTGAGGAATCTCACCAGAAAGTACCTGCTTTCGCACTCCTGCAATGGAAGCGCAAGAGCCCGGCTCTGCGAATACGCCTTCCTTCTGTGCAATCAATTGATACACTTCTAAAATTTCGTCATCCGTAACTTCATCAATCTTGCCGTGCGATTCATTCGCTGCTGCGACTGCCTTATCCCAGCTTGCGGGATTCCCGATACGGATTGCCGTTGCAATCGTTTCAGGATTATCAATTTTATGGCCGCGAACAATTGGCGCTGCCCCGGAAGCTTGGAAGCCTCTCATAACCGGAAGGCCCGTTCCTTTTTTATCATTATATTCTTTGAATCCCTTCCAGTAAGCCGTAATATTACCAGCGTTCCCTACTGGAATGGCAAGAATGTCAGGTGCCGCCCCAAGGGCATCGCAAATTTCAAATGCAGATGTCTTTTGTCCTTCAATACGGTACGGATTAACGGAGTTTACAAGTGCAATCGGAGACGATTCACTTAGCTTACGGACCATTTGCAGTGCATGGTCAAAGTTTCCATCAATGCTAATAATCTCGGCTCCATACATAACCGCCTGAGCCAGTTTTCCATAAGCAATTTTTCCGTTTGGAATAATAACGATACATTTCAAGCCTGCGCGCGCTGCATAAGCAGCAGCGGAAGCGGAGGTATTTCCTGTTGAAGCGCAAATAATCGTTTCGCTTCCTTCCTCCTTCGCCTTGGCAACCGCCATTACCATGCCGCGGTCCTTAAAGGATCCTGTAGGATTTGCCCCCTCTACCTTAACAAATAGATCAATTCCCCATTCCTTCGATAGTGTATCTAAATGGATAAGGGGTGTGTTTCCTTCATTCAATGTAAGATTAGGTGTTTGTTCTGTTATTGGTAAAAATTCCTTATAATGTGATAGAAGACCGTTCCACATCATTTTTCATCTCCTTCGATTCGATAGCTTGCTTTCACACACTTCACCGCTTCTACTGCTTCCAATGCTGCTAATAGTGCATTGTAATTTGACAGCGCTACACGGTGTGTAACAATCACAATTTCAGCAGTTCCTTTTTCCTCAAGAGGCATTTGAACGATTTTCTCAAAGCTTGCTTCATTTAGAGAGAATAGGGTGGTTACTTTCGCAAGAACTCCTATTTCATCCTTCACATGTAGCCGCAAGAAATACTTTGTAAACACTTCATGATCACCCTTCAATATTTTCGGATATTGTGCTGTTACAATACTATTTCCTGTGACACCAAGAATCATATTTTTAATAACAGCTACAAGATCGGATACGATGGATGTAGCCGTTGGTAAACTCCCAGCACCTGGTCCATAGAACATCGTCTCTCCTACGGCCTCGCCGAAGACATACACGGCATTAAATTCGTTTTGTACGGATGCTAACGGATGGCTATTAGGAAGTAATGTCGGCTCCACGCTAATTTCTAGCTTTTCACCATCGCGCTTGGCAATACCGATTAACTTCATCGTATATCCAAGCTCCGTACTATAAGCTAAGTCCTCTTCTGTAATCGAAGTAATACCTTTCACCTTTACATCTGAAAGCTCCACCTTAGTTGAAAATCCGAGCGATGCCAAGATTGTCATTTTACGAGCAGCATCAAGACCCTCTACATCGGAGGATGGATCTGCTTCTGCAAAGCCAAGTGCCTGCGCTTCCTTTAATACGTCTTCGTAGGCTTTTCCTTCATTCGACATTTTCGTTAAAATAAAGTTTGTCGTACCATTCACAATCCCCATCATTTTCTTAATACGATCAGATGAGAAGCCTTCTACAATACTTCTAAGGATTGGAATCCCCCCGGCAACACTTGCTTCGTAAAATAAATCACAATGATTTTCCTTCGCTACAGATAGAAGCTCTGCCCCATGCAGGGCCATTAAGTCTTTGTTAGCAGTCACTACATGCTTTCCATTATTTAGCGCCGTAAGTACATACTCACGAGCTTCCTTTATGCCACCCATAACTTCAATTACAATCTGGATATCTTTATTATAAATGATGTCATTTACATCAGTGGTTAACATCGTCGGGGTAATGCGGACGTCCCGCTCTTTCTTTATATTTTTCACAAGTATCTTTGCAATATTTACAGGACAACCTAGTTGATGACGTAACCGGTCTTGATGATCCTCAATAATTTTGACCACACCACTACCGACGGTGCCGAGTCCTAACAATCCTACTTTTATCTCTTTCACGATCGTCCACCCCTATTTCTATCTAATGTTTATCCATTCTAACAATCTATCAGAATGTAATATATTCCCATAAGAATAACTACTTATAAATGTTCACTTTATATGCAATTATATAAGTTGAAAATTTAAAAAACAACGTTTTATGAAATTTCAGAAAAAAATTGTGCCTATTATATTAACCCGCCGGCCTTTTCATCTATAGCTCTCTTATCAGATTGTAAGAAAAAAGTGAAAGCAGTGTGGAAACTGCTTTCACCTATCTGATTCTGGCCCTTTATCCCGCTTTAACGGGCAGTAAGACCCTCACTTCAAGGTTTTGAGAAATCGAAGAAGGATAAGTGGGGGACAACTGCCCATAAAAGTCCGAATTGGCCTTTGCTAACCCTCGGTGGGGGATGAGAGAACCCCCCACCGAGGGAAGTTTCACTTTATATTTGATAAGGCGTTTCTTGATAGACGTAGTAATTTAACCAGTTAGAAAAGAGCAGGCTACCGTGACTTCTCCACGTAACATATGGAGTTTGCTTTGGATCATCGTTACGGTAGTAATGCTTCGGCACTGCAATAGATAGTCCCCTGTCTTGATCTCGATCATATTCTCCTTTTAGCGTATTACGTGAATATTCACTATGACCTAGGACAAAAATATTCTTCCCTCCGCTATCTGCTACAAGATGTACACCTGCTTCTTTTGATTGCGCAAGTAATTGCAGCTCTGGCACGCGGGCAATATCCTCCGCTCTTACTTCGGTATGTCGTGAATGAGGTGCATAAAACTGTTCGTCAAAGCCTCGTAGCAGGTTCACGTAATCTCCTTGCAGCTCATGCTCAAACACCCCGAACATCTTCTCTTCAAGTGTATATTTCGGTATGCCGTAATGATAATACAAGCCTGCCTGTGCTCCCCAACAAATATGCAAGGTAGATGTTACATTCGTAACGGAAAATTCCATAATTCGTTTTAGTTCCTCCCAATAATCGACATCTTCAAATGGGAGAAGCTCTACAGGAGCACCAGTAATAATGAGGCCATCAAATCGCTGATTTTCCACTTCGCGAAAGGTAGAATAAAAGCTTGTGAGATGTTCTTGCGATACATTTTTGGATGTATGTGATTCCATGTGTAACAATTGTATATCAACTTGAAGCGGCGTATTTCCAAGTAGGCGTAGCAGCTGTGCTTCTGTTTCCTGCTTTGTAGGCATTAAATTTAAAATCGCGATTTTCAACGGTCGAATATCTTGCGAGGAGGCACGCTCCTTCGTCATCACAAAAATATTCTCGTTTTGCAGGATTTTACGTGCTGGTAAATCCTTATCCACGATTATTGGCATATTTTTTTCCTCCAGCTAAAGCTTGATCTAAATCAGCAATAATATCGGTTACATCTTCAATCCCTACCGATAGACGAATTAAATCAGGTGTAACACCACATCCGCGTTGCTGTTCTTCGGTAAGCTGACGGTGCGTTGTACTAGCAGGGTGAATGACAAGTGTTCTTGCATCTGCTACATGGGTAACAAGCGTTGCAAGCTTTAATTCTTTAATAAAGTCAGAAGCTGCCTCTATGCCGCCCTTTACACCAAAGGCAATCACGCCGCTTGCACCTTTAGGTAAATATTTTGAACTGCGCTCATAATATTTACTGCTTTCTAAGCCAGGATAGCTTACCCAGCTTACTCTTTCATCCTTTTCTAGCCATTTTGCTATCGCTAGCGCATTTTGGCTGTGACGTTCCATACGTAAATGTAATGTTTCAAGGCCTATATTTGTTAAGTAGGCATTGAATGGGCTAATACAGTTACCAAAATCACGAAGAAGCTGAACGCGTGCCTTTACGATATAGGCAGCTGCTCCGAAGTCCTTCAAATATTGCACGCCGTGATAACTTTCATCTGGCAGGACAAGTTCTGGATACTTTCCGTTATCCCAGTTAAAGTTTCCGCCGTCAATTACGACTCCGCCTACTGAGCTTGCATGCCCATCAATATATTTCGTAGTTGAATGAACCACGATATTTGCTCCATGAGCAAATGGCTGGCACAAATACGGAGAAGCTAACGTATTATCAATGATAAGCGGAATATCTAGTTCTTTTGCAGCCGCTGAAAATACTTCAAAATTTAGTACATTAATAGCAGGGTTACCGATTGATTCGCCATAAAGGAGCTTTGTCTTGCTTGTTGCAAGTTTAACAATATCTTCTACCGACAGCTCTGGATCAAAGAATGTAACATCAATGCCAAGCTTACGTAAACTGACAGCAAATAGATTGTGAGTACCTCCGTAAACGGTAGATGAGCACAAAATATGATCGCCTGCTCCAGCGATATTTAATACTGCTAATTGAATCGCTGCTTGACCAGAAGCGGTTGCTACAGCACCAACGCCGCCCTCGAGCTGACTTAGCTTCGTTTCGAAAGCTGCAACGGTTGGATTTGCAATTCGTGTATAAATATAACCTTCAGCACGTAAATCAAATAGAGCTGCTAAATCCTCAGGTGTATCATATTTATACGTTGTGCTTTGATATAACGGCAGCACACGTGGTTCTCCATTTTTAGGCGTATAGCCTCCCTGTACACAAATCGTTCCCTTGTTCCATGTTTCTCCCATCATGTTCACCCTTCCTCTTTATTTAAATTAAAAGGGCTGCTTCCTACCCAAAAAGGTAAAAGAAGCAGCCCGAATTCGCACATGACTGTGTAATCTCTTATCTTTCAGAGCAAAACCTGCAGGATTTGGCACAATTCCGGTTTACGGCTGTTGCCAAGGCTTCAAAGGGCCTGATCCCTCCACCTATTCTCGATAAGACATATGAAATTATTTACATTCTATATAACTATTAACCTTATGTCAATATATTTTCTGAATTATTTGATATATTATTTTTTCTGACTATTCCGTAAGCAAAGAAAAAAAGATATATTCGATTTCTTACACGATGCTTGTAAATACTAAATCACGAAATACTTTTGCAAGGTTCCTAGGACTATATAACTTTCAACAATCACTTGCATAATCCCCATAAAAAAAGGTAAAATAAGAACAAATGTTCGATTAAAAGGAGCGATTTCTGTGAAGTGTAATCAGGAGGCGTGGAATGGCGAAGTCTTTCATTATGAATCTGGAGGCAATCTAGAACGATCCGTTACACCGGAGACAAACATCAGCTTCGAAATCATGATTTGTGAAGCAATGGAACATAATCAGTATGTATCCTTTGATTATCGTCATCATGGCGTAATTTCCCATTTAACAGGACGTGTTCATCATTACAATGAAAGGCAGCAATGCCTACATATTATTGATACAGCCGGTAAAGCTCGGTATATTTTTACGGAAGCTGTCGTACACCTAGAAATATGCAAAGAATGGTGACCATGGTCTTACGCAGCGAAATAAATAACAGGCGCACCCGCGTGCGCCTGTTATTCCATATCATGCGAATTGCTTCTAGACATTCTAAATCCATTTCGTAATACCGATTCAATTTTTAAATATCCTTTTATTTTCACCCGAAGACGATAAATCAGCGAATTCATCTCTTCTGTTCCGACATATACATTATCTGATAATGTCCGTTCAGGCCAAACAGCAGCAATAATCTGCTGCTTGCTAACAAACTCATTCAAATGATTCGCCATTACTTTACAGCAAGCATACTCTTTTTGTGATAATTTGATGCTAGTATCCTGAAGATATATGGTTTGCGCGATATCATCCATTTCAAGTACGTCCTTATGTAAATGATAAGCAAGGAGTTCTCCTGGAATTTCCATCGTTTCATCATAGTCTTTTTCCAGCTGTAATTCGATGAGCCCATTCGCTAATGTAATCGTATCCGAGTCATTTAATGGGTATATTTCAAATGGAACCAGTGCTTCTCTATTTAACTCTGTTCCATGCTTACTTCCTAAATCCTGAATGGTCATCTTGCCTTCCTTTATAAAAATGACGAAATGTTTACGTGAAACAAATTGATTGTGAATAGAGAAATCCGGCTCGTACGAAGGATTCACACGCCCTATCACAGTTTGCGGTTTATCTAAATAAATAAACGCACCTGCCTGATACGAATCACCCTGCTTTAAAATCAATTTATGACAATTTTGAATTTGATTCATATTTTACTCATCCTTAATACTTCAATTATCGAAATGAAGTTCTAACTCCTGGGCGATGTGTATAGGATGACTTAACATGTCGTTTTCACTTAAAGATCGAGATTCTTCAGGAAACGGCGTCGTAGATGTTTCTTGTATGTACCATTCCCATCCACGTCCAATAGTTAGAACAACAATCAGCGTAATCATTATTTTACGCATTTGTTCCCCTCCTTACAATACCTCGTTTACTAGCATTGTATGAAAGATACACGATCGCCTCAATAGAAAAACAATGATAATTCAATAATAATTTTCAAAAAATTACTGGTTAAGCTTTTGCAATATGTGGAGTGATGCCGAGTTATTTCTAAAGAGGGGATAAATATTACATTAAGATAAGGATTAACCCTTGCTGCGTCTGATATGAATAGCGATAAATCGCGGATAAAGCATCCTATACTAGAATAGGAAAATACCTCCGATTCACAATGAAACGGAGGTACTTTTGTTATCTCTCTACCTTTTTTATTTCCCTATATCATTCTGTTTTTCAGTTGGCAAGTTCCGATCAAATGGGAACCAGTTTGCACGTCCAAATAGCTTCACCATAACAGGTATGAAGAACGGTAGGAACACGAAGGCGTATAGCAGTAAGCCTGATAATACGATGGTTGCGATTTGCATAAGAGAAAGAACCCCAGACGGGACCATCGCAGCAAACGTTCCTCCTAATATGATAACGGCTGAGAAAATAACCGGTCCCATATTACGCATTGCAAGAAGCATCGCATCCTTCACCGGCATTCCTTTATACTCATTAAAGCGGTCCATAAGGAAGATGCTATAATCTACACCTAGTGCCATCAGAAGCACGAAGCCGAAAAATGGCATCGTCCAGCTTATCCCATCATATCCTAGTATATTCACGAAAATGACTTGATTGATGGCAAGTGAAGAGAAGAAACATAATAGTAATGAAACAATTAAATACAATGGCATCACAAGCGAACGAAGCAATAGGATTAAAATAATCGCAATCCCAATTAGCATATAGATAACGGTGTGTGTATAGTCACTATTTGACGCCGCTAACATATCGGATGACATAGCGGATACACCGGATATCCCGATATTCGCATCCTGTAAATCCGTTCCTGCTAAGCCACGTTTCACTGCATCTTGAATATCTTTCGTCGATTGCAGAGCTTCGTTCGAGTATGGATTGTATTTTAATACCACATCAAACTTTGCAACTTGTTTATCTTTTGATAAATATTTATCAAATACCTGCTGGAAGTCTGCGCTCTCTAATGCAGAACTTGGAACATAGAAACCTGCCATCTCTTTATCTGGAGAATTTGTTAAATTACCTAAATAGTCTTGTGCATCATGCAAGCCATTTGAAATTTGACCAAGTCCATCTACGCTTTGACCAAGTCCGTTTTGCAGTAAACCTAGCTGATCCGTTAAAGGAGCAAATCCTTGCTTTAACTGTGTTTGCCCATCTACTATTTTTCCAAGACCATCTGACATTTTTGGCAGATTGCTAATAACCTGGTTTTGTCCATCCGCCAATTTTGCGTTGCCATTTTGAAGCACTCCTGCTGCAGCTGCAAGCTGTCGCAGTCCGCTGACCAGTTGATCTTGTTGATTAATAGATTTGCTTGCCTGATCCTTGCCCGAAGTAACTTGTTCTTTTACAGAGTTCAAATTTTCGTTCAAGATTGCTAAGCCTTGTGAGAGGGATTGCAATCCTTGACTCGTTTTAGCTAAGCCTTTTTGTACATCTTGATAGGTAAGATCATCTGCTAACAATTGATTATTATTATTTTTATATTGTGGTCCTAACATACCAAGTACTGTGTTCGTTTTATCTAATCCAGAGGACATCCCTTGTAAATTCGTTTGAATCCCTGCATAGTTATCATGCAGCTGTTGCAATCCCCCTGCGAGCTGATCATACCCTGCAAGCATTTGATTTGACTTAACTTTGGAATCCTCGATTTGCTGTGCAATATTATTAAGCTGCGTTTGTACTTGCCCTGCGCCCATTTGGCCCGCTCGTATTCCTTGCTCAATTTGTGTCAATGCCTTTTGCACATCAGTAACAGCACCCTGTGTCTGCTTTGTTCCATTAATAAGCTGATCAATGCCCGTTACCGCTGAACTAATCTGCGGTCCAGATCCGGCTAGTTGATTTTTCGCATCATTCAAACCGCCTTTGATTTGATCGATGCCATCTGTACTTTTTCCAACACCTTCTTGCAGAGATTTTGCCTGATCGGTCACATTAAATTCCTTCACGGGATCGCCAAGTGGCCGGGTAGCACTACGAACCTTTTCCACGGATGGCAGCTTCGTAATTTCCCGATTTACCTTTTCAATGGCTGCCATAGCTTTCTCAGTATCAAGCTTTTCCTTTCCTTCTACGACAACTTGAACAGGCATGACTTCGCCTGGCCCGAAGCTATCTGCTATGGTGTTGAACCCTTTCACAGATTCATAGTTTTCCCCTATTTCATCAATCGAGTTAAACGAAAGTTTACCGTTATACGTAAATAATAATGGTACGATAATAACTGCCACGACTAATAGGGCACGAAACGGCTTGTTAAGCGAAAATTGTCCAAGAGCCGCCATAAATTTGCTTTCGCCATGTCCCTCCATAGACTTTGCTGGCCAAAATAATCGAGGTCCTAACAAGTACATAAACAATGGAACAAGCGTTAAAAAGGCAAGGAGCAATACAACAATCCCGACAGCTACCCCTGTTGCCGATTTATAGAGCGAGAATTTAGACAAAGCAATAGATGAAAAACCGATCAATACAGCTAACGCACTAAAGAAAACGGTTTTCCCTGCTGTTTGATACGTTTTTACGATGGCATCTCCTACGCTATCATGCTTAGGCAGCTCTTCTTTAAAACGGCTCAGCAGCAAAATACAATAATCTGTTCCTATTCCAAATAAAACTGCCACCATAAATATTTGCGTAAAGTTTGATAAAGGAAAACTAAACCAATCTACTAAATATGCAACAATGGTACTGCTTACCACATAGGAAATTCCTACTGTAATCAACGGTATAAATGGTGCAACAATCGAACGGAATACGAGAATTAGCACAACGAGAATAAATACAACCGTAATCAATTCTGTTTTGTGTAATCCATTTTGCGAGCTGACTACAACATCTTCACCGATAAAGCTATCCCCTGTGAAATAGTGTTCAATCTTTGGATTGCCAACTACTTTTTCTAATTCATCACGAATTTCGCCGGCTTTTCGATTTTTCGGATCGATTTCAATTGCTGCAAGGATCGTCTTATTATCCTTAGAAGTGAGCTGCTTGCGAATATCTTCACTATCCCGATACGTTGTTAATGTGGTAATACCGAGTTTATCTTTATTGTTTTGCAGCGCATCCAAAACGTGATTGATTTCACTTTCATCACTCGCTGTGATCCCTTGCTTGTCATGAAAAACAAGAGTAGCTGAAATTGATTTGCTATCTGCTGATTTATGGCGATCCAAAATACTTTTTGCAACTTGGGAGGAATAATTGTCAGGAATCGTGATATTTCCTTTATCACGAACAAGCTGCTCCATATTCGGTGAAAAGGCAAGTAACCCTACTGTAAGTGCAACCCAGATGATAAGAAAAATCCATCGCAGCTTTATGAGTGCTCTCATTCTCTTATTTACCTTCCTTTTCGTTAATGATTCTCCATATCTTTTCGTAAATGCGAATGAATTGTTCTACTTCTTCCTCTTCTAATTCCTTTAAATACGAATATACAAACTGACGAACATTCTCGTCTAACACAATTAATACGCGCTCAGCTTCTTCTGTCAGCTGTAATAGTACAACCCGCCGATCTTGCGAATCCGCCACTCGCGTTACATAGCCTTTTGCAACAAGACGATCAATCATTGCAGTTGTTGCACTTCGATTTACACAATTAAATTCTGCAATCTGACTAGCACTACAAGGCCCAATTTGTTTAAGATGACGAAGCGTTCCATATTGTTCTAATGTAAGATCGCCTGAAAGCTGCTCTGACAGAAGTACACTTAGCTTTTTATTAGCAAAAATAAATACTTCCTCATATCTGCAAATAAGATTATCTAACGTTTTCTTGTCCATTGGTCCTCCTTTTTTATTCATGTATAAAATAATTCAACCAGTGAATTGTTCACTAGTTGAATTATATCATATTTTCGATGATGTTCAACTTTCTAACCATTTCCGAATGTCATCTTCAAAATGATGTGTTTCTAGTACACCAGCCATATGACCTTTATCACTGTCAAAGGAATAAAAAGATGCTGTTTTTCCTAACTGCTGCAATGCTTCGACTGTTTTCTTGCTAAATAATGCCGGCTGTAATTGGTCCTGTAGGCACGAAATAAGCAAAACTTTTGCATGTATACGCTCGTATGCCTCTTGCAAACTACTATAGCCGTAAGAAATATCATGGTACATCGTTGCTTTACATGTATACAACCAATGGTTAGCGTCGCAGTAGGCAAGTCTTGCTCGCACCACATTATCTACCATTTTTTCAAATGGAGCGGATTGCCAAATCGATTGATAGAGTCCCTGTTCTTGCTGATCTCGAACCGTTTCGTACCAGCTAGGAGAATAGGCACCTAGTTGCATCATCTGCACTGCTAAAACAAGACCTTCAGTCGGTTCACTTCCTCCGTAATAATCGCCCTTATTCCAATGTGGATCGAGCATAATAGCGCGTATTCCATGCTGAAGAGGGCTAAAGGACGTTATGATAGGATTTTGTGCATTCGTAATGACACCGATGCACCGCTCGGTCCAATCTGGATACGTTACCGCCCACTGAAGCGCAATCATACCACCTGCCGATGGACCGATTACTGCGTGCAGCTTTGTAATACCGAGTGACTGTAGCAATTCCTTCTGAATATGAACGATATCCCGGAATGAAAAGGGAGGAAATCCTGTACCATACGGCTTTCCTGTCTCCGGGTTGATACTTGCCGGCCCTGTTGTATGTACAGCTGGATGATTTGCCTGTACGTTGCACAAGTTATCCATACAAATAACAAAGAAGTTATTTGTATCAATTGCCTTATTCGGTCCAATCAGCTCATCCCACCAGCCTGCTTGTTCATCCTCATTTGTATAGCGCCCGGCAGCATGGCTAGTAGCACTGAAATAATGATTTACGAGAATGACATTATCTTTCGCCGCGCTCAATACACCGTATGTTTCATAACCAAGTTCGATTGGGATACACATTCCGTTTTCAAAACAGTAATGCTGCAAGGAAAATACTCTCTTCTGTACGAGCATTTCAATCATCCTCTCTTTTTGGCATGGGTACTTTCAATCTAACTATCTCTGTTTTACCATTCATTTTTATAAGATTGCAATATATTTATTCCATAAATAATATTATTTTCAATATATTTACACAAGAAACAGCCAAGGAAGTTACTCCTTGGCTGTTTCACCTTTAACGATTATTTACAGCATACTAACTCGGTTTCTTCCAAGCTGCTTAGAACAATACAATGCCTCATCCGCCTTGCGAATGAATTCTTCAGAAGAATTACTATACACAGAAACTCCTACAGAAATCGTTACAGAAATCATCGACTCATTCGGTAGTACAAAACCATGCTGCTCTACAGCACTTCGAACCTTCTCCCCAATTTCAATAGCCATAACCGATGTACACCCAGGCAAAAGTAGAGCAAATTCTTCACCGCCCTTGCGAAAGGCTAAATTTGAAAAGGCATGCTCCTTTAAAATACTAGCGATTTGCTGCAAAACAGCATCACCCGCCTGATGGCCATATGTATCATTTACCTTTTTAAAATGATCTATATCTAGCATAAGCAACGCTAGTTCTTGATAACTCTCTTCGCTCTTTTCAATATATTGATTTAGTAAAATATCAAATTGACGAACATTTTGTAGACCCGTTAGAAAATCAATTGTCGCCTGTCTTTCCGTATATCTGTATATTTCGTTGGATTGGTTGACATAGGTAATACTTAGATAAGCAATATAGCCCGTAAGCATAAACGAAGTACAATACATGATATAAATGAGTATGTTAGACGTCATTGGTACTAGCGTAATACATGCCATAACCATGCAAAACAGCAAAAGCCAAATCCATCGTTTCATCCACGAGGACACAAAGGTTATGATGATAGAACAGCCAACTCCTACACCAAGTACACTAACAGCTGCTATTTTGTTAATAAATGTAGCGGTGTGAAAGAAGGTGAACCGTGCCACACTAATCAGAATGGCTGCAACCATAGTAGATATAGGACCACCCATTATTGCAGCTATAATAATCGCTAAATGACGTAAATCAAGAATAAAGGTTTCCACCTCTAAGCTGTAATTCATTAGCACAATCCCAAATGCACCTGTAATCACACCTACTACCAGTTTTCCTTGCAACGATAGTGGGTCATGTAATGTTCTATCTCTAAATACTTGCCCGACAACAAATATGAAGGAAAGAAGAATCGCTATATTTACGAAAACCTGACTAATCATAAAAAATGCCTTTCTATTTTGATAATAATTCATTTTAAAATATTTCCAATAATATTGTACTATATGTTTTTCGAAGTTAATATAGCTTCTATATAAAAACAAGCATAAAAAAACATCCGACCTTTAGCAGAAGGCCGGATGTCTTTCATTAGCAGCACCTTGTTATGTTTCCGTTTTTTCCATCAAATTTCGCTTTTTGTACTTCATCAAAAAATGCTCGTTCTGATAAAATCGGTTGACCTGCCGCATGCTCCTTCATATACGCTACATATTTTTCATAGCTTGGCACACCAACCAATAACGAAATAAACTCTTTTCGACATTTCATAATCTTATCTAGAACATTACGCATAATTACGCACCTCTTCATCATTTCGCGGAACATAAGGTGATTCCTTTAATTCTACTTTTTTGTTTTGAAGAATTTGAATCCAAAGGCGAATAGCAGGAATCAGTACGGCAATAACAACGATCATAAAAAGTGCAGTTAAAGATGCATCTACATAGTCATTCGTAATGATTTGCTGCATTTGAGCAACGTTTTTTGCTGGTGATAGTATTTTTCCACTACTTAAAGCATGTTGGAAAATTTTCGCGTGAGATAGAAATCCAATTTTCGGATCGCTATCAAATAGCTTTTGAAAGCCCGCCGTCATCGTCACAACGAGAACAAATGTCGTTGGAAGTAATGTAACCCATACATATGCTTTCTTGCCCATTTTAAATAGAATCGTACTTCCTACAACAAGGGCAATGCCAGCAAGCATTTGGTTGGCAATACCAAACAGTGGCCATAGCGTGTTAATTCCGCCGAGCGGATCAATTACACCTTGATATAGGAAATATCCCCATCCTAACACGCAAAGAGTTGTTGCTACGATATTTGCAAATGTAGAATTCGTTTTTCCTAGCGGCTTATACACCTGACCAAGAACATCCTGAATCATGAAACGGCCAACACGAGTTCCTGCATCAATTGTAGTGAGAATAAACAACGCTTCAAAAAGGATGGCAAAGTGATACCAAAATCCCATTAGCATTTTTCCACCAATCACGTTACTGAAAATATAGGCCATCCCAATCGCTAAGGTAGGCGCACCGCCCGTACGAGAAAGAATCGTTTGCTCGCCAACATCCTTTGCCAATGTTTGCAAATAATCAGGCGTAACAACAAACCCCCATGAACTAATTGTATTGGCTGCATGCACAGCATCAGTACCAATAACGGCTGGTGAAGCATTTATTGCAAAATATGTTCCTGGTGTAAGCACAGATGCAGCAATCATCGCCATAATGGCAACAAGTGATTCCATTAACATCGCACCGTATCCGATTGCACGAGCATGACTTTCCCGTTCGATCATTTTTGGTGTAGTTCCA
This sequence comes from Ectobacillus polymachus, assembly GCF_048159605.1. Classification (NCBI taxonomy): domain Bacteria; kingdom Bacillati; phylum Bacillota; class Bacilli; order Caryophanales; family Bacillaceae; genus Ectobacillus; species Ectobacillus polymachus. Next base: position 125,741 of record NZ_JBLREB010000002.1, on the reverse strand, counting down.
GATGAAACAAGAGCATGGAATCCTGAAATTGCCCCACAAGCGATGGTAATAAATAAGAAAGGAAAAAGATTTCCTGAAAAAACAGGACCTGTTCCATCAATAAATTTTGTAACAGCTGGCATGTGTAAGCTTGGTCTAACCAAGATAATGCCTAGTGCAAGTCCAACTATAGTACCAATCTTTAAAAATGTACTTAAATAATCACGCGGTGCAAGCAGCATCCAAACTGGTAAAACAGAAGCGATAAACCCATAGACAATTAACATAATCGCAATCGTCTCGCCTTTAAATGTAAAAAGCTTTGCGATTTCTGGAGTTTGCGCTACATACTGTCCGAATATAAGCGCAAGAATAAGAAGAACAATACCAATGACAGAAGCCTCTCCAACACGACCTGGACGAATATAGCGCATATATACGCCCATAAGCAATGCGATCGGAATCGTTGCAGCAATCGTAAACATACCCCAAGGACTGCCAACTAGAGCTTTTACTACAACAAGTCCTAAAACTGCTAATAAAATAATCATAATAGCAAGAATACCAATCATGGCAATAAGCCCAGTTTTAGGTCCAATTTCATCTTTAATCATTTCTCCGAGAGATTTCCCGTTACGACGAATAGATGCAAACAAAATAACAAAATCCTGTACTGCTCCTGATAACACGACTCCTACGATAATCCAAATGGTTCCGGGTAAATAACCCATTTGTGCTGCAAGAATAGGACCAACTAGAGGACCTGCTCCAGCAATCGCTGCGAAGTGATGTCCAAATAACACCCATTTATTAGTTGGTACGTAGTCTTTCCCATCGTTTAATAGCTCCGCAGGCGTTTTGCGATTATCATCTAACCCAAATACCTTTTGTGAAATGAACTTACTATAAAAACGATAGGCAACTGCATATACAGAAACAGCTGCTACTAACAGCCAAATCGCGTTCACTGATTCCCCGCGACTTAAGGCTAATACAGCAAATCCAACAGCTCCTAGTGCGGATACAACTCCCCATAACAAAACCGACTGTAATCCTTTCAAATATGTTCCCCCCCTAAGTATGTCTTAGAGGAATTATACTAATTTTTCTGAATATTTTGTTATATAACACCTTATGATGATTTTATTCTGTTTTAACATGTCGTTTCATTCTCATAAGTTGTTATATTTCTAAACTTTTACGCAATACTCTTATATAATTTCTGCTTACAGGAATTGGTTCATCTGGAAAAACAGAGGCGTATATATTGTATGTACCGTTATAATACGGTCTGAGTTCCTTTACATATTCCAAGTTCATAAGATAGCTTTTGTGTACGCGCAAAAAATGATAGGAAAGTAACTTTTGTTCGAGATCTTGTAATGTATAAGTAGAAATATGTATAACATCCTTTGTATGAATCGAAACCGTTTTGTTTTCTTTATTTTTACTTATATATACGATTTCGCTCGGAGAAATATAGGAGATCCCTTCATTCGTTTCGATGGGGAGCTTACGAAGCGGTTCGTGACTGCTTTGTTTGAATTCCTTTTGCATAAGATCAATGACAAAGTCCATTTCCTCTTTGGCAATAGGTTGAAGCAAGAAATAAAATGCCCGAAGCCGAAACGCTTCTAATGCATCTTTTGTTTCCTTTCCTATTAAAACAATATTTGTTTTTAATTCTAACGACTGGATGAGTAAGGCTAACTCTAACCCATTATGATTTGATAAAGCTATATCAATAAAAATAAATTCTGGATGAAAGCGTTTTGTAAGCTTAATAGCATCTAATTCTGTCATCGCCTCTAGTATCTCTGCTCTTTCTAGATCACGACTGAAAACTTCTTTCATAAATTGAAGCTGAGCTTCTTCACTAACGAGTAATATTTTCATTTTGTCTAAACCACCCTAATGTTTTTCTATACAAACATATTCTACTCAAAATGTCATATTCCTTTTCTATCTTACAAAGAAAACGTCCTATAATGAAAAACTCCTCTGGAATTTGTAACACCAAAGGAGTCAAGTATAGCGAAAAAACGGAATTTATCCCGCTTTAACGGGCAGTAAGACCCCCACCTCAAGATTCGGAGAGAAGCAAGGAAGAGAGGGTGGGAGACAACTGCCCGTAAAAGTCCGATTTGGGCGGGCTAACCATCAGTGGGGGATGAAAAATCCCCCACTGATGGAAGTTTCACTTTATGTTATACAAGCTCCTGCTGTTTTGTTTCCTTTCCAAGAAAAGCAACAGCAAGCACTCCTATTACAATACTAATACAAAAAATAAAGAAAATCGTTGAAATCTGTACCTTTGCGGCAACCAAATATCCTACTAAGAGCGGTCCTATAATTCCGCCGATCCGTCCAAAGGAAGCTGCCATCCCAGCGCCCGTTCCGCGAATAGCAGTTGGATATTGCTCAGGTGTATAAGCGTACAATGCTCCCCATGCACCGAGGTTAAAGAACGAAAGAAGCGCGCCAAACGTTAGGAGCATAGACAGCGTCGTAGCTTGCCCGAAGAAATAGGCACATAACGCAGTTCCTAATAAATATACTACGAGGACAAACTTTCTACCAGCTCGTTCAATTAACCATGCTGCACTAAAATAGCCTGGAAGCTGTGCTAATGTCATCAATAGCACATATTCAAAACTTTTAATTAATGTAAATCCCTTTAAGGTTAGAACGGTTGGAAGCCATAAAAACATGCCGTAATATGAGAATACGACAGAAAACCATACAATCCATAGCATGATGGTAGGACGCGCGTAGGAGGCAGTCCAAATCATTTTTACTTTATCAAGCCAAGGCTGCTTTTCAGCATTCGTATGAAAACGAGGTGAATCGGGTAAACGCAAACGTAAGTATAAGGCATAGAAAGCAGGAATCGCACTTAGGATCATTGCCGTTTTCCAGCCATAGGATGGAATTACAAAATAGGCGATAAGCGCAGATATAATCCACCCGCCAGCCCAGAAACTCTCTAGTAAAACGACAATCCTGCCCCGGTCTTTCGCTGGTACACTTTCCGATACTAATGTAGATGCTACCGGCAATTCTCCGCCAAGACCCATTCCAATAAAAAAGCGGATAAGCAGAAATATCGCTAGAGTTGGTGCAAATGCTGAAACACCGCTCCCTACGGAAAAAAGAAGTAATGTGATTAGAAAAACGGCTTTACGCCCTATTTTATCAGCAAGCAATCCGAATAAGAGTGCACCGACAGCCATTCCAATCGAGTTAATACTCCCAATCCAACCCATCTGCTGACTAGTTAAATGCCATTCCTGTTGAATAGCTGTAATGACAAAAGAAAGCAATCCTACATCCATTGCGTCAAATAACCATCCGAAACCAGCAATGCCAAGCAGCTTTCGATTCGATGTGATACTTTCATTGTTCATCTAAAATCGCACAGGATATCCCATCTTCAAACATGCGCAGTGCGTAGCCCAATGTTAAGGTGGGGAGGAATGTGCGTTGGCGTAAGCCAAAACACTCCTGAGCTACCTCCTTTCGTGTTATAATTTAATTTGGATAAAGGAGAAAACCGTTGAATATGGAAGGCACTCCTTTACTCGTTTTGCTCTTTGACAAGATATGAGGTTGCTACAAAAAATCGGTTGTAGCGTAAAATCTTAGACGTATTCGTCTGCCTAGTTGGATGTGGAAGCCTAGTACTGCCTCTAGACAAAGCCGCCTGTGTAACGGTTGCTATTTGGGTATATCCCTTGTAGTAGGGTAGCAGTCAATCTGCCCACGATGTAACACCACACTAAGGAAGGAGTTGCAAGACGCTTGCACTTCTGGGTAGTTACAAGCTCCCACTTCAATCACACCGTAAGGTCGATAAGTGGCGAGTAGTTGACCTGTACCTTCTCCTCTTACATTATTTCATTTCTAAGCTCCCTATTATGTTATCTTTCGGCACTTTTCCCTATTCTTTAACAGAGCAAAACCTGTATACAGATATTTCAAAATAAACTTTATTTACTGATAATTCATCTTACTTCTTTTCCCTTATAAATAAGAGCTTATAGTGATATTTGTGAGAACACGCAGAAAAATTATGTATTTAAGGTATTATATCATAGGTTAAAACTTTGCAAAACGCAAAATAGAGCTGACTCAAAAGGGAGAAAACCATTCTCTTTTAAGTCAGCTCGCACACACTTACTTTGCTTGTACTGCTTTTTCGATTTGATCTAGCTGATCCGTCATCCATTGTATATATGTTTTTCCTGCAGGCTTTGTTTCTGTAACATTGACAACAGGAATACCTGTTTCTTTTGCTAGGTTTAACAGGTTATCGACCGTTGGTTTCGAATTTTGTGTATTGTTTACAAAAAACGTAATCTTCTTTTCCTTCATATCCTTTTGGATGGCTAAAATGTCGGCAGGGCTCGGATCCGTTTCCTCCGTTACCGCCTCTGCAAATTTCGTATTTTGAATTTTATATTGCAGCGCTTCTGCCATGTAATTAAATATCGTTTCTGATGCATCCAACGTAATAGAAGGCTGTTTTAATTTTTCAATCTTGTCCTGCAACGGAGCATATTCAGTCAAATAGGCTTTTGCATTTTGTCGATACTCATTTGCATGTTGTGGATCGATTGCAGCTAGATCTTCTGCTACTTTCTCTGCTAATTTCGGCATAACGGTAGGATCATACCAAACATGAACATTATCGCCTTCTTTTTTGTTTGCTATATCTGTAGCTACTGCTATCGTTTGTTTTGAACTTGAAGTATTTGATTTTACGATTTTTTCCATCCATGAATCATAGCCAATGCCGTTATAAATAACGAGCTGTGCATCGGCTACAGCCTTAGAATCTTTTATCGTTGCCTCATATGCATGAGGATCTTGTGTAGGGCTATTGATAATGGATTGTACTTCAACATAATCTCCGCCTACTTTTTCAGCTATCTCACCGTAAAAATTTTCTGCTGCGACAATCTTTATTTTCTTATTAGTAGAATTCGAGCCTTCCTTACTAGAGCACCCGGCTAATGTAAGCATAAACAGCATGATTACAATCGATATTGACATCCATTTCTTTCTTCTCACTATTTCTCCCCCTTATTACATTTACCCCTCTTGCGGACGAATACGTTCTTTATAGGCATGCAAGCCCCAAGCCATGAAATAAAGTAATCCTTCTATAATTGCGATATAAAAACTAACGGGTGCATTCGTATAATAAGCTAGCGTTAACCCTAACCATACACCTGTCAGACCTAACAAGGCTGCATACAGAACCATCTTCGAAACCGAGTACGTCAAGTATCTTGCTGTCGATGCCGGAATCGTCGTAAGTACAAAAACAAGCAAAGCTCCAACAATCTGAATCGCTTCAGCAGTAGCGGCTGCTAGTAAGAGTAGAAATGCAATCGAAATAAAGCGAACAGGATATCCTGCTGCCTCAGCCCCAACTGGATCAAACGAATCAAAAGTTAACATTCGATAGCCAAGTATTAGTACAAGTAATATACCGATAGCTAACCCTACCATTTTCCATGCTTCTGATGAGCTAATGCCAACTACACTACCAAACAATAAAGAACTCATCGCGTTCGTTTGCTTTGATGATAAAGATAGAAATAATAGTCCTAGCCCTAAGAAAATCCCTAGTATAACATTTATAACAACATCTCGCTTATATACTTTTACTCCCATCTGGCCAACTGCTAGCGCAGACACACCAGTAAACAGCAGCATACCAAAGAAAGGATCAATTCCTACATATACTGCAAACGCTGCCCCGGAAAAACCAAGATGCGAAAAGGCATGCGTTAAAAAAGATAAACCACGTGCAACTACAAATACGCCGATAATTGCGCACATAATGGCAACAAAGCTTCCTGCCAGAAACGCATTTTGCATAAAATCATACTGAAACATGTGAATAATCCTCCTTATTCGATTCTTCATGAATACAAATGGAGGTATTAGAAGAAACGGTAACCACAATTTTCCCATCTAAGTGATTTACTTCTACAGGAACACCATATAACGAAGATAATACATCTGACTGTAGGACCTGATTTACTGTGCCCATCGTATAGTTACCTTTGGTAATGTACAGAATTCGATCTGCGTGCTTTGCAATTAGATTTACATCATGACCGACAAACATAACACTTGTGCCTCGCTCACGATTAATTCGCTTTACGACAGCAGCGAGATTCTCCTGTGCACCGGGGTCTAAACTTGCAGTGGGCTCATCCAATAGCAAAATACCCGGATTTCTCACCAATGCTTGCGCTACAAATAGACGTTGCCGCTGCCCGCCAGACAAAGAACCAATCGGCTTCTTTGCAAAGGATAAGGAATCTGTGAGGGCCATAACTTCTTCAACCACTCGTTTATCTTGCTTCGTTAACCATGGTCGCATACGATGCGGAAGACCGAAACTAACAAAATCCCAAGCACAAAGCGGAGTCTCAGGATTAATTTGTCTAGATTGAGGGGCATAGCCAATTATAGACTTCCCTTTCATTTTATTGTCATCTCGGTACGAAATCGTTCCACTGTCCGGTTTTATCATGCCAAGAAGAGTTCGTAATAAAGTCGTTTTCCCTGCTCCATTAGGACCAATAATTCCAATAAACTCTCCTGGCTTAACCTGGAAAGAAATATTCTTTAATATCCACTGCCCGCCCACATGTACATTTACATGATCAACAACAATCTGGCTTTCCAAAGAAACACCTCGTTTCACATTATTTTTTTTAGTACAATTCTCCGTTGATTTAAGAAAAAACCTTACATATGCGAAGTCTCACTCGATCTCATCTATATAAAATCAAAGTAATTACAATTTAAATAAAACATAATGATTACGATTTAAAATTATAACGAAAAAAATGCCTTTTGTAAACAGGAATCCTTACGATTTATCCCGCTTTAACGGGCAGTAAGACCCCCACTTCAAGGCTTAGAGGAATCCGAAAAGGCTAAGCGGGGGATAACTGCCCGTAAAAGTCCGAATTGGCCTTTGCTGACCCTCGGTGGGGATGAGAAAAAACCCCCACCGAGGGAAGTTTCACTTTATCTTACGGATACTGCATTACAAAACGCCATCATATCTTGTTTGATCCTATTTAATTAAACGTTTGATGAAAGAAAAAGGCAGCCTTCGAAGCTGCTTTTTTCTTACGATCGTCTTTTCTTCCATTCGCGCATCGCCTCTTGCAAGAACTCAATCAATATAAGCTGTCGTCTCCAGCGGGTAGGATTTGCTAACAGTCTATAAAACCATTCTAGGTTAATAGATTGCATCCATTTCGGAGCACGCTTTACTTCACCAGCCCATACATCAAAGCTCCCTCCAACACCTACGGCAATCTTTGCACCAAGCCGATGTTTATTGCGCATAATGAACTGCTCTTGACGAGGAAAACCAAGGGCAACAAGCAAAATATCTGGCTTTGCTTCCTGCACGTTCCGGATGATTTCCTCCTCATCCTCATCGCGAAAATAGCCGTCGTGATAGCCGACAATATGTACCCCTGGATATTGTGATGAAAGGACAGATGCTGCTTTCTCTACAACATGCTTCTTTGCACCAAGAAGATAAACAGTTTTTGGCTCTTCCTTTGAAAATTGGCGAAACCATTGATTCGTCATATCAAAGCCGCCTACCCGTTCTGGAATGGGCTCGCCAAACCAGCCACTAGCCTTCACAACTCCAATGCCATCTGGTGTAATCAAATCTGCATGTAGGACAGCTTCCTTAAACTTAGGATCCTTCTTGGCACACATTACGATTTCCGGATTCGCTGTTACAATATGAAATGCCTGCTCGCGCTCATAGAGCTGCGTTGAAATATAGTCAATCGTTTCCCCCATCCTCATGGTAGAAAAAGGGATCCCGAGTATATCAACTGTTCGTATCGTCATATGAATGCTATCCTTTCTATCATGAAAATTTAATATAGTAGGTTCTCATAACTTTCATACGTATCACGACATAGCTTTTCAAGAGAAAAACGTGAGGATGCGTATTGATACATATGTTCTCCCATCACAGCTAACTCGTTTCGCGTCGCATAGGCTTCCTCTAAGGCAGTTGCTAAGGCATCACTATCCCCGGTCGGAATGATCCAGCCATACGAGGGATTCGGAAGAAGCTTATGCATATCACCTACATCCGTTGCAATGAATGGTACACGCTGATTGGCTGACTCCAATAATACAAGAGGAAAGCTTTCACTATAAGATGTTAATAGGCTAATATCTGCTGTTGCATACAAGCGATCTGTATCGCGGCGATACCCTAAAAATAATATCGTATCCGTTAATTCGCGTTCCTTCACCTGATCTTTTAGCTGCTGCTCGCTCGGTCCATCCCCGACCAGTAATACCTTCAAATTCGGAATATCAACCTTCTGCACAGCATCCAGTAAAATCTCATGGCCTTTCACTGGGTGCAGCCTCGCAACCTGGATAACCGTAAAACTATTATTTGGAATATGCAAATCCGCCTGCTTGTCATACGGGATGGCCGGCTCCTGCGTATAGTATATACCATTGTAAATCACTTTAATTTTCCCTGCTGGAAGACCTAATGATACGAGGTTTTTCTTAAAACGCTCTGTAATCGCAAAGAACAAATCTACTTTTCTAAGAGCATGAAGATTCAGCTTCGTAAACAGCCAGCCCTTAAAGCCGCGATTCATGAAATCTAGTGTTGGGTCACTATGAATCGTCGTAACCCATTTCGCATGAATACGAGATTTTAATAAGGCACCAAAAAAGTTTGAACGTGCACCATGCGTATGAATAATATCAATTTCGTTGTCATTGATAAAAGTAGTTAACCTTCTAAGAACCGATAGATCATAACGTGATGTTTGCGTGAAAACATGAACACGAATGCCAAGCTCTCTTGCTTCCTTGGCAATCTCACCCTCTTCGAACACCGCCAGCTCTACTTCATCCTTCGGCAGCTGAGACAAGAGCGAAAGAATATGTGTTTTTCCACCGCCAGTTTCTGCTCCTGCATTCAAGTGTAATACTTTCATCTGCAACCCTCCTAGAAAAAAGAAAAGCTAACCAAAAGCTAGCTTTTCGTAAAATTTCATCTATGAAATGGCTTGTTCCGATTCCACCCCAGCCTTTACAAGCAAATACGCCCAAATAACAACAAGGTAAATACTTACCCCAGGAGCCATTAATACATGCCCAGCTGTAAACGCGATTCCTAGACCAAGCGCCATTCCTATTACTAATAATGCATATTGTATATTTGAAAGCTCTCTCCATTTCTTTATAAACGTCCGAACCATTTTCACACCATAATACGCAAACGGTATAATAATGAAAAGAAAACCAATGTATCCATATGAATAGAATAAATCAAAGAAATCTTGTTCAATAAGCTTCGGCTCAGATTTATAATTTCCACCATAGCCCATTCCAAATAACTTTTGTGATAGAGGAGCATTTTTAAATTGAGTTTTTTCCATATTTAAAAACGTCTCACGGCCACTGAAAATAATATCCCCTACCTGATCCTTTGGTAAGTCACCTGGCGCTACGTTTTCCTTTGCCTGATTTTGCTGCTCTTCAATGAGTTTCATATGAACTTTCGTATTGTTCGTAATAGGCGAATATGGTGTATATAGAGCAACTCCCGCTAATAAAACAGCTCCAATCACTCCGTTTAATAATAAGATACTTCTACTTTCTTTATGAAATATACCTTGTAACAGGCATACGACTACAACGGTTCCTAATCCAAGAAGGATGGCACCATATCCAACCTTTGTTCCCACGGCAAATAGTGAAAAAATAGAAAGCATAGCTGGTATCCAAAATAAAATATCTTTCATACGCTTTGTTTTTTCCGTGGCAAATAGAAGCACAATAGGAAAACTAATAGCTAATATAGCACCAAGCTCATTTCCTGCATAAAACCATCCGCGTGATCCTGTTTTAAAATACTCATAACTATTGAAATCAGTTGAAGTTGCAATGGAAATTACCATAACCGCATTTATTAGCAGCGTTGCATACACAACATAAGTAATTGCTTTTCCAATTTGTTTCCCCTTTTGCAAGAAAGATTTGAATACTAAGATATAGCATCCTAGCATTACAAATGTATACATTGTTTTTGCAACATATTTAATCTCTTCCCCCATTAAAATAGGGTGCTTAACCATCTTATTAATGATAAGCCCTATTAGGAAAACCAAAGCTAGCAGTCCAAGATAATAGATATACTTACGATTATCCTTCTGGCGAGCTTGTAGAATGATATACAACATTCCGAAACCCATTACAATGAGACGAACAAAAATGCCCACTGTTGCACTTGCCTGAAATACGATAATACTTAACGAGGTTACTAAATCTAGAATCGGTTGGAGAATAATAAATAGGAGCAAGAAATTCTCGAACCCATTCTGAAAAGTATTCCAATTCTTTAGCATGCATAGCCTCCTAAAATGATGTGAATTAAATGTATAGCACGACCTGCACAGTTAGGAGCGTAACTTTACTGCAGAATGATTACGTTCCTAACTGTAATGGTTTTATATCATGTAGCAATATGTCGATATTCCTACCACATTATAGCACACTTCAAAAAGAGGGCTTAGTTAAAATAAGACAAGAATAGAGAGAAAAAATAGACAATCGAACATAGAATTTTTGTCCCTTTTAAGAGGATTTGCTTTTCTCCCATCTTTTACATGGAAAAGGTTTTTTCGCAAAGTTAGGTATGATATAGTTAAGTAGAGCAGGAGCGTCTTTACCTGAATGAATCTTGAAGAATAAAAAGAGGTACCTGTTATGGCAAATTTGAATGAAAAATTACAAACTGGATGGATGTATGTAAAGAAAGTGTTCGCTAATATGCAGGAGCAAGGGATTTCTACTACGTTCCATAAAGTTCAAAAGCGAATAAAAACACAATTGAACTTGATGAAAGGTGCCCATAAAAGCGATAACCGTGTGAAAGAGATTTACGAAAAGGTCCTCGCCTCCTATCAATCCGGAGAAATTAAAGGTGTCGCCATTATCAGTTCAGGTATGGAATTTGACGAGCTGTATAATCAACGTACGATTAACTTTGCAAAGTATTTAGCCGCACAGCAGTACGGTGTACTATACATTACCTGGCAATACGATGAAATGGAAGTACAGGAGAAAAGCTTCCAGCATGTATATTCGAATTTATACCAAATTCCTTTATACCCTTACGTATACAGCAAACAAGAACTATCCATTTTTAGTCCTATAGAAACGAAATTATTTATAAGCACCTTTCCCGCTAAAACATTCTATTCCATGCTTCCGCAGCTAAAGGAGCAAGGCTTCCAAATTGAGTACGATATTATGGATGAATGGGAAGAATTCTTCAAAAAAGGGGAAGCGTCTTGGTATCAACGCAGTGTAGAAGATGCATTTGTTGCAGAGGCGGATGTTGTATCTGCCGTATCCTCACCGCTTTGCGATAAATTCGCTCAGATTCGCACGGATATTCTAGTAGTAGGAAATGGGTATGATGAAAACATATCGAAGCATCCTAACATTTCTAATAAAGTAAAGGGCTCAGACGGCCAAATAAACATCGGCTATTTTGGTCATATGACCCCATCTTGGTTTGATTGGGACCTATTGTTCCAGCTTGCCAAGCAGCCAGACATTTACATTCACTTAATTGGCCACGGAGCACCGGAAGCCATTCTCAAGAAAATCGAGAAATTACAGAATATGACGTTCTACGGTAAAGTGCATCCAGGTGAGCTTCATGAGCATGCAAGACAGTGGCATATGGGGATTATTCCATTTAAAAAGAGCAAATTATCAGAGGCTGTCGATCCAATCAAAATATATGAATACTTATATTTTGGACTGCCAACTGTTTCAACCGGTATTCCACATATTGGTTCGTACCCATGTGTTTATCATTGCGAAACATATAGCCAAGTAGAACAAACCATTCGAACAATCTATAAGCAAATAGGTACGCTCAATCAAGAAAAACGAAAGCAGTTCTTAGCAGATACAACTTGGACAAAACAATTTCAAAAAATCGAGAATGAGCTGAATAGAAGAAAGTAAAAAACGATCCGAAAGCGGATCGTTTTTTATCATTAACCGCTTTCTTTCCCTGTATGATTATAATTCAGGCATGACATGAAACAATGATTGTTATTTCCCTAACTTTGTTGTATATTTTTTCTGTTATTAAGGAGAAGAAGAGGGATTGGCGAATGGTTTTAATTAATATATTTGTATTTATTGGCGTTATTGCATCGGCTATATCCGGTACACTAGTGGGTATGAAAAAAGGTATGGATTGGTTCGGCGTTATTTTCCTAGGAGTCGCAACTGCAGTAGGCGGTGGAATTATTCGCGACATTTTAATCGGGCATTTACCTCCTGATGCGTTTATCAAGCCGACTTACTTTTTCGTTAGCACAATTACTGCCCTCATTACTTGTTTATTTTATGAAAAAATATCAAAGCTTAAAAATATCATTATGCTTTCTGATGCTGTAGGACTCGGCGTATTTACGGCCGTTGGTGCCAACGCGGCGATTACAAGTCATATTCACGGTTCCTTTTTAGTTGTTTCCATGGGGGTCATAACAGGAATTGGCGGAGGAATCTTGCGTGATGTATTTGCAAAGGATATTCCCTACGTATTTCGAAAGGAAGTATATGCCGTTGCATCGATTGTCGGCGCCTTTAGCTTTCTCATAACCTATGATAAAGTCCCTCACATTCTATCGCTATATATATGTTTGTTCGTTACCTTTATCGTCAGAGTTGTTTCTTATTTCTATAATATTCACATTCCGGTTATCAAACAAAAAGTAGATATGAGCAAAAATCATTAAAGGGGTTCTATTACAGAACTCTTTTTTGTTATTACAGGTTTGTGAAAAACAACGAATTAGAATCCTCTTCGGCATAACTGAATCAAAAAAGGATGTATGCTATATTTAACATACGGAAACTTGAAAGGATGTTTTAAATATGGCAAAAAGTGTTGTAATTGCTGAAAAACCTTCTGTTGCACGTGATATTGCACGTGTATTGAAGTGTGATAAAAAAGGAAACGGTTATCTTGAAGGTAATAAATATATCGTCACTTGGGCTTTGGGGCATCTCGTTACATTAGCAGATCCAGAAAGCTATGACGAAAAATATAAGAAGTGGAATCTAGAAGATTTGCCAATGTTACCTGAACGTTTGAAACTAACAGTGATTAAGCAAACTGGTAAACAGTTTCATGCTGTTAAAAGTCAACTGACTAGAAGTGACGTAAATGAAATAATCGTAGCTACAGACGCAGGGAGAGAAGGAGAATTAGTCGCTCGTTGGATTATTGATAAAGTGAAAATGAATAAACCGATCAAACGTCTATGGATTTCATCTGTTACCGATAAAGCAATCAAAGATGGATTTGCAAACTTGAAGCCTGGAAAAGCTTATGATAATTTATACGCTTCAGCTGTCGCACGTTCAGAAGCTGACTGGTATATCGGTCTTAATGCAACACGTGCATTAACTACACGATTCAATGCACAACTAAATTGCGGTCGTGTCCAAACACCTACTGTGGCGATGATTGCAGCACGCGAGGACGAAATTAAAAACTTCAAAGCACAAACATACTACGGTATCGAAGCCCAAACAACAGACAAGTTAAAATTGACTTGGCAAGACGCGAAAGGCAATGGACGTAGCTTTGATAAAGAGAAAATCGATACAATTGTGAAAACATTGGGCAAACAAAATGCCATTGTAACTGAAATTGAGAAAAAGCCTAAGAAATCATTTGCTCCTGGTCTTTATGACTTAACAGAGCTGCAACGCGATGCAAATAAAATATTTGGTTACTCTGCAAAAGAAACATTAAATATTATGCAAAAACTGTATGAGCAACATAAAGTATTAACATACCCTCGTACAGATTCACGTTACATCTCATCCGACATCGTAGGGACACTCCCAGAACGTCTGAAAGCCTGTGGAGTAGGAGGTTATCGCTCTTTAGCTAATAAGATCTTAAATAAACCAATAAAAACATCGAAAGCATTTGTTGATGATAGTAAAGTCAGTGATCACCATGCAATCATTCCAACAGAAAGTTATGTAAACTTCTCAGCTTTCACAGATAAAGAACGTAAAATTTATGATTTAGTTGTAAAACGTTTCTTAGCAGTTTTATTCCCAGCCTTCGAATACGAACAGCTAACGTTACGCGCAAAAATCGGCGATGAAAACTTCGTCGCCCGCGGCAAAACCATTCTTAATTCTGGTTGGAAGGAAGTATACGAAAATCATTTTGAAGATGACGATACAGTAGATGATTTGAAAGAACAAATCTTACCTCGTATCGAAAAAGGCGATACATTAAACGTAACACTAATTGCAGAGACGTCAGGTCAAACAAAGCCACCTGCACGCTTTAATGAGGCTACCTTACTTTCAGCAATGGAAAATCCTACTAAGTATATGAAAACAAGCGATAAAAATCTTGCAGACACATTAAAGTCAACTGGCGGACTTGGTACAGTTGCAACGCGAGCTGATATCATTGATAAATTATTTAATTCATTCCTAATCGAAAAACGTGGTGGTAAGGAAATCTATATCACTTCTAAAGGACGCCAGCTTCTAGATTTAGTGCCAGAAGAATTAAAATCTCCTGCCACTACAGCTGAATGGGAACAAAAGCTTGAGTTAATTGCTAAAGGTAAACTGAAAAAAGATGTATTCATCAATGAAATGAAAAAACATACAAAAGAAATCGTGGCCGAAATTAAAGCAAGCGATAAAAAATATAAACATGACAATATCTCAACAAAGTCCTGCCCAGACTGCGGGAAACCAATGCTAGAGGTAAACGGCAAAAAAGGCAAAATGCTTGTATGTCAAGACCGTGAATGTGGTTATCGTAAAAATGTAGCACGCGTAACAAACGCACGTTGCCCCCAATGTAAAAAGAAAATGGAACTTCGTGGTGAAGGAGAGGGCCAAATCTTCGCATGTAAATGTGGATATCGAGAAAAACTATCTGCTTTCCAAGCACGTCGCAAAAAAGAATCTGGTGGTAAAGTTGATAAACGTACTGTACAAAAGTATTTGAAAAACCAAGATAAAGATGAAGAACCTCTGAATAATGCGTTAGCAGAAGCATTAAAAAAATTGAAGTTTGATTAACCCCATATGTAAGGGGCTATTCATATGAATAGCCCCTTTTTTAATTTTTACCTATTCAGGCTTTCGCGATACTAATGTAAAGGTTTTCGGTAAACCGATATCATGGATTTTGTGATTCGGTTCTTCCTCCAGCACTTGAATCATTAGCCCTTCCTGTGCAACTGCTGTGATCAGTTCACCTAGTGTCCATCTCCGCTGCATTACTTTTTCTAGCGATTCCTTCTTCTTATCTGATACATGCTTAGAAAAGGCGACATCTCCGCATTCGATAGACGGATTAAAATAGTTCCCGACAACGCTATGGTTTTTCCCCTTTGATGTAATCAGCTTCGTTGAAATTGGATGAAATTCATGGAGAATAAACCTTCCGCCGGGGCGAAGCAATTCCTTCACGACTCGTACCAATGGCTGTAAATCAATAAAATAATGCAAGACACCGAGCTCCATTAATACGATATCATACTGCTCTCTCTCTACTTTATCCAGCAGGGAAAGTACATCTGACACAATATAAGAAAAAGGCGCGGAGGCTTCCTTCGCAAGTTCCTTTGCAAACATCTCATTTTCCAATGAAAAGTCAGCAACAGTTACATTTGCGCCAAGCAAAGAAAGCGCAGCTGCTTTCACTCCATTGGATCCCATTAGATGCATAATCGTTTTACCTTCCACATCATTCATATATTTATAAAACGGATGGAGGCGCCACTTCGGATTTTGTTTAATTTTCTCGGCAATGACTTTCGGCTCTCCGTATCGATGGATCAGAGCCTCGTAATTATTTTGATTCCATGCACGTTCATTTTGCGCTGTTAATGCTTGCTGTTGCTTTTGCAGCATGTCATGGATTTCATGACTGTATTTTCGTTCAGGGAAATACAAATACGCATAAATGGATTCACATGAGAACGCTGTTTCTCCATGCATCACCTGTATTCGGTAAGGATTCGTTCGTACCGTCGTATTGTAATAACAATAGATTTTAACCATTGTATCCTCTTTCCAAAACTGAAAACTTGCCTTTGATGGCGAGCGTTCTATTCCAGAAGGCGAGAACGGTGCAAACTGTTCATAAACAGACTCGAACACATCCCATTGCACTTCAATTGTAATAGGAAACTTCTCTGTCACCGTTACATCCTGCAAAGCAAGAGCAGCTGCTTCGGTAAACATGTATGGAATATGCGCCTTCTCTAACGCATGATGTAACGCTAAGCAACTATTATATAAATCTGATTGTTTCATGTTGCCTCCTCCTAATCGAATCATCCGTGTAAATAATTTTATCTCCTCTGTAGACGAAATGGGACTTTTTCATAAACATATGATAGTCCATAACTGAAAAAGATAGCAAAGGACGGAAACAGGAATGATCGATATCTCGTTTGAATCTCAATGAATAGATGTATTGCTGCGTACCCTAATACGAGAATAAGCAGCACAATGACTGCATCTAGCTTACGCCGACTTAATAGGGTCATACAGCCAATACTAGCAAATAAAAGTAAACTACCATATAACACTCGTTCACATTTAAAAAGCCAATCTTTTAAACGCGGATGGTCGATGCCATCTAAGCTCCAATAGGCAGATGCATCATTACCGCCCCACAATAGTTTAAACTTTTCTACAAATAAACGTGCAACTTGGGAATGATCAGCAAGCCTCTCCTCTATTAGCTTCCGTTCTACCGCCGTTCGCTCTGTACCAATGGGAAACTGAGTTACATATTTCTCATCCTCTGCAGAATATTGTCCGTTCGTCTGCGCATTTAAGCCTACGACAAATTTCCAGAGCGGCTCCCGACTTGATAGCGGATATTTCGTTACTCCAGCATAGATAAGCGAATAGCTGATTATAGCATGTACAAAGAAAAATATAACAACAATACCTGCAAATCGGCCAATTATTTCTAGATAGTTACGTACATTCTCACCTAGAAGCAACAAGATATAACATCCTATACTGATTAGCACAATACTTCCAATTGGTCTCATCGCATCTCCTACAGCTAGTAAAACTCCCACATACAGCCATGTGCGAGGACGCATAACTCCCCTTACGATAAGAAGGTATAATGCTAGATAAATAAGAAAGGTTGCAATATGTTCATTCGTTAAAACGGAACACATCATAATGGTAGGTGGATACACTGCATATAGAATCCCTGCCATTCTCCCAGCTGATTCTTTATACTTCCTTGCAATACCATATACAAGCAAAACAGTCCCTGTGCTATACAATACATTTAATAGTTTTAACGCGAAAGATTGCTCGCCAAGAAGTTTCATGATCAATCCTTCATACATCGTGAAGCCTATTTGATACACCCAGGTGCTAAAATACGGATTACCGCTAAAGCTATAGTCCCCTCTTGCTGCAAGCTTAGCTGCCTCGTACATTTCAGCAAAATCTGATGAAATCGGAGTAGGTATCGTAAATACCCAAATGAGACGAAGCCCTAACGCTAGCATTAGCAACGTCCAGAAAAAAATGCTATCCTTCATCCATCGCCTCGAATACATACTAATCATGCCAATTACAATACCAACACAAATAGAGGCAATTGTAATAAATACCATAAACCCGACGTCTCGTTTTAGGCGAACAATGGATGATAGATCGATTAGCGTACTTAGAAAAGCCGCTAAGAAGAATCCCGCTCCTAGTATATATACTGTTCTCATTCCAGCCAGTGACAATTCCTTCATTCCTTTCCTCTATATGAAAAGATACCGAGCTTTTTTACCAAGAATTCTGTATGACGGTCTAATTCCCCTCTTTTTTATACATTTTCTAAAAAAAGTCTCTCACTTCTAGATGCAATGGCATCAGCGAAAGAGGGAGATTAGACTAATAGCATTAAGCTCGGTGAATCGTAGATGGTAAGGAAAGTTCAATGTTCAAGCATTACATCTTCGTAATCATCATATTCACCGCTCCTCCTGCACGAAGCGAAACGAGCGGCTCGGTAGCAATGCTTTCTTCCTGTAATTGCAGTGTTGCAGACTGTGCTACAGTGGCTATCACGAGTACCGCTTCCATCATCGCAAATTGACTTCCCATGCAGCCGCGAGAGCCCGCCCCAAACGGAAAATACGCATAATTCGGGATATCTGCTTTTCGTTCTATTGAAAAACGATCGGGTATAAAATCATGAGGCTCTGTGAAGAAATGGGGATTCCGATGAACAGCATACGGACTAATTAGGAAAGTAGAGCCTTTTTTAAACGGGACTCCTGCTATCTCAACATCCTTTGTAGCCTCGCGCAAAATAATCCACGCCGGCGGATATAAGCGGAGCGTCTCCTGTACAACTTGATTCGTATAGATAAGCTGCGGGACATCCTCAAACGTTGGCGTGCGGCCTCCCAGCACCTCGTGCAGTTCCTGCTGGAGGAGCTTGGCCACCTGCGGATGCTTTGAAAGTAAGATCCATACCCACGTCAAGGCATTCGCAGTCGTTTCATGACCCGCAAGCAAAAACGTTACGACTTGATCTCTAATCTCCTGTCTAGAGAGAGGGGTTCCATCATCATAGGTAGATTTCGTCAGCATTTTCAGCATATGATCATCTTCTTGCTTCGATGCTTCTTCTATTAGCTGATCTGCCAGCTCATGCAAGATGCTGACAGCTTCTGTACCCTTACGATTTTTTTCAGTAGGCAGCTTGTCTACAATGGGAAAAGGGGATAAAAGCGTACTTGCCGTTTTTTCAATAATATGATTTACTGCCTGTGCAATAGAAGAGGATTCTTCCTTCCTATCAACACCAAACAGCGTCTTTGCAATAATGCGTAATGTTAGATTCATCATATCTGTATGAATCGGACGTGTTTCACCTTGCTGCCAGCTATCCGTGAGTTCTTTCGTATATTGCGTCACAACATCAGCATAGGACGCAATTTTCTTTTTATGAAAGGCAGGCTGCACCAGCTTTCTCTGTCTTTGATGCTCTTCTCCCTCGCTCGTAAGAACACTATTTCCCAACGTTTTACTAAACGTTTTAGCAGAGGCACCCTTAATAAAGCTCCCCTCTTTCGTAGTTAAAATTTCTTTTACTGCCTCAGGAGAATGTACAATATACGATATGTTTTTCCCTTTTGGATTAATGGCAATGATATCCCCTAGTGTATAGGTTTCATACAAAAAGGTAAGAGGATCTTTACGAAAACGTATATATTTCAATACTTGCAGCCCTTCAAGCTGCGCCAATTTCGTCATGCAATCATCCCTCATTTTCTATGAAAATAGAGTTACCAGCTAGTATATTCTTACATTGATTATCTCATGAAAGCACTAAAAAATCCTTAAATATGGAAACCTATTCAGGTTAACGTTATCTTTTCAGCTTGTACTATCTCCGATATAATCAAAGAGAGAGAAAGAATGAAATGCTTCTAACATGATTGTATCGTTCTATGGGCGTGATCTCCTTCAATTATTAGCATATGAATATACAAGCAAACCTCTACCTGTGAAAAATCATAAGGTAGCCGTTTGCACGGAATTTGATGAATGAAGTAAATAAAAAGAAAAAGGTGCATAGAGATGAGTATTTTAACAGTTAGTAATTTAACGCATGGCTTTGGAGACCGCGCTATTTTCAATGACGTATCCTTTCGTTTATTAAAGGGAGAGCATATTGGTCTAATCGGGGCAAATGGCGAAGGTAAATCTACATTTATGAATATTATCACAGGTAAACTTCAGCCCGATGAAGGAAAAGTAGAATGGTCAAAGAATGTTCGCGTCGGCTACCTAGATCAACATACCGTACTAGAAAAAGGAATGTCCATTCGCGATGTACTTCGCGGTGCTTTTCAATATTTATTCGAAATAGAAGCAGAAATGAATGAGATTTACACGAAAATGGGCGAAGCCACACCAGAAGAGCTAGAAAAGCTGTTAGAGGATGTAGGTACGCTTCAAGATCTGCTAACAAACCATGATTTTTATATTATAGATTCCAAAGTAGAAGAGACAGCACGCGGACTCGGCTTAGATGATATTGGTCTTGATCGCGATGTACATGACTTAAGTGGTGGACAGCGTACAAAAGTATTATTGGCAAAGCTACTGCTTGAAAAACCCGATATTCTTCTTCTCGATGAACCAACAAACTATTTAGATGAAAAGCATATCGAATGGTTAAAGCGCTACTTACAAGAATATGAGAATGCCTTTATCCTCATATCCCATGATATCCCGTTCTTAAATAGCGTGATCAACTTAATCTATCACATGGAAAATCAAGAATTGAGCCGGTATGTAGGAGACTATGAAAATTTTCAAAACGTCTATGAAGTGAAAAAACAGCAGCTAGAGGCGAAATTCAAAAAGCAACAACAGGAAATTGCGGAGCTAAAGGACTTCGTTGCCCGTAATAAAGCGCGTGTATCAACACGAAACATGGCCATGTCTCGGCAAAAGAAGCTGGATAAGATGGAAATTATCGAGCTTGCGAAAGAAAAGCCAAAGCCGGAATTTCGCTTCTTAGAGGCAAGAACATCTGGCAAGCTTATTTTCGAAACAACGGATCTTGTTATCGGCTATGACACACCGCTCTCCAAACCGCTTACGCTTCGTATGGAACGCGGCCAAAAGATTGCGCTAGTCGGAGCAAATGGAATCGGGAAAACAACGTTACTTAGAAGTATTCTCGGTGAAATCCAGCCAATCTCCGGCTCTGTATCACTTGGAGATTACTTAGAAGTTGGCTATTTCGAACAAGAAATCAAAGAAACAAACAACAATACTTGCATAGAGGAAGTATGGAATGCGTTCCCTTCCTTCACCCAATATGAGGTACGTGCCTCTCTAGCAAAATGCGGCCTAACAACGAAACATATTGAAAGTAAAATAGCGGTACTCAGCGGAGGAGAAAAGGCAAAGGTACGACTATGTAAACTGATTAATAAAAAAACAAATGTGCTCGTATTTGACGAGCCAACTAACCATTTAGATGTAGATGCAAAGGATGAACTAAAGCGTGCCTTGCAGGAATTTAAAGGCTCTATCTTACTCATCAGCCATGAACCCGAGTTTTACGAAGGTCTCGTAAATGATGTATGGAACTGTGAGACATGGACAACGAAAGTACTATAACTCCTATCAAAAAAAGAACGAGAGCTCATCTCGTTCTTTTTTGATTTACACGCTCTTTTCTTTTCGTTTTATAGCATAGTACACCGGGATCCCGATAATGGTAACGAAAATACCAATGAGAGCATCTAGTGTACTCGTAAAAAATGTACTAATGATAATATAGATTCCCCCTGCGATTCCGATAATAGGAACAACCGGGAACAGCGGAACCTGATAAGGACGTTCAACATGCTTAAACTTATAGCGTAATATAAAGATTCCGGCGACTGTCATCACGAAGAAAATCCATGTCACAAATATAGCTAGGTTCGTTAGCGTCTCGAAAGAACCGGTCATCAGATAAATGAATGCTAACAATCCTTCTAGTATTAAAATATTTGCAGGCGTTTTGAATGTACCATGTAAACGGCTGAAAATAGAAGAAAAAGGGAAAAGACCATCCCTGCTCATTGCGTATGGAATTCTTATACCAGTCATGATATAACCATTTAACGCACCGATTATGGAAATCATGATACCCGCTGTAATGAACCCTGCTCCGCTATTGCCAAACAATTGCACAGCGGTATCAGAAGCAACTTTTGGAGAAGATACTACCTCGCTAAAGGGCAGAACTTGAATAATTGCCATATTAATTAGCAAATAAATAAGGATAATCATACTTAGTCCAATGACAATCGCTCTTGGTAAATCTGTTTTGGCATTTTTCATTTCCCCTGCCATATTGCTAACATGTACCCAACCATCATAGGCCCACAACGTTCCTAGAATAGCTGCTCCAAAGCCTGCAGCATGAAATTCCATCGGAGCTGCTGCAGTTAGGCTATGCGCCTGACCTTTCCACAAACCAAACAAAATAATAACAAAAATAGGGACAAGCTTTGCAAAGGTAACGATGATTTGTACACGGCTACCTAGCCTTGTAGAAACTATATTAATCAGAATAATAAAGACCATAATAAACACGGCAAGTCCCTTTTGCTCCTTGGGAGACATGGGTATAAAGTACGTAGCTTGCGTAGCAAATACAATCGACAGAGCTGCGATAATGCCAGGGGCGTATACGAGAGTTTGCACCCACCCATACAAAAACGCCCATTTCTCATTATATAGCTCTTTCAAGTACACAAACACGCCGCCTGTCTTCGGAATCGCTGCTCCTATTTCAGCAACGGTAAGGGCAGAAGCCATCGTCACAATACCACCGACAATCCAAGCAGCAAGTCCCATCCAAACAGACCCGGCTTGTCCAAATACCGGCGAAGATTTAAAAAATATACCGGAGCCAATTACAATTCCTATAACAACCGTAATGGCTTCGAGCATGCCAATGTCCTTCCTCAGATGAACATTCTCACTATGGTCCTCATTCTTTTTCATATTTTTAATCAGTCCTTTTCTAAGATGTGCAGTCTTTATATTAACAAATTTTTTAAAAAAATATCACATGTTTTAGCATGAAAAAACCATTCGCTCTCCTTATAGAGAAAGAATGGCACTCTATTCCAATACTCAATTGCAACAGCAGTGAAATTGTTTATATTCGTCTACCCTATTTATGATTCACTTCTTTGTAGATATAAGCATATTCTTCTCAAAAAAACGATACTGATTCCCCCCCTGTTCTTTTGCACAATACATTGCCATATCTGCATGTTTTACTAATATATCTAGATCACATTGAACTGTTTGCGAGAAGCTCACGCCAATGCTAGTTGTAATTTGGTACGGATTTCCTTGGATCATGAAAGGTTCCTTAAATAAACGAATAAGGTTTTCACAAACTGTTGTAACATAATCAGTAGTTACTAAATTAGGAAGAAAAATAGTAAATTCATCTCCTCCTAACCTCGCGAACATATCTTGTTCCCGTATCTCCTGCCTAATTCGCTTCGTCACACGTTGGAGTAAAAGGTCGCCTGCTTGATGACCTAGCGTATCATTGATCACTTTAAAATCGTCAATATCCAGTAGCAAAATTGCAAACATATCTTCATGATTCCGTTCATCAGCCATATACTGTTCGATATAGGATCTTACCTTCCAACGATTTGGTAAACCAGTCAATTCATCGTGATACGCCATATATCGAATGCGTTCTTCACTCTTCTTCTTATCACGTATATCTCGGCATGACGCTGTATACATTTGTTTATTTCCAATCTGAAATAAACAAATATTCGTATCGACTGGGAAATGGGATTGATCTTTACAAATAAGAAGATGTTCCATATTAATCGAACGATTTACATTACAAAGTTGATAGCACTGCACAATTTGTTCGCTGCTTAACGATGAAACATCCTCTAAAGTTAGGGATAGCAATTCTTCTCTCGTATACCCTAGCAACTCACATACAGTTGTATTCACATCCACTAGCTTTCTCTCACAATCTATGAGAAAAAAACTATCTGCCGCCTGATCGAAAAACATACGAAATGTTTGTTCACTTTCACACAACTGTTGTTCCGCCTTCACCCGATCTGTAAGATCGATGGAAAACCTCAGTAAATATTCCTCGTTTGAAGAAAGCTCTTTAATCATTTTCTTTCCCGTAAATGCATAACTTTGATTATCGGATTCCCGTATTTGCTCAGCAATCTCCTCATGATTACTTTCGTATGCTTGCTTATTCGCATACACCCTTCGCCCTTGTCGATCTTCAAGAAAAATATTTATAGGTAATGCATCTAATATATTCGTATATAACGTTTCATTATTATGCACTGGTTGTACGAACTCTTTTTCTCGATTCTCTACTTCATCCCGGCGCCACTCAAGCAGCTCTTCAGCCTTGTGTTCTCGTTCGACCGGCTCCTGTTTCACTCTTTCACTTCCCTTATTTCTAAAATACTATTATTAATAAATATTTATTATTTTGAAAATTTATAATTAACTTCTTATACATCCATATTTTATCACATTTATATGAAGTAATATTACATGTAATACAAGGAATTTTTTACGGATAAAACCAAGAAAGATGCATCTATCGTATCACTAAAAAGTCATAATGGTGATGTCATATTTCCTACAAATTAATAAAACTTCGTCTTAGGAGACGAAGCTTGTAAAAAACGATTTTAATAGATTCCTAACCTATGCAAACCAATTGTGGTGAGTGAATGTCCACGCCCCTATAAATGTCATGATTGCAAAGAATCCTAAGACAACACGTTGCATCCGCTTTGGCAGGACAACTGCCATAACACCATAGATTGGGAATATAACACTTACATAGCGAAATGTACTATAGAAAGGCACTCCTCGCGTATCAAATGAAAACGAAAGTATCAAATTCGCTATCGTGAATAGGATCATACCAAGCCTTTCCCACGGAATGGTTGTACGTATTTTCCAAATGCTGACGGTCCCCATATACACAAAGATCACACTCGCAATCCATAACCCCTGTCTCCCATCGCGTATATCTGCCAAAATCGTTCCAAAAAAGCCTTGTACGATTTGAACCCAAGGCCATACAAAATAATGATCCCAGTTCACTGATTGGGTAGTTGAAAAAATTAAAGGGTCCTTAAATTCCACGTATAAATAAACCATATAAGATACGATACCTACTAGTATGCTTAAACCCCATGCCAATGCACGACCTGTCATTTTCCAGTCCTTCTTTCTTATAGAACCGATGAAAAGAACAAGTGGATACAGACCGAACCATATCGTTGTGGCACGGGTTGACGTTAATAGCGCTGCAAAAAGGCATGCATACACCCATTTCCCTTTTACCGCCATATGCAAGGAAGCAAGAGAAAACAGAACGGACCATACCTCTGTATAGAGGGTAGTATAATAAAACGCACATGGATTTAAAGCAAAAAACCAAATTCCCATCCGAATCTGATCCTCTGTCAAATTCATACGTTTAAACAATTCTTGCAACAAATATAAACAAAGAAAAAATGCAATTCCTGTTAGAAGAAGAACAACATATACATTATTTACGACTTTGATTAAAACGGGTACAAATGGAAAAAATGCAGTTGCTGTCGTTGTTTGATAGCCATGCTGAGCAATTTGTAAATACCAAAGACTATCCCATTGGAACCAAGTATTAGCCATTGCATTAAAGGCCATTGGGATATGCTCTGTATTTTTGTAATAAGGTAAATAGGTTCCAAGCAATATAATTAAATAATGTACAAAAAATGGTACAAGTAATGGATGCCTTTTACGGGGTGCAAGGTCGTTAGCCCGAGGCAGGATCTTGTCAATCATTGTTTCACTCCTTAAAATTGGTACTGCTTATAATAAACCTAACACTTCTAATCCATGCTTTACTCCGTCTTCATCAGCGGTTTTCGTTACCATATTTGCGTGTGCTTGTACTTCCTTACTTGCATTGCCCATAGCTACACCCATCCCAACAAGGGATAGCATTTCAACGTCATTCAGCCCATCGCCAAATGCTACTGCCTCATCTGGCGCAACCCCTATTTTTTCAAGTATTTTTTCAATACCAGTAGCCTTTGTACCATTGGAAAGGTTCACATCACAAGTACGCATACCTGGCTGGCTCCATCTTCTAAAGTATAGCTCTGGAATATTCTCTTGGTACTTTCGTTCCTCATTTAGGTCACAATGAAGAAATAATTGATAAATTTCCTTCTCCTTCCAAAACAAAGCAGAGGCCTTCTGCGGCATTATAGAATCATTACGAAATGCCTCTTTTACGTACGGATGATCTGTATTCGATACACGAAACTCTGCCCCCGCTAAATACGTGAGCGGATGTTCATTTTCTTCAGATTGTATATAAAGTTTATCGAGCACCTTTTTCTCGATGGGAGCTTGATGAATCATCTTACCTTCATGAAGTACATAATTCCCATTGAAAAAAATCATAGAGTCCACTTCCAATTGATCTACAACGGTTTTTGCAAAGTATGGTGCTCGTCCTGTTGCTATAATTACGTTAAGATGTTTCTCCTTTAGACGTTTAATTGCTTGCTTCGTAACTTCCGACATACATTTCTCATGAGGCACAATTGTACCGTCAATGTCTAGAAAGACAGCCTTATAGCTCATACAAAAATTCCTCCCTCTGTTTTACCATTTGAAGTGAAATAATTCTTCTATCATGAAAAAATATGCATACCAATAGTAAATAACAATGATGCGGGCCTTGCCAGCACATGTTACATCGGTCACATATCCTAGTTTTTTTAGCAACAACGTATTTATTTTAGCATATCCTAGGCAAAAACAGGAGGTCATACAACATTTACAAGTACCCATTCCATTCATAACAAGGTAGAAGCTAATCAAACGTTTAAATAGGACCCTACTACACATTTCCCTATAAAAAATAGGCCACCTGGAAAATGATGGCCTATGCTATGAGCTCCAATCGAAATAAAGTTTATCCCGCTTTAACGGGCAGTAATACCCCCACTTCAAGGATTAGAGAAATCAGAAAAGGCTAAGTGGGGGATAACTGCCCGTAAAAGTCCGATTGGTTCAACTAACCCTCGGTGGGGTAAGAGAAAAAACCCCCACCGAGGGAAGTTTCACTTTATACGTGCAAATCTCTTTTCTGATTATACATATACGTAAAAACACCTAACAACCCTATAATAATCACCGAACATACGATAAAGACAGGCTGAAAACTACCGCCATACATAAGATCAATAGCTCGAAAATATTGAAATGGAGATAAATATTGCAAAAAAGTTAGATTGGAATTGATTTCGATTGCACGGGATAAGACAAATGTACCAAGTAAGATTCCTGTTGATATCGCAGTAGCACTTTGTGGATGCGGACTGCTCACCGCCACGCTTGCCCCAATCCATAAAAAGATAAGCTGTATGATAAACATGCCGACCATTAATTTTGTAATATCGCCGCTTACCGCCTCGCCTTTGCTAAAGTAGGAAACAAATAAAAGGGAGGACAGATAGGTAATAAGATTTAAAATAAGAATATGAACGAATGCAACTGCCAGCTTTGCTGTTAAAATGCTATTTCGAGACACGGGTTTGACAAATAGAAATTCAGCTGTTTTATCTCGTTCTTCTTTACTAATGATCGCCGCTCCTATAATTGCAGCATGTATCGCTGCCATGAGAACAATATAAATAAAGAGAACGCCATAATATCCGCTTACTTTCGATAAATCAAAACCTCCCAAACTCATCATGTCCTGCAGCGCCTTAGGCATCTGTGCGATTACGTCTTTCATAGAACCCGCTGTTGATGAAAATCCTGCATATTTCCCCATGCTAGCTGCAATTAGCAAGATCATACCTATGCTCCACAGGAAGAGTGATTTTCGGTTTGCTTTCATTTCTCTCATAAATACATTCATAGCATATACCTCCTTTTCTACTTAAATTCAAAATGTTAAACAGCGTGAATATCTTTTCTTACATACATCAGATAGCTAGCAGTTACTGTAAGGATGACTACTACTATTCCTACAGCTATGAATGATCCTTCGTACGAAGAATGTTCGATAATATAAGAAGAATTAAAATATTGAAAAGGAGTTATATACCGCAATGAGTTATCTCCAAGCACAGAAGTAAACATACTAATAAAGTAAAAAGTAAATACTGTTCCTAACGAAACCGAAATAACCGATTTAATTTTACCAAGAATAATAGATAGAAAAATACCAATAACCAAAAACAAGATCTGAACAAAAAACATAGTTGCCGAAATCATGAGAAATACCGTTATATTATAGTCTTCTGTTTTGAAAATATTCGCTGCGATGATTGCACATATGATGTACACCATATTCGTAATAACAAGAGATGTTACAGCTGCTAATAGCTTTGCCGTTAATATAGACGACCGTGTTATCGGCTTCGTTAAAAGAAAATCTGCTGTTTTCTCCCGAAGTTCCTTCGACAAGATCGATGTTCCAAGATTCATAGCTTGAATAGCTCCGCATAGCACAATATAACCAAAGATAAAGGAATAGAAACGGACAAGTGATGCCATTTCCATAACATTAAGTCCCAGTGCTTTTTTCACTGCGTCTGGATAACCTTGCAGCAGTTTTTGCGCATCTACTGCATCCTTAAAAAAACTCGAAAATAAGGATAAATAGAAGAAGAGCATCACAACTAATGTACATGTCCAAACGATGCACGACTTTCGGCATGCCTTCAATTCGTGTAAATAGACATTCATACCGTTTCCTCCTTCTCATAATAATGCAAGAATATTTCTTCGAGGCTCGGCTCCTCAATCCAAACATTTGCTACCTCAATGTCTGCGAACTTTTTCATAATCGAATTAATGTTTCCTTTAAATAAAAAGCTAATCGTATGATTTTTACCCTCTAGCTTTGAAACGCCCGGAACGTCAAAATATTGTTTATCTACCTCAGAAATAAGCTCTATTTTAAACTTCTTGTAGTTGTTTTCTTTTAACGTACTAATTTTTTCTACATTAATAATTTTGCCCTCTTTAATAATCGCAACACGATCACAAAGCTTTTGAACCTCACTTAAAATATGGGAGGAAAACAAAATCGTTGCCCCTTTTTTATTTTCTTCTAATAGCAGTTCAAAAAACTTTTGCTGCATAAGGGGATCTAATCCACCCGTAGGTTCATCCAATATTATAAGTTTCGGTTCATGAAGCAGCCCTTGCACGATACCAACCTTTTTCTTATTTCCAAAAGATAAATCATCAATCTTCTTCGTAAGATCCAATTCCATAATATCTGCTAATTCTTTCATTCGTTTGCTGCAATCCTTTTTATAGAAGCTTGCCGAATAGTTTAATAAATCAATAACCTTCATATGGTCATAATAAAATACTTCGGATGGTAAATAACCAATATCCTTAGCAATTTCTGATCTTTTCTCTAGAATGTCTTTTCCAAATATCGTAGCACTGCCACTCGTAGGACGAATCAATCCAAGCAAAGTTCGAATCGTCGTTGATTTTCCAGCTCCATTTGGACCGATAAACCCAAAGATTTCGCCCTCTTCTACTTGAAAGCTTATATCCGTAATCCCTCTCGATTCCCCATAGCTCTTCGTCAAACCGTTTAACTCAATGACATTCATAATATAACCTCCCACCTAGGATTGATAAAAGCTTTCCTGCAATATTTCAATATAACGATCAACTTCTTTGAAAACTTGCTTGTAATCGATGGAACTTGCAGCTGAATGTTTCAGCTTCTTCACTTCTGATGCACTTATTCCTTCAAATGTCCAAATAATAATGTTCATTACCTTCTCTATATCAACTCCTTTCTTAAATTTCGAAACATCAATATCTTTAAATATTCGTGTGTAGCCATTTTCACTCAGTTCCTTACTTTTTTCCTCCACATGCTGCTTAATTTCCTTTGATTCATCCAGAACAGCAGCCATTAAAAAATCGATTATATGGGGAGTCTTACGAATCAGTTCTAATTTCACACCCATTATTTGCCGTAAACGTAAGAATATATCCTTCTCCCCAAAATCAATTTTTCCATATAATTCATTCACACTGAGTTCGACGCAATAATCAAATACAAATAAAAATAACTGCTTCTTATTCTTAAAATAATGAAAAAGTAACCCTTTTGATATGTTTGCATCCTTTACAATTTCATTCGTTGAAGCTTGATCATAGCCCTTATTGGCAAATTCCTTTATCGCAGCATTTACGATACGCTCTTGTTTTTCCTTTTCAAGATTCATAAATTTTGAAATCATAGCTTTCTCTTCCTTCAGTACTCACTCATTTGACCAATGTGGTCAATTTCATTATATTTCCATTGACCACATTGGTCAATACGAAGGAAGGGATAATTGTTACAATTTTTTGATTTCTTTTCACCCACCCTTCCCTCATGCAGAGTTGCATATGATGTTTGTTTTCTGGTACCGTGATACTATATACATATACCGAAAAATGGAGATGAAGGAAAATGAAAAACGAAATCATCGAAAGATTTACTTCGTATGTAAAAGTGGATACACAATCCAATGAAAATAATGATACGTGCCCTTCCACACCAGGACAGCTAACACTTCTAAACATGCTAGTAGAAGAACTTACGTCCATTGGTATGCAGGAAGTAACCATTGATAAGAATGGTTACGTCATGGCTACTCTCCCAGCTAACACAACGAAAAACGTTCCAACCATTGGCTTTATGTCTCACGTCGATACTGCAACAGACTTTACCGGTACAAATGTCAAACCGCAAATGATTGAACAATACGATGGCAACGATATCGTATTAAACAAAGAGCAGAACATTATCATGACAGTAGAACACTTCCCTGAACTTAAAAATTATAAGGATCATACGTTGATTACAACCGACGGAACAACGTTGCTTGGCGCTGACGATAAATCAGGTATTACTGAAATTATGACTGCAATGGCATACCTTATCCAACACCCTGAAATCAAACACGGGAAAGTACGCGTTGCCTTCACTCCCGATGAAGAAATTGGCAGAGGACCGCATAAATTTGATGTAAAAGCATTTAACGCATCCTATGCCTACACAGTAGATGGCGGCCCTCTTGGTGAGCTCGAATACGAAAACTTTAACGCTGCCGCTGCCAAGATTACGATCAAAGGTAAGAATGTACATCCAGGTACTGCAAAAGGAAAAATGATCAATTCAACTAAAATTGCTATGGAGCTTAACAGTAAGCTTCCTGCAGAAGAAAGCCCAGAGGCAACCGAAGGCTATGAAGGCTTCTATCACTTACTTTCTATCAATGGAGATGTAGAAGAGACGAAGCTTTCTTACATCATACGGGACTTCGACAAAGAACAATTTGAAGCAAGAAAAGCAACGATTCAAACCATCGTAAGTGAACTTCAAGAAAAATATGGAAAAGAACACATTCTTCTTGAAATGAAAGATCAATATTACAACATGAAAGAAAAAGTTGAACCTGTGAAAGAAATTATTGATATTGCTTACACAGCAATGAAAAACTTAAATATTGAGCCAAACATTTCACCAATTCGCGGCGGTACAGATGGAGCCCAAATTTCTTATATGGGACTCCCAACACCGAATATTTTTACTGGCGGCGAAAACTTCCACGGTAGATATGAATTCATTTCTGTTGATAATATGATCCAAGCAACGAATGTTATTATTGAAATAACAAAGCTTTTTGAACAAAAAGCGTAAGACTTATACTTTAGCAAATGAAAAGAGATGGCTCTTTCTTAAGCCATCTCTTTTTTCGTACAAAAGAATAAGAATGATCCCCTGATTATTCAATGTAAAAAAGCGGGTTCTATTTTGTTATAATACAGTTTAGAAAGGTTGGTGATGTTCATGAGGCTATCCGTACTAGTCGATAATCATACGTTTATCGATCGGTATTTCTTAGGAGAACCTGCATTGTCATTTTTTATCGAAGCAGATAATAAACGGATTCTATTTGATACCGGATATTCTGATATATTTATTAAAAATGCTCAAAAAATGAACATTGACTTAAGGGACTTAGATTACGTTGCCTTGTCACATGGACATGTTGATCACACCTGGGGAATTGTTCACTTAATGCAATTACATATGGAAGCTAAAAATGAACACATAACATATAATACTCCTTCTATTATTGGTCATCCTATTGTTTTTGAAAGCAAACTAGTACCATCGATAGGTGAGATTGGAAGTATACTATCGAAAGAAAAATTGGAAAGACATTTTCCTGTTCATTTATCAAAAGAACCCTTTTGGATTACAGATAAATTAGTTTTTTTAGGTGAGATTAAGCGAGTTTTTGATTTTGAAGGAAAAGATTCTATTGGGAAAATCGTAACAGGACAAGGTGAATATGAAGATTTTATTCAAGATGATTCGGCATTAGCCTATAAATCGTCTGAAGGGTTAGTTATTATAGTTGGATGTGCACATTCAGGAATTTGTAACATCATTGAATACGCAAAAGAAGTGTGCCAAGAAGAAAGAATCGTAGATATAATTGGCGGTTTTCACCTATTAAATCCTCCAAAACATCAACTCGAACAAACCGTACAGTACATAAAAAATCTAAAGCCAGCAAACCTCCACGCTTCTCATTGCACAGATTTTCGCTCGAAAGTAGCTCTTGCGCAAGTTGCAAATAGTGAAGAAGTCGGAGTAGGCTTACAGTTAGAATTTTTGTAAGTGATACATACACGGTCCAGTTGAAAATGGAACATGTAAACGCAAGCAAACATACCAAACACTGAATTTTGAAAGTAGGAATTCCTTTGACTTTATACGGATTTTATACAGATGAATCTGGTAATAACGGATTTGGAGATATGCATAATCAACCCGTACTTTGCTATGCAGGTATTCTTGTTCCACTCGAACAACAAATTCATTTAAATCATGAAGTACAGAAAATTCTAGATAATTTAAAGCAAGATATTAAGCTGAAGATTCATGGCATTCCAGAAGAACATTTTGATGAAATTGATTTCTTTAAGTATTTCGAGATACATGGGAAAGCTTTTATTGATGGAGAAAATTTCTATTACAATCTATCAGATGAAGAGCGATTTCGTATTATAGGAGATTGTCTCAAACTGCTGCAAAATCAAAACATTATCATTGCAGCTTCCATAACGAATAAGAAAACATATTTAACAAACACAAAAGATCAAAACCATAATAAAATGCACATTCAAGGGTATACAGAACTGATACATATACTAAATGGCCAACTCGCTCATCATAATGAATATGCATTTATCGTCTGCGATGATGGGAAACCAAGTGAAATTCGAAATTTTTATCAGGCCTTAAAAAACCCGCACAATAAACGTGTATATCCTGATTTACAGATTAAAGTCTCTCACGATAAAAATTGCACATTAATTCAGCTAGCGGATCTCGTTAACTTTATCACATCTGTTTACTTTCGAAGCTACTATCATTATCCGCCTAGAAAACGGCATCAAGCAGAGATACTACAGCTATACAAACAGTTTATACAACATAAAATAAAGATTTATGAGTATACCTAAAAAAAGAAGGACCGTACACGACGTGCGAGTCCTTCTTTTCAGTCGCACACAACGTGCGACTCTACCTATATCATACCGATATGAACGTTACTTTATGACAAATCAAAAACAAAAGCACATGTCTCTAAATCAAGCGGAGTTAGAAACATATGCTCTGTATAAAATTGGATTTAGTCGTACACAGCGTGCGAGCAAATCCCCATATTTTCACCAAAGTTAAGCTTAATCGTACACAACGTGCGAGCAAGCTTCTTAATACATTTATTTTATCAATTCTATACTGAAAGTCAAGATATTGGTTCTCTAAAAACTACGATTTGTATGCGAAGATCAGGAAAAGCCTGTCCCTAGTTATGTTCACCTATCATTTCTTTTTCTCGTTCATCCTTCATTTGAAACCCAATAGAATATAAATCTGTTTCAATGGTAAAACGAGGGCGCCGTTTCGTTTCTTTAAAAATTTTTCCAATATATTCTCCGAGTACACCAATAGCCATAAGCTGTACGCCGCCGATAAACCAAATGGATAGGATAAGGGAAGTCCAGCCGCTTTCCACATTGCCCAAAGTCTTCTGTACTAGGGTGTAAATCGCCATGATAATACTAATAACGGTAACAAAAAATCCAAGTGATGACACAAAGCGTATAGGTGCAATAGAAAAGGAAGTAATACCATCTAGTGCAAAGCTGATCATTTTCTTCAATGGATACTTTGATTCTCCAGCAAATCTTTCAGCACGATTGTAATATACTTTCGTAGACTTAAATCCAAGTAAAGGAATGATCCCTCTAATAAACATATTCTCTTCTTGATACTTCAAAAACTCGCCTAATGCACGCGAACTTAATAGACGAAAGTCTGCATGATTTGGCACTAGCTTAACGCCCATTTTATTCATAAATCGATAGAACGCCAATGCAGTTCGCCGTTTAAAGGCTGTATCCGTATCACGTTTATCACGTACTCCATACACAACATCATAGCCTTCATTGTATTTTATAACAAACTCTCGAATTGCAAGAATATCATCTTGTAAATCCGCATCAATCGATACAACACAATCAGCATAACGATACGCAGTTTCTAATCCTGCTAACAGTGCTCCCTGATGCCCAAAGTTACGGCTTAACTTCAATCCAGTAATTGCAGGACTCGTCTTAACATAGCTTTCAATAATGGCCCATGTTTGATCTCGGCTGCCATCATCCACAAACAGAATATTACTTTTCTCGTTGATTAATCCATCTTGTTTCATTTCTGCTAACAAATTGGTTAATCTCGATATTGTTTCACTTAATACTTCTTCTTCGTTATAGCATGGGACAACAATCGTTAAAACGGCTTTCTTCATTTTTTCCTCTCCTAGTACAATCCGTTTCAAAAGCTACGTTTTCTTATTAGTATTATAACACTTCATGCTGTATATACAGTTTAATTTCCTATTGCTCTTATGTATCGTATTTACGAGCCTTTAGAAAGTGCCTATTTTGATGTAACCTCTCGAGAATACAATTCCATTGTTCTATAACAAAATTAACATCTTATTTTTCATATTGAAGTATATCTATGTATTTGATTAAATTATACAACATAAACTATTCTCGTGGAATTAAGGATTATATAATGTGCAACTTTCTCGTCTCTCCTAATTTGGGCCCTAAGGCATGATTGTATTGTATGTGCTATAATTAACAAACAAAATGATATCCTACTTAAACGGAGGCAGCATGCTAACTTTTCAAGAAAAACTTGCTATTATTGCATCATTCCCTGAATTAAAACGAAAAGACGTATCACTCGGCCGAATTAATTTTCATTACGAAGAAAGTACGTCAGATAAAAAGAACGTTGTGTATCATCTACACCCAAATGGAAATGGCTTTGTCTATGCTGAACATTTACAAGGATTTGTAACCAATGATAAAGGATTTGTAAACATTCGCGACTTTTCCGAAGACGATCTTCGTTCTATCCTAGAACGTTCGATTCGTGGCCTATCCAAATCCATTGAAACAGAAGCAACGATTCAAGAAGAGGAAGAGTGGATAAACGAAGATGGCCATACCCTTATCCTAATGCAAGAAGATGATATGTGGAATGTATATGCTGGAACGTTACTAGACGGAACGTTTCACTCCTACAACCAAGCACTTGGCTATTTGGATGAGGAAGGATTTACCCGCCGCTCGTAACATTCTACTATTACAAAAAGGGTCGTTTCTCTCGTATAGAACGACCCTTTACATGTATTACTTCATCTTTTTTATAAATACAACCTTAAGATAATTTCCCTCTTTATATTCCTTTATCGTCTTAAAATCAGATGGCAAGGAGAACTCTTCTAAAATTTTGTAAGATGTACTTGTTTCATAAAATGCCTTATCAATAAATTCCTTAAATTTATGCATATCAAATGTACTGCAGTTTGTAGAGGCTACGATAATTCCATTCTTTTCTGTAATTGCTATCGTTTCTTTCAATAAGTTCGTATAATCCTTGGCTGCACTAAATTTGAATTTCTTCGATTTAGCAAAGCTAGGCGGATCAAGAATGACCATATCGAATGTAAGCTTCTTGCGCGCTGCATATTTAAAATAATGAAATACATCTTCTACAATAATATCCTGTGCCTCATAATCAATATCATTTATGCTAAATTGTTCAATCGTCTTTGCTAAACTTCGATTTGCTAAGTCCACACTGGTTGTTTTTATAGCTCCCCCTAAAGCTGCGGCTACAGAAAACGCTCCCGTATACGAAAACATATTTAAAACCGTTTTTCCTTTTGCATACGTATCTCGAATTGTCCGTCTCACATCTCGTTGATCAAGGAATACACCAACCATCGCACCATCGTTTAAATATACAGCAAAGCATATTCCATTTTCTTTGACGATAATGGGAAACTGTCCTCTCTCACCCGTCACAAAATCATCTTCATCCATATACTGTCCCTTTGTATCAAAACGCTTTTTCTGATAGATTCCCTTATATTCCACGATGTTTTGCAGGGACTGAATCACATAGTCTTTAAACGCATAGATTCCTTTGCTATACCAATTTATTACGTAATAGCCATCATAGTAATCAATAATTAAGCCGCCGATTCCATCACCTTCACCATTAAATACACGAAATGCTGTCGTTTGTTCATCCTTATAATAAGGTAATCGGTGATGGATTGCTTGTCGTATTTTTTCTTCAACAAACGTTTGATTAATGACTTCTGCTTCATTTCGACTCAATACCCATCCGTATCCTTTATTTTGCTTACCATAATAGCCTGTTGCTAGAAATTGATTTCTCTCATCCACCAATCGAATGATTTCTCCTTCATCATGAAGGTTCTTGTCATTTGCAATCGCATCCTTGGTAAGCAATGGATACCCTCGTTTTATTTTATTACTATATTTTGATGTAACTGTTACACTCGTTTCAGTCTTCATTTCGTTCATCCAATCTATTATTTATGTGTTTATTTTAACAAGAATAGGCTGATTTCATTTTAGTATCTCAATCATATTACTTTGGCGGTACAGATAAGTCAAACGACCTTATTGAAAGTATTAATAATTAAAAAAACCATCTTTTTTAGGAATCGTTCCTAGAAAAGACGGCTCATGAAGTTCTGTACTAGTAATACGTGCTCTCAGAATACCCACACTTCTGACACACCCTCATTACTGTAGTTTCCTGAAATATATGGTTACAGCTACAATAAATCGATTGAATTTTATCTTCCATTTCGCGAATTTCATTCTCTAAGCTTTCTATTTCACGCTTTAGCTTTTGTATTTCCTTAAGGTTATGATTATCGATAAATTTCGGATCCATTATCAACAAATTCCTTAGCTTTTTGTTTCATTCCTTCTACAGCTTCTTCTTTCGAAAGTTTTTCCTTTTCCATTCCTCGAATATCGTGAGAAATTCTCATCGAACAAAACTTTGGTCCGCACATGGAACAAAAATGAGCTGTTTTTGCCCCTTCAGCTGGAAGTGTTTCATCATGGTATTCTCTTGCACGTTCTGGATCAAGTGATAAGTTAAATTGATCGTTCCAACGGAATTCAAAACGCGCTTTCGATAAAGCATTATCTCTAACCTCTGCACCAGGGTGTCCTTTCGCTAAATCAGCAGCATGTGCAGCAATTTTATAAGTAATAACCCCTTCACGAACATCATCTTTATTTGGTAATCCAAGATGCTCTTTTGGCGTTACATAACAAAGCATAGCTGTGCCAAACCAACCAATCATCGCAGCTCCAATAGCGGATGTAATATGGTCATATCCTGGAGCGATATCTGTTGTTAATGGGCCTAATGTATAGAATGGTGCTTCATGACAAATTTCAAGCTGCTTATCCATATTTTCTTTAATCTTATGCATTGGTACATGACCTGGGCCTTCAATCATTACCTGCACATCATGCTTCCATGCGATTTTCGTTAATTCTCCTAATGTTTCAAGTTCAGCAAATTGAGCTTCATCATTTGCATCTGCAATAGAACCAGGTCGTAATCCATCGCCAAGCGAAACAGAAATATCGTATTGTTTTAAGATTTCACATATTTCTTCAAAGTGTGTGTATAAGAAGCTTTCTTGATGGTGTGCTAAACACCACTGTGCCATAATCGAACCACCGCGGGATACAATTCCCGTTGTACGTTTTGCTGTTAATGGAACATAGCGTAATAAAACCCCAGCATGAATCGTAAAGTAATCGACGCCTTGTTCAGCTTGTTCAATTAACGTGTCGCGGTACACTTCCCATGTTAAGTCCTCTGCGATTCCGTTCACTTTTTCAAGCGCTTGATAAATAGGTACTGTGCCGACTGGAACCGGAGCATTACGAATAATCCATTCTCTCGTTGTATGAATATTTTTACCTGTTGATAAATCCATGATTGTATCTGCGCCCCAACGAGTCGCCCACGTCATTTTTTCAACTTCTTCCTCGATAGAAGAACCGACTGCAGAGTTCCCAATGTTTGCATTTATTTTTACATAAAAATTACGGCCAATAATCATTGGTTCACTTTCCGGATGGTTAATATTTGCTGGTATGATCGCTCTTCCCTTTGCTACTTCATCGCGAACAAACTCCGGATCCATATTTTCACGAATCGCTATATACTCCATTTCCGGAGTAATGATTCCTTTTTTAGCGTAATGCATTTGCGTCACATTCTGTCCTGCTTTTGCACATAACGGTGTTGTATTTCGATTCGGGAACCATTCAAGGTTTGCACGAATATCGCCTTCTGTGAATCCATTATCTACAGGTTTGATATCTCTTCCTGGATATGTCTCAACATCATTACGTTCTAAAATCCATTCTTTACGTAATTTCGGCAGCCCGTTTCTAATGTCAATCACACATGCTGTATCTGTATAAGGACCACTCGTGTCATATACTTGAACAGGAGCATTTTCTTCTTCACTAAAAGAAGTAACGGTCCGACTTAATTCGATTTCTCTCATGGGAACCTTTATATCTGGTCTTGACCCCTCAACATACACCTTTTTACTCCCCATAAATTGGGATTTCAACTCGATATTGACCTCTGTTTTCTTTTGCAATGTAACTTCCCCCTTAAAAATAGATATTGAAACCTAGGAGTTACAGCATAGGTCCATCCCTATATAAATGAGAAGGAAAGACAATAAAAAAAGTTCTGTTTACACAGAACCTGGTTTATCGTCAAAAAGTAGTAGCGTACTAAAAAACAAATAACAGACGCCTTCGTACTACTTCCCTACGCTGGTATGATCCAGATCAGGTTCAAAGGGTCAAAGAATTATGTGCATTCTTTTCTCAGTCCAAGCATATGGACACCCCTAGTAGAGCTTACGTTTTTACATATTTTGTTTTCGTGTTAAATATATCATAAAGTTTAGAAAAAATAAAATGAATTGATTTTTTTTGCATATGTACCGTTTTCATCACAAATACTATAAAGGATTTTTTTATAAGGAGGAGATGAAGTATGAACCAACAACGTGCAAAAGATATCGCTGCTTCACCTATTATGGCAAATGTTACGTACAATGGCGTTCCTATTTATATCCAAGAAGTGAATGATAATTCCATGGCTAGAATTTATCCCCTGCATCAACCAGAACAGGAACAAAGTGTACCTATAAGCAGCTTAATAGAACATTAAAAACAAGTAGGAGGTTAATCCTCCTACTTGTTTGTTTATTTACCAATGAATTCTTGTGACCAATAATCCTTCGTTGTTGTATGGCCTACACCAATTTTCGTGTAGTTTGCATTTAAAATGTTAGCACGGTGACCCGCACTGTTCATCCAAGCTTGTACAACTTCCTCTGGGGAAGTTTGTCCTTGGGCAATATTTTCACCAGCATAAGAATAAGTAATACCAAATATTCTCATCATATCAAATGGTGATCCATACGTAGGGCTTGTGTGAGAAAAGTAATTTTTGTTAAGCATGTCATTTGATTTCTCTTGAGCCATACTTGCTAATGTATTATCAATTTGAAGATCAGGAAGACCATTTTTACGTCGCTGATCATTTGTTAATTGAACAACCTTGGCTTCCGCGCTATCAACAGCCGCATTAGCAGGTGCCGGTGGCGCCGCTGGTTTTGGTGCAGTAGTTCCTTGGTATTGGCATGGACATAAACCAG
This sequence comes from Ectobacillus polymachus, assembly GCF_048159605.1. Taxonomy (NCBI): domain Bacteria; kingdom Bacillati; phylum Bacillota; class Bacilli; order Caryophanales; family Bacillaceae; genus Ectobacillus; species Ectobacillus polymachus. Next base: position 85,827 of record NZ_JBLREB010000002.1, on the reverse strand, counting down.
TATTCGTCGTATATTGCGGAGAATATGCAACGGGAGTTGGTGTTATATTTCCTTTACCTGTGTTAGAGCGCATGTACTCATTTTTTGGTACATTATCTGTCGGAGTACCTGTAGTTCCTGGTGTTCCTGTAGTTCCTGGTGTTCCTATAGTTCCTGGTGTTCCTGGACGTGCTGACTGATTGGTAGTAACCGGATTTTGTCGATTGTCACTTGCAGTGTTCATTCTGTTTGTGTTATATCCACAACCACTTATCCCAAGTACAAGAACGGAAAGAACAGCAATTTTTGAAACATAATAAAAAATTCTCACCTAAATCCTCCTTCATTATGAACTCTTTTCGCTTTTTATTATTAGCTATCGTGAGGAAGAGATTCTAGGTAAGTAACTCCTATACTGGAAATGATGTTCACCTGCAAATGGGGAGATTATGAAAAGGAGGGATGAACAAAAATCTACCACTAAACGTATACCCTCCAGCCGTTAACAGAAAATAAATTCGTACTTCGTTCCTTAAGCATGTATTTCAAAAAAATCATGCAATTTCTTCATTGAAGTAAGATTGTTATTACACTTCTGACTATCTACGCATATATAATTTCCTTTTGTTGTAAATGTACCAATGCTTGAACCTTTTACCTTAGATACAAACATACCTAGTTCTTCATGATGATTACATATAGCACAGATTCCTTTCTTATTTATACTTGTAAAAGAACCATGTAATCCCAGCAACTTATTCTCGTATTTCGTTATCATATATCTCTTATTCGATCCTTTATCATTCCAGCTGACATATGAAATTTCTTTCAAATCAGCATTTTCAAAATCAGGTCTTTTTAACTTCTTTACTTTTGGAAATACTTTCTTTATCATTTGTGCTGTTATATTCGGGAACGGAATTACATATTGCTGTACTTGTAATAAATACTCATCAGCAGCTGCTCTATCTGTAACAATGGCAATTTTATCAATAACCTGTCTTTGCTCTTCGTTCATTTTACATACTAGTGATACTTTCTCAGAGGTAAGTTCCGTTAATGCGGAAAGAACAGCAGGATCATTGCTAGTTGCATATCCATTTATTACTATTTGTATTTGTGACTTAATAAAGTTGAACTGGTCACTTCTTAAAAAAGGTTTCAATTTCAGCACCCCGATCGTTATTTATTCTCCTTTTACTATAAAAGAGTAAGAAATGCTCTTCAATGCCAAGAACAATTCTAAAATAAACATGACATAAAAAAAAAGCACCGATAATTGGTGCCTAATTTCGCCGTTTCTATTTCTTTGCATAAACAATTTTTTTAATCGTTTCTACCGAAAGAAAATATCCCTCCGCTAATTGATTCAGATTCTTACCATTTTTAAAAGCTTGCTTAATAGCGATGTTTCTATCATCAAGTATCTTTCTTGATCCAGAACATGTTCCCCATTTATGATGAGTTCGTTCTGGTTTCGGTATATATATTGTTTCTCCCTGCACATATTTTTGTATTTCAGCAATTAATGTTTCAGGTAAAACAGTGGTTGCCTTTACATATTTCATTTCTGCCAGCCCCTTATTTATTAAATTTCAAATAAGGTGCAAAGCCTATGACATTTGAAATGAGATACGCTTACCGGGCGATTCATAAATCATCTACCCCATGCAAAGTATCGCCTTTCCAATACTAGGCTTTGCATGAGACGCTGCAGAGCTTGGCAATATCATCATAGCCATTCCCATCACCTCCCTAGCGTTAATAAACCTCTTTATTTCACATTAAATTCGTCTGGATCTGGACCTTTCCGTTTATTTTGATTTAAACCATCTATCTTCTTCATATCTTCCGATTGAATAGTAAAATCAAACACATTGAAATTTTCCTCAATACGAGATGGCGTAACAGATTTTGGAATGACAATTACATTATTTTGCAAATGCCAACGAATAATTATTTGAGCCGGTGTTTTTTCATATTTAGTAGCAAGCTTTGTAATTACTTCATTGTGCAGCACTTCGCCGCCTTGCATTAAGGGACTCCATGCTTCTACAAACATATTATGCTCTGTGCAGTATACTCGTAATTTTTCTTGCGTCAAAAACGGATGACATTCTATTTGATTTAATACGGGCTTCACCTTACAATTTGCAAGCAATTCTTCAAGATGATGAATATGGAAGTTGCATACACCAATAGCACGCACACGTCCTTCTTTGTATAATGTCTCTAACGCACGATAGGTATCAAGAAATTTGTTTTCAGCTGGCATTGGCCAATGAATTAAATACAAATCAATATAATCTAAGCCAAGTTTTTCTAAGCTTGTTTCAAATGCCTGCAGCGTACTTTCATAGCCTTGGTCACTGTTCCACACTTTTGTTGTAATAAATAGTTCTTCACGCGGAACATTTGATTCTCGAATCGCTTCGCCAACACCGCGTTCGTTTTTATAAACTGCTGCTGTATCAATGGCACGATAGCCAGTAGCAATAGCATGTTTTACGGCATGCTTTACTTGTTCTCCGTCTTCCACTCTCCAAACACCAAACCCAAGCTGAGGCATTTTTACACCATTGTTTAATGTAATATACAAGCTTATACCCTCTTTCTTTTCGATTTTCTATAAAAACCAAGCATGGTGCGTATACGTCCACGCCCCCATAAATGAAATTACAGTAAAGAAAAGCAAGACAATCCATTGAAGCGGTTTTGATAAAGACACCGCCATTATACCATATATAGGAAAAATCACACTTAAATAACGGAATGTACTAAATAAAGGAGCATCCTTTGTACCAAAACAAAGGTTAACCAACACATTCGCGACTACATAAATAATGATTGCTATACGTTCCCACGGTATAATGGATCGGACTTTCCATACACTTACAAGACCCCAGAACGAGAAGAGAAGGCTGGCAATCCATAATGCCTGTCTAGATTCACGCAGATCTGTCCATAGGTTCGCATGAAATCCATCAATAAACTGTGTCCATGGTAATGTCCAATAATGATGCCAGTTTTCCCCTTGGGTTGAAGAGTACACAAAAGGATCACCAAAAATAAAATAAAGCAAAACCATATATGCAACTAATCCAGCAAAGCAGCTTATTCCCCAGACTAACGCACGCCCCACCGATTGCCACTTTCTCTTTACAATAGAATAGATGAAGAAAACGAATGGAAATATCCCAAATAACAATGCTGTGCCGCGTGTAGTTGCAACCAATGCTGCAAACAGTGCTGCATACCCCCATCTTCCTTTTACAGCCATATGAAGGGAAGCCAGAGCAAAGAGGACTGTCCATAACTCTGTATAAATCGTAGCATAATAAATAGAAGCTGGATTCAGTGCGAAAAACAATAATCCCATTGTCACTTGCCATTTATTCAAATTCATTCTGATGAAAAACTCTCGTAATAAATACAAGCATATAAAAAATCCAATAGCAGTAATTCCAAACACAATATATACATTATGTACTATTTTTATAAGTGCAGGTACAAATGGAAAATAGGCTGCTGCAGTCGTATTCTCATACCCAAAATTTGCAATATGGATATACCACAGACTATCCCACTGAATCCAATGACTAGCGTATTCGTTAAATTCCATACCTACATAAGACGTATCCTTATAAAAGGGGACTAGCGTTGCTATAAATAAAATAAGATAATGTACGATGAATGGAATGAGTAAAGATCGTATTTCGATACTCTTCCTCGCTTTTTGTAACATTTTCTAAATTCACTCCTCTATGCTGTATTCTCACTTGTCCATTATACGATAGGAATACTCTTAGCCAATTAAGAGAATGTATATTTTTTTAATACAGAACAGCCTTTTTTCTAATACACGCGAAAAAAAACCAGGATATGTATCCTGGCCTTTGTCTTTCTATATTCAGGTTTGTTAAATAACATAGAAGTATATGCAAAGGAAATGAGCTAAGCTTCCAAGTAAGACAAAGATATGAAAAATCTCATGGAAACCAAAATAGGTAGATTTCATCCATTTTGGCTTGGTTGCATAAATAATACCGCCAATCGTATAGAATCCTCCACCAAGCAGTAAAAGGAAGATTCCAGCCATACTTAGCTTTGCTGCTAATGACCCGAAATAAAATACGATGATATATCCCATTGCGATATAAATAACTGTCGACAACCATCTTGGACAACGAAACCAAAACATTTTAAATAAAATACCACTTAGCGCAATGCCGTACACAATCCAAAATAATAACAAGCCTTTCTCATCACGTAATGTTATTAAGCAAAAAGGAGCATATGTCCCAGCAATTAGGACGAAAATCATGGAATGATCTAACCTTCTAAAAAAATAAATGATCCGATCCTTCGCAATGACCGTATGGTATGTTGTAGAAGCAGCATACAAAAGCATCATGCCGACACCAAATAGAATGACTGCAGCCAATGCATATCCTGACGGCATGATCATCGAAACCTTCACAATCATTACAACAAGAGCAACAACAGAAAAAATGGCACCGGCGAAATGGGTTAATGCATTAACCGGCTCTCTTACATAAGCATTCACTATAACAGCCCCTCACATACCATAATGTAGTTTTTATAACTACTTAAAATTATATATGTATTTAATTTGTTAGTCAATATTTACAATTTATGCGTTTCATACTACTATAAATGGGGTTATTGCTATCTGATTGTAAAAAAACACAGAAATGAGGATCATCATGGAACTTAATCAATTGATAGAGGCATTACACGTAGATAAAGTCATTACACTTGAAGATATCCCAAATGTTGACTTATATGTAGATCAAGTTGTCCAGCTTTTTGAGAACAGCTACCAAATGACAACACGCAAACCAGACGAAAAAGTACTTACAAAAACGATGATTAACAACTACGCTAAGGGAAAATTATTTTTCCCTATTAAAAGTAAAAAGTATACGAAACATCATATCATTCTTATTAGCTTAATTTATCAATTAAAAGGATCTCTATCCATTAATGACATCAAAAGCGTATTGGATGAACTAAATAATAAGCTGATCACCGAAGAGGATTTTGATCTCGCTGCTCTCTACACCAGCTTTCTTCACCTAACAGAAAAAAATGTTGAAAATTTCAAAGAGGATATACAAAAACGACTCGAAGAGGTAAAAGAAGAAACGGATGTATTTGAAGATGAAAAACTAGAACAATTGTTATTAGTAAGCTCTTTTGTAACGATTAGTAATTTATATAGACGGTTAGCAGAGAAAATTGTAGATGAAATGAATGATGCTACGAAGAAGTAGCATCATTCATTAGACTGAAGCTTTTTATTTGCTTGCGAGAGCACGCTTCTTTCTCGCTATTCTGTCGAATACCACTACGATAATAAATACGATGAAAGAAACTCCAGAAATATATTTACTTATCTTCTGAATCGATGTACCTGCATAATAAAAGTTCACTGATCCTGTCCCTTGCGGCAATTCCATCGTAGCTAAATTCGTCATGCCTGCATATACGGGAACCTTCGTCGTTTTCCCGTTTTCCGTTATTTGTGCTTCATAGCCTTTATAATAAATGATTGGCATCGCAATCTCGCCATTACTCGTGTTATTAAAATGAAATGTGATATGATTACCATCTTTATTGAAGTTATCATAATGAATATTTTCATTTACATAAAGCGCCCTACTATCCGGAGCAATATCACTCATTCTAACTCCCGTTGGTAAATACTCTTTCCCAATTCCTATATTAGCTGTATTGGATAAAATGGCATCTGCGTTTGGTTCACGAACTTCATAGCTCGTTTGATACATCAAACTCATGTTAGTTATGAAAACGGTAGTAAAGAACAAAACATATACAAGCCACTTTTTCTCAGTCCGCTTCAATATTTCATTTAGATACATAGAAGATCCAATTGCTAAGAAAAATGTAGCAAATACCATATATCGCCATGGAAACTGGATTGCGTTTAGAGGTGTGCTTCCAAATAGCATCCATGGGAATACTTTACTGCATACGACCAACGTAATAAATCCGCCGATTGTGAAATAGTCTCCCGGAATGATTTTCTTTTCAAATACAAGCAAGCGTACAATGGGAGTGATTAATACAAGAAGTCCTATGTTCACAACACCACTTCTGGCATCTTCATTGTTTAAAGAATGAATAATCATATCTCCTAGATTCACTCCTGTATCTGGTACATTGAAGACAGGAGCCCATTGTGAAAAAAGCGGCTGAGCTTTCATTTGCTCAAACATAGGTAAGGTCATGAATAGAGTAAGACCCACCACAAAACAAGCAGATATCGCGATCCATAATACAATATTCAAATTGTTCTTCCATTTTTGAAAGCTCACTATAAATAACGCAAAGAGAACCGTGCTAATCATCAATGTCGAAACAACATGAGAAAGAATAAGGGCGCACATTCCTAATACTAACCAATACCAAACATTTTTCTGTCTATATATCATCATATAAAAGGAGGCAAGAACGACTGGAACAAATGCAAAGGCAATCGTTTCTCCTAAGGCAGCTCTATTATATGTATCGATGAAATGATAAGACGAAAGTGTATACATAATGCTAGCGAAAAGACTAATGATACGAGACTGCGAAATCCCTTTCGCTGAAAGATACGATAGAACAAACGTTAAAAATGTCATAACAAGAAGCAAGAATTTATATGCTTTTACAACATTATCCGTTACAAATATTTGAAATAAAGAGGCAATATATAAGAATGTATTCGAATAAAAAGTATCTACTGCATAGCCAAATCCTTCTAAATAACGCGTGTTAATATAAGGATACCAATTCCCGCTTTTTATATTATCTGTTAAACCTTGTATTCGCAGCATATGAAATCCTTGGTCCGCCCCAAGTGGAATTCCTCTTTCAAACAGTAAGCTATTACTAAATATAGAAAGGACCACAAATACAAATAACAATGCTATATTCCATATCCAAAAACTCTTTAGACCTGGCTTCATTTAAAGTAACTCCTTTTTCTTCATGTATTCCTTATTCATCGAGGCCTGCTTATCTAAACCACTTAGCCTTGATCTTATTCATTGTACCATCGCTTTCCATCTCATTTAGCTTCTCGTTTATTGTGTTTACAAGATCCGAGTTACCTTTTCGAAACATCAAGCCAACCTGTTGCTTTTCAGGAAATGTATACCCAACATTTATATCATTAATCTGTTTATCTACTAGATAACGCTGAATTACATCGCGATCAAATATCATATATTTGGATTTCCCATTTTCAAGATTCTGCATCCCATCTGCAAATGTTTCTCCTTGAATAATATACATTTTATAATTTCGTGCTAATGAAGCATAGTAAGACGTAATTGGCAATGTAATAGCCGTATTTTTTAGATTCCCTAAATTAAGTGCTTTCTTTTGTCCATCTTTTTCAACAATCACCGTTTCTGTATCCTTATAGGCCTTAGAGAAATCATATGTCTTTTGGCGATCTTTCGTAATTTCAATATGACCAGTAGCTACATCAAATCGTTGTGAGCTTAAACCAGCAAACAAAGAATCCCAATTAGAATAATAATACTTGGTTTTAACGCCCATTCGTTTGGCTACCTCTTCCATAACATCAATATCAAATCCAGATAAAGTCCCGTCTTTATCTAGGAACGCATATATAGGAACAGAGGGATCTAATCCAATTTTCAATTCCTTCGATTCATTTATTTGCGCAAGCGGTGTCTTTCCGTTACTTAGCTTATCTTGACCACAGCCTGCTGTTACTAGCATTAATACTAGTGTCAAAACAATGCAACTTATTTTTTTCATGCGAATATGCTCCAATCCTATAATCGTAGCTACTAAGAGTCCGTCCGTATGTATTCTATAGTAGAGTATAAAGTGAAACTTTCCAACCTGCTTGAAGCAGTGTCGATCTTAACTAACTTATCTTATTTTTAATGAGTAGTAGTGCGATTCATTGCAATCCATATTATTGTACATTATGAGAAAAACTGCAATATCTGACCCTCTTCTATTGTAACCCGATTTCATAAGTATATTGTCGAAAATTTTATGATCTATTGCTTCAATTATATACAACCATAAGCTTTTAATCTCTTCAATTGATGTAAAAAAAGAAAAATCGTACCAATAAACCTCTAAGGTACGATTTTTCTTTCTATAATCTATAGCATTACTAACTTAATACGAAATGGCCCTTCTGCCTTGGGTTGACCAATTACTATAAAAATCATCCTTACTCATGGAAGCATTTTTCTCACCAGTCCAAGGATCATTATAATATATATTATTTGCGTCGAATCCCGTCAAGGTAATCGCATGAACGGAAAATCCATGCATGGTCATCCATACTACAACAGGGTGATTCTTCATAAGCTGGCTCTCTACATCTTGACCCGTTAAGTCAACAGCGCTTCCTGCATATTTTCTGACAAGATTCATGAGTGCAGGTGGATAAATTGTCCATCCCCCCCCATACGGACTTCCTACGTATCCTTGGTTTGGATCATATGCTGAGTACGGCATTTCATTTGCAAGCTGGACCTTGTCCACATTTGCACCTGCATATTGCAGCATCATCGTTACAGAAGTTATCTCGCAACCATCCACCAAGTCACGCAGCGGATTCGTAAAATCGCGCTGTTCAACAAGAGGTACATTCATCAATGGATAGATTGCTCCTATGCTAATGGCTCTACTATCGATCCATCCTGTGCTGCCATTATATTCGAAACGATACCAAGTTACGCCATTTAAGTCGATCTGCGATGTTAAATGAAGATTTTTGTAAGCAAAATCAGATGCAGAGCCCACATAGCTTGCGTGTTGCAATCCATATGGCACGCTCCAAACCGCATGATTATTTGGATTGCTGACATGCCCTATATTATCGATGATTTGCACATTCGTTGCATTTGAAATCACACGTGAATCAATCCAACCAATCGTTTGATTATCTACAGCGAAATAATACCAATGCACACCATCTTTATCTAAGCTACGGACTAGTTGAATAGGACGACCTGCATAGTTACTTGCTGAGCCTACATAATTTGCACCATTTTCTCCATACGGCACTGTCCATATCCCATTACCATCTGTATCACCAAGTAATACCCATTTATTTTCATTACTGATATTGGTTACACCATTTGAAAATACGCTCGCATCAACCCATCCCATTACTTGATCGCCGAGTTTAATTTTGTTCCATAAAGTCGTGCCTTTCGTAATGCTTTGGATAACCGTGATTGGTTGATAGCTATACTCGTCTGTATAGCCAAGAAAAGTAGCTCCATACTCCCCATACGGTACACTCCAAATACCGTCGCCTCTCGTAGAAGCTCCAATAACTGCTGGATGATTCTCATCCTTTACATTTCCTAAATCAGACAATGATGTACCACTATCGATCCATCCTAACAGACGGCCATCCTTTTGAATTTGATACCACAAGACATTGCCTCGCTGCACCGTTTTAACAACCTGTACATTTTCAAAAGCATAATCATTTGTGCTACCTACATACTCCGCACCGTTAATCCCATAAGGTGTTGACCATATCCCATTATTATACGTACTTCCAATAGTTACAGAAAAATTTACATCGTTAGCATCACCCGTACTATCCAACGCACGGCTATCGATCCATCCCATTACTTGACCGCCTAGCGAAAACTCGTACCATTGTACAGAATCCTTCATGGCACTTTTTACAAGGACAATATCCTCATACGCATAAGCATCTGTTGAATCAATATATCCTGCACCATCTAAACCATATGGCATCGTCCATATACCATTTGTACCCGTAACACCCATAACGGCATTTTGATTGATTTCTTGTATATTGGTTAACTCACTTAATACGCTACTATCGATCCATCCTATAACCGTACCATCGATAGAAAACTGATACCACTGTACACCATTTAATGACATTTTCTGAATGAGTTTTATATCTTTCCCTACATAATCATTCGTAGAACCAATGTACGACGCACCATCTAAACCATAAGGTATAGACCATACTCCATTATCTTTTGTTCGTTTCACCAATTGATTTTCATTTACAGAATCTATAGTAGGAATCGAATCAACTGCTCTGCTATCAATCCATCCTATAGGCTTACCATTCACTTGCATATAATACCAAGTTACATCCCCACTTTGAATAAGAGAGGTAATATGAACAATCGTCCCTCTATACAAGCTTATATCACCTAAATAAGAAGCAGTAGGTTCACCATAGGGACGAGTCCATATACCATGACCTGTTCTCGTACCAATTAAAGCATCAATACTTACAGGTTGCTCTTGCGCAGTTTGTACAGCTTGTGGTGGCTGAGATGCTTGTGGTGCTTGTGGCACTGTAGCATTGTTTACAGGAAGCTGTACAATGCTCTTCGCTTCCTCCAACAAACCATTATTCGTAATACTAGAGGAAATTGTAATCATCCCACTAAAAGGCTTTGTCGCTAGCTTTAATGAAAAATGACCATCTGGCCCAATTACACTCTGATCTATAATCTGATTATTATCGCCAAGTAGCGTTACATTTACATTCGCTAATCCTGTTCCTGTAATCGTATCACTCGTTATAGGATCTACTTTCGGGAGTATATCTTTCACAGAAACCGTTAGTTGTTCATTTGCAGCTGAATCTGAATGGAGCGAAAGAATTTGCAGAGATTCACCGGCAACTTGTTTCGGAATAGCAATTTTAAAAGTACCATCCGATCCAACCACACCTTCCCCAATCTTACCTCCACCATTATTTACTTGAATTTGTAAACCGGCTGTACTATGTCCCACCAACACAGTAGTCTCATTCGTTACCATTCCATCCAAAGCAAGTGGAACCATCCCCTGTACACTTGAACTTGTATTCTGAACATTCTGAGTAGCAGAACTTGAAATAGGTTGACTATCTGCCATCGCAGGCGAGGATAATACTACCATTGCGCCTGTAACACCTATCAACGAGACAACTGCTTTGCTACACAATTTTAAATTTATCTTACTAGTATTCAAGTACGTATTCTCCTTCTTATTTTCTTTCCTATTATTCTATCAATATCGTTCTATGTTTCCTATCATTCTCTCCTTGATATTCAATAAAAAAACGACATCATTATATCAGATTTTTATCTTTAAAAGAAAGGGGAAAATACCTGTTTCTTTTGACAAACAAGCTTTTTACGTTAGCTATTTCTTAAACGGCTCCCCTAAAATTGACAAAAAACTTCGAATTTTATATATTTTTATCATATTATCTATTGTTATATAGTATATAATTGTTCTATAATCTGTTATATAACAATCGTTATATAAAAAATGAGGGGGTATTGGGAATGAACGATACGGCAAAGGGAGTCAATCTCGATACGATTGATATGACTGCAAATCTTAAAGACTATGATAAAGCGGTAAAAGAAATGGATTGGAACCGTGTTGAACAGGATTTCACTTGGTCAAAAACAGGGAAAGTCAACATGGTGTATGAAGCGATTGATCGTCATGTGGATGAAGGAAAAGGGGATAAAAAGGCTTTTATTTATTGTGACAGTAATCGCAATGAAGAATATACATTTTCTGATTTAAGAAATTTATCCTGTCAATTTGCAAATGGACTTCGCTCACATGGAGTTGAAAAAGGCGATCGGGTCTTTATTTTCATGCCTCGTAGTCCAGAGCTTTATATTTCCATGTTAGGGATTTTGAGAATTGGGGCAATTGCAGGACCTATGTTTGAGGCATTTATGGAAGAAGCGGTAAAGGATAGATTATTAGATAGCGGTGCAAAGGCAGTTGTCACTACACCTGAACTATTAAAAAGAATCCCTGTACAGGATTTACCTAATTTACAATATGTCATTTTAGTTGGAGCTGATAAAGCAACAGCTGATAATCAACTTTTATATCAAGACTTATTGAAAAGCTCCGATGAATATGTAATCGAATGGGTAGACCGCGAAGATGGAATGTTATTAATCTATACTTCAGGTTCTACAGGAAAACCTAAAGGAGTATTACAAGTTCACGATGCCATGATTCATCAGTATGTAGCTGGTAAATGGGTGTATGATTTGAAAGAAGACGATATCTATTGGTGTACAGCAGACCCAGGCTGGGTTACCGGTACGTCAGCAGGAATGTGGTCTCCGTGGTTGAATGGAGTAACAAATGTACTTCGCGGAGGACGATTTGATGCAAATGAATGGTTCGCTACGTTAGAAAAGTATGAAGTAACCGTATGGTTTAGTGCGCCAACTGCTTTACGATTACTAATGAGCAGCGGGATGGATCTTCCTAAGAAATATGACTTATCCAAGCTTCGTCATATCTTATCAGCAGGAGAGCCGTTAAATCCTGAAGTAATCCGTTGGGGCCTTGAAACATTCAACTTACGAATTCATGATAATTGGTGGATGACGGAAACCGGAGCATCCATTTGTGCGAATTTCCGTTGTAATCCAATCCGACCAGGATCAATGGGAAAACCATTACCTGGAATTGAAGTTACGATTATTGATGATAGCGGAAATGAACTTCCACCTGACCACATGGGGAATCTTGCTATTAAACCAAAATGGCCAGCGATGGTTCGAACAATCTGGAATAATCCTGAGCGTTATGAACTATATTTCTTAAAAGGATGGTTTGTAACAGGTGACTCCGCTTATATGGATAAGGACGGGTACTTTTGGTTCGAAGGCCGCGTAGATGATGTAATCAATACGTCTGGAGAACGCGTTGGACCGTTTGAAGTAGAAAGCAAGCTTGTAGAACATCCTGCTATTGTAGAAGCTGGCGTTATCGGAGTACCAGATCCTGTTCGCGGGGAAGTAATTAAAGCCTTTATTACATTGCATGATGGATATGTCGAAAGCCAGGAATTATTAGACGATATCCGCAATTTTGTAAAAACAAAACTTGCAGCTCATGCAGCACCTCGTTTATTTGAAGTACGTAAATCCATTCCAAAAACACGCTCTGGAAAAATTATGCGCCGTGTTCTAAAAGCATGGGAGCTTGGACTTCCAACAGGTGATTTGTCTACAATGGAAGATTAATCATAAAAATATCGCTAACACCAAAATACCCCACTTTTATTTAAAAGTGGGGTATTTCCTTTTAACTCTCTCGTAATATTTCTCTAAAAAGTCCCTTAACAGCGATATGAACCATACAATAGGGTATTCGATAAAGTGAAACTTCCCTCGGTGGGGGTTTTTTCTCATCCCCCACTGAGGGGTCAGCCCGACCAATCGGGCTTTTACGGGATTAAAAGGGCATCAGAAGGATGAAATCTTAATAATCCTTTGTTAAGGAGAGCATGAGATGAAAAGAATATTGGTCTTAAACCATTTCCCTACAGTATATCCCCCGACAAGCGGCGGTACATTGAGATACTTCCATTTTTATCATCGACTTAGTCAATATTATGATATTACCCTGTTGTCTCAGACCTATCGCCGCGAATTACATGTAATTGAATTTACCCCCACATTTAGGGAATATCAAGTTGAAAGAGATGTTCTCCATGAACAAATGAACATGGATATGGAAAATCAAAACAGTTACGAATCTGCATTAATTATGAATGTTAAGCTTTCCCAATATCCAACGGTATACAAAAAGTATTTTGATATCTTATATAAAAGCAGTGATATTATTATCCACGAATCGCCTTATTTATTAGGGTATGACCAATATTTTGGCCTAGATCATAAACTAAGAATTTATAGTAGTCAAAATCATGAATATGTATTAGCAGATCAGCTTTGGGAAAATAAAAAAGCTAGGGAGTTCCTTCCTTGTATTTACGAATTAGAGAAGAAATTAGTGGAAAATGCTGATTTGGTATTTGCCACCTCTTGGCAAGAAAGGGACAGCTTTTCTACTATGTACAAGATAGATCCGATAAAAATAAAGCTAGCACCGAATGGCATTCATCCTGAAGACTGGGTTCGCACCGAAACAACATCGAACACAAGACTGAAGGCATTTTTCATTGGAGCAGAGTATCCTCCTAACATCGAATCCGTTCATTACATCCTTCATCATCTCGCGGATCACTGTCCGCAAATAGATTTTATTATAGCAGGTGGATGCTGTAACCCTTTTCAGCGGTTAAAAAAACCTACTATTAAACATGGAAGGAGAGTCAAAAATAAAGAAAAACCAAAGCCATTTAAGCCCAACGTTCAGTTAGTAGGAAGAGTGAATGAGGAAGAAAAATTAAAACTATTTGCAAGTGTTGATATTGCCATCAATCCAATGTTTAAAGGCGCAGGTGTTAATCTAAAAACGCTTGAATTTTTGTCTTCAGGCATTCCCTTATTCTCTACTAATTTTGGAGTTAGGGGACTAAACCTCATTGATGGAAAACATTATATTCATGCAGAACGAGAGAATTTTGCGGAAAAACTTAATGAATTTTATCTTGATAAAGAATATTTAAAAGAGATCTCTACACGCGGGCAAACATATATTCATGACAACTATTCATGGCACAATATTGCAAAAAGTGTTCAGGTTGAGATAGATGATGCCATAAATAAAAAAGCAGTCTGTGACAAGCAATCATGATATTTCCCATACCTATTTAAATATATAAAAAAGAGTGGATTATTGAAAGTTACTTCTAAAGTCAATTCTCCACTCTCATTTATTAATATATAAGTTCCTCTAGAAATAGCGTTGCAGAATGTACGATATGATTCACAAACTACTTACTATACAGATTGCTCTGGCATCCTCTTTACCGGTTCCATATTTCCTTCCGGCTTACGAGCTTGATAGCGCTCCGCTCCAATGAACAGTGAAACAAGAAAACCTAATAAACAGGCAATTAAGCCTACCATAAACCCATTGTGCAACGCTGATTCCATCGCACCCCGTATATATTCCAAGGCCGCCTGAGGCAGTTTATCTTTTGCCTGCATTAATACCTCCGGCTTCGCCATTTGGGCTACCTGATCCTCTGGTAGATGGGATGCCTTTATAAATTCTGTCATTTTGTCTTTCAGGTTGCCGTTAACAATCGTTGCTGTAATGGCTGCCCCCATTACCCCTCCGATACTACGCCAGAAACCAACAACTGAAGAGGCAATTCCCATATATTTCGGATCTACGGATTGAGCTATTGCATTTTGGGATACACTCATAATTGGTCCAAGCACAAACAAGCCGAGAACAACCATTATGACAATAACAAGTATATTATTTGTACTATGGGTAATTGTACTTAGCATGTAAGCTGCAAATACTCCCATTCCCATCGAAAAGGCCATTATTGTTCTGAATGAAAGTTTAGAGGAGATAAATCCTCCTAAAATAGCCCCAATCATAATGGGGAACATAAGCGGTGTTAGCACGCTATTAGAATTGGCATTTCCCATTACTGCAACAGATAGAATAGGAAGATACGTAATCGCTGAGAACATGATTGCCCCTTGGCAAAACACGACGAAACTTGTTCCTGATACAATTTTGTTTTTAAAAATCACCAGTGGAAGAACGGGTTCCTTTGCTTTTGATTCAACAAATAAGAAGGCCGCTATACACACCGCTGAAAATGAAAATAAGCCGATAATTTCTGCCGAACTCCATGGGTAATCTTTTCCGCCCCATTCAAGAGCAAGCAGCAAGGAAACGGTAGAAAGAATCAAAAGAAGGGTGCCAAGATAATCAACCTTAGGTTTCGTTTCGGAACGAGACTCTTTTAAGGATAATAATAGGACTAAGAATGATATAATTCCAAACGGAAGATTAATATAAAAACACCATCTCCAGCCGAGCCAAGCAGTTTCCGAGATCCAAGTTCCAATTTGAGGTCCTAAAACCGAGGATATTCCGAAAATCCCCGCGAACACCCCAGACATTTTTGCAGCCTGTTTAGGATCTGTGGAAACAGAAAAAATGATTGTAAACGAAATTGGGAATAGTGCTCCAGAACCTATCCCTTGGATCATACGGTACACGATTAGCTGATCAATTGTTTGTGCTGTTCCACATAAAGACGAACCGACCAAAAACAGGCCTATCCCTATTAGATAAAATAACTTACGTCCAAACAGATCGCTCATTTTACCGAAAATCAGCATAGTGCTAGTTGTTGCAAGCATGTATGCTGTAAACACCCAGCTCATCTTGTCAAATCCGCCGATATCTTTAATAACTTGGTTAATGCTAGCAGATACGATCGTATTATCAAGAGAGGCCATAAACAAACCTAAAGCCATTGCCACGATGACCAAAGTCATCCGACTATTTTCTTTAGCGATCACGAAAAACAACTCCTCAGCATTTAGTGTGGTCATCATGTAAAAAATTTCTATCTAAGTAAACAGTACTTTGAAATATAAATATTTGTCAATCATTTCCTTCTGATTACCATCTAGATAGCTGAAGAATCCTTTTTCTACTTTCTAAAGTAAAAAAATGTTTCCATTCAAATTCATATAAATCGGTTCTTCATGTTCACAACAAAATGACATGATTTTAGCATGTTCCTCCAAAAGCTCAATATCTACCTGTTTTATTTGCCCGGTAAACGGAAACTCCGGTACTGGGTAGTTAGGACTTACTGGCGTTAAACGATCGCAACCTATATCCAACCCCTCAACTGAAATAACAAATGGTAACGTCCGTTCCATATCGACGGTACCGACTAATTGGTTATTAATATAGATCATTCCTATTCCTCGCGTGAACATTTTCCTTTTAAATGCAAAGTGGATAGTTGAAAATCCAACGGGTACTTCTATAGAGGATTGAACGCTATAGACGGTACCTACGTAATTATATTCATAAATCAAGTAATTATCTTTTATATAAAGAGTGTATCCACTCGAATGATCCCCATGAGCAAGTAAAACACCTTCTTCACCATGGTTTAAGCGAAAAATAGGAATCGTAATCGAATAGGAGGACAAGGTTATACTAGGAGATGCACTGCTTGGCAAATGCGCCATTCCAGGATAGTAAGTAAACAGGGTTCTTCCCTCCTGCAAACCTTGGTATCCTTTACGAACTGGCATGTCATGTAAAGGGAGAACATTGTACTTTCTAGCCTCCTGCATCCATATTTCTTGAAGCTCTTTTACTTTTTCAGGATATTCTTCAGCAAGATTATACTTTTGTGAAAAATCATGGGTTATATCATATAGCTCCCATTTATCTTCACTAAAAGGAGTCCCTCGTTCATGATTGGTAACAGCCATCCACCCATCATGCCAAATAGCTCGATTACCGAGCATTTCGAAATACTGTGTTTTTCGCTTCGAGGGTGCATCAGGTACTGTAAATGTATCAAGCATACTTACACCATGCATTGGCATTTGTGGAATACCTTCATACTCTTGTGGAGGATTAATAGTTAGGAGGTCTAATATTGTAGGAGTAATATCAATAGCATGATAGAATTGTGGACGTATCGAGCCTGGGTCTTGAACGACTTGGGGCCATTGAATAATGAGCGGAACACGAATACCTCCAAAAAACGTATCTTGCTTATAATATTTAAAAGGTGTATTACTAACCTGCGCCCACCCTTTCGGATAATTAGGACTTACATTCGGGCCGCCAATTTCATCTACCTTTTTAAACATCTCATCCACACTTTCTTCAATTCCATTGAAGTATGCGGAATCGTAGATGGAACCGTTCCAGCCACCTTCCTGACTGCCACCATTATCCGATAGTAAAACAATAATTGTATCTTCCCGTTTATTTTTCGAGTTTAAAAAGTTCAGAAGCCTTCCAATTTGCAAATCTGTATGAGTTAAAAATCCAGCAAACGTCTTCTGAAATTGAATAAACAAGATTCTTTCTTTATTCGATAGTTCTGACCATGGCTTGATACCGGGATTGCGTTCAACCAGTTCAGCATCCTGTGGAATGACTCCTAATTCCTTTTGACGCTTGAACCTTCTTTCTCGGATATAATCCCAACCATTATCATACATACCTTCATATTTTTCTATAAATTGTTTTGGTACCTGATGTGGTTCGTGCTGTGCTCCAAATGCTACGTATAGAAAGAATGGACGTTCCGGGGTAATAGATAGATGATCAGTCAGAAATTCTAGTGATTTATCAATTAAATCTTCTGATAGATGATAGTTTTGTTTTTTCATCTTCTGTATACGATGATTATCATAGATTAAGTCTGGTTCATATTGGTCTGTCATACCTAATAAAAAGCCATAAAACCGATCGAATCCTTTGGCAAGCGGCCAATTATCAAACGGACCGCTAGACGCTGCTTCATGTCCAGGAACCAGATGCCACTTTCCTACCATATAAGTAGCCATCCCGTTCCTTTTTAAGATTTCAGCCACTGACGCAGCTCGTTCCGTCATTCTTCCCCTTTTGTTAGGAAATCGAGGTCCGAAGTCTAGTTCCGTAACAAAGCCTACTCCAACAGAATGGCAATTACGGCCTGTCAGGAGGCAAGCACGAGTAGGTGAACACAAAGGGGTAACATTAAAATTATTGTATCTCAATCCGTTATCAGCTAATGAATCGATATGAGGTGTTTCAATTTCCGAGCCATAGCATCCTAATGCAGAAAAACCAACATCATCAAGAACAATGTAAATCACATTCGTTCGATTTCTTTTTGTATCCGTGTCTGGCTCCTTTTTCGTACCCATACTCATCCTCCTTTCAAGCAAACAAACGTACATACTACCTAGGGAATGTTGTATAGTAAGGAATATATTTTAAGTTCCCATCAGTTATGATGGAAACAGAAGATACTTATGTTTCATTTTTTCATTGATTATCTCTGCGATACAGATCCCGGCTCTTGTAACCCTTACCTAAAATCATTTTCATTTCTTCCCGTCGCTTTGCTTTTGTCGCCTCTTGTTTCGCACTATACACATAACGAGCCCAATCTTTACGGTACCCTTCGGTGAGTGATTGATAGAAAGCAAGTAAATCAGGAACATCATGCAAATCTTTTTCCACATCTGGAATCATCACTATATAATCATCTACGCATTGACTGGCTTTTGTAGATGTACGATTTTTGTTTGAAGAATCTTCTTTTAAACCGACCACTGTAAATACATCATCTAACCCTACCATACGCGCAAATTTGATGTTACTCGTCCCAATATAACCCGTTTCATCTGCACCTAACCCATCTAATAATTCATCACGATGAATAAACGTTGGATATACTTTATTCCCTTTCTTAGGATACGCCAAAAAGATATAACCATTTTTATTTAGGTAATTCTTTTTGATAACTTTATTTACAAGTTCTTTTAAAGATTCCATATCTAGCACAAAAGCAAAAATAAGATCATAAGCACCCTCTAACTCTGTATCATAATCCGCTAACTCTGCTAAATAATCTGCACCATCCGGTAAATCCAATACTGCTGCTTTTTTATATTTTTGTAAGTTTAGTTTTTCTACTATAGTTTTAGCCATGTTATCACCTGTTAAATTTTTTCTATTATTTCTTTAGTATAGGAGTCACCTTTTTCGTTGGCAACATCGAAAAAAGGGGGAAGCGCCCAGAAGCTTCCCCTTTACATATTTATTCATTTCCCCTACAAATTCTGTTGCTTGTTCTTTCTTACTAACCTAAAAATAATATAGACCAAAATCAAAATAATAAATAAAAGACCAATAATAAAATATAATTTATAGTCTTTTACGATTCCAACTGCTTCTTTATTAAGAACATTTGCATCTTTAGAAGGAATGACAAATTCTTCCTCCCAATTCCAATTCTGTTTACCTGTATCAGCGTATAATTTTAAAGTATATTTCCCTGGACTGATCTCTTTATTTTTCCAGTCGATAGCAAAATCCATATTAGAATTTGGTGCCATTCTATAATCTTTAACATCAACTTGATTTATCTCTTTACCACTCGAGTTATAAACCTTTGCCTTTAAAGTGAGATTGTCGACAATAACCGGCGCGCTATTTTGGATATTTGCAATAACGGCAGTATGATAATTGACCAAACCTGGTTTGACTGATTTCAATTGAAGATTTGGTTTTACTTCTGTATTCGTTTCGCTCAATTTCATGCCGATTACGTATGCAAGCTTATTAGAAATTTGCCCTTGTGTCGATTCCTCTTTACCTAAAGACTTCTCAAAATAAATCCCTCCAAGCATAATACCGTCAAATTCTGCTTCTGGCATTTCAAGTTGAATCGGTACAATTTTAGATTTCTTTGCAGGTACTCTAACCGTCTTTTCTTCAATAGAGGCAACTTTTGTAATAGGAACCTTTAGACTTTCGTCCACCTCTGCATTAATATTCGTATAATCAATTAGCCCATTTCTATTTGAAATTGGATTTGTTATATGGATATTAATATCCATATCCTCATTTGAATTATTCATAATTTCAACTTGAATCACTTGTTTTTCCTTAGGCTTCATTAACAGATCAAAATAGGTCTGATTCTTATCAATTTGATTTTCAGGTATTATTGCTCGGACTGAGTAACCCACATCTTCCGCATTCGCAACTACCATTGGCAAATCTAAAGTAACGAATATGATTATTAAAAAAATATACGTCATTCTATTTTTAATTATTTTCATCTTATTTCTCCTCACAATTGTACCAATCTATCAAAGAGGACAGTGCTATAGCAGATAGAAGATTCATAATATAAAAAAGTCCCAAATAATAGAGATTCCTTATTATTCGAGACTAACTTAAATTCTTCTCACGGGGTGTTTGATAGTGTCCATGTTAATGTTGAAGTATATTGCTCGTTTGCCATAATACCTCCTGGAACATGTAGTGTAACGCTATCATTCGTAGCAGGATTACTTGTAGTTGGGAGCCAGCTTGTTTTCCATGTACCACGGCCCTCGCCTTGTTTTGCCGAAACAACCTTAACAGTTCCAACATCCCCATCCGTTGTTACTACAAATGGAATTGTTGTTGGCTTTGTATAAGTAAGGTCCGAAGTAGAATCTCCATTACTAAAATTTATTGTAGCTCCATTCAATGTGCTGGTAGAAGTAGTACTAGTAAATGGACTTGCTTTTACTGTAACATTCCATCCAGTGGCATTGTTAATGCTACGATTATCAGTTACTTGAATAAAGGGGGTAAGATTAAGAGAATTGTAGGCTTCATCAGATAAAGATATTTTCTGTGAACCAAAATCTAGCCCCGGAACAGAATCAAGTGTTAAATCGCCGTCTGGATTATTCTCATAAAATCCTACTGTTGCAGCAGAATCTTGTGATGATGCTGCTAAAATTCCTTGTGAGGAGATGAATAAAAATAGAACTGGAATTGCTGCCATACTTATCGATCTTGGTAATTTCATAAAAAACCCCCTCCTCTTTTTATAAAAACGAAATCACCATTTTTAATATTATGGTGCATTTTCTAAAGTCCAATGAATAGTAGTAGAATATGTAACACCTGTCCGAGCATCGAAAAGACCCGTAGGAGTCAGTTTCATTAATATTCCTTCATTTTCGCCCCATTGGACCGTTGTCTTTTGCTCTACTCCAGTAGTCCCTTCATAAATAAGGACCTCATCGTTTAAAGATTCAACACTGTTACCTTTTACATATACAAGAGCATTTGGGTCTAATGTGTACCCATCAGTTGACGTTAATGGTCCTGTCGCCTTCGCTTTTATTGCCCATTTGGATCCTTGTCCACGTGTATCTCGTACTGCAATGGACCAATTGGGGTCTACCCTCGGGATTGTAACTTCCTGAAGCTTTATAGGTGTATTTTGAAATTGAATTTCACTTGGAACGGTAAAGTCAAGAATTACGCCAATTACAGTTGTGGAAACTCCTTTACTTTCGATGCCTGCTACAGTCTGTGTAGCTGTAATTACTGTGCCAGCATCTTGTACTGGAATTGCAATACTGTATGACCCTTTTTCATTTACTAGCCCTTCATAGTTGCCACTCGGAGTTACGATATGTACGGTTGCTCCTGCCTCCCCTGTTCCTGTTACTACTGTATCAACATCACTTACAGAATTTACTGTTGGAGGTGGTGGTAATACATCCGTTCTCATGTCATATTTAGAACCTTCACTTACTAATACACTTAAATCAATAAGTGCCTCCTTTGAGGCTAGTCCATAAAATTCTAGTATGCCGTCAGGGCTTGGTGGTAATTTAGCAACGTCTAATGCGCTTAACTTAATCATCAGCGTAACAGTAACTGTTGCGAGAAGGGAAAGATCTAGCACTGAATTTCGTACACCGGTTACCGTTCCATCAGCAGAATTTAGTGTCAATGAACTGCCATCAATGGTGTCGCTAGTTGAACCTAAAAGCCAACTCTCTTCAAAATCAATCCGTGCATTTTGTTTAAAACGAGGATCGTCCAAAATAAATTTCAATTCTTCTGGCAATTGATATATGAAACTTTGTGAGTCAAGTGCACCTAAACTTAGTAGTGTTCCTCCAGAAATCTTCAAAGAAAGATTTCCGGTACTGGGATCATAGGAACCATTCAACGTTTGATTTCCTAAAATTCCAACATTAGCGAGTGCCAAAGCTCGTTGATATTTAACAGTTGGAACAAGGTTTCCATTCCCATCATGAGTAATTGATACCATAAAAGGCGTGAAAACAAGGATAATTACAAGCACTACCATAATTAAAATTTGTATCGTTTTTTTTAAAGTTAAGTGTATTTGCTACACCCCCTTAAAAAAATTAGCTTCGTTTACACTAAATACTCACATTCTATACATTTACTTTACACTTATTTAACAATTTAGTAATATCCTAAATGAAATTGTCACAATTTATTGATATTATATTATTTGTTTATTCACATTTTTGACAATATTGATAAAACTAAATAGCATACTGATCTTATATTTCTGGATTCTAGCTTTATTTTTTGCAGTTACCTCAATAAAAAATACAAAAAGGAGATGGAGCGTATTACTTTTAGTTTTTAGACAGCCCACCTCCTTTTTGATATTGCCATTATTATGACAGAAATAGGAATCCTATTGATAATAAGGAATTGCTCCTGTAAAATCATACTAGTTAGGGTTATGCAAACGCTTTCGCAACAAAGTGGATAATATTTGTAAAGAGAAAGGAGGAGAATTGTAAATGATTGAGGTTAAGAATGTTACCAAGAGTTATAAGATTTTAGAAAGAGAGCCAGGTTTAATAGGTGCAATAAAAGCTTTAATAAAACGGAGATATTATGATAAACAGGCGGTAAAACCGATCTCTTTCTCTGTTGAAAAAGGAGAAATGGTGGGATATATCGGATTCAATGGTGCTGGAAAATCAACCACTATTAAGATGCTGTGTGGAATCCTAACTCCAGATAGTGGCGAAATCAAAGTAAATGGAATTATTCCATACAAAAATCGACAGGAAAATGCCAAAAATATTGGAGCTGTTTTTGGACAACGTACACAACTTGCTTGGGATATACCAGTGCGAGAGTCGTTTGCACTATTAAAACATGTCTACGAGATACCAGAGACAAAATATCAAGAAATGCTGCATTTGTTTGAAAATGTATTGGATCTTGGAGATTTAATGCCATTACCTGTTCGTCAGCTTTCACTTGGCCAAAAAATGCGCTGTGAGTTAGCTGCTGCTTTTCTTCATCAACCTTCTGTCGTGTTCCTAGATGAGCCTACAATCGGTCTAGATATTGATGTAAAGGCAAAAATTCGTGATTTTATTAAAGAAATGAATAAGCAATTGGATGTAACCGTTGTATTAACTACACATGATATGCAGGATATAGAGGAGATTTGCCAGCGTATTATCATTATTGATAAAGGTTCCATCATCTATGATGGGGACTTACAGGAGCTGAAAGACCGTTTTTCATATAACCGCATCCTATCTTTAGAGTTAGAAGAGCGAACAACATTTGAGCTTCCTCCATCATTAGAGAACGATATCGTAGTACACAAGAGCCAAGAAGAAAATTCCTCTCGCGTAGAGCTAAGTTTTCATACAAAGACAGTCTCATCTGAATTTGTGCTTTCCGAACTCGCAAAATACAATAAGATATCAGACCTAACTATTTCAAATCCTAAATTGGAGACGATTATTAAAGACCTTTATCAGCATGGAGGTGATGAGTCTCTTGAGAAAATATTGGGAAATGCTTAAAGTACAAATAAAACTAGAGACTTCCTATGCTGCGTGGTATTGGGCAGGTACATTTGCAATTATTGTTAAATTATGCACAGTGTATTACTTTTGGACTGCCGTTTACGAAAATAAAGAGACGGTTGGAACACTTTCACTATCTAATATGTTAACTTATATGGTCGTTGCTATGTTATTGGAACAATATGTATCAGGAGTAGGGAACAATTTAGCGAGAATGATTAAACAAGGTGACATAGCAATGGAGCTTATGAAGCCATACCATTTGTTAGATAAACTTGTAGCTATGGATATAGGGCAAAAAATTTCTAATTCTATTCGGACAACGATTCCTATGTTACTGTTTGCCACTTGGTTTGTAGGGAATACGCTGCCACAATCATTAGAGTCGTTTGCATTATTTATGATAAGTGTAGTGTTGGGTATTTTAATTGGAACGCAACTAGATCTTATTATTGGTATATTAGCCTTTTGGACTGTAAATGTATGGGGACTTCGTCTTCTGCGAGATTCCATTATTCAGTTCTGTTCCGGTGCACTTGTCCCATTATCGCTTTATCCGCAATGGTTTCAAGAAATTAGTATGTTTTTACCCTTTCAATCTATGGTCTATATTCCTGTTTCTATTTATACAGGCTCTATATCCGGAACACAGGCTTATATGGCAATTGCGACTCAATTCGTATGGTTCATTTTCATTGCAATTCTTGTCCGATTCATATGGGCTTTCGCAATTCGGAAGATCACAATATTTGGGGGGTGAATGAATTGTGGCACACTCTTAAACGGTACTCATTTTTATACAGTATCTATTTTAAGCAGCACTTAAAAGTTATGATGGAGTATAAAGTAGATTTTTTAATAGGAATTGCTTCTGTATTCATTCAACAGTTTGCCTCTATCTTTTTTATAAAGGTAGTGTTTGATCATATTGAAACGTTAAAGGGGTGGAATTTTTATCAGATCCTCTTAATCTATGGAATTGCTTTTGCAGGAAGGTCTATCCATCACATTTTCTTTGATAATTTATGGACGGTTGGATGGCAGTATATTCAAACAGGAAATTTAGACCGTCTGCTTATCCGTCCCATTAACCCATTGTTCCAAATCGTAGCAGAGCGTGTGCAAGAGGATGGAATTGGGCAACTTATAATAGGGGGAATTATTCTTTCTTATTCCATTAGCAATCTAGATATTTCCCTTACAGCGGGAAAATTACTTATACTTATCATAATGATTATATCAAGCGGCCTTATCTTTATAGCATTAAATCTGTTTTTTATTACGTTTTCCTTTTGGATGACCGATAGCCTTCCTGTTGTATCAGCAGTATTCACTTTAAGTGATTTTTCGCGTTATCCGATTACAATCTACAATAAAGTAATAGCATTTATCTTAACGTTTATTATTCCTTACAGTTTTACATCATTTTACCCAGCTGCTTTCTTCTTTGATAAGGGATATAAATCGATTTCTTTGTGTACACCATTCGTTGCGATAATACTATGCTTTATTGCTTATCGTTTCTGGAAAT
Source organism: Ectobacillus polymachus (assembly GCF_048159605.1). Taxonomy (NCBI): domain Bacteria; kingdom Bacillati; phylum Bacillota; class Bacilli; order Caryophanales; family Bacillaceae; genus Ectobacillus; species Ectobacillus polymachus. The sequence goes on along the minus strand of NZ_JBLREB010000002.1, from coordinate 60,162 downwards.
TCGGATTAAGTAAATTTACTAGTACAGGAAGCTAAGCTGGAAAAAGGCTTGGTATTTACCAGGCCTCTTCCTTATTATTTATAGATTAAATTTAACAAAAAAAGTAGTTCCTTCTTGACCTGTTTGAATTTCAATTTTGGCATGATGACGGGCAGCAATGGCATAACTTACACCTAATCCCAAGCCCGTACCGGTTTCCTTAGTAGTGAAGAATGGCGTGCCTAATTTTTCTAATACTTCAGGCTTAATCCCTTCGCCTTCATCTTGTACTGCAAGAATCACACAATCATCTTCTTTGTAGGTTCTTATAGTTAATTCTTTTCCTTCGCTCATCGCTTCTAAGCCGTTACGGTAGAGGTTGATTAATAATTGGCGAATCTCATTCCGATTTAAAAGTAACTCCGGGATATCATTCGTATCTATTTTTATCTTTTTATTTTGGTTAAACGCATCCACCTTAATTAATGGGACTATATCATGTATGATTGCATTTAAATCTAATTTCTGTAAATCTGATGTCCTTGTGTTACTCATGGAAAGGAATTCTGTAATGATAGAATTAGCACGATCAAGTTCTTCAATCATTACATTCAGGTAATGTTTGTACTCTACAAATTCAACCTCTTCGTTTAATAACTGCAGAAATCCCCGTACTGTTGTCATCGGATTTCTTATTTCATGACTAATTCCTGCAGCCATTTGTCCAATTAGCTCTAACCCCGATAACCTTTTTATTTCCTTCTCATATTTCTTTTTTTCTGTTATGTCCTTAATCAGACCACAAATGCCTTCGTCATAGGGATACGAAACAATTTCATACCAACGATCGGTGTAGGCAAAGTGAAATTCGAAATGTACAGGTATCCGTTCTAGCATAACCTTATGAAATTCTTTATATAGGATCGTATCAACGAATCTCGGAAATGCTTCCCATATATTCTTGCCTAATACGTCTTTTGATGTTTTTTTATGAGACAAAAATAGATTCTTATTTAAATAAGTAAGTCTCCATTCTTTACTTAATGCAATGAATCCATCTGTAATACTTTCAATTACACTCAAATTTTTCTCATTAGCAATGGTTAGTTCCTTTGTCCGCTCTTCTATCATGGTTTCCAGTTGGTTCATATACAATAAGCCCGATAACGTAGAAGTTGTGGCTTCAACGATAGATTGTGCCAGCTGGATTTGCGATCTAGTGTAAATGAGATCTTTTCCTTCCATATTAACGACTAAAATGACTCCTAACACCTCGTCCATTGAAACTAACGGTATCATAAATAAACCCTTGATCGCATATGTAAGGCAAACATCATGGTTCAGTCTTTTATCTGTGAATACATTTGGGATGAAAATAGCTTCTTTTGTTTGAATGACATTTTGCATTAACGTATCATAACATTGGGCATTTTTTATCTTATTACATGTCTCTATCCAGCCTTCATTTGTCCTATCCTGATTTAAGTTCGCGTGTTTAATACTTTGATCTGCTATAGGATTTAGTAAGTGGACTGCTACATTATAGTTGTCCAAAACCTTTCCTAAATAGAAAAAACAGGTTTGGAGACATTCTTGCATCGAGGAACACATAGAAAGATCACGAGTAACATCAAGTAGCAGCTGCTTTTCTGAAATAAGTTTTTCCTGTTGTGTTACATAATTTGCATTTCGAATCGCAACTGCAGCCATATTTACATAAGCCTCAACACTTTGAATTTCTGATTCTGTTAAATTCATAGCAATTCCATAATCAAACAAAAAAACCAAGCCATATAACTCTTGCTCAAATGAAATAGGTAAAGCTAATATAGATTTAATTTGAAATGCTTGAATCGGTACAAGATCAGGTCGATTATCCTTTGAAGTGTCAGGGATGTAAATTGTTCTTTTTGTTTCAATTACTTCTCTTGCCAATCCATCTATTTTCGGATCAATCACCTGTGTATGAAGCGTCGAGCCATTAATAATTTCCGGTTTTCCAACATACCCTCTAAATGTACCATCCCCGTGTGGTAAAAAAATACCTACTGCATTACATTGAACGATTTCTTCCGATATCGCGGTCGTTACATACTCCAGCACATCACGTAATTCTAGCCTCGTATTAATCAATTTTGTTATATTTGCAAGACGAGAATACCTCGTTTGGTCATTTACCATCCATACTAACCCCAATCACTTGGTATAATCTGTGTTTTCGTCGCTGTAAGAATGCTAGTTCAATTCGAACGAAACAGACTATTCTTCATCCTTTTTGGTTTACAATCTTATCATTCTTATTTTACATTAGTTTATATGCTTAAGGGGAAATTCATATGTTTTTTCACCCAGCCTTTGAATGTAAATGATGTATTCTGGAACTTCACAAAATTTTTATTTTCACGAAAGTACGTTACAATATAAAAAAAGCGCAAGCCTTTGCTCAGGACGTATGGACTAAGGCGACCTCGAACGAGATAGTTAAACAGTTTTTTAGCACCAAAATTTATACTTCCTTATCTATGAACAAATGATACAATTTACTAAAATGAAAAGAAATAGGAAATAAGAATCATGAATTTGAAAAACAGTAGGTGATAAGAAAATGAACATTAAACTTCATGAACACAATAACTCAAAAAAACCGTTATTTGTTATTGTGTATGACCAATTGTATAAACTAATTATGGATGGAACGTTTCCCCCTGATAGCCAGCTTCCATCAGAGCCTGAATTAGCCAAAATATTTGATGTCAGCAGAATGACATTGAGACATGCACTAGCACTCTTGCAGGAAGATGGATTAGTTAATAATATCCATGGAAAAGGAAATTTCATTACAAAATTTCATCATAATGAAAGTATCGATGGCTTAGAGACATTAGGGAATCCCTTATATAAGTGCTATACGGGGAAAATCGATGATGTCGAACTTAATTTTCGAATGGAATTAACAACGGACTATGCCATGCAAGTATTAAATCGCGAAATGACTGCAGTTGTTGCTGTGGACCGCTGGTATAAAAGTAATGATAAGGTAGTAGCTTATGCCTTTACCATGATGCCCATAGAAGAAGTTTCCAAGTTAAATCTTGATTTACAGAATGAAAAGCAATTTTTAGAAATGTTAGAGGAGAAAGTATATGAACTGGCTAATTCCTCTACTATTGAAATCAAACGTTCCAATTCTGTTAATACTCCGTCATTAAAATATCAGATTTTCTGTGGTGAGGAATGTAATTTGATATTAGAAAGTGTATATATTAGTGACAAATACCCTGTGATGTATAATAAATACTATCTACCAACAGAATGTAGTCAAATTAGGATCAATAGAATAAAATAACCGAATAGGTAGGCACTTATCATTTGAAAATATTTTTAAATCAATTTAAAGCGGTGTATTTCATCAGAAATACACCGCCTTTTTTTTGTCACAAAAGAACGGATTTCCATAAAAAGATATGTTGTGAGCAAATGAAAGATGTGATATTATTTCATTGTAATGATATATACAAGTTATTATACAACTATACAACGATGTATATTCGCGAAAGACATCACATAACAAAATGTAAACGGTAACAAAAGAAAAATATAATCTTCATCTTTTATGTTGTAAATACGCTATTAAACTTTATTAAGAAGGTGAAAACAACTACCATTCAACGATGTTTATTTGTGAAAGCCATCACATAAAAATGTAAACGGTAACAATAGACAAATAATCTTCAGCATTTATGCAAATACTTTGAGAAGGAGAAAACAAAAATGACTACAGTTAAATACAAGGAAACACCTCATATCAAACCAAATGGAGTAGAGATTGCGGAAACAATCCTTTTGCCAGGGGATCCATTAAGAGCAAAGTTTATTGCCGAAACCTATTTAGAAGACGCCGTTCAGTTCAATTCCGTTCGTAATATGTTCGGGTATACAGGAACTTATAAAGGAAAGAAAATATCTGTTATGGGAACAGGTATGGGCATACCAAGCATGAGTCTTTATTCTTGGGAGCTAATTCATGTATTTGGTGTGAAAAATTTGATTCGCATTGGTACCTGCGGGGCTCTCCAGGACGACATGAATTTATATGATCTCGTTTTTGCTATGGGAGCTTCTACGGATTCCAATTATGTTAATCAATACAATCTTCCTGGACAATATTCCAATATTGCATCCTTTGCATTATTAGAAAAAGCGAAAAAAACAGCTGATCAAAAAGAGCTGCCTGTACATGTTGGAAATGTCCTATCTAGCGATATTTTTTATAATGCGGATGAAACCGCTTTAGAAAAATGGAGAAAAATGGGGATTTTATCCGTAGAAATGGAGACTGCCGGTCTTTATATGAATGCAGCCTACGCGGGAGTTAATGCTCTTACGATTTTAACAGTAAGTGATCATATTATTAGAAATGAACAAACCACACCAGAAGAAAGACAATTAGCTTTTACAAATATGATGGAAGTTGCTTTGGAACTAGCTTAAGAAATGAAAACCATATTAGTTAGGCATTTGGTTACGGTTAATCTGCGATTAGAGGTCAGATGTCTAACTTAGGAAGACAATTCTAAATAATAAAAGGAGAGATAAGTCATGGAAACGATAATTGACAATGCTAGCAGGAAGACGGAAGCTAAAGAATATAGTGCCAAGAAAGCTGTACCTGTTATCTTACTGTTATTTCTATTATGTTTGGTAATTGACAATTCATTTAAGATTGTATCTGTTGATATGGCAAAGGATTTTCACATTTCTGCGACAGTGGTTAGCTGGCAAGCAACCCTAGCTGGCCTTGTGATTGGAATTGGGGCAGTAGTATACGCTGCTTTGGCGGATTCCATTAGTATCAGAAAACTTTTTACTGTTGGTATTATTTTAATATGTGTCGGTTCAGTTATGGGATTTATTTTTCAACACTCGTTTTTACTAGTTGTTATCTCACGAGTTATCCAAACTGCAGGTTTAGCATCAGCTGAAACATTATATGTTATATTTGTAACAAAAGAATTACCTGAAAATGAACAAAGAAAATTTTTAGGATTAAGTACAAGCAGTTTTGCTCTTTCACAGCTTATAGGTGCATTAACTGGAGGTTATGTGTCCACGTATTTCCATTGGACAACTCTGTTCTTACTTCCTTTAGTAACACTTTTCACACTACCTTATATTTTAAAATATCTCCCTAAGGAAGAGAGAAAAAGCAGTAATATAGATGTGCTCGGATTATTTATAGTTGGTGTTATTGCAGCATCCCTACTATTGTATATTACCGATTTCAACTGGATGTATCTTCTTTTGTTTATTGTTGCCGTTGCCTTGTTCCTTGGTTATATTAGCAAGAACTCTAAAGCTTTTATCGGAATATCATTCTTTCAAAATAAGCAGTTTATCTCCTTGCTTGGAGTCGCGTTTATTATTTATTCTGTACAGCTAGCCTATATTTTCTTATTTCCGTTCTTGCTTGAAAAGCTTTATGGTTTACAGCTAGATAAGGTTTCACTATTATTAATTCCAGCCTATATAGCAGCTACTTTGGTCGGAGCTCTTTCTGGAAAAGTTGCGAATATTATGGGAAGCAAGCAAGCTATTACAATCGCTATGTCATGTATTATCGCTAGCCTACTATTAGCCGGATTTTTTGTACAAACTTCTGTCGTTATATTCGTGATATCAATGATTTTATTCTCTAGTTCATTCGCGTTCATGTATGCACCATTGCTTTCTTCTTGCATTCACAATATTGAAAAAGAAAAAACAGGAACTGCAATCGGATTTTATAATTTAACGCTTAATATCGCTATGTCAATCGGAATTGCCTATACAGCAGCAATGATGGACCATCCTGCAATGAAACAAAATTTCCTAGGATTTATCAGCAATCCGGACGCTTCAGTGTATAGCAATCTCCTATTCGTACTTGCACTAATTACCCTCTTCAGTCTATCTCTATACTGGGTATTAGTAGGACGCAAAGCGACAAAATAGATTAATTTTCACATAAAAGCAAAAGAACTCTGAGACCGAAAGTCTGGAGTTCTTTTTTATTGATAAAGAAAAACTTTATCCTTGATTTAAGTCAATGACCAGTCATCATCTTCCTATTAAAATGAAACCAACATTGTAATATAGGAGGATATATTATGGCTACCTTAATAGAAAAACAATCCTATCAACGAAAATCTGCTCTGATTGCTGGTATATCACTTATCATCATGACACTTGCTGCATTTTTTTCCTATGGCTTTGTCCATGGAAGCCTTGTGGTGCAAGGAGATGCCAGCGCCACTTTTCATAACATTAAGTCATCAAATATGCTTTTCAAAGCTGAAATCCTCGGTTGGGTCATCATCCTGATCACTGACATTATAGTCGCTTGGGCTTTCTATATCTTTCTAAAGCCAATTAATAAAAACCTTTCATTGCTCGGTGCATGGCTCCGTCTTACTTATGCGACTATATTAGGCATTGCCATACTGAATTTGATTTTTGTATTGCTTCTCTCGAAAAATACAGCATTACTTAATATCGATCAACTTCAAGCACATATGATGTTGTTTCTTGAAGCATTTGAATCTATTTGGTCTATCGGATTGATCATCTTTGGTGGACATCTCATGATTGTAGGCTATTTGGCTTTCAAATCAGATAAAATTCCTAAAGCCATTAGCACCTTACTATTGCTTGCTTCAATAGGCTATATTGTCATTAACTTATGTAACGCGTTTCTTTCACAATATGATGCGGCAATTTCAATTCTTAAAATTGTATTTACTATACCAATGATTGCAGGAGAATTGGGCTTTGGTATATGGCTGCTAATCAGAGGAGGAAAAATCCCTGAAGATGTATGACAACTTCTTATCATATATCTTTATTAATTCGCTTCTTAATTCTACTTAATGATTCTGGGGTCATACCAAGATAACTCGCCAATTGATGTTGGGGTACACGATCAGCTAAATGAGGTCGTTTCCGTAATAATGCTTTGTAGCGTTCTTCTGGTGTAGATGCAATAAATGAAGCCAATTCATCTTGTACCTCACCAAAGTTGTGTTCAATCATCTTGCGTGTCATTGTTTCCAATTGTGTATATTTGTTATACATGTCCTTTTCGATGTCAAAGTCACCAACGACTACTATACAGTCTTCTAGACAAGCTAAAGAGTACGCGGATGCCTTATCCTGTTTATGATGATTGAAATTCGAAATGGCTTGTTCTTCTGTGTAGAAATTGGATGTGACCTCTTTTCCCGTTTCATCTATAGAATACTGCCTAACACATCCCTTCAATACAAAATAACATTTAGTCGGAATATCTCCTTGTCTAAGGAGTATTGTTCCTTTTTTATATTCTTCAATTTGTATATCTTCAACAATTGTCTGTTGTTCTACTTCGTTTAGTGTTGTAAACCTAGTTAAATACTGCATTAATATTTGTTTCATTCGGCTCTCCAACTCCTTGGATTAAGTCATTGTAATCAACATCATCTTTGTATTACCTCAATAAATAGCTTTGAACTTTCTTTTTTCATTATAAACATACTTTCATATATTGGTTGGATAAAATAATGGTTCTTGCTATGACTTCTTTATTTCCATTCCGATCCTCCTTCACTCTATATCAAACTGTAGAATATTTAATTGTTAATCAATAAATAATTTGACAGAATTTTCTACCAATTATACACTGATGGTATTACCACAAATAGAAACTTGTAATACCAAAAAGTCCCTAGGCATATTCATAATAATGGAGAGAGGGGGATCTGCTTGAAAGAGAAGGAACGATCATCAGACAAAATTGAGAAAAAATTAATTAAAGCCATATTGGCAGGGGATTATTCTGTAGGAAGTACGTTGCTTCCAGAACGGGAACTTGCAAAAGAATTTGGAGTTGGGCGTCCAACAGTTAGGGAAGCACTTCAACGATTAGAGAGAGATGGTTGGATATCATGTCGGAAGGGTCTTCCTGCAATCGTAAACGATTATTGGCGTAAGGGAAATCTAACTACTCTTGTTAATATTATTCAAAATCATGATACTGTTACAGATGAGTTTATTGTATATTTATTAGAATTAAGAAGAGCTTTAGCTCCTGCCTATATTCATGATGCCGTTATCTTTAATCAGCCCAAAGTAGTTTCTCTCCTTGCTGATTTAGAAGCCCTTAAAGATGATGCTGACGGTTATGCAGCATTTGATTGGGAACTACAAAAACAAATTGCTGGTCTCTCCCCAAATCCTGTATATCTATTAATATTAAATAGCTTTAACTCCTTTTATATACAAATAGCAAGAATATATTTTTCAATTAAGGAGCATAGAAGCTTGTCTTTGGAATATTATAATGAACTTTTAACTGTTGCATTACAGGGAGATGCAACAGAGGCTGAGAGAATTGCAAAGAATGCAATGGAGAAAAGTTTGATTCTTTGGAAAAACAGATAAGAATGATCATGGATGGAGGTGTTAGTATTGAAATCTAAATATGTGAAAGAGTTTTTTTTCTACCCAGATATATTCATTATGAGCTGCCTTTTCTTAATTTGTCTTGGCTATATGACCCTTAGCCTAGCATCTATAGGACCGATAATTGCATTCGTAATAGGGATGATTTCCTATACAATAGCTGAGTATGTTACTCATAGATTTCTCTTTCATATTCAGCCGCCAAAGAATGCATTTTTGTTACATTTAGTTAAGCGTTTACATTACAACCATCATTCAAATCCTGATAATCTGCATTTATTATTTTTACCTTTATGGTACACGTTGCCTAACATTACAATTGCAGGAGTTGCTGCCTACTTCATTTCTTCCAGCCTTGTGATTACGAATGCTTTCATCGCTGGTGTAATCATCTTTTTATTATTTTATGAGTGGAAACATTATATTGCACACCGTCCAATCATTCCACTTTCCCCGTGGGGACGTTGGATGAAAAAAGTCCATTTATGGCACCATTACAAAAATGAAAATTACTGGTATGGTGTTACAAACCCAATTTATGACCTTGCGCTAGGAACCTTTAAGGATCAAACAAAGGTTGAACAAAGCCAAACAGCTCGTAATCTTGAAAAACGTGATAAACAAAATCTTAACATATAATTTATTTCACGAATTTCCTTTGTATTTCTGAATTCACATCCTCCATAGAGAAAAGATCAAAGGGCATTGCATAACACAGTGCCCTTTCTAGAGAGGCTACTCAGTTTTTGCGTAAAAATACGAAGCCACAACCGTTATGAGAACCCATAAGAGTATCGGTACTAGAACAGCCACCATCATCATTGCGTTTGTTTGTAAAACCCATGCAAGAATTATTAATTCAATGATCTTTCTACGTGTTGCGTCGGACATTGCCTTAAAAACACTCTCATTCATTCCATATCACCTGCGGTCACCAGCCTTTCTTTATCTTATATTAACTATATAGCTAATTAGTAAATATAAAAAAGGAAGGCACCAATTAACTATTGTGTCTTCCTAAATCAGTTATGGGGCGTAACTTTAACTAACTATTTTTAACTTCTTTTACGAATTCCCATGTTTCTCCTTTATCTTTTGATTGATAAAGTGCACTACTATTCCCGTTATAATCTCCATCTGACCCTTGTCCAACTAACATATTAAAAACTCCATCTTTCTCATAGGGCATACCTAGAAAATCAAAAGGACTTATAGAATGTCCATTATCTAATGTTACTTCATGAAGTGGATAATTTACCTTTTTAAAAGATATGCCCCCATCATCTGTACGATATAACTCTCCATCAGTACCAGAAACACTGGCTGCTCCTAAAAACCCAAGTTTATCATTTATAAAAGTTATTCCTGATGCACTACCAATTGTTCGGTTGAATGGGTCTTCATTTATAACCTCCCAAGTTTTACCCCCATCCATCGTCTTACTTAGTGAATAAAAAGAACTACCTAATGCTTTATCTGTAATATTTAGTTTATAACCAACTTCTTTTGATAAGTAAAACAGTTCTTTGTTATTCGTTACATCTTGTTGATCCTTCTTAGAACTATCTTTCTTTGGAGGAGTATCTGATTTACACCAATCCAAGTCACATTTTAAGTTATATCTAGCAGGTATGATCTCTTTCTCTTTTCCAGGGACAAATATGGAGACAGTATATCCAATTATTTCATTACTTGCTTCTTGAAGTTGTTGCTCCGTACCATCCTCATTCACATTAATAATTCCCTCTGTATTGTATCCCCAACTTCTTTTTCCATAATAAATCAATCCGTAATTCCTTTCATTCCACTTACTAACTGTTTTCTTAACTGGAATAGCCTTAACCGTTTTCATGAGAGGTTCCACTACTTTATCATCATCATAATCAGCATTTGCATATCCATGTAGCCATAAAGTAATATCTTGTGACTTATTTTTATCATAAGTTATTAAGTAACTCTCATCTTTCCCTTTAGCATTTTTCCCATAAACAAATGTATCAAAAGATATAATTGTTCCATCCGGATTAAATGTAAGGTCAAAATTATCCGTCATATATAATTTCTTTGGCAAAGTATATTTTTTATTTATATCTTTAAAAATACCTTCTGCTCCATATTGATATATATTGTTATGTTCAAACTTAACTGATCTTTCATTCTTTAATCTATCTATAACCCATGCAAGTTTTCCTCCATAATTTGTTGCACTTTTATAAATCCCTACTCCATAAAATGATGTTATTACAACAATAATGATAATAGAAATATATTTCCATGCATTTAAATTAATTGATATTCCAGATTCATATTCTTTGTTTTTTATAATTCTAATTGTGGTAAATGTAATTATCGATATAAAAAATACTATGCATGCTAATAAAATATAAATATTATTATTCGTTCTTCCATACATACATAATGAAGCTAACTCATAACAAAAAATCCAGTATCCTATTATTAATATTGGATCTCTTAATAATGAAATAAGTATCCTTTTTACATTTTCCTTAAATATGTAAATCACTCCTAATCAAATTATTGATTATATTTATCTATATTAAGTATACTTCGTTTTTCCAAATATTTGTATAATCCTTTTATCATCCTATTTTTTTAGAATGGATATAATTTCCTGATAAAAGTCATAACCTATATCAGAATTTCATTCATAGATATGAAAATACGAGAGGAGTGGATGTGATGGGCTTCCCGCCTCAGCAACAAAGTAAACCTGGCATTGAATCATTAATGACACCGAGACCTATATTTGATGATCCCAATTACAAACCAGCTGGTAAACTTATGAATAAGGTAGCTCTCATTACTGGTGGGGATAGTGGAATTGGAAGAGCTGTAGCTGTCGCCTTCGCGAAAGAGGGTGCAGACATTGCAATCTCATACCTAAATGAACACAGCGATGCCAATGAAACGAAGTTCTATGTCAAAAAGTACGGGCGTCGTTGCATTACCATTCCTGGCGATATAGGGTATGAGCAACCTTGCCAACAAGCTGTAATGCAAACGATTCACCAATTTGGTCGTATTGATATTTTGGTGAATAATGCCGGTGTACTTTACATAAAGAACAGTCTACTAGATATAGATTCGAATCAACGAGCAAGTACTTTTCACACAAATATTTTTTCGCAGTTTATTTTGACGAAAGCTGCTCTGCCATACATGAATTCGGGGAGTTCCATAATAAATACAACATCCCTTAATGCCTATCATGGAGATCAAGATTCAATTGACTACTCGGCATCTAAAGGGGCTATTGGCCAATTTCATGAAGAATTTTCTAGAGTACTACATTTTTTCCAATCCACAATAAAGATGAAATATTTACCTAATTTTCGATTTAAGTAATGGTATAATATTAATAAACTTTATAAAATAAAACATTGGCTGTGGTCAACTGCACTAAATGATAGTTAATAATATCGGGAGTGGTATTGTGGATGATAAATATTGGGTGCGTTCTCTCGAACGAGCAAACCTAGTAATAAATTTTATTGCTAAAGAACCGGGAAAATACCGATTAATAGATATTTCAAAGTCCTTGAATATTAATAAAAGTTCAATTTTCTCAATATTAAACACTCTTGAGATTTTAGGATGGGTTACCAAAGAAAAAGGAAATACATATAAATTGGGACCCACCTTGGGAGCATATATTACAGCTTATTCTCGTAATTTTAATCTCTTAGAATCATTTAATATGGAAGCAGAAAAAACACTTGAAAAGTTAGATGAAAATATTCTATTGGGAGTTCTAAACGGCACAAATGTATTATGTTTAGCAGCACAAGAAAAGGATTCAATTGTACGAATAGCCACCGATGTTGGAATGCAGTTTCCAGCACATGCAACATCCTTCGGAAAAATCCAATTAATTAAATACAGTTATTATGAGCTGATAGACCTTTATAATGACCAAGAGCTAGAACAGTTCACACCTAATACAATAAAAACAGTAGGTGAGCTTTGGAACCAATTGGAGTCGGCTAGGTGGTCTGGATATACTATTGATGATCAAGAATATTTACAAGGATGCTATAGTATTTCAGCACCTGTATACAACCATAAAAATTCGCTGGTTTGTGGAGTTTGTTGTACAATGCTAGAAAATAGCTGGAATGAAAAAAAAGATAAGGCTATTCTTGAAATTGTGGATTTAGCTAAGAGGTTATCTGAGTGTGCTGGATATACCCAACCGTAATGATTGCAGATATTCAAACAATATAAGGATTGGAAACGATATTGCCTCTTTGATCATTATTTTCGTGCTCTTTATGAGAAAGGTCCAAAGAATATATTTTTTTACAAATTTTTTTCTTTCTGTTGATTGACAAACTATATTTATTTCAATATAATAATATTAAATTTAATATTTAATGACGATGAAGGAACGAAGTAGCAATTTGTCCCTGTTATTTAGAAAGCTAAGGGTTGATGAAACTTAGCACAAACAATTTGCGAATTACATTCTCGAGTTTCTTAGGTAATGCTAAGCGGATGAGCAATCCGATACTATTGTAATGAGCGGTATTAATAATTTTCCTATTAATACAATTAGGGTGGTAACACGGTTATATAATCGTCCCTATGTCTATTATTAGACATAGGGACGTTTTTTTTTTTTCAAAAAGGAGTGAAGTGAGCATGAATATTATTGACGAATATTGCATCTTCGGTCATTCTTTTCATGTTCTTTATGGAAAAGATCCCAAAATGTTTTAAACTGTTGATGGAAAAATTATATTTATTTCAATATAATGATGTGAAATTTAATATTTTATGACAATGAAGGAACGAAGTAGCAATTTGTCCCTGTTATTAGAAAGCTAAGGGTTGATGGAACTTAGCACAAACAAATTTGCGAATTACATTCTCGAGTCTCTTAGGTAATTCTAAGCGGATAAACAATCCGATACTATTGTAATGAGTGGTATTAATAGTTTTCTTATTAATACAATTAGGGTGGTAACACGGTTAACTAATCGTCCCTATGTCTATTTTTAGACATAGGGACGTTTTTTTTATTACAAAAAGGAGTGAGTGAACATGAATATTATTGACGAATTAGAATGGCGTGGCGCAATTAATCAACAAACTGATCCTGAAGGTTTACGCAAGCTGGTAGAAGAGAAATCGATAAAGCTCTACTGTGGCATAGATCCAACTGGCGATAGCATGCATATTGGACATTTAATACCTTTCATTATGATGAAACGATTCCAATTATGTGGCCATCATCCTGTTATTTTAATTGGAGGGGCTACAGGAACAATTGGAGACCCAAGTGGACGTAAAACAGAACGTCAATTACAAACATTAGAAATGGTACAACATAATGTTGATAAGTTAACGAAGCAATTGAAAAAATTATTGGATTCCGACGGCAGTGATAATCCAGTGCAATTCGTAAATAACTATGATTGGACTCATAAAATCAATATCATTGATTTTTTACGTGATTACGGTAAACATTTTAGCATTAATAATATGTTAGCCAAAGATGTTGTTTCCAGCCGTTTAGATGGAGGTATATCTTTTACAGAGTTTTCATACCAAATACTTCAATCATTAGATTTCCATCATCTTTTCAAAGAAGAGGATGTACAGCTCCAAATAGGCGGAAGCGATCAATGGGGTAATATTACAGCTGGAATTGATTTCATCCACAAAAAAGAAGGTTGGGATGCAAAAGCATACGGATCAACCATCCCATTATTATTGAAAGCAGATGGTACAAAATTTGGTAAAACAGCTGGCGGAGCTGTTTGGCTGGATGCGGAAAAAACAACTCCATTTGAATTCTACCAATTTTGGTTGAATGCGGATGATCAGGACGTTATTAAGCTGTTAAAACTATTTACGTTCTTATCGAAAGAGGAAATTGATGAACTAGAAATAAAGGTAAAAACGGAACCTCATAAACGTGTGGCACAAAAATTGCTGGCATCCGAAGTCACAAAATTTGTTCATGGAAAAGATTTATTAGACCAAGTTATCAAAATTTCAGATGCATTATTCAGCGGAGATATTAAAACATTGACAGCAGATGAAATTGAGATCGGTTTTAAGAACATGCCTACTTTCCATGCATCAAAAGAACCAAAAAATATTATCGATTGGCTGGTAGATATAGGCCTTGAGCCATCCAAACGTCAAGCCCGCGAAGATATTAGTAACGGTGCTATTTCGATAAATGGCGATCGGATGAATGATACCGATGCAGATATAACAATTGAAAATGCTATTGGCGGAAAATTTATTATCGTTCGCAAAGGTAAAAAGTACAACAGTTTAGTAAAATTAGTTGATTAAAACAATCTTTAACCCAGGTTTTTAACCTAATCATAACCACCCTCAAACCATGGGTGGTTTTATGTTTTGCCTTCTCCAGGCTCAACTGACTAAAGTCCATAAATAAAATGGCACCAGAAATACCTTGATATTTCTGGTGCCCAATTTAAATCTTTTATAAACTGATTTAAAAAGCCAAGAATAAGCATGATAAATTTTGATTATGATACCTTTTCCACTGAGTCAAAGTTGTCTTTCTTCTTTAATTTCATAAAACCAATAATAATATTGATAAGAAAAGCAACAATACAAGAGATAGTGAATGGTAAGTATTTTATCGTAGATACACCCAAGGTCCCTGTTATAAATACACCACTGACCCCCCAAGGAATAAGAGGATTGATTGCTGCGCCTGCATTTGCCAAAACACTAGAAAGTTCCTTTGGCTGCACACCAATAGCATCATATTGTGATTTAAAGGCCCTGCCTGGCAAAATCATCGATAAATATTGTTCACCCACCATAATATTTACACCTATACAACTTAAAGTTGTTGTTAGGATTAATTTCCCTTTTGTATCAACAACATTACTAATACTATTTATGAGTGTGTCAATTACTTTTAATTCAACTAGCAATCCACCTAAAGATAGAGCTAAGAAAATAAGAGAAACAGACCACATCATACTTTGAATTCCGCCACGGGTTAGTAATGCGTCTACACTTTTTACACCGGTCTTTGAAACGTATCCATCCTGAATTAAATTCCCCAGATCAAGAAAGCTAAAATGCGGATGATACAAGTAAATAATTCCAATTGAGACAGCAATACTAACTAGTAAAGTAGGAATAGCTGGTATTTTTTTAAATGAAAATACAAACATAACTAATACTGGTAATAATGTGATTAAAGAAATATGAAAAGTAGAAGAGAGTGTATTTACTAATTGATTAATACTACTTCCTGTTGCTCCATTACTTGTATGTCCAAAAAACATGAAGAAGACTAAAGAAATAATAATAGTAGGGATAGCTGTTTTCAACAAATTAGCAATGTGTTCAAACATATCAACCTCGGCAATGGCAGAGGCCAGACTCGTAGTATCTGCTAATGGTGAGATATTATGTCCCAGATAAGCACCTGAAACAATGGCTCCAACTGTTATGGCAGGATCAAATCCCATAAATTGTCCCATACCTGAAAGAGCAATTCCAACAGTTGAAACAGTTGTAAATGAACTTACAACGACACCTACGATCAGACTAATAATAAATACGGAAGGCAAGAATAGTTTCGCAGATAAAATTTTAAATCCATAAATCATAATTGTTGGTATTGTCCCACTGGCAATCCAAACACTCACTAAGGCACCAATTAACATAAAGATAAAAATTGGGATTAATCCTGGTTTAATTCCATTTTCAATTCCTTTATGAATGATTTCCCAAGAAGCGCCTTTAATTTTTCCAAAGATAATTACTACACCTATTATGATTAAAATTGGAATTTGCGGGGGCATTCCTAAACCAATAATACAAATCCCAAAAATGGCTAATAAGACACTTAATAGAAAAACACTTTCTACCAATGTTGTATTATTTCTCATGTTATTTACCTTCTCTACTTTTTTAAATAATTAATTGGACACATCCTTATTATATAATCATGGGGAGATTTTATTCGGATGTGTCCAATTATGTTCTACTAAGACTTCAATTCAAAGAAAGGTAACAATTTTTCTTTTTAGTTAAGAACCAATTCTTTTTCTTCTTGGTTAATTTCTTTAAATAATTTTTTGTAAATTTCTTCTTCTTGCTTGTCACTGTAAATTGCTTCTAATTTTTCTTGAATAGCTTGTTCAATCTTTTGTGCATACTCATCAAATACTTTTTTATCACGAGCATATGGAGATAAAGCACAAGCCCTTAGAATCGTTACTTTTTGAGCTACATCCCACTCTGCTCTACTAAATCCAAGACTTTGAACAAATGGGAATGGGCTGTGACCATAGTCAGGAACAGCAAAGTCAGTATGAGAAGTAAGGAATTTGTTGTTATATAATCCGCCTTTAGAGAAGGAAGCATAATCATAGAATTGTTTATTAAATTCATTCATTTCTACTAAATTTGTGTTTCCTTCTTCGTTAAATACATAGTCAACCATATTAAAGTCTGGTTTTGTTAATGTATGACAAACAACTGTCTTATCCCCAACTTTAAACTCTTTGTTGTTCATGAAGTTGTAGAATCGATATGCACCTTCAATGCTTGCACCAATTAATTTTCCATAACCAGTAATATTTAATGGTAATACTCTGTGAGCTGTCCAAACAGCTGCTGCAGTTGCACCTGCTTTAGAACCTTCAAGCATATATGCTCCAAGTAATGCAGGAATATCTGCACCTTTTTCAAAAACATATGTTGCAAAGTAAGAGATAACGTCACGCATTCTAATATCCTTAATCGCAATACCACCAGCTGAATAAGGAATATATCCCATCTTATGAGGGTCAATAGTAATGGAATCTGCTTCGCTCATAGCTTTAAAAGAATTATAAATGTCTTCTGTCAACCATTCATTCTTTTCAGTGAAAACTTCATATTTATCGAAATACTCATCGATCTTGTCATAATCAATAAAGTTATAATCTTCGTCAAGGAAAATAGAACGTGCATAGCTGCCATAAGCTGAGTCTACGTGAACATAGAAGTGAATACCTTCTTTTGCAAACTTATCGCGAAGTTCTATGATTTTATCAATTCGGTCTACTTGACCTTCTTCAGTAGTACCTACTACACCTACTACGCCAAGAAT
Source organism: Ectobacillus polymachus (assembly GCF_048159605.1). Taxonomy (NCBI): domain Bacteria; kingdom Bacillati; phylum Bacillota; class Bacilli; order Caryophanales; family Bacillaceae; genus Ectobacillus; species Ectobacillus polymachus. Next base: position 42,584 of record NZ_JBLREB010000002.1, on the reverse strand, counting down.
TGGAATACGCTTTTCAGCAAATTCACGGATTTTTGCTTCTAATTTATCAATATCCATACGATAATTTTTATCAATATCGATTTCTTCTACATTATCATGGCCGATACCAACGATATCAGCAGCTTTAACCCAAGAATAGTGTTTGGTTTGTGGAATAATCCATTTACCAAGTTTCTCAATATGTTTGCCGCTTCGAGCAGAGTGAGCTTTAATATCCTCAATTTTTTCAGGAATTTGGCCCATAAGGTCTAAGATTTCTTTAACAGACATATTTAATAGTTCCCATTCACTCTTACCTGCAACTAATTCAGGTGCAACTTCTTTGATTGCAAATGGAATTGATTTAATATTACGGGCATACCAAAGTCCTTCAGTGTTAGCAACTGTACCATCGGCACAAATATGTCCCCAGCTTTGTCCTTGTTTATAACTCATAAGTTTTGTAAAGTCTAAACCAACTTCTTCTTCCATTTGAGAAGTACCTGGAGAAGATTCATATGCTACGTTGTTTCCATTCCATAACATTGCATAGGTATACGCCATGATTGAAGGAAGTAATGTTTCCGAATTCATATGACCCCAGTAGCGTAAAGAATGCCAAGGTACTGAATTAGCACGTAATCTTGTAGATACCTCACTGAGTACATTACGAGTTCTATCAAGTGTTCCTTGGAAGCTTTCGGATCTTTTATCTTGTGGTGTGATGATTGGCATATCCTGAGGTTGATAGTTTTGGCGCCAGCCAACATGTTCGTCGATCAGTTTTAACAATGTTTCTTTGAAAAAGTCAACATTTTCACCATGGCCGCCTAAGAAAAGTGCTTTTAAATTTAATTCATTCATACTGATTTCTCCTTACTGTAAGTATGTTAAAATTTTTTATTTAGAGTATGATTACTCTAAGTTTTAAGTATAAATTAATAAATTAATGAATTTTAGACTGTGTAACCGCCAAGTAGAAATGAAGTCTTTCTTACCTGGACGGTTACAAACAGTCATTCAATTTATCAAATACTTTGTTTAGCTAGCTTTTTCTTCTGTTCCATTTAATTGGAATTCAATCTCAGTCTTCCATGATTCCTTGCGTCTAGCGTATACCACTAGCGGAGCAATAATAAGAACTCCGGCAATTATCAACTGGGTAATTGCACCGACCACTGAACCTGTAAGTAATGATGCTACCGTTGCACCAACAGTTGTAGCAACAAATATTAGGACGGCCAACCAAATTAATCCGTTTCCTTTAGCGCCAATTCTAAATGGGCGCTCCTGGGCTGGAGATGTTCTACGCAAATGCAAAATTCCAATGCTCATAATTATATAAACTGCGTTATACATAATGGCCGTCGCACTTGTCAATAGAAGAAAGGCCGTGTTAGCAGCTGGAACCAACAAATACAGTAATGCAAAAAGAGAAACAAATGTAGCTTGAGTAATCAGAACGTTAACTGATACACCCATTTTATTTTTCTTCCAGAAACCAAATTTTGGCGGATACAAACCTCGACGTGCTGATTCTGTGATGGTTTTTGATGGACCAGTCGCCCAAGCTGAAAGCTGAAAGATGACACCAATAAATACCATAATGCCAAAAATATTTGTCAAAATACTTGGTAAACCAAGAATTGTCACAAACTCTCCAAATCCTTGTGCAATGTTATTCAGTTGAACATCACCAGTGATAACATTCGCCAAAAGCAAACCATTTACTACATTAAATAGAGCCATAAAAATTAACGCAATAAAAGTACCTTTTAGATAAGTTTTTACTGGGTTCTTCAATCGAGTCATATACACAGATGCCATTTCAATTCCAGTAAAAATAAACATAATAGGAATTAAATTTTGCAAGGTTGAAAATGTCTTAGAATCTGGAAATAATAGCAGCGGACTAAAGTGACCTAGTTGACCAGTTTGTTGAATACCAACCTTAAGTAAAGCACCAACACCTAGGATAAACATTGCCACAACTGGAATATATAGTCCAAGCCACATTCCAATTCTTCCACCAATTTTAGCCATATCAAATCTAAGATTCAAAAGGGTAACAATCCAATAAATTACTAAAATACTCGATAATGTAAACATATTATTTGATGCTAATTGGGGTACACCTATCGAAACAGCAAACATCGGACCTAAAACAGATCCAACCATAACCATGCCGGGGAACATTTGCACCCACAATAACCATGAAGTAACAAATCCCCATTTTTTCCCCAATGCGCTTGTAACCCACAATTCAGGGCCGCCATCTTCGGGAAACATACCAGCATATTCTCCAGAAATGAAAGTTAGTGGTAGCGCATACAAAACAATGGCGATAGCCATATAAATAAACATGGTCCACCCAGCTGCAGCAACATTGGTAATATTACGAATACTTGCCACAAGGGCGCAAGTCATCCCAATAAATGTGCCAAGTTGTACCTGGGTTAATTTATTTGAAGCATTCATGTGAAATCCACCTCTTAATATTTAGTAATATCTATCCATGTCAACATTAATTGAAAATTTTACATAATTTCTTTGAAATCTCATCTTTAATTTTTTCGAAAAATTCTTCAGAGGTTTCCTTCGTATTCATATATGGTGTCATTACTGCCGGACGAAGCACTGTCACTTTTCCTACAGTATTCCATTCATCCTCTGAAAAGGAAAATCACTCCTCCTATAATTCCATGGTGTGTTCTTATTCACTCTGTAAATATCATAATGTTACCTTTGAAAATAATTTGTGAGAGTTTTTAAAGTGTTAATTCACCTACCTTATTAATTGAAAATTCTTAGATAGTATAAATGCATGGATTAGTACAAAATATTAAACTTGGTTTTGTATTACAAACAGATTGCAGCCATATTCTATCACTCGCTTTAATCAGTATAAAATATTAAACCTAGTTTTGTATTTCAAACTAATCACAACCACATACTATCACAAATTCAATACAAAACAAGATTGGTTTATAAAATAATATGATTGTTAACAAAGTAGTTAAAAAAATGTGATTAAATGTTCATGAGTTATATAATTGCGAACATTCGAGGGAATCAGTAAATTTATGAGGCTTTCTCTTTTCTCGTCGAATCGTTAGAAAACATACAATCATAAGATTTTGAAAAAATATAAAGAGGAATTCATTCCTTTGTTTTTTTGGTATAGCATTTCACTTTAATTTGCCAAACCTACTAGCAGAATAAGAATGTTAAGACTCAAATTATAATTATGTTAATGTTTTAATTAGTGAAATAATTGCCATGTTAAATTTCCCTGAATTTTTATATGTCAATAAATAACATGTTACGAAACAATCGTATTCCATACCCTATAGCCATTTCATTTAATTTTTGCTCACAATTAGAGCACCTGTTATGCTTTGACAGAAGTCCCTTTTGTTGTTTATTGTCATTACGTATGTAGAATACTAACTGAATTAAAACAATTCCCTTGGATTCCGTAAGATACAGGTAAATATTGTTAAAAAATACGAGGGAGCTTTTTGAATGGAAACAGGAACAGATCGTGTTAAACGTGGAATGGCAGAAATGCAAAAAGGCGGCGTTATTATGGACGTTGTCAATGCGGAGCAAGCTAAAATTGCAGAGGAAGCCGGGGCTGTAACCATTCCGGTTATGGCAAAAGTAAGAATCGGCCATATTGTTGAAGCACGCGTTCTTGAAGCATTGGGTGTTGACTATATTGACGAAAGTGAAGTATTAACACCTGCTGATGTATTTTCTCTATAGATCGCGTTTGACACCGGAACCCACATGCCGGATGCAACATTAACCATCCAAGTGATATAAGAGAAATACCACATGAACGTTCCTATAAAGGCAAATTTCGGGCCGATGGATTTTTCCATCCATGAATAGATTCCACCCTTTTCCTCTTTAAATGCAGAACCAAATTCAGCAACCATTAATGCAAAAGGAACAAAGAAGGTTAGGCTGAAAATAGGAACCAAGGAATAGTGGCATAACCCATCTTATAAAATGATTTTGGAATATTGTTAAACCCATAGACAACACAAGTCGTGAGCTTAGAAAGTTAAGTGAAAAAAAATTAATTAAAAAGATAAATGATAGCCAAGATCGAAGAAAACAATATATTCGTCTCTCGAACGACGGAGAAACTATGATGAACGAAGCTTTTGCAACTATAGAATCACATTTTCTAAAACCAATACAAAATGTTTCTAAAGAAGACTTAAATGATATTGAACGTGCAATAGATATTCTTCAGACAAAACTATTTTATGAATAGGCATAAATTACATGACAAGGGCTCCCTCAATTGAAAAATGATTGTTCACAACTAATCACCTTTCAATCGAGGAAGCCCTTGTATTTAAGTATTCTTTTACAAAAATCAGTTTTTCAAGTTTTTTATAAATTAATAACACTCAACAAAGCTTTAAACTGACAAAATAGTAAATTCTGTAATATCCTTCCCATGAAACTCCTGCTTTATATTAATGGGAATACTTTTTTATGCTCAACTTTGATGAATTTAGACAAACATCCTCGTTGAAACTAAACACTATTAACTTTTCTATTTTTAATGTACTTTTCCCAATGACTAAAATCCATTAGCACAAGCATATTCTCCAACGGAAAAGTTAAAACCTCATTTACTTATGGTACGGTTCCCCCCGATTAATCCGGTATGCCCGATACACCTGCTCCAGTAAAATTAACCGCATTAATTGATGCGGAAAAGTCATTTTCGAGAAGCTTAGCTTTTCATTTGCACGCTTTAATACTGGTTTGCTTAGACCTAATGATCCGCCTATGATAAAGGTGATTTTACTTGTTCCGTATGTAGCGAGCTTGTCGATACTGTCCGCGAGTTCTTCCGATGTTTTCATGCTGCCTTCGATTGCTAAGGCCATGACGTAGGCGTCGTCTGCGATTTTTTCTAAAATTCGTGTGCCTTCTTTTTCTTTTACGATTTCCATTTCTGCTTCGCTTAAATTTTCAGGTGCTTTTTCATCAGGAATCTCTATTAAATCGATTTTTGCATAAGCAGATAATCGCTTTTTATACTCGTCAATTCCTTGTTTTAGGTATTTTTCTTTTAGTTTTCCAACTGATATAATTGTGATATTCACAACAATTCCCCCACTTTACGAACATCTTATCCACAGAAGTTATCAACATATCCACAAATTTCATCCACATATTGTATGAGAATTTGTGTTCGATACCATATATATCGGACCATTTTTACACTATTCACAGGTTTTCACCCGGTTATCCACAGTGTGGAGAATATTACACACACTATATATGTATATCATTTTTTTCAAGAAAAAACAGGAGAGATGGCTCTCCTGTTAATAACTTGCACTTTCTAGCGTAGCTGTTGCGGATCCCTGCGTAGTACCTCTATAATAAGAAAGCACCATTTTGTCGCCAATTTTCTTTTTATAGAGAAGTGTTCGAAATTCCATTATATTATGGACAGGCTGTCCATCGACGCCAACAATTACATCATACTCCTTCATTCCTACTGTAGCAGCGGGCGAAGGACTTCGTACATCCAATACAGCTACCCCTGAAGTAACGGAATTAGGTATCTTTAATGTCTTTTCCCAATAGTAAGTCGGAATTTCATCCAGAGAACGCAGCTCTACACCTAGATAAGGCCTTTGCACCTTTCCGGTTTTCTGCAGCTCATCAATGATTGGAATGGCTCTTGAAATCGGGATGGCAAGTCCAATCCCTTCCACCGACTTTGCTGCAATTTTCATGCTATTGATACCAACAAGCTGACCATTCGCATTGATAAGAGCTCCTCCACTATTGCCTGGATTAATGGCTGCATCCGTTTGGAGTACCTCAACCTGCCAATCATAATGGCCATCATTATCGATATCGACTGGTACAATACGTTCCGTTGCAGAAATGACTCCCTGGGTTACGGTACCAGAAAAATCAAGACCAAGCGGGTTTCCAATTGCAATTGCCGGTTCCCCTCGTTTTAATGTGTTGCTATCACCAAACTCAATTACTTTGGTGGCGTATTTCTCATCCATTTGCAGAACAGCTAGGTCCATCACAACATCGCTTCCTATTAGTGTTGCAGGTACCTCTTGTCCATTGCTTAAACTAATTTCAATTCGGGTTGCCCCATCTATTACATGATGATTTGTCATCACATAAGCCTTGCCGTTTTCTTTTTTATATATAACTCCAGAACCGGTTCCGGCCTCTGCATCCTTTTCTGAGAAGCTATCACGCTGAATATTAATCACGCCGACAACTGCATCTGAAGACTTATCAACTGCATCCACAAAACCAGATCGTATGTCTACAGGCGTACTATTATTTTGCTTTTGCGGACCTGCAGCTAGGTTTTTATATTCGCTTGCTTCTGTTTGTCCCTTTTCTTGAATCCAGCCAATGCGCGTTAGCGTTGGTACCATAAGTGCAAATAAGGTTGCTCCTAAAAGCAATCCAGCAATACCCGAGTATGCAATCCTCTTTTTCAGCGAACGTTTCTTCGTACGCTGATTCGACTTCTCTTCTTCTTCAAAAGACATATCGTTTCACCCATCCTTTTCGCAAATCTTTTCCTTATTATTTGCGAAAAGAATGAATTATACGTATTGAATTTTCGTCGGCACCTTTGGATCTGTTTCGCAAAGGTGAAACTGATGCCCGACTGGAAGCCCTTTTGATTCCAATACTTGCGAAACTGCCATATGTGCCAATTCTTTCATATTATTATCTTGGCTTAAATGCGCTAAGTATATTTGCTTCGTATCATCCGTAATTACATCCGCCATAGCGAGAGCTGCATCTTCGTTTGAAACATGTCCTACATCGCTTAAAATTCTTCGTTTAATATTCCAAGGATATCGGCCCATACGAAGCATTTCTACATCATGATTACTTTCAAAAATAAAAACATTTGCTCCTTTTATAACACCTTTCATCCGATCGCTTACGTAACCGGTATCTGTGATATGAGCTAATTTTCTACCATTATGATGAAAGGCATAAAACATCGGCTCAGCCGCATCATGAGATACACCGAACGATTCTACCTCAATATCACCAAAGGATTGCACGGTTCCTGTTGGAAAAATAAATTTCTGTTCCATTGGAATCGTACCTATATGGGATTCCATCGCTTTCCATGTTTTTTCATTTGCGTATATCGGCAGCTTATATTTTCGGGCCACCACACCTAGGCCTTTAATATGATCACTATGTTCATGTGTGACTAGAATTCCGGAAATATCCTCTAGGCTTGCATGTACTTGATTCATCAGTGCTTCTGTATTTTTTCCGCTCAGTCCAACATCTACTAATAATTTCTGTTTTTCCGTTCCTACATAGATGATATTTCCCGAACTTCCACTTGCTAGAATACTAAATTGTAAACTCACTTCACTTCACTCCATTGCGTACCGTCCTTGTTATTTTTAATAACCTGTCCCTCCATAGCATTCACGAAATAATCATTTTCGTTGTTCACTGTGAAATGCCACGTTGGCGCAATTACTTGAACTCCTAATGATGATGGAATCACGACTGTGTAATATCCGAATTCTACTTTTGTTATTTTACTGCCCGCTTTAATTTCATTTTTTAAATACAATGTTTCAAGAGCCTTTGCAGACGTAATGATATCCTCCTGCGTGCCTCCCATTTCTGTAACGCCAGTAAGCATCGTTTGTGTATAGGATACGATTTCATTTTTATCGTTTATATCTGCAATAATAGCGGCACCCTTATTAGAAAATATGCTTTGGTTTTTATATTGCTGGAAAAAATATATTTTTCTATCTTTCTCATTGGTTGTCCAATATTTATATTTCGAACCGTCTATCACATAATTACGCAAAAACTCGTCATAGAAATAGCCTTTGTCATTTTTCGGTATTACGATCGGTTCTTTGAGTCTACTTACAATTGTGTTTGAATCACTTAAAACCGCAGATTGATTTTTTAAAGCACGAACTTCATCTTCTGTAAATTCTCTGCTTTTCCCCGTGATATAGGATTCCTTCGTAGGTTCCTTCGGTAAATTGGAGTAGGTGATTTTATCAGCTTCTAGCCGATCGTCTAACGAAGTAACGGCCATCACCTCCCACTGATTATTCGTTCGTTTTTGAACGAATTGAACAAGGAGGACGAGATCTAGAACCAAAAATGTAAGAATAAAAATAATCTTAATTTTGCTCCAATCCAACTAACACTCCTCCTCCATTGTTCATATTCCAATCTAACTTTTTATAAGTATCTCCATACGAAACAACCCAAATCGGTTCTAGTCTTACTGCAGTAACTTGTTCATTATTCGTGCTCGATTCTGGGTTCATTTCATAGCCAATTTGAATATTCGTGATTTGATTTATATTGGCATCTGGCATTTTTTCCAACAAAGAGATAACGGATGCACCCGACGGTAAATTCGTTTTCTCATATTCTCCGCGGAAGGAAAGTTTAAATAAAGGACGAGTGTAGAGACTAGGTTCTTCCGATCCCCATACTTGCTGCAAGGTTGCCATCCCATTAGCGTTAAAAACAGGGTAGCTATTATCTGCATATAGCCGAAATGTTATTTTTCCTTCCTTTGGATTCATAGCATAAAAATGATACGTATCAGACCATCCGCCATGATTATTAGTAAAATCTATACTTTTTTCTACTAGCGCACCGTCATCGGACATGATGTTAGTAATGGAAGGATTTAAGTAGGACATCATTTCAGTCCCTTTCGAAATGCGTAGCAATCTCGTTCCGTCTGTATATGTGTCCTCAGCAGCAGACTCATCCTTTTTTACATAACGCGGGTCAGTAAACAAGGAATCCTTAAACATATCTTCCTGTTGCTTCGTTGTAACATAGAGCATACGCGGCATTTCAACATTATCCTTCGGTAAAAAGATAGCATGTGTATCATTTGTTTTATACATCATGTATTCTTTTCCCGATTTGAGCACATATTGATCTCGTAGGTTTTCTAAGTCCTTAATCGGGATATTCTTTAATGTCGTTTCGTAAATTTTTAAGTTATTATACGATACAAAATATACTTTAATATCATCTTCATGCATACCTTGATAGGAAATAACAATTCGATCAAAACTGTAATTGCTAACGTTTTTTTCTTTTATCGTTAGTACTTTTTTTATCGTTTCAAATGGTATTTCGGTTGGAAAGACAATTTCAAGTTTATCTTTACCATGAACAAATGACAGAAAATCATTCTTATCTATTTTCGTTGAAATATCTTTAAAATCATAAAACTCCCCTTTTTCTAGCACATTGTAAATTGCATTCACATTGGAGCTTTGCTCTGTGGCAATATGTGTACCATCCTTATGATAAATAATGCTATAGGGGGAGATAAGATTCGTAATTTCCTTCTTTGTCATAGTTGGAACATCTTGTATATATTTTTGACTTTGGACGACATTTGAGGGAGGCTTTATTGTCCATAAGCTATACGTTAGAAATAAACTCATTACTACTAAATTAACGAGGATAGTAGTTTTAAAGATTTCTTTATTCATTCCCATTCATCCTCATTTTCTTTATCAATTAGTAAAGTGAAATAAATGGTTGTTCCTTTTCCTTCCTCGCTTTTAGCCCAAATCTTACCGCCATGGGCTTGTATCATTTCCTTCGCAATTGCCAATCCAAGACCTGTTCCGCCTAGTTTTCTTGATCTTGCTTTATCAACACGATAAAATCGATCAAAAATTTTATCTACATTTTCCTTTGGAATTCCCATACCTTGGTCGCTAATGCTAACCTCTAGCAAATCCCCACGATCCCTAAGACGATAGGTGACGGTTCCACCTTCTGGTGAGTATTTTAGAGCGTTGGAAATAATATTATATAAAACCTGTGTAAGCTTATCTTCATCAATTTTAAGAAATCGTTCCTTTTTGGAAAAGGCTCGCTTAAAGTTTACATTTTGATCCTTCGACATTTCAAAGCGGTCAATAATATTATTAAAGAATTCGGTAAAATCTACCCAGTCCTTCATCAGAACGTACTCCGTGCTATCCATTTTCGAAAGCTGCAACAGGTCATTGACGAGCCTGATCATACGCTCCGTTTCATCTTGAGCTACTGTTAAGAAATTCGGTGCAATATTCGGATCCTTCCATGCTCCATCACTAAGAGCTTCTAAATAGCTGCGCATCGTTGTTAGCGGTGTCCGCAATTCATGAGAAACATTTGCAACAAATTCCCGTCGTTCCCCATTAATCTGTTCTTGCTCCGTTACATCATATAATACTGCGATTAGACCATTTGCCTTCCCTGTTTCCTTCTGTATAACTGAAAAGCTTGCCCGCAGCATATACGTTTCATCTCTTGTACTAAAATCAAGCAACACTGAATCTGGCTCTTCAAATAAATTATCCAATGTATATTCATCTTGAATACCTAAAATTTCTAAAATCGGTTGATCCAGAGCTGTTTCACGTGAAACATTCAACATTTTTTCAGCGGGATCATTTAACAAAATAATATATCCATTTCGATCCGTAGCAATAACTCCGTCTGTCATATGAGACAGCACAGATGTAAGCTTTCGCCGTTCGCTCTCTGTTGAGGATCTAGCCTGCTGCAATTTTTTGGATAGATTATTAAATGCAACAGCGAGCTGACCAATTTCATCAAACCCATATACCTTTACTTTTCGTGAAAAGTTACCCTTTGCCATTTCCAACGCTTGTTTGCGCATTTCAGAAATAGGTCTTGTAATCGTTTGTGCTAAGAAAAAGACGAGGACAGCGGTAACCATTAGTGCAATGACCGTACCTGTTGCAAAGATTTGATTGATATCTTTCATCTGTGTATATACATCTTCCATTGATGCAATGGAATAAACAACACCCTTGGTCTTTCCATCAACTTTTACAGGGACAGCCTTAACGTACATCCGTTGTCCAGTCGTTGGATCTACCTCAACCCGTTCATCCTCCGCTCCAGATATTAATGTTCTTTTCACAAGCGGTTCCGTCGTTTTTTTTCCTTCAATTCCACTGTTTGCTTGATCCGAAGTTGCCACAACGCGGCTATTTTCATCGATAAAGCGGACTTCCTTTACTTCATCCTTTGAATTTGAACTAAACTCCATCATCAGCTTTTTAATAGCTACATCGATGGAATCTGTTTTATCGCGTTCTTTCGTAAATTCCTGCCCTAAATTATAGGCTAGTAAATCCACTCGTTTTGTGATCGAATACTGAAAGTTTTTTACCAATTTATCTTCTAGCTGTTTCACAAAGTAAACACCTATAATTTGCATCGCAGTTAAAATAAGAAGCATATAAATTAATACAAATTTTAAATGAATCGATTGAAAAAATCCTACCTTTTTCATAACCTACTCCTGTTCAGGATCACGAAGATAATAGCCGACTCCTCGTCGTGTAACAATCAATGTCGGATGGCTTGGATTATCTTCAATTTTCTCACGTAAGCGACGAACGGTCACATCGACTGTACGAACATCACCAAAATAATCGTATCCCCAAACAGTCTGCAATAAATGCTCACGCGTCATGACTTGTCCTAAATGATTTGCTAAGTAATGCAGCAATTCAAATTCACGATGCGTTAATTCAATATTTTCTTCCCGTTTTGTTACACTGTAGGCATTTGGATTAATAACGATAGCACCTATTGTAATTTCAGATGAATCTTCTTTTTCCGCATTACCGCCTTGCTGATGACGTCGTAGGTTCGCCTTTACACGAGCCAATAGCTCTCTTGTGCTAAATGGCTTCGTAACGTAATCATCTGCACCCAGCTCTAGACCAAGTACCTTATCGATTTCGGAGTCCTTAGCGGTTAGCATGATAATTGGCATCTCATAGTTTTTTCTTACTTCACGACATACTTCTAGGCCGTCTTTTCCCGGCAGCATGATATCAAGAAGCATCATATCAGGTTGCTCTGTCTCTACTTTTTCTATAGCTTCTTCTCCATCATAAGCAACAACGATTTCAAATCCTTCTTTTTCAAGATTAAACTTTAAAATATCGGCAATTGGTTTTTCATCATCTACAACCAAGATTTTTTTTCCCATCATTTGTGCATTCCTCCAAAAGAGAATTTCATGCCTTTTATAGAAAAACCTCTAGCTTCTGCTAGAGGCGGTCTTAACTTTATTCTAAAAGATATAACGGTATTTGTAAAATAGGAATCGGTTTCCTATTATTATAAGGCCATTAAAACATCACATTGTAACCAAATCAAAATATGAAAAAGGATGCTATGTGGGCCCACTTAGCATCCTTTTAAAGTGGCTCGGGACGGAATCGAACCGCCGACACGAGGATTTTCAGTCCTCTGCTCTACCGACTGAGCTACCGAGCCAAACTATCTATGTAAAACCACCTATGTGGTAAAACAAAATGGCGGTTCCGACCGGGATCGAACCGGCGATCTCCTGCGTGACAGGCAGGCATGTTAACCACTACACCACGGAACCAAAATGACCCGTACGGGAATCGAACCCGTGTTACCGCCGTGAAAGGGCGGTGTCTTAACCGCTTGACCAACGGGCCAACAATTGGTGAGCCATGAAGGACTTGAACCTTCGACCCTCTGATTAAAAGTCAGATGCTCTACCACTGAGCTAATGGCTCATCTACGTCAATGCTAATTTCTTGACGACAAGACATATCATATCACACTTAAAAGTACTTTTGCAACTATAATTTTTCATTTTTTTCATCAAAAAAGAACCCAACAGAAATGGGTTCTTTCGTATTTACTATACCTGCTTTTTCTTCAAATAACAAGATTAATTTTCATACACATTACGAATAATATTTGTTTGGTTGCGATCAGGTCCAACAGAGAACATAGATAGCTGAATACCTGTAAGCTCTGATAAACGTTCTACATATCGTCTCGCATTTGCAGGAAGCTCATCTAGACTCTTCACGCCTGTAATATCTTCTGTCCATCCTTCAAATTCTTCGTAAACAGGTTCACATTCTGATAAAATGTGGAAGCTTGCAGGAAATTCCTTAATAATTTCTCCTTTGTGCTTATAAGCAACACAAATCTTCACAACTGGAAGGCCTGTTAATACATCGATAGAGTTTAAGCTTAAATCTGTAATACCGCTAATGCGACGTGCATGTCTTACTACTACGCTATCAAACCATCCAACACGGCGAGGTCTGCCGGTTACTGTTCCGTATTCACGACCTACTTCACGAATTTGTTGTCCAACTTCATCTGATAGTTCTGTTGGGAATGGACCATCACCTACGCGGCTTGTGTATGCCTTACATACGCCTACAACACGATTGACTTTATTCGGACCAACTCCACAACCGATTGTTACCCCACCAGCAACTGGATTAGAGGACGTAACGAAAGGATACGTACCTTGGTCAACGTCAAGCATGGATCCTTGTGCTCCTTCGAATAACACTTTCCGTCCTTCATCAATAGCGTCATTCAATATCACAGATGTATCGCATACAAATTGCTTCACTTGTTGTCCATACTCGTAGTATTCTTCAAAAATATCTTCAATATTAAATCCTTCAGCATCATACATCTTTTCAAACAAACGATTTTTTTCTTCTAGATTTCGCTTAAGCTTCGTATAAAATTCGTCACGATCTAATAGGTCAGCAAAACGAATACCAATACGTCCTACTTTATCCATATAAGCTGGGCCTATTCCCTTTTTCGTCGTTCCAATTTTGTTATCGCCTTTACTTGCTTCTTCTAGCTCGTCTTGTTTGATATGATACGGTAAAATAACATGTGCGCGATTGCTAATACGCAAATTATCTATACTAAATCCGAAATTACGAATATTTGTAAGCTCTTCTACTAATGCTTTTGGATTTACAACCATTCCATTACCAATTACACAGATTTTGTCACTGTAGAAAATGCCAGAAGGAATTGATTGAAGCTTATAGCGCTTTCCATTCAGCACAATTGTATGACCTGCGTTATTTCCTCCTTGATAACGTGCAACTACTTCTGCATGTTCTGAAAGAAAGTCTGTAATTTTACCCTTTCCTTCGTCTCCCCATTGTGTTCCTACAACTACTACTGAAGACATTCTAAGCACCTCCGCTATTTTCAAACGAACTCAAACAATATTATTTTATCAGACCAAGAATAGAAGTCAACATAAATACGAACATTAATTTTGATGTTTTGTTTTTTTGTTCGTAAACAAAGTTATTTTAGAAAAAAAAGCAATGTAATCTATACCGTAATAAAAAAAAAAGAACACTGCAATAGTATGCATCATGTTCCTCTTTTTAATCGATATTTAAACTGTTCGAGACAATCATTTTTACGTCTTGCTCTTACAACGGGGTTAATCCTCTCTAACTATATAGGGCAAAAGCCTTCTATGAAAAGAAATTTCCCATCCTACTATATTTATGAGGTTGGTTCTAATCTTCGTTCCAAGTTTACGAATTTGTTGTATTCTTTTACGAATGCGAGTTCAACTGTTCCAACAGGGCCATTCCGTTGTTTTGCTATAATAATTTCTATAATATCTTTTTTCTCGGTTTCTTTATCATAATAATCATCACGATATAAGAAGGCGACAATATCTGCATCTTGTTCAATACTTCCTGATTCACGAATATCAGACATCATTGGCCGCTTATCTTGTCTTGATTCTACTCCACGAGATAGCTGTGATAAGGCAATGACTGGGACTTCCAGTTCACGTGCAAGCGCCTTAAGGGACCGAGAAATATCCGATACTTCCTGCTGACGGTTCTCTCCCCGTTTTCCACTGCCTTGGATGAGTTGAAGATAATCTATTAAAATCATGCTTAATCCGCTTTCCTGCTTCAAACGACGACATTTTGCACGAATCTCACTCACTCGAATCCCTGGGGTGTCATCAATGTGGATACCGGCGTTCGATAAGCTACCCATTGCCATCGTAAGCTTACCCCAGTCCTCTGCATTTAAATCACCTGTACGCAAGCGCTGAGCGTTAATATTTCCTTCCGCACATAGCATACGCATAACGAGCTGCTCTGCTCCCATTTCTAAACTAAATATAGCCACGCTTTCGTCGGTTTTCGTTGCTACATTTTGTGCAATATTAAGTGCAAATGCGGTTTTCCCTACAGATGGACGGGCTGCTACAATAATCAAATCATTTTTTTGAAAGCCTGCTGTCATTCTATCAAGCTCTGAAAAACCAGTTGGAATACCAGTTATGTCCCCTTGCCGATTATGAAGGAGTTCAATTTTATCATAGGTAGCAACGAGAACATCCCTAATGTTTTGAAAGCCTTTTGTGTTCTTCTTTTGCGATACTTCTAATATTTTGCGCTCAGCTTCGTTTAACAAATCCTCTACTTCATCTTCACTTGCATACCCATCAGTAGCGATTGTGGTAGCTGTTCGAATGAGCCTACGTAAAATAGACTTCTCTTCTACAATGTGAGCATAATACTCTACATTGGCAGCCGTTGGAACGGAATTGGCGAGTTCAGCTAAATAAGAAACGCCGCCAACTTCATCCAATACATTTTGATCTACCAATTCGGCAGTAACCGTTACAAGATCAATAGGCTTTCCTTTGTCGAAAAGAGTAAGAATCGCTTCAAATACTTTTTGATGCGCAGCACGATAAAAATCTTCAGCAGAAAGAACTTCAAAGGCTACCGTTACTGCTTCCTGTTCGAGAAACATGGCTCCTAATACAGCTTGCTCTGCTTCTATATTTTGCGGAGGAGTTCGATCAGCAAATACTTCAGTCATACTCATTTCCTCCCCTCACAAATGGACTTCACTGTAATTACGCTGATGTATATTTATTGTTCCCCCACGTGAACTTTTAGCTTTGCTGTAACTTGTGGATGTAGCTTTACTACTATGTTCGTATGTCCTAATGCACGAATACTATCTTCCATTTCTAATTTACGCTTATCAATTTTTATACCATAAGCTTTTAGTAATTCTTCTGCAATTTGCTTGCTAGAAATAGAACCGAATAAACGGCCGCCTTCGCCTGATTTTGCTTTTAATTCCACTGTGATACTTTCAATCTTTTCTTTTAACTCTTGACTGTGTTGTAATTCTTGCTCTGCTTCTTTTTCTTCCTTACGCTTTTGTGCTTGCAGAACGTTTATATTTGAATTGCTAGCTTCAGTAGCTAACCCTTGTTTAAGTAAAAAGTTTTGTGCGTAGCCGTCTGCTACATTTTTGACCTCGCCTTTTTTGCCTTTCCCTTTTACATCCTTTAGAAAAATAACTTTCATGAATTTGTACCTCCTTCTAAATACTCGTCAATGACGCGTTGTACCATTTGCTTGGCATCCGCTATCGTGACCTCTTGTATTTGGGTAGCAGCATTTGTTAAATGTCCGCCTCCACCTAAGTTTTCCATGATAATTTGCACGTTTATCTTTCCGAGCGAACGAGCACTAATTCCAATCATTCGTTCACTTCGTCTTGCAATGACGAAAGAAGCAACCACATTCGTTAAGGAGAGAAGCGTATCAGCAACCTGTGCAATGTGCACCTGGTCATAGATTTCATCTTCCTCTGCCGTCGTGATGGCGATTCCTTTCTTATAAATATAAGCGTGCTGAATCGTTCTTGCAATCTGCAAGTAATGATTCATATCTTCCTTTAAAAACTCTTGTACGAGTATCGTATCTGCTCCGTGTGAACGAAGAAACGAGGCAGCATCAAATGTACGAGCACCCGTTCGAAATGTAAAGCTTTTTGTATCTACTATTATACCAGCAAGAAGGGCTGTTGCTTCGACCATATTCATTTTTAACCGATTTGGCTGATATTCAAGTAATTCCGTTACGAGCTCCGATGTAGAAGACGCATAGGGCTCCATATAGACGAGAATTGGATCTTGAATGAACTCTTCCGCACGGCGATGATGATCAATGACCACGACGTTTTCAATTGTATGAAGCAGACGTCCTTCTATTACCATAGATGGCTTATGCGTATCGACAACGACAAGGAGTGATTCTTCAGAGGCGAGCTCTAATGCCTTATCTCTACTAATAAAGCGTGACCATAGATCTGGATTTTTCTTAATTTCACTAATAAGATGCTTTACTCCTTGATCTAGCCCATCTTCTTCTATCACAATATAACCGTCACGTTCATTAAGTTCTGCTATTTTCAAAATGCCGATGGCAGCACCGATTGCATCCATATCAGGCAATTTGTGTCCCATAATAATAACGTTATTGCTTTCTAACACTAAATTTTTAAGGGCGTGAGAAATGACTCGTGCTCTCACCCTCGTACGTTTTTCAACTGGATTCGTTTTGCCGCCATAGAATTTGACTTTACCTACAGCCTGCTTAATAGCTACCTGGTCTCCGCCTCTTCCTAGTGCTAAATCCAGCCCAGATTGTGCAATACTTCCTAACTCAGGAAGAAGCGTGGCCCCTGATCCTAACCCAATGCTTAGTGTAAGTGGCACATGTCTCTTGGATGTTTCCTCTCTAACTTGATCTAAAATATCGAATTTACTTTTCTCGAGTTGCGAAAGAATACTTTCGTTTAACACCGCAAAGTACCGTTCCGAAGAAACACGCTTTAAATACATACCATATTTTAACGCCCACTCATTTAATAGAGATGTTACACGACTCGTAATAGAAATACGAACTTGATCGTCTAGCCCCTGTGTAACTTCGTCATAATTATCAAGTAGAATAACAGCTAAAACCGTTCTTTGGTCTTCGTACATCTTCTCTATTTGTGTTTGTTCCGTCACATCAAAAAAATAAACGAGTTTTTCTTCACGACGAACAAAAATACGATACTTCCGTTTATTCAAGTTAATGATATCTTCGTCCGTTTCTCCTTTCACACAAAGCAGAAGCGGTTCTGATAAATCATATAAATGCCACCCAACAAGGGGTTGGTAGCCAAAACATGAAGACAGATACGGATTTGCCCAATCTATGACAAATTCTCTGTTATAAAGCAAAATACCAATTGGCATTTGATTTAATGCCTCATCATTTACTTTTCTTACTCTCGATATCATGCTAGTTGTATACTGCTTTAAATTTTTACGAAAAAGCAATTCGAACTTAATTAAAAAAAAGATGACGAAACAAAAAATAACAAGAGCCAGAATCCCGACTATCCAGTCATGATACGTAAGTACTGCAATGGTAACGAGAGCTAAGAACGCTAACGAATAAATAGGATACAGAAACTTCTGTTTCTTATAAAACTCTGGCATACGTTCAACTCCTATAAGATACTTGCCCCAAGCTGAAGCTTCCTTCTATAATTCAAATCCTAACAACTATCATTAAGGCCGATGCAAAAGATTAACCTGGAATAACCAGTGAACAGAGTTACAATACACTTATTTTAATCGACTTCGCAAAGAAAAACCTAAATCAATTATACCTAAGAAACTTACAAGAGAAAATAAGAATGGAATGAAGAATGAAAAGATAACGATGACAATTGGTATAAATTTTGGATATTCTTTTTTATAACTATAGAAAAACAGAAAAGAGAATCCTTGTATTGCCATTAATAAGGGTAAAATAAGATTTAAGTTAAGAATTGCAGTATATAAATAGGAGCCTTCTTGGACATTCATAAACATAGCTAAAATTAGAAAAATTACATAGTAAAATAATACGCTTCTTGGAAGCTGTAAATCTCGAAACGGTGGCCATGGCTGAACTTCAAAGCGTAAACGTTTTAAAATAGGTGCAGCAATGAGAAGCGTAAACCATGACATCATAAACGATCCCATAATGACTAACGATGGAAATGCATATCCAATGATTTTCGGTAGCTGCTTCATTTGCGTAAGCTGCGCTTCATTGACAGGAAGTCCTGTGGATCGCATAAAGTTCTCGGAGCCTGTAATAGATTGCATCACAAGGTCCTGTGATTGTTGAATAAAATTGTATGAAAAAAAAGTAACACTAATGACATAAATTACAACTAAATTAACAGTATAAATCAAGGCTGCTACCACTAAGAGCTGCAAAGCACTCTTTTTATTCTTATACATTATACCAAGTACAATTCCCGTTGTACCAAACATAATGGCTGTTGAAATCGTAAGCGGAGAGCTTACTAACATGGAAACAAGCGAAGCAGCAAACAACAGAATCAACGAATATTTCCAGTCATGTCTCATTGCAAAAATGAGAAAAGGAATAGGTAATGTAAACGGAAGAATAATACCCACAATTGGCAAATATAGTGTTGCAAGAAATAAAACAACATACACTGCAAGTAAAACTGCGCCCTCGGTAATCCACCTAATATTTTTCATTATATATCCTCATCTTTCCATCTTTTGCTCTTTTATACGGCTCTCAAAATATGACATCTGCATGTTTCTATGGTACTAAAAAATACTGTGCATAGTAAAATGCACAGTAGAGATAATTCCCTACTGTGCATTTTCACAGTGCTTATTCAGCAACATATGGAAGCAATGCCATTTGACGAGCACGTTTGATTGCAATTGTAAGTTTGCGTTGGTATTTTGCGCTAGTACCAGTTACACGACGAGGTAAAATCTTACCGCGTTCAGAAACGAAGCGTTTAAGAAGTTCTACATCTTTAAAGTCAATGTGTGTGATACCATTTGAAGTAAAGTAACAAACTTTACGACGTTTAGCGCGACCACCTTTACGTCCAGGAGCCATCATATTCCCTCCATTCTATTTTTATTAATTAAAATGGTAGGTCATCATCCGAAATATCGATTGGATGACCTGCATTTGCAAATGGATCATCATTTTTAGTAATTCCCGGTTGAGAATTATTGGAAGATCCAAATGGGTTATTTTGTGGTCCTTGGTTTCCAAAGCCGGAACCAGCAGGTTGAGAATTATACGATCCGCGTTGTTCACTGCTAGACTTAGTATCCAAGAATTGAACGTTGTCAGCAACCACTTCTGTTACATATACACGTTTACCATCTTGTCCATCATAATTACGAGTTTGAAGACGTCCATCTACACCAGCAAGACTACCTTTTTTCAAAAAATTTGCCACATTCTCAGCTTGCTTACGCCATACTACACAGTTAATAAAATCAGCTGTGCGTTCGCCTTGCTGATTCGAAAATGTCCGATTCACTGCTAATGTGAAAGTAGCTACTGCGATGCCATTTGGTGTGTATCGTAAGTCTGGATCTTTTGTTAAGCGTCCAACGAGTATAACGCGATTCAACAACCGAACCACTCCCCTTATATATTCATTAATCTTATTCTTCTTCTTTTACAACAATATGACGAATGATATCTTCACTGATCTTAGCTAAACGATCAAATTCTTGAACTGCAGCTGCAGAAGAATTGATAGTTAAAATCATGTAGAAACCATCATGGAAGTCGTTAATTTCATAAGCTAAGCGGCGCTTACCCCATTCCTTAACGTTCGTAATTTCCGCACCATTGTCAGTTAACACGTTAGAGAAACGTTCAACTAATGCTTTCTTCGCTTCTTCTTCAATGTTTGGACGGATGATATACATAACTTCATACTTTTTCATCACAGTCACCTCCTTTTGGACTAAACGGCCCAATTATGGGCAAGGAGCAATTTATCAATTACTCACGAGTTTAAATTATAGCATAGTCATGTATTGGAAGCAACTTTATTCTAATATGAAAAAGAAAATGACGCAAAAGAAGAAAATCTCTCTTCTATTACATCATTTTGCGATAATACATATAATTTTATGCCATTCCCAAGGTGTAAAAATGTATTTTTATATAAGTAAAGTGCTCGTGTTTTACTCTCTATAAAGTAAAGGTAAGCCTTTATATTTAAATCCTTACACATTAAATCGGAAATGCATAACATCTCCATCTTGTACAACATAGTCTTTTCCTTCAAGTCGAACACGTCCAGCTTCTCTAGCTGCATTCATGGAACCATGTTGAACTAAATCTTCGTACGAAACTGTTTCTGCTCGAATAAAGCCTCGCTCAAAATCAGTATGAATGACGCCTGCACATTGAGGTGCTTTCATTCCTTTTTTAAAGGTCCATGCACGAACCTCTTGAACACCTGCTGTGAAATAAGTAGCAAGACCAAGAAGATGATAAGTGGCGCGAATAAGTTGATCCAATCCAGACTCCTCAATGCCTAGCTCCTGCAAGAACATTTTCTTTTCATCGTCTTCTAGCTCAGAAATTTCTGCTTCAACCTTCGCACACACGACAATAACTTCAGCGTTATCTGCAGCAGCAAACTCTCTTACTCTCTTTACATACTCATTATCAGAAGGATCCATCACATCATCTTCACTTACATTTGCAACATATAGCATTGGTTTAATAGTAAGAAGGTGCAGAGTTTTAACAAGCTTCATCTCTTCAGCTGTAAATTCTACAGTACGTGCTGGTTGATTTTGTTCAAATGCATCCTTTAATCGTTCTAGAATGCTATATTCTATAACAGCTTCTTTATCTTTTTGCTTAGCAAGTTTTCCAACTCGTTCAATACGCTTTTCAATGGTTTCATAGTCGGCCAAAACTAACTCAAGGTTTATCGTTTCTATATCCGAAACAGGATCTACTTTACCAGAAACATGCGTAATATTTTCATCTTCAAAGCAGCGAACAACTTGGCAAATTGCGTCTACTTGACGAATATGTGCTAAAAATTTATTCCCAAGACCTTCGCCTTTGCTAGCCCCTTTTACAATTCCAGCAATATCAGTAAATTCAAAAACGGTCGGTACTGTCTTCTTCGGTAGTACGAGTTCCGTTAATTTATTTAACCGTGAGTCTGGAACTTCAACAATACCTACGTTCGGATCTATGGTACAGAACGGATAGTTCGCAGATTCCGCACCAGCTTGTGTTATTGCGTTAAACAGCGTTGATTTTCCGACATTTGGTAAACCAACGATACCAGCTGTTAATCCCATCCTTATTCACTCCTAAATGAAAGCTTCCCTAACACGATGCATCTTTACAAATAATAGATGATGCCTATTCATAAAAAGACTTATTCAGGATCCGCCATCCTTCGTTTGGAAAAGCTATACGTATTTGTAATCTTTCATCATTATAGATAGTTCGTTACTAATTGACAAGCCAAACCAGCATTGGTAAACCCTATGGCGGTGCTTAATCTTGGCTTTCACCTTTCACTAATACCTTCTTCATTTTTCTTGCAAAATCTCGTCGCGGAATGAGTACAGAATGTCCGCATCCTTCGCACTTAATTCGAATATCCATTCCCATACGAATGACTTTCCAACGATTCGTACCACATGGATGTGCTTTTTTCATTTCTACTACGTCATTTAACCCAAATTCCTTTTCTACCATACAAAATTCACCTCTTACAGTCAATTTGCTTTTTGACTTTCAACTTCTTCACGATTGTACAAAATCATGTGAGGATACGGAATTTCAATACCTTCTTCATCAAGTCTTAGCTTAATTTCCTTTCGCAGTGCTCTTGCAACAGCAAAATGCTGCATCGGATGGACCTCCGCAACAACACGAAGAACAACATCAGATGCACCTAAATTTTGAATGCCAAGTAATTCAGGAGGCTTAATCATTTGTTCATACTTCATTGGAAGCTCTTTTAGTAATTCCTCTATTACACGCTCTACATGATTGATATCACTATCATACGAAACACCAACATCAACAAAGGCAATACTATTCGTTAATGAATAATTTGTAACTTCCTTTATACTTCCGTTTGGAAGAATGTGAATCTCACCGGTCCAATTTTTAACCTTCACCGTTCGCAATCCAATTTCTTGCACAACACCTTCAAATTTACCTAGCTTTACATAATCCCCAACCGAAAATTGATCCTCTAACAAAATAAAAAAACCAGTAATTATATCTCGTACGAGGTTTTGAGCGCCGAAACCTATGGCTAACCCAAGTACTCCAGCTCCAGCTAAAAGCCCCTTCGTTTCAATTCCGAGTACACCTAATATCATAATAATAACAACAAAGTACACCACATACGTAAGGACATTTTGAAGAAGCCTTGCAACTGTAGTCGTTCTTCTTTTTGATAAAGAAATAGGTGACTTCGCGTTTATTTTAAAGGCATTTCGGATAATCGCTTTTCCAATACGCACTGCGATATTTGCAGCTACAAGAATAAATATAATCTTCGCTAATCCTATAGAAATATTTATCCATATTTTTGGGTCTACTAGGAAGCTCATCAACTGAACATACGTTGTTTTAAACCAACTCATTATCGTAACCTCTCCTTAGTTTTTGAGCATTTCATTTTATAATTGTAACAGAAATTTTCATTACATCTGTAAAAAATAATTACAGTTTTATATTTTTCATTGCCTTATCGAGTATAAAAAGACGGAAATCCCGATATAATGTTACTATTCTATAAAAGGATGGATGTTCGTGAGCGCAGGATCATTTCGTTTACCATTTCCGTTTCTTGATAAACAGTCCTTTTCATTATTTTATGATGAACATGATGTATGTAATCAATTGAGTAAAACATTAGATGGATTCGTACCTTCAGATGTAATAGCACCGATTGTTTTAATATGTATTGGAAGTGACCGTTCTACTGGTGATTCTTTAGGTCCATTAGTGGGTTCTAAGCTAGAAGAAAGAAAAATGGAAAATTTTCATTTGTATGGAACATTAGAAAAACCCGTGCATGCTTTAAACTTAGAAGAAACGATAACGAGTATTTCAGAAAGATATACAAATCCCTATATCATTGCTATTGATGCATGTTTAGGCAAAACACAACACGTTGGAAGCATTATGATAGGAAAAGGTCCATGTAAACCGGGTGCTGCAATGAACAAGAACCTTCCATCAATTGGAAATATGCATATACACGGCATTGTTAACACAAATGGATTTATGGAGTTTTTCGTTCTCCAAAATACAAGATTGCATTTAGTTATGAAAATGGCACATGTCATTGCTACAAGTATCCATCAAACGGATCGAATGATTTCTTACCGTAAAAAAACGAAAGAGATGATTCACAAAGAGTAATACTCTTGAATCACCTCTTTCTATCTTAACTACAGAGGAAAAATTCTATTATTCTCCTGCTAACACATCTAGAATTCGTTGTAAATCTTGCTCATTAAAGAACTCGATTTCGATTTTCCCTTTGTTGTTATTTTCTTTAATTTTAACAGCTGTACCAAATCGTTCCCGTAATACATTTTCCTGTTCCACATAAAAAATATTTTGCTCTCTTTTTTCCTTTTTTGTTTCACGTGGAACATTTTGATTCATTTGCTGAATTAACTGCTCTAATTGTCTCACATTTAAACTTTCTTTTTGGATACGACTAATCACAGCCTGTAATTTCGATTTATCCTTTAGGCTTAGAAGTGTTCGTCCATGTCCCATGGAAAGTTCTCCTTCAGATATAAGTTCTTGAACGTATGTAGGAAGTGTGAGAAGACGTATATGATTTGAAATATGCGGTCTGCTTTTCGCTAATCGTTTTGCCAGTTGCTCTTGTGTTAGCTTTAACTCATCCATAAGTTTTTGATAAGCATTTGCTTCTTCAATAGGCGTTAAATCTTCACGTTGCAAGTTCTCTAATAATGCTAATTCCATCATTTGTTGATCATTTAATCTACGAACGACTGCTGGAATTGTTTCAAGCCCTGCTTCTTTTGCAGCTCGAAATCTGCGTTCGCCTACTACAATTTCAAAACCTTTTATGCTTTTTCGAACGATGATTGGCTGCAGGACACCATGTTCTTTAACCGAATCTGTCAATTCTTGAATCGCTTCGTTGGAGAAGTATTTACGAGGTTGATAAGGGTTCGGACGTACTTGCTGCAATGGAATATCACGAACAACTTCCTCTTCATTCACTTCTAAATCAGGGAATAGTGCTTGAATTCCCCTCCCTAGGCCTTTAGCCACCTGCGATCACTTCCTTTGCTAAATCTAAATAAACTTCTGCACCCTTTGACTTAGCATCATACAACAAGATTGGTTTTCCATGACTTGGCGCTTCACTAAGACGAATATTTCTAGGAATAATCGAACGATATACTTTATCTCTGAAATACTTCTTCACTTCATCAATTACTTGAAGTCCTAAGTTTGTTCTTGCATCTAGCATCGTTAATAGCACGCCTTGTATGGCTAAGCTTTTATTCAGATGCTTTTGTACGAGTCGTACCGTATTCAAAAGCTGACTTAATCCCTCTAAGGCGTAATATTCACATTGTACGGGAATAATAACCGAATCAGATGCAGTAAGTGCATTAATCGTTAATAGACCGAGAGATGGAGGACAATCAATGATAATATAATCATATTCTTCGCGAACTGGCTGAAGTGCTCGTTTAAGACGAACTTCACGAGAAATAGTCGGGACAAGCTCAATTTCTGCTCCTGCCAATTGAATCGTTGCCGGAATAACAAATAAGCCTTCCATTGCTGTTGGCTTTATGATATCGCGAACATCCTCATCTTCAACGAGTATATTATATACACACTGCTTTAATTCGGATTTCTCAAGTCCTACTCCTGTTGTAGCATTGCCTTGTGCGTCAATATCTACAAGCAGAACCTTTTTACCTAATTGGGCTAATGCTGCTCCCAAATTAACGGAGGTTGTCGTCTTACCAACTCCGCCTTTTTGATTGGCAATCGAAATGATTTTACCCATGGTGTCACCTACCCTCTACTTTCTACCCTATGAGTTTGATGTAAGCTAATTGTATCATGAATTAGAATATTTTCCGTTGGATTCTGTATAAAAGTTCAAAATTTCCAGTTAAAAATCCTTCTAAAAAAATGAAGTCCATACACATATGTAAAACGAAGCAAGAAATCACTGTGCACTTTTAAATGAAAGCTATGAAAAAGACTAATAAATCTATCATCCTTACATTTTTATGTAGGTAACATAACAAAAAACCTCTTCTATAAAGGAAGAGGTTAATACAAAGAAAAAACTATCTGTTTTTTGGAATTTTAATCGTAATTTGATAGTATTCTTCAAACTCTTGTTCCTCAGAATTAACCTTTAATCCGGTGTTTTCTACCATTTGTAGCGATTGTCGAATTGTATTCATAGCAATTCTCATATCACGACTTACAGCTTTCCTTCTTTGCTTTGGCTTTGGTTCATTCGGCTGCATCGCCTTAGCAACTCGTTCCTCAGTTTGTTTTACATTTAAATGTAAATCTAATATATCTTGAAGAATTTTCACCTGTAATTCTTCTTCTTTTAATGGGATAAGTGCACGGGCATGACGTTCGGTTATAGCTTTATCTAACAAAGCTTCCTTTACTCGTTCAGGAAGCTTTAGCAGACGTAGTTTATTTGCAACTGTCGATTGTCCCTTTCCGAGACGCTGTGCAAGAGCTTCTTGTGTCAAGTTATGTAAATCTAATAATTTTTGATATGCAACTGCTTCTTCAATAGCTGATAGCTCTTCACGTTGCAGGTTTTCAATTAGAGCAACGGAAGCAGTTTCCTTATCATTCATATTTCTTACGATAGCAGGTATCGTTTCCCAGCCAAGCTTTGAAACAGCACGGAATCTTCTTTCACCTGCAATAATTTCATATTTATCTTCTTCATACATTCGAACCACAATTGGTTGAATGATACCATGAGTACGAATTGTTAAAGCCAATTCATTGATACGCTCATCATTAAATACTGTGCGAGGCTGATAACGATTTGGAATAATATTTACTATCGGTATTTGAATAATCTCATCACGTATTTCTTCTTGACTTTCATCCTGATCTATCAAATCGTCCTTGTCTCCAAAACCAAGCAGACGAGAAAATGTATGTTTCATACTACTCCACCACCTTCTATTGAATGCTAAACAAGAAATGTTCCACGTGAAACATTAGGTCGCTACATATACAATTCCATCATAATTCGAAAAAGATTTACTTTTCAATAGGTAATTTGTTAGGTGTACCTGGTTTACGTGGATATTTCTTTGGTGTTTTTCTCACTTTTTCAATAATGATGATGTTTCGCTCGCTCTCCTCAATCGGTAAACGAAAAGTATTTCTATCACGTATTTCTCCGCCGAGAACTTGAACTGCATGCATTCCATTTTCTATTTCTTCATTAGCTGCGGCACCTTTCATCGCAATGAATACACCACCAGCCTTTACCAATGGAAGGCATAGTTCACTTAAAACGGATAGACGAGCAACTGCACGAGCAGTGACGATATCAAACGATTCTCGCATTCCTTCTTTTCTTCCAAACGTTTCAGCGCGATCGTGATAAAAAGCAACATTCTCAAGCTGTAGCTCATTAGCTAGATGATTTAAAAATGTAATTCGTTTTTGCAATGAATCTACTATCGTAACCTGCAGTTGTGGAAAGCAAATTTTTAACGGTAAACTAGGAAATCCTGCACCTGCCCCGATATCACAAAGAGAAAAAGGTTTAGATAAATCATAATAAAAAGCAGCAGTAATGGAATCAAAAAAATGTTTCAAATACACTTCTTCTTTGTCTGTAATTGCAGTTAAATTCATTTTTTCGTTCCATTCTACTAGCAGTTTGTAGTAGGTCTCAAATTGATTTAGCTGCTGAGGAGAAAGGACAATCCCTTTTTCCTCAAGCATGGATTGGAAAAGTTGCATATTCATACTATAAATCTCCTACCTGTTTATTGGTTCGATACTCTTGCAATTTTCCCTTGCTCTATATAGACAAGTAAAATTGAGATGTCTGCAGGATTTACTCCTGAAATACGAGAAGCCTGCCCAACGGACAATGGCTGCACAGCCTTTAATTTTTGACGTGCTTCTGTAGCAATGCCTGTGATAGCCTCGTAATCGATATCTGCTGGAATTTTTTTATCTTCCATTTTCTTCATACGTTCCACTTGCTGTAAGGATTTTTCGATATATCCTTCATATTTAATTTGAATTTCAACTTGTTCTGCAATTTCATCTTCAATCGGCTCTTCGCTAGGTATAAGTACCTTTATATGTTCGTACGCCATTTCCGTTCTTCGAAGTAAATCGCTAGCGCGAATGCCATCCTTTAATTCACTGCCGCCTGCATTTCGAATGAGCTCCTGTACTTCAGCTTTTGGTTTAATAATCGTTGCATGAAGTCGAGCTATTTCCTTTTCAATCTTTTCCTTTTTCGTAACAAACCGTTCGTATCTTTCTTCTGATATGAGCCCAATTTCATGACCAATTTCCGTTAAACGTAAATCTGCATTATCATGGCGGAGAAGTAAGCGATATTCAGCACGAGAGGTAAGAAGACGATAAGGCTCATTCGTTCCTTTCGTTACTAGGTCATCAATTAACACACCAATGTAGGCATCGGAGCGATCTAAAATTACTTCTTTCTTTCCAATGGCCCGGCATGCAGCATTAATTCCAGCCATAATTCCTTGACCTGCTGCTTCTTCATAGCCAGAAGTTCCGTTAATTTGACCAGCAGTATATAGATTCTTTATATTTTTCGTTTCTAATGTAGGCCATAACTGTGTTGGAACAAGCGCATCGTATTCAATCGCATAACCCGTTCGCATCATTTCTACATTCTCAAGTCCAGGAATCGTTTTTAAAATATTACGTTGTACATCTTCAGGAAGACTCGTGGACAAGCCTTGTACATAAACTTCCTTCGTATTACGACCTTCTGGTTCTAAGAACAGCTGATGTCTTGGTTTATCATGAAAGCGAACAATCTTATCTTCAATAGAAGGACAATACCGCGGACCTCTGCCCTTAATCATACCAGAAAACATAGGAGAACGATGAAGGTTAGCATCAATTAATTGATGCGTTTCTTCGCTTGTATAGGTAAGCCAACATGGAATTTGATCCATCATAAAGGTTGTTGTTTCAAATGAAAAGGCACGAGGAACATCATCACCAGGTTGTATTTCTGTTTTGCTATAATCAATCGTTTGACCATTCACACGTGGAGGTGTTCCGGTTTTAAAACGAACCAATTCCAATCCAAGCTCCTCTAAATGCTGCGATAATTTCACAGCAGGCTGCTGATTGTTAGGACCACTTGAATATTTTAATTCTCCAATAATCACTTCACCGCGTAAGTACGTACCCGTTGTAATGACTACCGTTTTCGCCTTGTAAACAGCACCGGTGTGTGTAATAACACCGTTACATTGTCCATCCTCAACTATTAGACGTTCGACCATACCTTGACGTAGTGTTATATTAGGGGTATTTTCAATCGTATTTTTCATTTCATGCTGATATGCAAATTTATCTGCTTGGGCCCGAAGTGCACGAACAGCCGGACCTTTACCAGTATTTAGCATTCTCATTTGAATATAAGTTTTATCAATGTTGCGTCCCATTTCTCCGCCTAACGCATCGATTTCACGGACTACAATCCCCTTTGCAGGACCTCCAACCGATGGATTGCATGGCATAAACGCTACCATATCTAGATTTATTGTTAAGAGCAAAGTTTTGGCTCCCATACGTGCAGCAGCAAGACCTGCTTCACAGCCAGCATGACCTGCACCGACTACGATGACGTCATATGAACCAGCTTCATATTCCATTTCTAATTCCTCCCTTGCTATTATTTTCCTAAACAAAACTGAGAAAACAATTGGTCAATTAGGCTATCTTGCACAGTGTCCCCAATAATTTCACCAAGTATTTCCCACGTTCTTGTAATATCAATTTGTACCAAATCAATAGGAACACCATTATAAATGGCTTCAATTGCATCAGATATCGTTGTTTCTGCCTGCTGCAATAGTCCAATATGACGTGTATTAGAAACGTAAGTTAAATCCCCTGCTTCCATTTTTCCTTCTAAAAATACATCGGCTATTGCTTGTTCGAGCTCTTCGATTCCTTTTTCTTCAAGAAGAGCTGTTGTAATAATAGGAGCGCCACTTGCTAATTCCTGTACGCGCTGCATATCAATTTTTTCCGGTAAATCCGTTTTATTTACGATGATAATACTTTCTTTTTCTTTAATTACTGCAAACAGCTCTTCGTCCTCTGAAGATAGCTGTTCATTATAATTTAATACAAGTAACACGAGATCCGCTTTTTGGAGCATATCTTTCGAACGTTCTACCCCAATTTTCTCAACAATATCCTCGGTTTCCCGAATACCTGCAGTATCTATTAAACGGAGCGGGACTCCCTTGACATTCACATATTCTTCTATTATATCACGCGTTGTGCCTGCGATATCAGTAACAATTGCTTTCATTTCCTGGATAAGACTGTTTAATAGAGAGGACTTTCCTACATTTGGACGTCCTATAATAGCTGTAGCAATTCCTTCTCGTAAAATTTTCCCTTGCTTTGCCGTTTCCAATAATCTACGAATTTCATTTCGAACTGCTTCTGCCTGTACAAGAAGTACATCATGGGTCATTTGCTCCACATCATCATATTCGGGGTAATCAATGTTTACCTCTACATGGGCAACCGTTTCAATTAATTGCTTACGCAGTTTCTGAATGAGCTTAGACAAGCGTCCTTCTATTTGATTCATGGCTACATTCATAGCACGATCTGTTTTAGCACGTATCAAATCCATTACTGCTTCTGCTTGCGACAAATCAATACGGCCGTTTAAAAATGCACGCTTCGTAAATTCACCAGGTTCAGCTAATCGTACCCCTTGCGCTAAAATAAGCTGCAATACACGATTTACTGACACAATGCCGCCATGACAATTTACCTCTACCACATCCTCGCGTGTAAAGGTTCTCGGTGCGCGCATGATCGACACCATTACTTCTTCAATTGTATGATTGGTACTCGTATCAACAATATGTCCATACTGAATCGTATGAGAAGGCACCTCGGACAAGTCTTGCCCTTTAAAAATACGATTTACCTTTTCGATTGCTTCTGCTCCGCTTACTCGCACAATGGCAATAGCGCCTTCTCCTAGTGCTGTGCTAATCGCTGCTATCGTATCAAATTCCATTTTCTTTCACCTCACTGCTCCTCTTGGGTACTTCTATGTTAATTATATTTTTTTCATTCACTAAACAAATAGCATACCATAACGATGACCACGAAAAAAGAATATTAACTCAATCTATTATATCCTCTGAAAAATAACCGTAAACTTATCCACTGTGGATAAACGAATTGTATTCAGGGTGATGTTAATAACCTTCCTTAAGGATCAATCATCCCATGTATTAGCTGTAAAAAATTACTTTAAAAACGAAACATAAAAAAATCCGTTAACCTTCAATGAGGTTAACGGATTTTCCATTATTTTAAAAAACCAAAGCATTCGATTTTTATCCTAGCAATTTTTACAAAAATTTCCATAAACAATATATCTTTTTTATTTACTTCTTAGAGCCTTTTGCCTTAACAGATTCAGCAGGCTTCACTACAGGACCTCTAATAAAATAGGTTTGTGCGATACTAACGATATTCCCTACCACCCAGTATAACGAAAGCGCCGATGGATATTGAATAGCGAAAACAGTAATCATAATCGGCATAAGCCAAAGCATCATGGCCATTTGCGGATTATCATTTCCTGCCATGGCAATTTTCTGTTGTATAAATGTCGTAACACCCGCTAATATAGGTAGAATATACAAGTGATCGGGAGTTCCCAGCTGTAGCCAAAGAAAACTATGTAGTTTGATTTCTGGGGTACGCATAATTGCATGGTAAAAAGCAAATAACACTGGCATTTGTATCAATACAGGTAAACATCCTGCTAAAGGATTGACACCATATTCTTGATACAATTTCATTGTTTCTTGTTGAAGCTTAGTTTGAGTAGCTTTATCTTTACTGCTATATTTTTCACGCAACTTCACCATTTCTGGCTGCAGTGCTTGCATTGCTTTTGTACTTCTTGTTTGCTTGATCATAAGTGGTAACAAAGCTAGGCGGACAAGAAGCGTTACGATAATAATCGATAACCCGTAATCTTTGTTAAAGAGATTTGCAAAATATGTAAGAACTTGAGAAAGCGGATATACGAAGAACTGATTCCAAATACCCGTGCTTTCTGGCGTAATCGGCTGGTTTACTTGATTACAGCCACTAACAACTGAAACAAGTCCGATCAGCATAACCAGAAAAGTAATTTTCTTTTTCACGTACTATTTCCTCCCTTAATAAGTATGTCGATCATTAAATCTCTTCATTTTTCCGCTCCTGATGCGACAAATGAATACCAGATTTGCGAAGCACGTGGATTAAACTTCCCTTAAATTGCTCGTACGTCATATCTGTACAAGGCTTCCTTGCTATTATAACAAAATCTTTTTCAGAATCTATGCAATCTTTGTAATCTGTAAAGACTTGTCTTATCATTCTCTTGATTTTGTTCCGTACCACAGCATTTCCTATTTTTTTACTAACTGAAAGACCAATACGAAAATGCTCTTGACCCGGTTTATTTAAATAATACATAACAAATTGGCGATTAGCCTGTGATACTCCTGTTTTAAATACTTCTTGAAAATCCAAGTTTTTTTTAATACGGTTTTTTTTCTTCATCTGTTCAACACTCCTGTATATCGCCAGTGGAAAGGATACATTACTAGAAAAAAGACCACTGAACGATCAGTGGTCTACGCAGATAATACTTTTCTTCCCTTGCGGCGACGAGCTGCAAGAACTCTACGGCCGTTCTTTGTACTCATACGGCTACGAAAACCATGTACTTTGCTGCGCTTACGTTTATTTGGTTGATACGTACGTTTCATGTATATGACACCTCCCTGAGGAATAACTGTTACAGACAGTCTAATAAATTATAGTAAATTTCCCCTCTAAAAGTCAATGCCCTAATATATTCCTTTCTAATTATCTCATCCACAAGCTTATACTAAACATTCTATACTTTTGTGGATAATAAAAAAAGGAAAATCGAAATATCCACAGTATTTTTTTTGTTTTTACACAAATTCTCCTATTGTTGATAAAAAAAGCTCGAATAATGTTCTTTTTGTGGATAACTTGACGAAACAAATTGATATTACACTCTTTTTTTGATATCATATTTGTGTTTTCACCTTCGGACAAGTTTTCCACAGTCTACTGTTATCCACAGATTGTGCATAACATGTGGACATGTTTTTTACACATGTGCATAACGACTTGTCCACAATGCAGTTTTTTGTAGATATATTTAATAGATTCTATATTGCACTAATTTATTTTTGATCATATTCGTATGTTTATTCATGATATGTTCTGGTTGTACAAAACTTGTACAATATTTGACCCATTATAGAAAGAAGGAGGGACACCACTTGGAAAATATAGATGACTTATGGGATCAAACATTGAAGCAGCTCGAAAAAAAAGTGAGTAAGCCTAGCTTCGAAACCTGGTTAAAGTCAACGAAAGCTTATGCTCTTAAAAAAAATCATTTAACTATAACAGCTCCAAATGAATTTGCCCGAGATTGGCTCGAATCTCATTATTCTGAACTAATTTCTGAAACGTTATACCAAGTAACAGGAGAAGAGCTAGAAGTTCGTTTTATCATTCCTCAAAGTCAATCTGAGGAAGACTTTGAGTACTCACCGCCAAATAAAAAGAAAGCTATGCATGATGAACCTAACCACTTCACACAAAGTATGCTAAATCCAAAGTATACGTTCGATACCTTCGTAATTGGATCTGGTAATCGCTTTGCTCATGCAGCTTCATTAGCAGTAGCAGAAGCACCAGCAAAAGCATACAACCCGTTATTTATATACGGGGGTGTTGGTTTAGGGAAAACACATCTTATGCACGCTATTGGCCACTATGTTATAGAGCATAATCCGAATGCGAAGGTTGTATACCTATCATCTGAAAAATTTACAAATGAATTTATTAATAGCATTCGTGATAATAAGGCGGTAGATTTCCGAAATAAATATCGAAATGTAGACGTTCTTCTAATTGACGATATTCAATTTTTAGCGGGAAAAGAACAAACACAAGAAGAATTTTTCCATACCTTTAATGCACTTCACGAAGAAAGTAAACAAATTGTCATCTCAAGTGATCGTCCGCCGAAAGAAATCCCTACTCTGGAAGATCGCCTGCGTTCCCGTTTTGAATGGGGTCTCATTACGGATATTACGCCTCCAGATTTAGAAACGCGGATTGCCATTCTACGAAAAAAAGCACGTGCTGAAGGCTTGGATATCCCAAATGAAGTGATGCTATATATTGCAAACCAAATCGATAGCAACATCCGTGAGCTAGAAGGTGCTCTTATTCGCGTCGTAGCTTATTCTTCTTTAATTAATAAAGATATTAATGCGGACCTTGCAGCTGAAGCACTTAAAGATATTATTCCAAACTCAAAGCCAAAGACTATTTACATTCATGATATTCAAAAAGTAGTCGGGCAAGTGTTTCAAATAAAACTAGAGGATTTTAAAGCAAAGAAACGGACGAAGTCAGTAGCGTTTCCACGTCAAGTCGCTATGTATTTATCACGGGAGCTTACAGATTCCTCTCTTCCTAAAATAGGAGAAGAATTCGGAGGTAGAGATCATACAACTGTGATTCATGCTCATGAAAAAATTTCTCGCCTTGTCAAAACAGATGTACATCTGCAAAAGCAAATCGAGGAAATCTGTGAGATACTCAAACAATAGAATAATGTGAATAATATCTTGTTAATTACTCACAGTCTATCAACATGTGGATAGACTGTTTTTTCCTTGCTAAAGTAGGCTTATCCACATATCCACAAGTACTATTACTATTACTACTATTTTTTATTATTATTAATTTAATTAAATACACTTCATTTTGAACATGTAGGAGGTTTTTTTCGTCATGCATTTTATCATTCAAAAAGATTATCTTGTAAAAAGTGTGCAAGATGTCATGAAAGCCGTGTCCGTTCGAACAACTATCCCTATCCTAACAGGAATAAAAATCGTAGCTAATCATGAAGGAGTTACTTTAACAGGAAGCGATTCAGATATTTCAATTGAATCTTTTATTCCTATTGAAGAAGATGGAAATGAAATTGTAACAATTACTCAGCCTGGCAACATTGTCTTACAAGCAAAATATTTTAGTGAAATTGTCAAAAAGCTGCCAAAGGATACGGTAGAAATTCGTGTAGAGAATCATTTTTCAACCCATATTAAATCTGGAAAATCAGAATTTAATTTGAACGGATTAGATCCAGATGAATATCCATTACTTCCTCAACTGGAAGAAAATCAAGTATTTCAACTACCGACGGATTTATTAAAACACATGATTCGCCAAACCGTATATGCTGTTTCTACGTCTGAAACCCGGCCAATCTTGACAGGTGTAAACTGGAGCGTGTGTAACAAGGAATTAACATGCGTTGCTACAGATAGTCATAGACTTGCTTTGCGAAAGGCGACTATTTTGGGAAATGCTCTTCCTGAATCATTTCAAGCCAATGTGGTCATTCCAGGAAAAAGTTTAAATGAACTTAGCAAAATATTAGATGACACGGAAGAAACATTAGATATTGTCATCACAAAATATCAAGTTTTATTTAAAACAAAGCATTTGCTATTTTACTCACGCCTGTTGGAAGGAAACTATCCAGATACATCTCGACTTATTCCTACAGAAAGCAAAACTGAAATTATTATTAAAACAAAGGACTTTCTACAATCGATTGATCGTGCGTCCTTACTCGCAAGGGATGGTAGAAACAATGTTGTAAAGCTTTCTACATTTGAAGATAATCAAATTGAAATTTCTTCAAACTCTCCTGAAATCGGAAAGGTTGTTGAAGAATTGTCTTGTGAGAGTATTGATGGAGAAGAATTAAAAATTTCCTTCAGTGCAAAATATATGATGGATGCATTAAAAGTATTAGATAGCACTGAAATAAAAACAAGTTTTACAGGAGCTATGCGTCCGTTTTTAATTCGATCTATTAATGATGACAGTATGGTTCAATTAATCTTGCCTGTTCGTACGTATTAATATCTAAAGTTTTTATCCCGCTTTAACGGGCAGTAAGACCCCCACTTCAAGACTTAGAGAAATCGGAGAAGGCTAAGTGGGGTAGGGCTGCCCGTTAAAGTCCGTATTGGGCGGGCTAACCCTAGGTGGGGGATGAGAGAAAACCCCCACCTAGGAAAGTTTCACTTTATGTTCACTGGGATATTTTAAAATTGTGATATGTTATGAAATGGACCGACTTACAGAATGGTATGACTGTTTCTGAAGCGGTCCATTTCGTCTGTTAGTTTTTTTAAGTTCCCCTTCTTGCATAATCTTTTTTGAAGCATTTCTTTTCTAATATTTATTTTTTTAGTACAATGAAAGAATGAACACTTTTAGAAAGTGAGCGATTTTTATGAAAGTGATATCGATTTCGACAGAATATATAACGCTTGGACAGTTTTTGAAGCTTGCTGATTTAGTGAATACTGGAGGAGCTTCTCGCTGGTTTTTACAAGAACATGAAGTGTATGTCAATGGCGAAGCAGACAACAGACGAGGCAGAAAGCTTTATAGCAATGATACGGTTGAAGTTCCGTCATTCGGAACATTTCAAGTAAAGGCAAAGTAAGGGAGGCATCCCTTTGTATATTGAAGAACTAGCACTACAAAATTTTCGTAACTATAAGGAACTTATGCTCTCATTTGAAGATCAAGTGAATGTTATTATCGGTGAAAACGCACAAGGTAAAACGAATTTAATTGAATCAATTTTTGTATTAGCTATGGCAAAATCTCATCGAACGTCAAATGACAGAGAGCTTATCAAATGGGACGCAGAATATGGTAAAATAAAAGGGAAGCTTCAAAAAAGAAATACATCGCTAACCCTAGATTTGCTCATTTCCAAAAAGGGAAAAAAAGCGAGATTAAATCAATTAGAACAATCGAAACTAAGTCAATATATCGGGGAAATGAATGTTGTCATGTTCGCTCCGGAGGATTTGAATCTAGTAAAAGGAAGCCCGCAAGTTCGAAGGCGTTTTATTGATATGGAATTAGGACAAATTGCGCCTCTCTATCTGTATGAGTTAAGCCAATATAATAAGGTGCTTGTGCAACGAAATCATTTATTAAAGAAGATGCAAAGTGAGGGTAAACACAATGAAGCAATGCTAGATGTGTTTACCATTCAGTTGATTGAGCATGGAGCGAAAATTTTACTAAAGAGATTCGAGTTTCTTCGTATGCTCCAAGAATGGGCAGCTCCCATTCATAATGGTATAAGTAGAGGGCTAGAGGAGCTGCGAATTGCATATAAACCGAGCATAGATGTATCAGAATCCACGGATTTGTCGAAAATAAAAGAAGAATACTATGGTGCTTTTCAGACGATAAAAAAGCGTGAATTATTTCGTGGTGCAACTTTAATTGGTCCTCATCGCGATGACTTACATTTCTTCGTTAATGATAAAAATGTGCAGGTTTTTGGTTCGCAAGGACAGCAGCGAACCACAGCACTTTCCCTTAAACTAGCTGAAATTGAATTGATCCACTCAGAAGTACGCGAATACCCTATTCTCTTATTAGACGACGTTTTATCAGAATTAGATGATTATCGTCAATCTCATTTATTAAATACAATACAAGGTAAAGTACAAACTTTCGTAACGACAACAAGTGTTGATGGTATTGAGCATCAAACACTCAAGCAAGCGAAGACGATACAAGTGACGAATGGAGTCGTCAATTAGATCGTTATAAATTTCTTCCGTTAAATGGAAAAGTGGGTGATGTTTGTGACAATGGAACAAAAGAAAACACAAGAGAATGCATACGATGAAAGTCAAATTCAAGTATTAGAAGGACTTGAAGCTGTCAGAAAACGTCCTGGTATGTACATTGGTACTACAAGTGGTAAAGGGTTGCATCATCTAGTTTGGGAAATTGTTGATAACAGTATTGATGAAGCACTTGCTGGATATTGTAATGAAGTTAACGTCATTATTGAAGAAGATAATAGTATTACAGTAAAGGATAATGGTCGTGGTATTCCGGTAGGTATTCAAGAAAAAGTAGGACGTCCTGCCGTTGAAGTTATCATGACAGTTCTGCATGCAGGTGGAAAATTTGGCGGTGGCGGATATAAAGTGTCCGGCGGATTACATGGAGTCGGAGCTTCTGTTGTCAATGCGTTATCAGAAGTATTAGAAGTATATGTATATCGTGAAGGAAACATACATTATCAAGAATATCATCGTGGTATTCCAGTTGCTGATTTAGCTGTAGTTGGAGAAACAGAATTGAACGGTACAACTACACGTTTTAAACCAGATGCGGAAATTTTCACGGAAACTACGGAATATGATTTTGATACATTAGCAAATCGATTGCGTGAACTTGCATTTTTAAATCGTGGTTTACGTATTACCATTGAAGATAAGCGAGAAACGAAACAAAAGAAAGAATTTCACTTCGAAGGCGGCATCAAGTCCTATGTAGAACATTTAAATCGTTCAAAGGAAGTTATCCATGAGGAGCCGGTCTACGTAGAGGGAACACGTGATGATATATATCTTGAAGTTGCCTTACAATACAACGAAGGATATGTAAGCCATATTTTATCGTTCGCAAATAATATTCACACGTATGAAGGCGGTACCCATGAAGTAGGATTTAAGACGGCCTTAACACGAGTGATTAATGATTATGCAAGAAAGAACGGAATATTTAAAGATGGTAATAATAACTTAATGGGAGAAGACGTGCGTGAAGGATTGACCGCAATTGTTTCTATCAAGCATCCAGATCCTCAATTTGAAGGACAAACAAAGACGAAGCTTGGCAATAGTGAAGCAAGAACGATTACAGAATCTGTTTTCGCAGAAACATTTGAAAAATTCCTTCTCGAAAATCCGGATGTTGCAAGAAAGATTATCGATAAAGGACTAATGGCTTCCAGAGCTCGTGTCGCTGCTAAAAAGGCTCGTGAGCTAACGAGACGTAAAAATGCCTTAGAAGTTTCAAGTTTACCTGGTAAGCTTGCAGATTGTACGTCAAAAGACCCGTCTATCAGCGAGATTTACATCGTTGAAGGTGATTCAGCCGGAGGATCTGCCAAACAAGGCCGTGAACGGCATTACCAAGCAATTCTTCCACTGAAAGGGAAAATCATTAACGTTGAAAAAGCTCGTCTTGACAAGATTCTTTCTAATAACGAAATTCGTGCCATTGTTACGGCAATCGGAACAGGCATCGGAGAAGAGTTTGATATAGAAAAAGCAAGATATCATAAAATTATCATTATGACAGATGCGGATGTGGATGGCTCACACATTCGAACTTTATTATTAACGTTTTTCTATCGTTATATGCGTAATATTATTGAACACGGCTATGTATATATAGCACAGCCGCCTTTATTTAAAGTTCAACAAGGGAAAAAAATCTTATACGCTTATAACGATAAAGATTTAGATAAAATCATGCAGGAATTACCAGCGCAGCCGAAGCCAAATATCCAGCGCTACAAAGGTCTTGGTGAAATGAATCCAGATCAGCTTTGGGAAA
The DNA here is from genome assembly GCF_048159605.1 of Ectobacillus polymachus. Classification (NCBI taxonomy): domain Bacteria; kingdom Bacillati; phylum Bacillota; class Bacilli; order Caryophanales; family Bacillaceae; genus Ectobacillus; species Ectobacillus polymachus. Next base: position 3,153 of record NZ_JBLREB010000002.1, on the reverse strand, counting down.
CCACAATGGATCCTGAAGCCCGATTGCTTCTTCAAGTAAACCTACAAGATGCGCTGGAAGTAGACGAAACATTTGAAATGTTAATGGGCGATAAAGTAGAACCGCGTCGTAACTTCATTCAAGAAAATGCTAGATACGTGAAAAACCTAGATATTTAAGGGCTCGCCCTATAAATATGTTCGGAAACGTAAGAGGAGGCGCTAGTTGATGTCAGATAACGAACAACAAGCCCAGATTCGAGATATAAATATTAGTCATGAAATGCGATCATCCTTTTTGGATTATGCGATGAGTGTCATTGTTTCTCGGGCTCTGCCAGATGTACGGGATGGATTAAAGCCTGTGCACCGAAGAATTTTATATGCGATGAATGATTTAGGAATTGTATCAGATAAGCCACATAAAAAATCAGCTCGTATTGTCGGAGAAGTAATTGGTAAGTACCATCCACATGGTGATGCAGCCGTATATGCTACGATGGTACGGATGGCGCAGGACTTTAACCAACGTTACGAACTCATTGATGGTCATGGAAACTTTGGATCTGTTGATGGTGACTTTGCTGCAGCAATGCGTTATACAGAAGCGAGAATGTCGAAAATATCGATGGAGCTTTTGCGCGATATTTCGAAAAATACAATTGATTATCAAGATAACTATGATGGGACTGAAAGAGAGCCTATCGTTTTACCAGCAAGATTTCCAAATCTTCTCGTAAATGGAGCTACAGGAATTGCGGTTGGGATGGCAACAAACATTCCTCCTCATCAACTTGGAGAAGTAATTGATGGAGTGTTAGCATTAAGTGAGAATCCAGATATTACAATTAATGAGCTAATGGAGTACATTCCGGGTCCTGATTTTCCTACCGCTGGACAGATCATCGGAAAGAGCGGAATTCGTCGTGCCTATGAAACAGGAAGAGGATCGATTCTTGTACGTGGTAAAGTGTCGATAGAGGAACGCGGAAATGGAAAGCAATCCATTATTGTAACGGAACTTCCTTATCAAGTAAATAAAGCAAAGCTTATTGAAAAGATTGCTGAGCTTGTTCGTGATAAGAAAATTGATGGTATTACGGATTTACGAGATGAATCAGATCGCAATGGTATGCATATTGTTATGGAAGTCCGCAGAGATGCGAACGCAAATGTATTACTTAATAATTTGTATAAGCATACAGCATTACAAACAAGCTTTGGTATAAACATGCTTTCTCTAGTTAATGGAGAACCAAAGGTTTTAAATATAAAGCAAAGTTTACATTATTATTTAGAGCACCAAAAGGTAGTAATTCGAAGACGGACAGCATTTGAGCTAGATAAAGCGGAAGCTCGTGCGCATATTTTAGAAGGTTTACGTATTGCTCTTGATCACCTGGATGAAGTTATTGCACTTATCCGTAGCTCACGAACTGCTGATATTGCTCGTAATGGTTTGATCGAACGATTTGGATTAAGCGAAAAGCAAGCACAAGCTATTTTGGATATGCGTTTGCAACGTTTAACAGGATTAGAACGCGAGAAGATAGAAGAAGAGTATGCAGAATTGCAACAATTAATTGCAGAATTGAAGGCTATTCTCGCAAGTGAAGAAAAAGTACTTGAAATTATTCGCACAGAATTGCTAGAAGTGAAAGAACGTTACAATGATGTGCGCAGAACAGAAATCGTTCCAGGTGGATTTGGATCTATCGAGGATGAAGATTTAATTCCCGAACAAAATATTGTTATTTCCTTGACTCATAACGGCTATATTAAGAGACTTCCTACTTCAACGTATAGAAGTCAAAATAGAAATGGACGAGGCGTTCAAGGAATGGGGACACATGATGATGATTTTGTAGAACATCTACTTACGACGTCTACACATAATCATATTCTGTTCTTTACGAATAAAGGAAAAGTATACCGTATAAAAGGGTATGAAATACCAGAGTATAGTAGAACAGCAAAAGGGATTCCAATTATTAATTTGTTAGAAATCGAAAAGGATGAATGGATTAATGCCATGATTCCAATTCAGGAATTTTCGGACGAGGATTATTTATTCTTTTCTACGAAGCAAGGGCTTGCTAAGCGTACGCCACTTTCATCCTTTGCGAATATCCGCAATAATGGATTAATTGCTATTTCCTTACGAGAAGAAGATGAACTTATTTCCGTTCGATTAACATCAGGAGATAAAGATATTATTGTTGGAACGAGCGGCGGGCTGCTCATACGCTTCAATGAACAAGATGTTCGTTCTATGGGAAGAACAGCAGCTGGCGTAAAAGCTATCACATTACATGATGATGATCAAGTTGTTGGAATGGAAATTGCAGAAGATAATGTAGATGTATTAATTGTTACGAAAAATGGATTTGGTAAACGTACACCGATAGAAGAGTATCGAATTCAAAGTCGTGGCGGAAAAGGCTTGATAACTTGTAATGTGAATGATAAAAATGGAAAACTAGTAGCTGTTAAGTCTGTAAAAGGCGAAGAAGATATTATGCTGATTACAGTAGCAGGTGTTCTGATTCGTATTCCTGTTGAGCAAATTTCTTGTATGGGTAGAAATACACAAGGAGTTCGTCTCATTAATTTAAAGGAAAATGAAGAAGTTGCTACGGTTGCAAAAGCACAGCGTGAAGATGACATCGAAGTAGATGAAGATGGAGAAGAATAAGAAATGAAGTGGTAGATACATCCTACCTTTCATTCTCAATAGACCGTTAGATAGGCAGTTCTATCTAACGGTCTATTTTTATCCCGCTGCTTAAAGAATTTCATGTAACTGTTTTTTGTCGTGAGTAGATCATATGAGTGTACAATGTTCTAGGAGTTGTTTTCACTGTAAGATATTATATAAATTTCTCATCGAAAATAGGTTGCATTTTATAATAGAAGTCTTTATAATAAATCAAGTCAGCAAGTCATATATATTAAAACATAAAAAAGTGTTGACGATTTTGTTTATGTGTGTTATATTATTTAAGTCGCTGAAAGACAGCGGATGAACATTGAAAACTAAACAAAACAACAAACGTCAGTTTTTTTAAATAAGCTTAGACAAACTTAACTTTTATGGAGAGTTTGATCCTGGCTCAGGATGAACGCTGGCGGCGTGCCTAATACATGCAAGTCGAGCGAGCCCTTCGGGGCTAGC